>JAYWGN010000053.1:0-17090 GCA_043778255.1 Chitinophagaceae bacterium | reverse complement strand
TTAGGTTCTTGCTCAACAAAGCAATCTGAATAATTTTAGAGAGGTTGCTTCTGGCACGTACCATCGCAGTGACGTTTAAATATGAAAAGTGGCTTTTGTTATGAAATTGAAAACAAATTTGGGCTTGGTCAGCTAATAACTATTTATCAAATCAATACTTTTCCCCACTACTTATTCACATCTTTTTTACATCACTTTAAAAAGCAGGTTTAAACGTTTATGTTCGCAGACCAAATAAGAAATAATGATTAGTTACTAGTGGTTAATTGTTATTTCTTTTTGTTATTGTTAATAAAGTTTTATATGTAAATAGCTACGCAATTTATTAAAACATAGTGCATATCTAACTACTAACTACTAACTACTCAAAAAAATGCGTTTAAAAAGTCTTGAAATAAAAGGATTTAAAAGTTTTGCCGATAAAACTATACTACACTTTGATAATGGTGTTACTGGTGTAATAGGCCCAAATGGTTGTGGTAAAAGCAATATTGTAGATAGCATACGTTGGGTAATAGGGGAGCAAAAAATATCGCATTTACGAAGTGAAAACCTCGATGCCCTAGTATTTAACGGCAGCAAAAGCCGTAGTGCCAGTAGCCTTGCCGAAGTATCGCTAACTTTTGAAAACACTAAAAACTTACTACCTACCGAATTTAATACCATTACCATAACCCGAAAATTTTATAGAAATGGCGATAGCGAATACCGACTTAACGATGTAAGTTGTAGGTTAAAAGATATACAAAACTTACTAATGGATACAGGAGTAAGTACCGACAGCTATGCTATAATAGAGCTTGGTATGGTTGATGAAATTATAAAAGATAAGGAAAACAGCCGACGCCGAATGTTAGAACAGGCTGCTGGTATAAGCATATACAAAACACGTAAAAAAGAAGCCAAAAGCAAACTTGAAGCAACCGAAAATGATCTTAACCGTATTGAAGATTTAGTATTTGAAATAAATAACCAACTAAAAACGTTAGAAAATCAAGCTAAAAAAGCAGAAAAATATTTTGAAATAAAAAAAGAATACCGTGAAGTTAGCTTGGAACTAGCCAAGGCTGCATTAGAAACATTTAACCTAAATTATAAAAATTATACACAACAACAGGATGAAACTGTAAATAGTAAGTTACAAATAGAAACTACAATAGCAACAGATGAAGCAGCATTAGAACAAGAAAAATTAGAATTTGTAACACAAGAAAAAGCCTTGCAAAGTTTGCAAAGCATATTTAACGAATTGGTACAACAAGTACGTACCACCGAAAACGAGAAAAGCCTTGCACAGCAAAGAATACATTACTTAAAGGAGAGAGAAAAAGGCTTAAACGAATTTATGCAAAAAGCCGATGGGCAACAAGTAGCACTTACCGAAAGTATACAGTTTACTACCACCCAACAGGCCGATGAGCAAATAATATTACAAACCTTACATACTGACTTTGAGCAGCTGCAACAAGCAGTGGAGCAAACCCGTATAGTGCTTAACAACCAACGTGAGGAGTTAGATACCTTACGAGCCGAAAATACCCAAGTACAACGTAACCAATTTGAAGCAGAAAAAAAAGTAGCCGTTGCTGATACATCTATACAAAATATACAACGTACCATACAACAACTAACCGACGAAAACGAGAACCGAGCCAAACAACTACAACAATTAGCACAGGATAAAACTATAAAAACAACCGAGTTAGATACCAAAAAAACTGACCTACAACAACTACAACAACAACACGAATATACCAAAGAGCAAATATTACAAACACAAGCTACACTCGAAGTATTGCGCAGCCAACTAGCCAACGAAAGCCGAACACTTGATGCAAAAAAAAATGAATACGATTTGCTTAAAAGTATGATTGATACAATGGAGGGCTACCCAGAGAGTGTAAAATTTTTGCATAAAAATACAAACTGGGCTAACCAAGCACCAATACTTAGCTATATATTGTATGTAAAAGAACCCTATAGAGCAGCATTAGAAAATGTATTGGATCCTTACCTAAATTATTACATAGTTAACAATTTGGCCGAAGGCTTACAAGCAGTACAATTGCTTAACGATAATAAAAAGGGTAAAGCAAACTTTTTTTTATTAGATGCACTTAATGAACTTACTACAAACAGTAATAGTAATAACAGTAATGCCTCAAACCTAATACCAGCAATAGATGTAGTAGAGTTTGATGCTAAGTACAAAGCCCTAGTACACCACTTACTTAGCAATGTATATATAGCCGAAACCGATGAAGCTATGCTACAAAATACTACACATATAATACTTGAAAAAACAGGGAAATATGTAAAAGGAACTTACACACTTACCGGTGGTAGTGTAGGTTTGTTTGAAGGCAAAAAAATAGGAAGGGTAAAAAACTTTGAAAAATTAACTGCAATAATAGCAGCACAAACTGTAATAGTAAACGACCTAAAAATACAAATACAAAGCCAACAAAATGAAATGTTAGGCTACAACGAACAACTAAAAGAAAACGCCATAAGGCAAACACAGCAAACTATAAATCAACTAACCAATACCGTATTTAGCATTGAAAATAAAATAGAAAACCTTACTAACAGCCAAGATGCGGCTACTACAAGGTTACAGCAATTAAGTTTTGATTTGCAAACCAACCAAGAAAGTACCATTGGTGTAAAAGAATTATTAGCCAACCTTAGTGCCGCTACATTGCTACTTACCGAAAAACTACAATTAAGTAACACAAATTTTAATGCTGCACAAGATGCTTACAATACCGCCAACACTAACTTTAATGCACACCAACTACAACTTAGTAGGCAACAAAGTAAGTTAGCAGCGTTGCAACAAGAGCTTGATTTTAAAACCAAACAATTGCAAGAGTTAGTAATACAATTGCAAACTAATACCCAACAACTAACCCAAGCCGTAGCCGAAATAAATACCAACACCACTACATTACAAACAGTAGAAACAGCCCTAATAAGCCTACTACAAAACCGAGAGATAGAACAACAAAAACTAAACCTAGCCGACCAAACGTATTATAATTTGCGTAGTGTACTAAGCCAAAAAGAAACAGCACTAAAGCAAAAGCAAAAGCAAAAAGAAACAATTGACACTGCCCTAAATACAATAAAGGATACCATAAACGAACTAAAATTACAAGTAACTGGTACTAAAGAAAGGCTGTATGTAGAGTTTAAAATAAATATAGATGATGTACTAGACCAACCCCGTACAGGTGAGCAACCCGTAGCCGAACTGCAAGACAAAGCAGACAAAATGAAAAAGCGACTAGAAAACATTGGCGAGGTAAACCCTACTGCCATAGAGGCTTACGAAGAAATGAAGAAACGATATGACTTTATTGTAGAACAAAAAAATGACCTCATAACCGCCAAAGACAGCTTGTTGCAAACTATACAAGAAGTAGAAGCAACAGCCAATCAAAAGTTTTTAGATACATTTAACCAAGTACGAGATAATTTTAAAAAGGTATTTAAAGCCTTATTTACCGATGATGATGAGGCCGATTTGGTACTCGAAAACCCCGATAACTTATCCGACACTGGGGTAGAAGTAATAGCCAAACCCAAAGGCAAAAGGCCAACAAGCCTTACCCAATTAAGCGGCGGCGAACGAACCCTAACCGCCACAGCATTACTATTTGCCATATACCTTATAAAGCCAGCACCGTTCTGTATATTAGATGAGGTAGATGCACCCCTCGACGATGCAAACGTTGGAAAATTTACACAAATGATACGAAAATTTAGCGAAAATTCGCAGTTTATAATAGTAACACATAACAAAACTACTATGGCTGCTGTTGATGTAATATATGGCGTAACCATGCAGGAGCCTGGTGTAAGTAAATTAGTACCCGTGGACTTTAGAAGCTTAAATTAATGTAGCACAAAAATTGGGGGCTTTCGCCTACAAACCTTTGTGCAACAGCAGTTCATTGCCCGGCTTTTATTCTTTATATTTTTTTGTAATGTTACTAGTTGTAACTTGCTTAGCAAATTGAATAAGCTAAAATTTTTTACAAAAAAAAATATAAAGGAATACCGCCTAAGCAATGCAGCCAGTCAGCAGTATATCATTATTGAGCATCGTTCAAAAGGTAAGGTGCTCACCAATTTTTTTTAAAAAAAAACAATAACGTGCAAACACCCTACCAGCATATATTACAAGCCATACCACACCAACCACCATTTAGGTTTGTTGATGCTATTACCCACCTCGATACCAATGGTATTGAAGGCAATTATTATTTATCACCAACATTAGATTTTTACAAAGGGCATTTCCCTAACAACCCCATAACACCTGGTGTAATACTCACCGAAATAATGGCACAAATAGGCTTAGTAGCCTTTGGTATATATTTACTAATGGAGCAAGGGCATACACTACACAGCAATATGCTAACCCTACTTACCGAAACTAATATAAAATACAAACAAGCAGTACTACCCAACCAAACAGTGTATGTACAAGCTCAAAAAATAATATTTAGGCACGGAAAATTGCAATGTAAAGTACAACTAACTACTACCAATGGTACTATAATGTGTGGTGGTACATTAAGCGGAATGGTTATAGTACAGCCCTAAAAGCCTTTACTAATAAGCCTTTAGTATTTTTTTGCTAGTAATTTTTTTGCCATTATTTATAAGCTCTACTATATATATACCAGTAGCCCACTGTGCAGTATTTATTTGGTTAATGGTAGTACTACTTACACTTTGGTGTACCACAGCACCTTTGGTATCTATTATTTTTATAGTTGTATTAGCTGCATATAAGCTACCTAGTTTTATAGTAAGGCTAGTTTTTACAGGGTTGGGGGCTATTATAATTGCATCGGTTGGCAGTACTATTGGTGGTACAGTAGTAGTACATACAGTAGTATAATTTACAGTACTAGTGGTGGTATATACAAAGCTAGTATCGGTACTCATGGTATGCTTTATACGGTACTGTACTGTACCTAATGCAGTGCTAGTAATGCTATCAGCAACAGTATAATTTTTTAAAGCAAATGCACCACTTATAGACGGTATAGTTTTTACAGTAGTAAATACAGTTTCGTTACTCAATTTACGTTGCAGTTCGTAAGTGCTACTGCCATTATCTTTTGCAGCAAATTGTACGGTTGCTTTACAATTATTAATTGTAGCATTTTGTGTTTGTAATTTTTGTAATCCTGCTACAAATGCTTTTTTCATATTGGGCAAACCATAGCCATACCTATCATCGGGGGTGTTGCCAATGCTACTTGTTTGCTGTACTAAGTCAATTACTGTCATGTTACTAAACTCGGGGAATGCTTGCCAGTAAGCAGTTATAAGCCCTGCTATATTAGGGTTGCTAAAGCTAGTACCATTACCATTGCTTGGTGAGCCACCAAGGTTTACAAAGCTAGTACCAGCACCAACCGATGTTACGTTGGGTTTTACCTTTCCACTACTTGTGGGTCCCCATGCCGAAAAAGAGGTTATTTGCCCTGTGCTATTGCAAGCACCTACTGCTACTACACTATCACCATCTGCAGGTACGGCTACATATTTATAATTGGGAAATGCATTGCTATTACCATTATTACCAGCACTGTTACATACTATAATTCCTTTTTTTGCTGCTAGGTCGGCAGCCCTTGTCATAATAGCCGTATTGCCATTACGTTGGGCATAGGTGTAATCAAAACTTGCATCATCAAAGTCAATATAGCCGAGGCTTGTGCTAAATACATCTACACCCAAACTATCGGCTAACTCAGCTGCTGAGGCCCAATTTTGTTCTTCTATTGGGTATTCACTTGCCACATCTTCGGTGCGGTATAAGTAAAAGTTTGCCTTAGGTGCCGAGCCAATCATTTGCCCTGGCTTATTAGCACCTATTATGCTAAGGCAGTAAAACCCATGTGCATCATCTTCGGTTACACTAGCTTCCCTTGCTACAAAGTCCCAAGTGCCTTTTATTTGGTTGTTAATCCGTAGGCTATCAATACCAGTGTTGGTGTTTACGGTATTAAATCCTGCATCCATCATTGCTATGGTCATGCCTTGCCCAAGAAAGCCATAGTCGTGTAAAAAATCACCCTTGTGTAATGCAATTTGGTTGGCACTATTGCCATAGTTTAAGCCTGTAGTAAGTTGGTTTGTAGTATTAGTAGTTATAGTATTAGGTAGTATTTCAAAAGCTAATTTATTGGCACTTATATTTTTGTTAAGCCCTACGGGTAAGGTTTTGGCAGCTATGCCACTAGTATTTATTACGAATGTAAAATTATTTATTTTGGCGATAGCCATAGGGTCAGTAGTACTTATAGCTACTTGGTTAAGCCATTTACTTACATTAAGTATAGTAACGTTGGCTATAGCTTTTATGCTATCAATATAACGAGGTGTTATAGGCAAATCGGTACTATCAATACTAAGGTTATACTTGGTACGCCTTGCCACTGCCTTAGCACTTAGGTAAGTATTGGGTGCTGCTAGGGTAAAGGGTGTACCACCTTTGTTTTTCAACTTTACAATATAGCGGGTATATTGGGCTTGAGTATTTGTATGGGTAAATGCTATGACGAGTATAGCAACTATGTATTTGTAAAAATTTTTCATATTATTTGAGTTTCTGTTTTACTTATGTAGTAACGTTGAATAAATATAAATGTTTCATTTGTAAAATTTGTACTAACATTATTGCTAGTAAATAAAATAAAATTTAGCAATTTTTGTTACAATAACCTCTTGTTAATTGTTTAGTTATTCCTTTTTCAAAAACTTTAATTGAATAAATACTATTAAAAAAAATAGAAAAAATATCCAATCATTAATGCCATAAGTTGCATAAAATAATCCTGCAGCTTTGTCCTTTTCAAAAACATCGGAAATATTATTATTAAGTATCCACTTTGTCCAAATAAAGCCATAAACAAATTTTTCAATTACAAATACACCCACAAGCCATTGTACGTTGCTATAACCCTTTGAAACAGCAATGTATGCTAAGCCCCAAATGATTATCATTACTAACCCAAAGTTAGACATAACTACTGCATCAACAAGAGGTATAACATCATTAGTAAAGCAACGAGACGATACTAATACACCAGCAATATTCATTATGCCTGCAAGTATAAATCCTTTACTAACTATTTCATTTTTAATTATCATAATGTTCAATTTACTTATTGTAAAGTTCAATAATAATGTTGTTAGTTATGTTTTTAATTTTGGCTAAAAAAAGTAGTTGAATTTTACCCCTATCAATTGGGTTGAAATAGTTACACAGATAGCTTAATATTAATTTTATAGCAACATTTTTTTAATTCTATATACCCATATACTTTATAGCATTCAAAGTTGTACGTACATAGTTTCTAATCTTACAAGCTTATTGGTACCATACTTTAATCATAATGCAAATTGCACTCTACTACTTTAATTTTTGGTATTAGTACTGTAAATGTAATAATTTTTTTGTCATAGGTTACTACAAACTTTCGCCGTGCTGGCTTATATCTAAGCCAATAGCTTCGTCAGCAATTGATACTCGTAATGGCGATATGAGGTCTGTAATTTTTAACAATATGAAAGTACCACCAAATACAAATAGCGATACGCCAACAACCGTAATTAAATGAGTAATAAACAATTTGCTTTCGCCAAATAATAAACCATTGCCAGTGGTGTTAGCTGCATTAATAGCTTGGTTAGCAAATACGGCAGTAAGTATAAACCCTACTATACCACCAATGCCATGGCAAGGGAATACATCCAAAGTATCGTCCAAGCTGGTACGAGTACGGTAGGCAACAGCAACATTACTTACTATACTACTCACTGCACCAATTATAATACTGTGTGGCATACTTACATAACCAGCAGCTGGTGTAATAGCTACAAGCCCCACTACTGCACCAATACAAGTACCCATGGCGCTAGGTTTGCGGCCACGTACCATATCAAATACTACCCACATAAATGCTGCAGTTGCACTAGCTGTACTAGTAGTAGCTAAGGCAGTTACGGCAAGGCTATTAGCCCCAAATGCACTACCTGCATTAAAGCCAAACCAACCAAACCATAGTAACCCTGTACCTAATAATACATAAGTAATTCGGGCTGGGTTATGAGCAGGTTCGTTACGTTTTTTTAAATAAATAGCACTTGCCAATGCAGCCCAACCTGCACTCATGTGTACTACGGTACCCCCTGCAAAGTCCAACACACCATACTTAAATAATATACCCTCAGGGTGCCAAGTAGCATGTGCCAATGGGCAATAAATAAACAGGCAAAACAAGCAAATAAATAATAGGTAACTGTTAAACTTTATACGTTCGGCAAATGCACCTGTTACCAATGCTGGAGTTATAATAGCAAACTTTAACTGGTAAAATGCAAACAGTAATAAGGGTATAGTTGGTGCAAGGCCCCATGGGCTGCCAGTGAGTACATTATTCATCATAAAAAAAGTGGTTGGGTTACCAATAACACCACCAATACTACTACCAAATGCAAGGCTGAAACCCACTACCACCCACAGTATAGTAATAACAGCCATACTTATAAAACTTTGCAGCATGGTGCTAATTACATTTTTTTTGCTTACCATACCACCATAAAAAAATGCCAAGCCTGGCGTCATTACCAACACTAATGCTGTGGCTACTAACATCCAAGCTATATCACTATTAACAAGGGTGGTAAGTTTGGTAGGGTCTATTGGTTTTTCTTTGCCTGTAAATAAAGCAACTATGCAAATAGCTATTAAAAAAACGAATACAAAAATGCCTTTACTTTTTGATTTCATAAATAAAAATTTATTGTTAGGTACTATGGCAATGGCAATGTGGGCAAATATAGAAAAATTATGTCAAAGAAATTTGAAGAGTATTTAGCAAATTGCAGTAGGTAACAATTCCTTTTTTTTACCCCAAAAAAAAAGACTTTATTATCCACTATTTCTCCATATACCTTTTAAATGATACAAGGTTACTATCCAATGCAGGGCCGTATATATTGTCGTAAAAAATGGTTCGCAATTTTTCCCAAGGGTACCAATTTACAGTAACCGAACTATACCAATTTACAATACAACTATCGCCTACTGCATATAGGTTAATGGTACTTGGCATTGTTTCACCATTGGGGTTTTTTGCTAGAAATTGTAAACTACTATCAGTGGCACTAATAAGACTAAAGGTGTAGTTATTTATTTGTATTGCTGTATCGCTTATGGTATTAACTGTGGCTACTTTAGAGTTATTTATTTTTAAAAACGGATGCCATTGTTTCCAATTTGGTAATTGAGCAAGTTCGGTTTTTATAGCCGCCTTTGGTTTGTTTATAGTAATGGCCCTACTCACTTTGCTATGGTTTGGTATTAGCAAACTAAACAACAATACTACTGTGCTTAGTATAATAAGTGAAAGGCTAATTACTTTTATTTGTCGCATTTTATTTGTGGCTATTTTCTTTAATTAATTGAGCAGCCAAGTACTTTGGCTTGGGTGTAAAGCTAAGTTTTTTATTTTGAGTTTTTGGTAAAATGCTTTTGTAATTGGCATTACATAATTCCAATTTTTTTGCCCCATAGGGCAGTAGTACAAATAGTATTATAATAAATTAAGTAGCAACATTTTTTTTATTTAGGTAAAAATGCAATATATTTGTTTTCTTTTTTCAACGCTTCATTGCAATTGCTTTGAGGCGTTGTTATTTTTTAACAACTTGCTAAATACGCTACAATTATGAGTGCCATTAACTACGTTACTAAAGATACATTTGACAAAATGAAAGCTGAACTTCACCATTTGCTGAGTGTAGATAGGCCAGCTGCTAGCCGTGCCATAGCCGAAGCAAGAGAAAAAGGTGACCTTAAAGAAAATGCTGAGTACGATGCTGCAAAAGAAGCCCAAGGAATGCTTGAAGCTAAAATGAAACACCTTGAAGATGCTGTAACCAACTCCCGTATAATTGATGAAAGTGATATTGATATTAGCAAAGCCAGTATACTAACCAATGTAACGGTAACTAACCTAAAACTTAAAAAACAGGTTACATACAAATTAGTATCGGAAAGTGAAGCTGACCTTAAGTTGGGCAAAATATCTATATCATCGCCCATTGGTAAAGGATTGCTTGGCAAAAAAGTAGGCGAAATTGCCGAAATACAAGTACCAGCAGGTACACTACAATTTAAAATAAACAAAATAACGGCTTAATTTAATGAGTGTATTTACCAACATTATTAACGGCACTATACCTTGTTATAAAATAATGGAGGACGAAAATTTTATTGCATTTTTAGATATTAATCCAATTGTAATAGGGCATATATTGGTAGTACCTAAAGTAGAAGTTGATATTTTTTTTGAATTAAGTGATGGTCTATTAACGTCCATTTTGCAATTTGCAAAACCAATAGCCCTAGCCCAAAAAAAATGTATTGTTTGCAACCGTATAGGCATAGCCACCATAGGATTGGAAGTACCTCATGCACACTTACACTTAGTGCCTATAACCACTGCCAACGACCTTAACTTTACCCGACCAAAACTTAAAGTAGAACCATTGCAATTAGCTGCTATGCAAAAGCTTATACTAGAGCATTTGTAATTGAAAATTATCATTATTAATTTCGAAATATTTATTTATTGTATTTTGTAATAGCATTGTGAAATGGTATTTAGTTCAAAAGTATTTTACTTAATTAACATCAAATGCCTGCCGGCAGGCAGGTAGTACAATATGGCGAAGCCGCAATTGGACTTTATTGTTTATCATTTCGGTATAAATTATAGGCAATCATTTAATTTCCTAATTTTACACACTAATGAAAAGGAAAATTATAAACGACCCTGTGTATGGCTTTATTACAATTGACAACCAACTTATATACGACCTTATAAACCACCCTTGGTACCAACGCCTAAGGCGAATACACCAAATGGCATTGGCCCAATTAGTGTACCCAGGTGCGGTACATACAAGGCTACACCACAGTTTGGGTGCTTACCACTTAATGCGGTATGCATTATTTGAACTTAAGCAAAAGCAAATTGACATTACACCCCAAGAAGAAGTAGGTGCTAAAATAGCCATACTATTACACGACATTGGGCATGGCCCCTACTCACATGCATTGGAGGGTATGATAGTGCATGATGTACACCACGAAAGCCTTTCGTTAGCTATAATGCACCAATTGAATACCGAATTTGGTGGAGCATTGCAAATAGCAATTGATATATTTACCAATGTATATCCCAAAAAATATCTGCATCAATTGGTAAGTGGTCAGCTTGATGTTGATAGAATGGATTACCTAACCCGAGATAGTTTTTATAGTGGTGTAAGTGAAGGTGCAGTGGCTTATGACCGTATATTAAAAATGATAACTGTACATAACGGTGAGTTGATGGTGGAGGAAAAAGCAATATTTAGTATCGAAAAATTTTTGATAGCAAGGAGGCTTATGTACTGGCAAGTATACTTACACAAAACTGTAGTGGCAGCCGAGCAAATGTTGCAAAAAGCAATACAAAGAGCCAAACAAATAGGCGCTATACCACAAAGCAATAACCTGAGCAAACTATTTGAGCATAAGCATTTGGGCGATAGCCAACAGTACCCACTACACGACTTTTGTTTGCTCGACGATTATGATATACTCAGCTCCCTAAAAGGTTGGATGCAACATAGCGACCCTATATTAAGTAACCTATGCACTCGTATTATTAACCGCCAATTATATAAAATACAATACAATACCGAAGCTGCAATTACACAACTATTATTAACCCAACAACAAACTATTGCTACACAATATTGTATAGCTGATAGTGATTTGCACTATTATATATTTACAGGTTCGGTTACCAATAGCTTATACAAAACTGCCGACGAAAAAATTAACATACTTTTTAAAAGCGGTGTGGTAAAGGATATATCGGAGGTGGACAATGCTTTGGTTCATAATAATTTGGCAATAGCCGAGCAGAAATATTATATTTGTTATATCACCAATTAATAACTGCAGTTTAATTTTTTTTGTATACAAAAAAAGATAAATAATATAAAATACTTGACTATGCAATTTACTGCAACTCAAATAGCCACTTTATTAAATGGCACTATAATAGGCAATGCAAATAGTAGTGTAACCACTTTCGGTAAAATAGAAGAGGCAACCGACGGGCAGCTCACTTTTTTGGCCAATCCTAAATACGAAGAGTACTTATATACTACCAAAGCAAGTATAGTAATATTAAATAACGATTACATATTAAAGCAACCGATTAATGCAACAATAATTGCTGTAACCGATGCCTACACAGCATTTGCTACATTATTGAGCTATTACCAAAAAATGCAAATGGAGCAGGTAGTAGGTATAGAGCAACCAAGCTATATAGACCCAACTGCCACCTTAGGCAACAATGTATATGTTGGTGCATTTGCCTATATAGGCAAAAATGCTACTATTGGAAATGATACAAAAATATACCCACAAAGCTTTGTAGGAAACAATGTAACCGTAGGCGATAACACTACCATAAATGCTGGAGTGAAAATATATAATGACTGTGTAGTGGGCAACCATGTAACTATACATAGCGGTACTATAATTGGTAGCGATGGATTTGGGTTTGCACCACAAACAGATGGAAGCTATAAAAAAGTACCACAAATAGGCAATGTAATAATTGAAAACTATGTAGAAATTGGGGCAAATTGCGCTATTGATAGAGCCACAATTGGTAGCACTATAATACGTGAAGGAGCAAAACTAGACAACCTAATACAAATAGCCCATAATGTAGAAATTGGCACTAAAACAGTAATAGCAGCACAAGTTGGTATAAGTGGTAGCACCAAGCTAGGTAGCAATATTGTAATTGGCGGACAAGCTGGTATAGCAGGGCATTTGACCATAGGTAATGGCACCAAAATAAATGGAAGAGCAGGTGTAACTAAAACCATTAAGAAAGAAAATACAGCCCTAAATGGCAACCCAGCCGTAGACTTTATGACGGAGCAGAAAAGACTCATAATGATACGTCAATTACCCGAGTTGGAAAGGCGCTTAAAAGCAATAGAAGCCGAATTAGGCTTGTTAACACAAAAGTAATACTAGTATAATTGGTTGAACTGTAATAGGTTATAGGGTAAAATGCATTTGCACACAAATAAATTTGTTAGTTTACAATTTAATTGTTTACTTTTACATCGGTTTAATGATTTTTTAAGGTTATAGGTTCTGGTACAATCCTTGTTTTCAGGCTATCTAATTACTTTATTAGTTCATTATTTTCAAATCATTTAAAAAATTACAAAAATGAACATTTACGTAGGCAACCTGAACTGGGAAATGACCGATCAGGATTTACAAGATTTATTTTCATCTCATGGTGAAATAACATCAGCAAAAATTGTTACTGACAAATTTAAAGGTAACAGAAGCAAAGGATTTGGCTTTGTAGAAATGGCTAACGACGAAGAAGCTAAAGCTGCAATAGCTGCCTTACACCAAACTGAAATTGGTGGAAGAAGTATTATCGTAAACGAATCACAACCTCGTGAAAGCGACGGCGGAAGCCGTGGTGGTAGTCGTCCTGGTGGCGGTGGATACGGTGGTGGTCGCCCTAGTGGTGGCGGTGGTTACGGCGGCGGCGGCGGTGGAAACCGTGGCGGTGGCGGTTACGGTGGTGGCGGCGGTGGAAACCGTGGCGGCGGCGGATACGGTGGTGGTGGTGGAAGCAGATATTAATTTATAATATTTTCACTATACTATAAAAAAATGCTTTGTATTAATTTACAAAGCATTTTTTATTTGGAGTATGGTATTTAAGGTGAGTTTTAATTAATTATGGGTTGCATTTGATTTATTAGTACTCTCATTTTGGCACATAGGTGGGTATATACTCTTCAATAAATAATTTGAAAAAAAGTGCATTAACATGTTATAATGTGCAAATAGATATTAAGCAATACTTGTACAGCTATATGGCTACTATATAAGGCCAGCAGCAATAACCAATTGCCCTAGTAGGTTATAATTTTATTTACAATTTTACTTGGTTTGCAAATAAAACCTAAATTTATGAATACCAATTTTTACAAAGCCTTAAAGTTAAAAAATACTAGTGAATTACTAGAAATTTACACCAATAAAAGAGGTGACTACCAAGAAGAATATTTACAAACTATAGAAAAAATATTAGAAGAGCGTAATGAAACTTTTTTGAAAAAATAAAGCTGGAGCCGAATGAATTAAGTGGGAGTGAAACCAAAAAAGTAACACCCTTTAATAAAAAATTATTTATAAAAATAAGCTTAGTATGCTTTATAATAGGGGCTTTTGGCATGTTTGGCAAAGTTGTAGCTTTAGAAGGCAAATTAATGAAGCATGACTTTTTTGTTGGCTTAGCGTATAATACGTATAATGTTTTGGCATTTCCATTTGCATACTTAACCGAAAGTTTAAAACTTGGTGGTTGGGTTTTCCTTATCTACCTCATTAATATTTTTTTGTGGGCTACACTTATTACTTACGTTAGTAGTAAGTTTAAGTAGGTTTAGGGCATTATTTAATTATAAGTTATTTGATATACGCTACTCATTTAGCATTAATATGGTCATTTAGTTTACCCCATTACTTGGTACAGGCTTTCACAAAGCTACCTAGCTGCATAATTCACATTTGTATAGTTAAAAAAAGCCCAATACACTTCAAAGTACATTTAAGTTAGCATTACTTATTTACAATTAACTTAAAGGTTACTTTTTTGGTATCAAATAATATTTCTAATAAGTATATACCATTAGCAAGGTTAGTGTGGCTAAATGTTTTTTGTACAGTACCTATTACTTTACTAGCATCGGTTACAGCAATAAGTTTACCCTCAATACTAGAAAGTTTATACTCTACTTTTACAGCTTTATTTAAGTGCATATTTACTATAAACCTGCCATTGTTAGGGTTAGGCGATACATTGCAATACTGCAAACCATCTACCTGTACAACTGCCGTAGTTACAATGCAACTCAGTAGTATGGTATCACTATTTACAGTGGCGGTGGTAGCACATGCAGCATTACTTACCATACGGGCATACACCTTATCGGTACTTACAGCATTAGTAAGTGTGTAAGTGTTACCAGCAGCGGCATACACATTATTTAAGTACCAAGTATAAGTAGGTGTAGTGCCACCGTTTTGCACACTAGTGGGCGAAAATGTAATATTATTTGTAGGGCAACCTGTTGCTGCAATATTAAGTGAAGCTGTACAAGGTGCCACAGCATTACAGCTTGTAATAGCACTATCTGTTTGTTGTCGTAATTGCCCGAATGTATTGTAAAATTGGGTACCTGGGCAGTCAGTAGCACAGCCATCTCTATGGCCGCTTATTCTATTCAACGTTAACCCCGATGAAGCATGTAATGCAGTACCAATAACAGGTATACCAGCATTGCAGGCTTTCCAAGCTAAGGTTTTAATGAGTGTATTTCGGGCTGGGTCGGTTACTGTATTACTAGTATAATTGCCTAACATAGAAGTACCCATTGTATTAGCATTAAAGCCACAAAAGTGTGCCCCAGTTACATTTTGCAGTAAGTTATTACTGCCTCTACCCTCGTACAGTACACCATTAGGGGCTATTAACCAATTGTACCCAATATCGCTCCACCCATTAGTGCCTACATGGTAATTCCATATACTTAGCACAGTAGCACCCCAATCGGCACTTGTATTAGCACCGTCGCTATGGTGTACTATAAGGTGTGTTACAGTAGTGCTAGTACCTACACCTGCTGCCAAACCTTGCCCCTGTGGGCATCCCCATTGTGTACGGGTTACATAGTTAGGCAAAGGGCAGGGGCATGCTGTTGGTTGCAAATTTTCATCGGTATTTAACTGTTTGCTAGTTTCATTGGTTACTGTGGCATTGCCATTATTAGGTAGTTTTATATTATTTAGCAATATATTATTATCCAATATTTCATTTGTCTTTGCTACCCCATTGGGGTTAAAAAAATTGAGCATTAACGACCCTAATAATTTACCATCGCTATTACTAGTGCCCATTAATTTCAATTCGTAGTGTGTATATTTTTTATCAGTAAATAACAATTCACTTACATTTTCACCATTTTCATTTTCAAAGTGCTCATCTTTTTTAATTGTTATATAATTAGGAGAGCCGTTAACATCATCATCATTTTTATTATCGGCAGTACTAAATCGTACGGCTATTCTTACATTTTTTGTAGCAGTTACATCTTTCCATCTGCAACTAAATGCTATAAATGGCTTAGGGTTTACATGCCCAATTGCTACCCTACTATATACAGTTCTGCCATTTGCATTAGGTTTATATTGGTTATTGGCAAATGTGTATGTACTGTATTTGCTCTCTCCTTTTTGTACTTGTGCCTGCACTAATAAGGTAAGCATACATAATAGTAGGGTAAATATATTTTTCATAATGTAAAGTTTTGATAGCTAAAGTTAACAATAAATTTTTGTACTAAATATTGTAACATAATATTCACCCTTTTGTTATTCTCATTTTGGCTTCGCCTAAATGTTTAAGCCAACTATACTTTTTTTTATTTAGCCTACGGCAAAAAAATTATAAAAAAATACCTGAAAAAGTTTAAAAACATTACACATTTTTTACTTCGCTATATTGGTTTTTATTACCTATGTTTACTTATTTAGCCTACGGCTAAATGAATACACAAAAAAAATCCCTTCCTCAATTTAATGAAGAAGGGATTTGGAATATAATTGGGTAATCAACTTTTCGCCAAAGGCGGTAAAAAATAGATAACCTTAGTTTTTAAGTACTTTAAATAAAGCCTTTTCGCCAGTTTGAGCATCTATAGCTTGTAATATATACATGCCGTTGGCTAGTTTGCTCATATCTACACTAAAGTTAGTAGTTTGTACTAAGCCCTTACGTATAACTGTTTTGCCGCTAAGGTCAAGCACATTTACATTAATGGTGGTACTAGTACCTAATACATTAAAGTAAACTGTACCAGTGGTTGGGTTTGGTTTTACATCT
>JAYWGN010000052.1:0-78224 GCA_043778255.1 Chitinophagaceae bacterium | reverse complement strand
CTAACTGGGCTTGGCCATAAGCTGCTGCCTGTAGTTGGGTTTTTATTTCCGCATTAGTTACAGCAAATACTTTGTGTGTTTGCAAACCATACGATGTGGCGGTAAGCCTTATAGCTTCAAGTATTACTGTCAATTTATCTTTAGGTACTGCTTCGCCATTCATTCTTTTGGTGGCATAACGCCAATTCAAATTTTCAATTAAACTCATTTTATTTTTATTTTATTTTTGTAAATATACAACTTTTTTAATTTCAATGTTTAAACATTGATATTAAATTTTTGTTAACCTATTTTTTCTTTTTAGTAGTTTTTACAGGCCTGCTAACTTTTGTACTAGCCTTAGGTTTTACTTCTACCTCATCTTTAGGCATTCTAAACTGCATTGGTTTTCTTTCACTATCCTTAGCTTCACCCATTTTATTAATTAGGGTAAATAAATTAGCTAGAGCATTTGTGCTTTTATTACCCATATCCATTTCCATAGATCCTTCAAATTTTCCATCTTCAGTTTTATTGTTAATAAAACTTACTGTACCAAAAAAGTTCAACACTTCATCTTGGCTTTTAGCTTTTGATTCATCTATTGGCAAAAAGCCTTTAATTAGGCTTTTTAAATCCATATTAAAAGTACCAAAGTTACCCATTGGCAATGCTGGTTGTGGTCGTACATTATTAGAAGCTACTGCTGGTGTAGGCAATTTTTCAGTATTTAATAACAGGTACTGCCCGTCAACATCAAATTTATATTGCTTTATATTTTCTACTTTATTGCTCCCTATTTTATTTAATAAACTTATAGCTTTGCTTATATTTTTTATTTTAAATGCAATTGTAGCAGCAGGTTTCCCAGTACGGCTTTCGGCATTTTTTTCCATACTCATTGTCATTGCAATTTCGCCAGTAAAAGCATCTTCAACATCTTTAAACTCAAACCCAATTTCGCTACTTACCAAATGCATTTTTTTGGCGAAGCCTAAATAATTATTGTAATAATCATTTAATATGGGCAAACTTACATTTGCTCTGCCTATACCAATATTACTTTTATTTAATTCGGTAGCCCAAAAATCGGTGATTGGTAAATACAACTTATTAATATAGTCATTAGCTTTATTGCAACAACCTTCTTGTGCTAACATTACCATTTTTCCATTTTCAAAATTTATAAAACTAGTACTAGTTACTTGCTTTTTTTCGGTATTATTATCATCAACTTCGTGCATCATTTTTTTAAAAAAAGGATTAATGCCACTAATAGTATTATCCATTAACATAGCCATATCGGCTTTTGAATCAGCAATTGTATTTATATCTTTATTAGCTATTAAGTAAGGCAAGTAAACATCAGTATTTTGCAATAATGAATCAACATATTTTCGTGTTTTGGCTTCTTTTTCTAATGCTTTTTTGTCTACTATATCTGTTTTTTCTTGTTCGGTATAAGGTATATAATAAATTTTAAGGTTTGTATTTTCATCAACATATTCTATTCGAGTTAAAGTGTCCGATGTAATGGTCATAACTTCATTTTGAGCTTCTTTTGCAGCTCTCATTACATCCATTGCAGCCTTTGTTGCAGCATTTTTTACAGCTACAGAGTTTGCAGTATCGTTAGTATATAAGGTTGGAGACTCTACACCTTTATCAACTATAATTCTTGAAGCCCCAATTTGAATATCATCGGATTCATAGCCTTTAACTATTTTTTTTGTTGCTTTTACTTTTTCAGGTACTGATTTATATAGCCTTACAACTTTACCATTTACTAATTTATCAATTTCAATTTGTGGTACTTTTTTTTGTAAAGTCTTTTTACTATCCTGCTCGGCATTATATATTGGTGTAGGTGGCATAAGTTCCCGATTTAATGGAGAGGTAACTTTTATAGTATCTACTTTAACCGTTTTACCCTCGTACATATTGTAGTCATAAATTTCAAAGTTTTGAAATATAGGAGCTATTATCAAATCTTTTTGGGTAAATATATATAAGGTATTTCCTTTTATACAATAATCGTTTACGCCGTTTTTTGAGTAAGTTGTAGCTTTTTCATCTTCAACTTTTTTACTATTAAGTATATTTAACATATTACTCATTAGTACTTCTCTATTACCAATGGGTACTACAAAATTAACAATTGGCATAGCACCAGTTCGGGCTGTGTACATACCAACAATTGATTTGTTGCTTTGGTACCACATTTTTTTAGTAAAATCAATTCCGCTACCATATAATGCTGCAAAGGCTTTGCGACGAGTAGCCTCTGCTGTTTTTACAGCTGCTTCATCGCTACGGTAACTTTTTTTTGTGCTAACAAAAGCAGTAACCATATTTTCAAAGCCAATTTTTTCAATTATTTGCTCTGCATTAAAAGCAAACACTGTTTTTTGTTGTGCAGTAATTGTTGTTGTTGCTACTAATAAAATTGAAGTAAGGGTAAATAGGTATTTGTGCATAGTAAAGTTATTTGAAAAGCAAAGATAAACGTTAAATAACCAGTATTAATGAATATTATGTAAGCCCAAATGCTCAGAGCAAAGTTTTATAATTTAAAAAAACATCAAAACGACTTCAAGTTTGCTATTAACTTATCAACCATTGCATAGGTAACATCCAAATGAAAAACCATTCGTATTTGTGTTGCACTTATGGCTATTACATTTATGTGCTGCTCGGCTAGCAGCTGCTCCAATTGCTTTGGTGTATATTTTCCTAATACTTCAAATATTATAATATTAGTTTGTACTGGTAATATAGTACCCACATAAGGCAATGTAGCCAATACTTTTGCTACCTCACTAGCATGGTAATGGTCGGTACGTAAGCCTTCAATATTATGTTGCAAAGCATATATACCAGCAGCTGCCAAATAACCTGCTTGCCGCATACCACCTCCCATTACTTTTCGTACTCGTTTTGCTTTGGCAATAAATGCTGTGCTGCCTAATAATACACTACCAATAGGTGTACCCAATCCCTTACTCAAACATATTGAAATACTATCAAACAGTTTACCATACTGCAATGTAGCTTCATGTTGTGCTACTATGGCATTAAATAATCTTGCTCCATCTAGGTGTAAGGGTAAGTTATTTGCTTCGCAAAAATGTTTAATTTCTTCAATTTCGCTTAGCTTATAACAAGTTCCACCAGCACGGTTTACGGTGTTTTCTAAGCTTACCAAATTAGTATATGCTTTGTGAGAATCGTTTCTATTGTTAATTGCATTGTTCAATTGGTTAGCAGTTATACAACCCTCATTGCCTTGCAATAACTTAACGCTACAGCCACTATTAAATGCAATACCACCACCCTCGTATTGGTATATATGGCTAAGTTCGTGGCATATAACTTCATCGGCAGGTTGGGTGTGGCACTTTATAGCTATTTGATTTGTCATAGTGCCACTTGGGCAAAATAAAGCAGCATCCATATCAAACATAGTGGCACATATAGTTTGCAACTCATTTACTGTAGGGTCTTCGCCAAATACATCGTCGCCAACAGGTGCTGTGTACATAGCATCCAACATAGCCTTACTTGGTTTGGTAAATGTATCGCTACGTAGTTCAATAATCATAATATTTATTTTATATAGTCCATATAAGTTGCCAAATCCTTATCGCCTCTACCACTTAAGCAAATTACAACTATATCATTTTTAGCAAATTTTATTTTTTGTAAAATGGCAAATGCATGGGCTGTTTCTAAAGCCGGAATTATACCTTCCAGTGTTGCTAACTCCATAGCAGCTTCCACTGCTTCTGTATCGGTTGCATTAGTAAATGTAGCTCTTTTGGTATAGTGTAAATAGCTATGCATTGGGCCAATACCTGGATAATCTAACCCTGCTGAAATGCTGTGTGGCTCTACTACCTGACCATCAGCTGTTTGCATTACAAGGCTTTTGCTACCATGCAATATACCTACTGTACCCAACAGTGTAGTAGCAGCCGATTTACCTGTACTTACACCTTCGCCAGCTGCTTCCACTGCAATTAATTGTACAGTTGGGTTAGGTACAAAGTGATAAAATGCACCAGCTGCATTACTACCACCGCCAACACAAGCTATTACATAATTTGGGTTTTCGTTACCATATTGTATAAGCAATTGGCTTTTTATTTCTTTACTTATTACACTCTGAAATTGAGCCACCATATCGGGGTAAGGGTGAGGCCCTACTACACTACCAATTATATAATGAGTGTCATTGGCATTATTTATCCAATCTCGTATAGCCTCATTGGTAGCATCTTTCAGGGTTTTACTGCCACTTGTGGCAGGTATTATAGTTGCACCCAACATTTTCATACGAGCCACATTAGGTGCTTGTCTTTCTATATCTTTTGCACCCATATACACCACACATTGCATATTCATTTTGGCACATATTGTAGCTGTTGCTACACCGTGTTGCCCTGCTCCAGTTTCGGCAATTATACGTGTTTTGCCCAACCGCTTTGCTATTAATAATTGGCCTATTGTATTGTTAATTTTATGAGCCCCAGTATGGCAAAGGTCTTCACGTTTAAGCAATATATTTGTTGCATACTTTTCGCTTAGCCTATTGGCATAATACAAAGGTGTAGGGCGACCTACATAATGGTGTAACAAATTATTTAACTCATTTTGAAATGTAGTATCATCAATACAAGCTTGATATATTGCTTGTAAATCTTCAATATTTTTATGCAACATTTCGGGTATATATGCTCCACCAAATTCGCCATAGTAGCCATCTACACTAGGTTTTAGTAATTGTTCTTCCATTTTATTTTTTTATTAGTTTTATAAATTCAGTAATCGCATTTAAGTTTTTTATACCAGGTTCTATTTCAAATTTGCTATTAATATCAATACCAAAAAATGCAGGATGAGTAAATTTTTTAATAGCATTTACATCATCAATACCAATGCCTCCACTTAAAAAAAAGGGTTTGGGTATAATTTGGTTTTTAAATATTGCCCAATCAAATTTTTGTCCGCTACCACCGTATTGTATTGTTGCAGTATCAAACAAAAAATAATTACAACAATTTCTATACTTATTAATTTCAGTTTTCAAATCGGTGTTAGGTGCTATACTTATAGCTTTTATAACTTCATATTTAAGTTGTAAATGCTTACACAGCAAAGGGTCTTCGTTGCCATGCAATTGTATTATTTTAATATTAGGCAATTGAGTTGAAGCATTTTTAATATCATCCATAGTAGGGTTTACAAATACTGCAGTTGCCTTTGTTTGGGTTTGTAGCCGTAATAGTTCAGCTTGGTTGAACCTACTTTCACCTGCATAACGTTTACTTAATGGGTAAAAAATAAAGCCTACAAAATCGACACCTAACTCATTAAGCTGTTTAAACTGTTCCACTTGAGTAATGCCACAAACTTTAATTTTCAAGGTATAATTTTTTTATATGTTATAGTTAGCTAATTACGTAATTTATTTTTTAGGCAATGCCTTACAAAATGATTCAAAGGCCAAGCCTGGCTTAGTTTGCTTCATAAATAATTCGCCCATTAAAAAACCATCGAACCCATTAGATTGTAATATTTGCAAACTATCAATGCTATCAATACCACTTTCGGCTATTGTTTTATAATCGTTCCCAATTTTGCTTCGCATATATATACTTTGTTTCAAATCTACTTCAAATGTTTTTAAATTTCTGTTATTAATACCTACAAAATGTATGGTATCACATATATGATTTAACTCTGCTTCGCCGTGCAACTCCAACAATACTTGTAAGCCTAAGCTATAAGCAAATGTACTTAATTGCTTCACCTGCTTAGGGGTAAGGCATGCCGCAATTAATAGTATAACATCTGCTCCTATTGCTTTTGCTTCCAATATTTGAATTTCATTTATAATAAAATCTTTTCTTAATATTGGGATGTTTAACTGTTCTCTTACGTTAAGTATATCATTAAGGCTGCCGCCAAAATACTGTTCGTCAGTTAATATAGAACAACAAACTGCCCCAAATTGTTGGTAAGCTAAAGTAACTTCTTGTACTGTAGCAGCTGCATTTATAATTCCCTTACTTGGCGATTGCCTTTTGTATTCTGCAATTATGTTAACCCCAATTTTTGTAGTGTCAAATTGTTGCAAAAGGTTAATACAGTCTCTTTCAAAATATGGTTGCTGTTCATAATATTTGGCAGTCCGCTGTTTTTTTAAGGCAGCAACTTCGGCATGTTTTGTAGCTATTATTGTATCTAATATATTCATTATTGTAAACTTATAAGCGTATTAAATTGTTGTAAAGCCTTGCCCGATTCTAAACTTTCTACGGCCTTACTATAAGCTGCTGGGTATAGCAAAGTAGCATCCATATTTTGTATAGCAATAGCTGCATTAGCCATTACCACTGCATTGTGAGCCCAAGTACCTTTACCATTTAATATTTGTAAAAATTTTGTTGCAGCTTCTTCTACTGTATTTCCGCCATATAAATCTTGTTGCTTTACAGTTCGTTTGCCTAAATATTCGGGTGAAAATATTTCTTCTTTTGTGTTAGTAATTATTTTAGTGTCATCTGTTAAGCTTATCTCATCATAACCATCTAAGGTATGTACTATGGCAAAGTTAGTAGGTTGTTGCTGTAGTAAATAGGTATAATACCGTGCAATTTCTAAACTATACACACCCAATATGGCGTACTTAGGTTGTGCAGGATTTACTAAAGGCCCTAACAAATTAAAAAAGGTACGTATGCCTAAATTACGACGAGTATTTGCTACCACTTTTAAAGCAGGATGAAATAAAGGTGCATGTAAAAATGTAATATTAGCCTCTGTTAATTGCTGCTGTAATATAGCTTTGTTATTTGTAAATTGATAACCTAACTGCTCCATTACATTGCTACTACCACTAACTGTACTAACCCCATAATTGCCGTGCTTAGCCACTTTGTACCCAGCACCAGCCACTACAAATGCACTAAGAGTGCTTATATTAAATGTTTGTTTACCATCGCCACCAGTGCCTACAATATCGGTAACATTTTGCTCTTCAAATGTAATAGGAATACTTTTTTCAAGTAATGCTGTTCTAAAGCCTTGTAACTCTTGTATAGTAATGCTCCGCATTAAATATACGGTTACAAAAGCAGCTAATTCTGTATCGTTATATACACCATTGGCAATAGCTATCATTACATTATAGGCTTCTTGTTGGCTTAGCGATTTGTGGTGTAATAAATGTTGTAATATTTTTTTCACTTTTTAATTGAAGTTTTTATTTTAAAAAATTTTTCATAATAACCGATCCTTGTGGTGTTAATATACTTTCGGGGTGAAATTGGACACCGTGTATGGGTAAGGTTTTGTGTTGTAATGCCATTACCAAACCGTTAGCATCCTTTGCAGTAATAGTAAGTTCAGATGGAAAATTAATAGCATCAACAACCCATGAATGGTAACGCCCAATTGTGAAGGTATGTTGTAAGCCTTGCAACAGTACAGCTTTAGCATCAGTTACCGTGCAATTGGTAGCCACTCCATGATATACTTGTGTTAAGTTAATTAGTGTACCACCAAATACTTCGCCAATAGCTTGATGCCCCAAACATACACCTAGTATAGGTTTGCTACTAGCATATTGCTTTATAATAGGCAACAAAAGACCAGCTTCACTAGGTATGCCTGGCCCTGGTGAAAGTATAATTTTATCGTATTGTTCAATGCTTGATAATTCAATTTCATCGTTTCTATACACATCAACTGTGGCGGTACTTACTTCGTTAATTAGGTGTACTAAGTTGTAGGTAAACGAATCGTAATTATCAATTAAAAGAATTTTCATATTTCAATTATTTTTTTTTAAATTATTGGTATTGAGTAGTGGCTAACTTAACAGCAGTTTGTAACGCTGCAATTTTATTATTAACCTCTTGCAATTCATTTGCAGCGGTACTTGCAGCTACTATACCTGCCCCTGCTTGGTAATGCAATACATTGTTTTTGCTTAAAAATGTACGTATCATTATGGCCATATTGCATGTACCATTTAAGCATAATATACCAATAGCGCCACCATAGTAACCTCTGCTTTGCGCTTCTAATTCATCAATTATTTGCATGGCTTTATGCTTTGGTGCTCCACTAAGTGTACCTGCCGGAAATGTATGTCCAAAGGCATTTACAATATTATTTTGCACTTGCAAAGTGCCTGTAACTTCACTTACCAAATGTATTAGGTGTGAGTAATTTTTAACTTGCTTTAATTTACTTATGGCAATATTATTACAAAATTTACTCAAATCGTTTCGTGCCAAATCTACAAGCATTATATGTTCAGCATTTTCTTTTGGGTCGTTTTGCAATTGCTCAGTAAGTTCAATATCTAATTCGGTATTGCCTGTACGCCTTACTGTACCTGCAATTGGGTGCATAATAGCCGTATTGTTTTGCACAATTAATTGTGCCTCGGGGCTGCTACCAAACAAACGATAATTGCCATAATCAAAATAAAAAAGATATGGACTAGGGTTTACATTACGTAAGCTACGGTATACATTAAAGTCGTCGCCTACAAATGATTGCTCAAATTGGCGGCTTAATACCACCTGAAATACATCGCCTCTTTTACAGTGTGCTATACCTTTTTCAACCATAAGCAAATATTGTTGATCAGTACTATTTGTAACCTCAGTACCTACAGAAATAAATGGAAATTGTGGTACATCTTTTTTAGTAATACATGTTTCTATTTGGTTATAAATACTCGGCAAACTATCTATTACATTTTCAATAATAAACAAATCATCTTTAAAATGATTAATGGCAATAATATATTGATAAAACCTGAACCTAACTGTTGGTATTGTAGCATTATTAGCAATTGTAATGTTTTCAAATAAGGGTATGGCAGTATAGCTAAAGTAGCCTAATAAACTTTGGGCTACACTCATTGGAAACTGTGCCTGCTCCTTTGCTACAAAGCATTCCATAAACTGTTGTATAGTATTTACAACATTATTAGGTGGTAATGTTATTTGCTTTGCCTCATCGTTAGGTAACCTGTATTCCAATATATTATTATTGTATTCAATACCAGCTATAGCATTTATACCAATAAAAGAATAGCTATTTTCTTCGCTGTTAAAGTCCGTACTTTCGAGGAGTACTGCATCTCTAAATTGATCTCTTACTCTCAAATATATACTTACTGGTGTAAATATATCAGCACTCATATTTGTACTAATTGTTTCAAATTTAACTTTGTGCATAAGGCTATTTTTTTTATAAAAAAACCCCAAACTAAGTTTGGGGTTAAGTGTATTTATTTTATTTATAATTAATTATTACAATAATGGTATAGCACTAGTAAGCCCCAAAGAGTTTACTTGCCACCACCAATTATTTGATATTAAATTTTTCATTATTTATATAATGCAAATATGGGATTAAGTATTTACATAAAAAAATAAAAAAACTTTGCACATTAATTTATTATCCATTTTTCCCTGAAAGCATTGGCACAAATGAGAAATTATCAAACAGTTCAGTAACAAAAGTACCATCGGTTTGCTTAGTAATACGTTGCATACACTGCGTAGTACCTTCACCTAAAGGAATAACCATACAGCCTTGAGGTTTGAGTTGTTCTAGTAATTTTGGTGGTACTATTGGAGCTGCTGCTGTTATTAATATTCTATCAAATGGAGCAAAAGTTGGCAGCCCCTCAAATCCATCTCTATAAAATTGAGTAATATTTTTGAAAGAAAGTAGGTACTCAAATTTTTTATTGATATCGTACAAATCTCTTTGTCTTTCTATAGTATATAGATTAACTTTTAATTGTGCTAATACACAGGCTTGGTAACCACTACCGGTGCCAATTTCTAATACTTTTTGGTAGGGCGAAAGTTGCAATAATTGGGTTTGGTAAGCTACCGTATAAGGATGCGAAATGGTTTGGTTGGCTACTATTGTAAAGGCTCTTTCTTCGTAAGCAAACTGTTCAAATGCGGAGTCTAAAAAAAAATGACGTGGTGTATTGCTTAAGGCTTCTAATACAGTGGTGTTAGTGATTCCCTTGGCTAGTAAACTTTCAATGAGCCTTTGCCTCTGGCCTTTATGTTTGTAAGTATCAATTGTTGGGCGCATGGTGCAAATGTAAGAATAGGCAATTGAAATATCAATTGCCTATTAAATATTTAATTAAAAAAATTAAATTATTTTCTACTTTTATTTGCTCTTACTTCTTTAAGTACCATACTACTACCATCGAGGTCGGCTTTTATAATGAGTAAATTTTGACTTATGTTAAGTATAGTTATTTCTTTTCGTCCGTTTTGCCCTAAGCCTTTATTTTGTATAGCAAAGCCTTCCAATAGTATTTGTTTGTCTTTGTAGGTAATGGTTACATTGCTTTCGTCTGCATCGGGGCTACTGTAATTTTCGGGTGTGCCACCATCAATTGTAAGGGCAGATTTGCCTGTTGTAATTTCCTTAAACGTTTTTTCGCTAATCCATACTGCACTAGCATCGGTTAGCTTTAAATCACCTGATGTAAAGTTGGTTACATACTTAGTGGCAGTTTTAAGGCCTGTGGTGCTAACTTGTACTTTGCCAATTCTACTATCGGGTGCTGTGGTTGTCCAATTAAAATCGGCAATGGTAGCAGCATCAAATTTGTTGGGCACTACAAATAACTGAAAGCTTTTGCCAGCTTGATTTACATCGTACACTAAGGTATCTCCTTTAAGTATAGTAAAGGTACAAGGACCACCACCTTCGTAGCATATAAATAAATCGTACTCATCGTCGCCGGTGGTTTTTATTTTACTACCTGTTTTGCTTTTTGTTTTACTAGCTGTTTTTTTTACTGGTTTTTTAGGCTTTGCTTTTTGTGCTTGTATAGCACCAATGCTAAAAAATAGGAGTGTAAATAATGCAATTAATTTCATGGGTATTTCTTTTTTTTTGTTTTATGTGTATTAATGATTGCTTGTAGTAGTAAATTATGTGGAAAGTTAGTGAAATTTTATTTTTAATTTTATAAACATATAAATAATTGGTTAAAAAAAATAACCTAAAGTAAAATAGTACTGACTAAAAGCGTAAATGATTCCCGCTATAATCGGAATTTTACTCCGCAGAAATCCTTTTTTGCCATTTTATTGCAAAAAAGACCTAGCTGCTGGTAGGCAAGTTGCAACGGATGGACTCCCGGTTTGCAGCGGTACAATGTGGACCTATCCTTGGCTTTTGGGTAAGATTTGCCATAAATATTTAATTTAATTATTTTTATGTTCCTAATATTTTAACCACTCGAAGCAATTATTATACCACTTAACATAAATGCTAATTTTTAACAGATTTTCAATAATTTATTTTTTACATTTACACTATGAAAAAATTCGTACTTCTAACTAATCTATTTATTTTATTAACAGCAACTGCATTTAGCCAACTTAATAAAGGTGGTATAAAAGGTAAAGTAGCCGATAGTATTGGCACTACATTTAGCGAAGCTACAGTAGTATTGGTGTCAGCAATTGACTCATCGGTAGTAGATACAAAGATGACGGATAGTAAGGGCGAATTTGTATTTAAAGAAGTGCCTTATGGTAAGTACCAATTGTTTGTAACATCGGTACAATTTAACGGAGTTGTAAAAGAAATAACAGTAAATAGTGAGTTGAAAAACATGGGTACAATAAGTGTTATAAAAGGCTACAAACAAGATGCAGTAACGGTAGTAGCACAAAACCCTGTACGAATAGCACAAGATACTGTGGAGTTTAGAGCCGATGCTTTTAAAACACGACCCAATGCAATGGTTGAAGATTTGTTAAAAAAACTACCTGGTGTACAAGTAGCAAAAGATGGTAGTGTAACTGCACAAGGACAAACCGTTACAAAAATATATGTAGATGGTAAGCAGTTTTTTGGTGATGACCCTAAAATGGCTACTAAAAATTTGCCTGCTAACGTAATAGATAAAGTTCAAGTAATTGATAAAAAAAGTGACCAATCACAATTTACTGGATTTGATGATGGCACTACTGAAAAAGTAATAAACATAACAATAAAAAAGGATAAGAAAAAGGGATTTTTTGGTAGGGCAAGTGTGGCAGCCGGTACTGATAATAGGTATGAAAGTAATTTGAGTTTTAATAAATTTAAAAACGGATCGCAACTATCAATAATTGGGCAAGCCAATAACACCAATAGCGATGGTTTTACGTTTCAAGATATAATGGACTTTAATGGTAGCGGAGGATTTAACAGAGGTGGTGGTGGCGATGGTGGTGGTGGTGGCTCAATGAATATTACAACCACTAGAGGTGGCGGTGGTGTGGGCTTTGGTGGACAACAAATAAGTGGACCAGCTGGTGGTAAAAGAGTAACAGTAGCTGGAGGTATTAACTACGCCAATAGCTTTGGCAAAAAAGTAACCTTAACTAGTAGTTACTTTGTAAATAATGCTTACTCACTAATTGAAAAAGATGTAACCACTCAAAACCTATCGTTAGACTCAAACTTTAGTAACGTAAATGAACAAATTAGTACTAGCAGAACTTGGAATACCAACCATAGGCTTAACTTTGAAATAGACTATAAAATAGATAGTGCAAACTCACTACTTATAAGGCCTAGCATAACTTACATTGATAAAGAAAGTTTGTATAAAAGTGTAGCGGGTATTAAAAGCAATTCGAAAACGCCTAAAAGTGATGTACAACAAAATACTTATAGCCTCACCAACCAGCTTAACTTTACTGGTACATTGCTATGGCGGCATAAAACAAAAGTAAAGGGTAGAACCCTCAGTATACGCCTTAATGGTAGCAATAGTGCAACTGATGGTGAAGGTACCAACTATAGCAAACAAGACTTTTACAGCCCATTTGTAGGTACAAGATTGATAGACCAAATAAATGAAACAGATAATGGTGGCAACACTTTAAACACTCGAATATCGTACACTGAACCACTGAGCAAAACCAGAATACTAGAACTGTTTTATGTATATGGCCGTACTATAAATAAAGCCAATAGGCAAAGCTTTGGTAAAGATGTATTGGGCAATTATACTAAATTAGATACTACACTTAGTAATGTATTTGAAAACAAAAATGATAACCAACAAGTAGGATTTAACATACAAACTAAACTAAAAAAATATGATTATAGTGTAGGGCTTGGTGTACAGAATGCTAACTTGAACAGTTATAATGTATTAAAAAATACTACGTTGACTCAAAAAAATGTAATAAATTTATTTCCTACGGCAAGGCTTAATTATAACTTGGGTAAAAGCAGAAACTTACGATTTAACTACCGTGGTAATACCAACCAACCTAGTGTAAGCCAGTTGCAGCCGGTGGTTGACAATAGTAACCCACTTGCTATAAGGCAAGGAAACCCTGCACTTAAGCAAGAATTTACCAACAACATAAATGCTACGTACAATAAATTTAATTTTATTACACTAAAAACATTTTTTACCTTTTTTAATTTTTCGGCAACTAATAATAAAATAGTTGATAGCATTAAAAACTTAGGATCAGGAAGACAATCCATAACACCAACTAATGCAAGTGGAGCTTATAATGTAATAGGTAATGTATCATTTAGCTTACCTATAAAAAGTATAAAAACAACCAACTTTAACTCTGGCTCAAGTATAATATATAATAAAGATGTAAATGTAACTGACGGTAGCAAAAACTTTACAAAGTTGCTCACCATTACTGAAAACATAGGCATTAACCACAATTATAAAGATAAACTGGATATATTACTATCGAGCAATGTTAGTTATAACAATACCAAATACACATTTAACAGCAACTTAAATACTGAATTTTATAGCTTTAATACATCGTTTGATATTAGCTATACCTTTAAAAATAACTTGATAGTACAAACCGATATTGACAATAATAGTTACAAAGGTAGGAGTACGGGCTTCAACCAAAATTTTACAACTTGGAATGGTAGTATATCAAAATTATTGTTGAAAGATAAAAGCTTGGAATTAAAATTGACAGCATTTGATATATTAAAGCAAAACCAATCAATAAACCGTACGGTACAAGCTAACTTTATAGAAGATAGCCGTACAAACACTTTGCAACAATATTTTTTGGTGGGGCTTAAGTATAACCTCAATAAATTTGGTGGTAAAAATGCAAAAGCATTTAGCATGCCTAAAATACCAGGAATGCGACAAATGAATAATATGCGAATAGGCATGTAATACAATTGATGCAAAACATAATACCCAAATTAATGTAATTAGATAAAGAGTTACAACGATTTGGGTTTTATACTATCTGATTTTTTTTAATTAAAATACTTCGCTTAGGTTTACAGATAAGCCTTTAAAAATTTTGCTTTTAATAACATCATCATTAAAAAAAGTAGCTACAAATTTATACTTATTATTGTCTAAATAAAACTGCTGAACCGAACATTCCAATGGGTGAATAACCCAATATTCAAGTACCCCGTTTTCTTCATAAAGGTTCATTTTTGTTTTCAACTCTATTTTACTGTTGCCTGGGCTTACTATTTCTATAATAAAGTCAGGTGCACCAATACAACCTTTTTCGTCCAGTTTAGTATCATCACATACTACACAAATATCGGGCTGTACCACAGTAGTAACTTTTTGGTCGGCCTTACTTTTTTTAATTAACCTTACATCAAATGGTGCTGCAAAAGCACTACAAGATTGATTTTTGAAATAATAAAATAATATGCCAGATAATTTCCATGAAACTTTTTGGTGTAGCATATTAAAATTTGCTTCTATAGGAAATACTTTTCCTTTTATTAGCTCTAGTCTCTCCATAAGTTTCCAATTCAAATAATCAGCATAAGTATATTTTTGTGAAAAATTGAGGTCGCATAATTTAGTAATAACTTTCATTTTATAAATATACAAAATGAATTTTTAAAAAATTTCTATAGAGCATAGAAGCCCCAATTTTTTATTTTTTTACAAAAAAAAATATTAGTTTTACTTGCATTATAAAAATGCAAAATGCTATGGCCAAAGAAAAAATATTAGTAATAGGTGCAAGTGGACAAATAGGTGTGGAGCTTACCTTAGCCTTACGTAAAATATATGGAAACAGCAATGTAATAGCTAGTGACCTAAGAGAACAAAACCCTTTACTACAGGGTACTGGACCTTACGTAAGCCTCGATGTAATGAATAAAGAAATGCTGCATGTACAAGTAATAAGGCAGAACATAACACAGATATATTTGCTAGCAGCCATACTAAGTGCCACTGGCGAAAAAAACCCTAACCTTGCTTGGAGTTTGAATATGCAATCGTTATTAAATGTGCTTGATATAGCAAGAGAAGAAAAATTAACTAAAGTGTATTGGCCAAGTTCAATAGCTGTATTTGGCCCAACTTCGCCAAAGCAAAATTGCCCCCAACAAACCATAATAGAACCTACAACGGTATATGGCATTAGCAAATATGCTGGCGAATTTTGGTGTAATTATTACCACCTTAAATATGGTGTTGACGTAAGGAGTATTAGATACCCTGGGTTAATATCGTACAAATCGGCACCGGGTGGAGGTACTACGGATTATGCAGTAGAAATATATTATGCTGCTAAAGAATTTGAAAACTACACCGCATTTTTAAATGAAGATACTTACTTACCAATGATGTATATGCCCGATGCAATAGCAGCAACATTGCAAATAATGGAAGCCCCAAAAGATGCCATTAAAATTAGAACATCGTATAACATTGCTAGTATGAGTTTTTCGCCAAAAGAAATAGCAGCAGAAATAAAAAAACATATACCCAACTTTAGTATAAATTATGTACCTGACTACCGTCAACAAATAGCAAACAGTTGGCCACAAAGCATTGACGATACTGAAGCCCGTAACCATTGGGGTTGGCAACATCAATATAACCTTGCTACTATGACTAAAGAAATGCTTGACAATGTAGTAATTAAAAATGATACTGATTAAATGAACTATGTAGGTAATGATATAGTAGCCTATACACACCCAAGGTGTACAAATAAGTGGCAGCATAAGGCATTTATTGAAAAAATATTGACCCAACAAGAACAACAATTATTGCAAAATGCAACTTACAAAAATGAAACACTATGGGCAATGTGGACTATAAAGGAAGCTGCTTACAAATTGAGTTGTTTTACAGGAAATAGAAATCACTTTAGTGCCATACAATACGAAGTGCAGGAATTAGAAATAGATACTATAGCAAATACTAATCTTATACAATTACCCACTAATAACTTACAATTGCCTACTAATAAGCATTACGAGGCATTGGTACAGTATAATGGAACGTCATATAAAACTGATACTACCCTTACCAATAATTATATACACAGCTTAGTAATGGCATTACATACACCTTACAAAAGTATTAAATATGGTATAGCAACTCATAGTTTTATTACCAAAAACGATTATAGCCTTGCAGTTAGAAACTTTGCAATGCAACAATTAGCAATACAAAACATTCACTGTTATGCAATAGATAAAGATGCTGACGGTATTCCGTATTGTATAGTAACTGGCAACAAACATCAATACATTTCACTCAGCCACGACCAACAATTTATAGCATTTGCTTTTTTATAACTTTAACCCCTTTGACTCATTTGACTCTTTTGACTCATTTGACTCCTCTGACTCTTTTCTCTACCTTTGTAAAAAAAATATAGAAACTAAATGCAAAAAAAACTTACTGATTTACGAATCATATTTATGGGTACACCCGAATTTGCAGTGGCAAGTTTACAAGCATTGGTGGAGTATGGTTGTACTATAGTGGCTGTAGTAACTGCACCCGATAAGCAAGCTGGTAGAGGCTTACAGCTACAACAAAGTGCCGTAAAACAATATGCCATAAGCCAACACATTACAGTATTGCAACCTTTTAAGTTAAAAGATGAAACATTTATACAAGCCTTACAAACCCTACAAGCTGATATACAAATAGTGGTAGCCTTTAGAATGTTGCCAGTAATAGTGTGGAGTATGCCACCGTTAGGCACTATAAATGTACACGGTTCATTATTGCCCAATTACCGTGGGGCTGCACCAATACATTGGGCTGTAATTAATGGCGAAAGCCAAACTGGAGTTACCACATTTAAACTGCAACACGAAATAGATACAGGCAATATACTTGACCAACAAATAATAGAAATTGCACCTACTGATACCACAGGTATAGTACATGACAAAATGATGTATGTTGGTGCTACCTTACTTATAAAAACATTAGAGAAAGTGGCTACAGGTACAATAATAGAAATACCACAACTACAAAGTATTGAAAACAAACATGCACCTAAGCTACACACCGAAACCTGTGCTATTAATTGGGAGCAAAGTAGCGAAATTATTTACAATTTTATAAGAGGTTTGTCGCCCTACCCTACTGCATATACTACACTAGCAAACAAAAAATTTAAGATATATTTTGGCGAAGCCGAAATAATAAAACACCCTAACCAAGCAGCTACAGTTATAACTGATAACAAAACCTACCTAAAGTTTGCAACTAATAATGGCTATATACTTTGTACTGATGTACAGTTAGAAGGTAAAAAAAGAATGCAAATTGCTGACTTTTTGAGAGGTTATAAAGTACCCGCTACCACATAAAAAAATGGAGGCTTAAGAGCCTCCACTAAACTTTTATAAACAAATAGAAACTAAACACGGAAATGAGAATAACCGCATTTGTTACTATAACGTAAGTTGATTAATTATTATTGTGTAAATGTATTACAAATGTAATTTTTCTTTTTTTGCTAATAATTCTTCTACTGTTTCTTTGTACAATTCGTCAGGTACACAACAATCAACAGGGCATACTGCAGCACATTGTGGCTCCTCATGAAAGCCCTGACACTCCGTACATTTGTTAGCTGTTATGTAGTAAGTATCGTCGCTTATTTGTTTGTTTTTGGCATTTGACTCCACCATAGTACCGTTCATTAATGCAAATATTCCTTTTACCGAAGTACCGTCGGCCACTGCCCACTCTACTCCACCCTCGTATATTGCATTGTTAGGGCATTCGGGCTCACAAGCCCCACAGTTAATACACTCATCGGTTATTTTAATAGCCATATATTATAATATTAAAAATTAGTTAATACGTAAACTCATACCTAAGTTTGCATTGCAAAAATAAGTTTATTTAGCATTACAACCCTGTTTTTTTTATGCAACTAACCCAACGAATACAATTGCTTTGCCAACTAGGCAATTACATACAATCCAATACAACCGAGTGGCAAGAGGTTAAGCTTTATGCTTCGCAAAAAAATGGATGGTTTACTCCCGAATTTATAGATATTGCTTGTAATAATATTGCAAATAATTTTTTACAAAAAAATATATTGGAGCAATTTGTACAAAATTATAGTATTGAAAATAGTAGTAACTCAAAAAAAATTGGTGTAGTAATGGCTGGCAATATTACCATGGTTGGCTTTCATGATTTTATGTGTTGCTTTATAAGTGGACATACTCAAGTAATTAAATACTCCGAAAAAGATAATGTACTACTAGCCCACCTTATAGCACAAATGCAACAATGGGATATTGAAGTAAATACATTGGTACAAACAGCCGAAATGTTGAAAAATTGCGATGCTTATATAGCCACTGGCAGTAGCAATACAGCCCGATACTTTGACCAATACTTTGGCAAATACCCCAATATTATTAGAAAAAATAAAACATCGGTTGCCGTACTTACAGGTAATGAAACGGAACAGGAGTTGGCTTTACTTGCCGATGATACTCATTTATACTTTGGCCTTGGTTGCCGTAATGTTACACATATATACGTACCCGAAGCATACAATTTTGTACCGCTACTTACTGCATTTAAAAAGTATGACTATATGAGCCATCATAATAAATACAAAAATAATTACGATTATAACTTAGCCATACATATACTTAACAAGGCATATTATATGACTAACGAAACTACCCTTCTTATTGAGAGTGAACAAATATTTTCGCCCATAAGTCAGGTGAATTATAGTTATTATAAAAGCATAACGGACTGCGAAATAACCATACAAAATAACCCTGCTGTGCAATGTATAGTAGGTACTCAATATATACCATTTGGGCAAGCCCAAATACCATTAATAACACAATACGCCGATGGTGTTGATACTATGCAATTTTTGTGCAGCTTATAAATAAAAAAAATAATTACACAGCTACAACCCTTTGTAGCAGGGCAATATACATAGTATCGGCATGGTGATTGTAGCCATGTATATATTGTTGGTGTAGTAATGTTAAAGTAGTATTATTTATTACATGTGTTACTACCATTTCATTTTCCTGTACAAATACACTACAAGTTATATACACAAAGTAGCCATTGGTTTGTAAGCTTTTGGCAGCATTGGTAGCTATGTTTTTTTGTGTGGTAGTATAGTTAGCTAACTCTTTTATTTTAAAATTTCGTATTTGCTCAGGTGTACGACACCAAGTACCACTACCACTACATGGAGCATCGCATATAATTATATTAAATTCATCATCGGTTTGTAAGGCTTTCTTGTAAAGGTTTACAGCAGCTAGTTTGTAATTAGTAATACGGGCTGCTATAAATCTTTTTTCCAAATTTTCTAATATGCTTTCTCGTACATCGGTTACAAACATATCGAGTTTGCCTTTGTACAAATCGTGTAATAATATACTTTTGCCACCACTTGCTGCACAGCAATCCCATACTTTGTAGTACATGTTAGGTTGCATTGTAGCCAATAAACTATCTAATACTTTTTGCGAAGCATAATCTTGTACCACTACTTCCTTATCGAGTACAAAGTGTTCGGCCACTTTAAATCCGTTGGGTAGTTGTATAGTGTAAGGGTCTATAATGGTGTAAGTAATGTTAAGTTTTTGCAATATTAATAAGCCCTGAGCCAAATATTTGGGCCTTAGCCTAATATACAAATTAGGCTGCTGCAATTGATTTTGTAAAAAATTGGTTTGATCAATTTCGGTAGTAACTTCTGCTAACAAAGGAAATATTTTTTGTAAGCTATCGGAACTAACCAAAGCTAATTTTTCTATAATGGGTAATTGTGATTGTGAGTTGAGTGTATTGCTAAGTCCCTCTAGCAAAGCATTTGGCGAAGCCGAACATAAAAATAAACTGTTGGTTATGGCTTCGCCTAAATTATTTTTTTTAAATAAATTACCCGTACGGTAGTAGCTGTAGCAAAGCTGTGCTATATATTTTCTATCTTTACTACCAAATTTTTTATTGAGTTTAAAGTAGCTTTTTAAATGTATAGCCAAAGGCACTTCGCCATTATACATTTCAACAATAGCTGTGGCCGTGGTTAGGTAGGAGTAGGAGTACAAAATAATTAATAATTAAGTTATAGTCCTAATAATGCTTTCACAGGGTCTTTGCCAAACAAAAGCAAATCGGGGTTCTCTAACAATTCTTTTACCCTTACCAAAAAGCCTACACTCTCCCTGCCATCAATTATACGATGATCGTAACTAAGTGCTAAGTACATCATTGGCTTTATAACTACTTGCCCGTTTATGGCCATTGGTCGTTCTTGTATTTTGTGCATACCTAGTATGGCACTTTGTGGTATATTAATTATAGGTGTACTTAATAAGCTGCCAAATACACCACCATTAGTAATGGTAAATGTACCGCCGGTCATCTCCTCCATTGTCAATTTATTATCTCTAGCTTTGGTGGCTAAGGCTACCACTGCTTTTTCTATACCTGCCATAGTAAGGCTTTCGGCATTACGTATAACGGGTACTACCAAACCCTTAGGAGCCGATACTGCAATAGATATATCACAATACTGGTGGTACAATATATTTTCGCCATCAATATAAGCATTTACACTTGGCCACTCTTGTAAGGCGTAAGTACAAGCCTTTGTAAAGAAACTCATAAAGCCCAAGTTAACGCCGTGTAGCTCTTTAAATTTATCTTTATTTTTAGTTCTAATGTCCATTATGGCACTCATATCCACTTCGTTAAATGTGGTGAGCATTGCAGTTGTATTTTTAGCTTCTACCAATCGTCGGCTTATTGTTTTGCGAAGGTTACTCATTCGCTCTGCATTTTCGGAACGGTTGTTCAACACTGTACCGGGCTGTATGCCTGGGTTTTGCAAGGCAAGCAATACATCGTCTTTTATTATTTTACCATTGCTTCCACTTGGTGTTATTGTTGTGGTATCTACTTTTTTATCGGCTATTATTACGGTAGCTAGTGGTGTTGCTTTTACATCGGGTGCAGGTGGTGTTGGCTGTGGTGCAGTTTCCACTTTGGCAGGTGCTGTTGTTGCTACTACTTGTGGTGTTTCGGCTGCTTCACTTTCTGGCTTTTGTGCATCGGTATCTATACTACATACTACATCGCCAATATGCAAAGTATCGTTAAGGTTGGCAATTGTAGTGAGTACCCCAGCTTGTTCAGCATTTATTTCAAAGGTTGCTTTTTCACTTTCTAATTCGGCAATTATTTCGTCTCGGTTTACCCAATCACCAGTTTTTTTAAGCCATTTTACCAAAGTTACTTCACTTATACTTTCGCCTACGGTAGGTACTTTTATTTCTAAAGCCATTGCAATACAATTTATTTTACCAAAGGTAAATAACTATTAACAATATATAAGTAACAATTTTGCACCATTAAATGGTACAGGAATTTTTGATTTCAGTAGTTTAGATGTTAGCAAAATGTATAAATTGGTTATGCAATTTTTTAATTTATTTTGCTTAGCACTTTATTAATTTTTAATGTAACGTTAACAATTAAATATTCAAAATTATTATATTGGCATACCTTTAGTATAACTGTTATAAACATTATTATTTTGAAAAAAAATATACTTCTGTTCGGTTTCATTATTGCTTTTTACTTGGCTAAAGCTCAAACAATTGATAGCTTGTACTTTAACTTATATACCGATAGCCTCAAAAAAGGAACGTATAATTATATAAATGTAGATGCCAAGTATAATACGGGTAAATATTTACCCTTAAATAGTAACGAACTTATATTTACAAGTACAGTTGGTACATTTGAACGTAATTGCTTAATACTGCCACTTAATTGTACTGCCGAAAAAGTAGCAATTACTATTACCCTTAAGGCAAATAAAAATACTAGCAAAAGCATTTACCTATATATAAAAAAGAAACCCGATAACGAACCCTTAAAAACACCCGAAGAATTGATAAAAAAAATGGAACAGAAGAGCACTACAACCAAACGTAAAAAGGGGAAAGTATAAGGCTATTGGAGTGTAAGCTATAATTTTTTAAACCCTAATAATTGCCAATAGAAAAATATAAGTACTTTTGCAAAAACAAATAAATATGGCATACGATATAGCAGTAATTGGTAGCGGACCTGGTGGTTATGTAGCAGCTATAAGAGCAGCACAATTAGGATTTAAAGTAGCAGTTATAGAAAAGGAAAGTTTGGGTGGCGTTTGTTTAAATTGGGGTTGCATACCCACAAAAGCATTAATAAAAAGTGCACAAGTGTATGAGTACATAAAGCATGCTGCCGATTACGGTTTGGAGGCAACTGGCACACACCACTTTGATAAAGTAATTGGCCGTAGCCGTGGCGTAGCTGACAAAATGAGCAAGGGTGTACAGTTTTTGATGAGGAAAAATAAAATTGATGTAATAATGGGGCATGGCAAAGTAAAAAGCAAAGGACAAGTAGCTGTAAAAGCAGCTGATGGTACGGAGCAAATAGTAGAAGCCAAACATATAATAATAGCAACAGGTGGTAGGGCAAGGCAATTGCCAACAATGCCTGTAGATGGTACAAAAATAATAGGTTACCGTGAAGCTATGACACTGCCAACACAGCCCAAAACAATGATAGTAGTAGGTAGCGGTGCTATAGGTGTGGAGTTTGCTTATGTATATAATGCTATGGGTACTAAAGTTACAATAGTAGAGTTTATGCCACGTATAGTGCCTGTAGAAGATGAAGATATAAGCAAGGAGTTAGAAAAAAGCTACAAAAAAAACGGTATTGATATAATGACTAATGCCGAGGTACTAAGTGTAGATACTAGTGGCAATGGTGTAAAAGCTACTGTAAAAACCGCTACTGGCAATATTACATTAGAAGCCGATGTACTACTTAGTGCTGTAGGTGTAGCTAGTAATATAGAAGGTATAGGGCTTGAAGAAAATGCCATAACTGTAGAAAAAGGAAAAATAATAACTGATAAATATTATGCTACAAATGTAGCAGGAATATATGCTATAGGCGATGTAAGCCCAGGCCAAGCACTTGCCCATGTAGCCAGTAAAGAAGCTATAATATGTATTGAAAACATTGCTTATACTGAACAAAAGTATGCTCACAAACCAGAACCAATTGATTATAATAATGTGCCAGGTTGTACCTATTGCATACCCGAAATAGCAAGTGTAGGCTATACCGAAAAAGCAGCAAAAGAAGCTGGATACGAAATTAAAGTTGGTAAATTTCCGTTTAGTGCTAGTGGCAAAGCTAGTGCAGCAGGTACTACCGAAGGGTTTGTAAAAGTAATATTTGATGCCAAGTATGGCGAGTGGCTAGGCACACACATGATAGGTGCTAACGTAACCGAATTAATAGCCGAAACTGTAACAGCCCGAAAACTTGAAACTACTTACCAAGAAGTACTTAACAGCATACACCCACACCCAACTATGAGTGAAGCTGTAAAAGATGCCATAGAAGTAGCTTACGATGAAGCAATACATTTGTAAATTGTAACCCTTATTGCAAATACTTATAATAGCCTGTAGCACTTAACTACAGGCTATTTTATGCCTATAATATTAAAGAAAATTTATTTACTTAATTACAAATTACTACTGGCAGCCAGGCAAGTAATACAATGAGGCAAAGCTGCAATTGAACTTTATTGTTTTTCATTTCGATATAAAAAATTTTATACACCTAACACCAACTTTGCAGCATTATATGATGCATTGTTACCTTTACTAAGTAGGCTTATCAAATTGGAATAATCCACTTTTATTTGTTGTACTTTAGTACCACTCAATATTTCAGTTAATGCATTTGTGAGGTTAGTTTCTGTAAAGTTATCCTGTATCAATTCTTGTACCACTTCCTTATTCATTATAAGGTTTACAAGGCTAATGTACTTTATTTTAATAAGCCTTTTTGCTATGTAGTAAGATACTGCACTACCCTTATAACACACTACTTGAGGCACTTTAAACAGAGCAGTTTCGAGTGTAGCAGTACCACTTGTAACTAAGGCAGCAGTTGCATTGCTTAGTAGCAAATAGGTATTGTTGGTAATTGTGTTAACATTACCAAAACCTTTTAACATAGTATCATAAAATTCATTAGCAATATTGGGGGCTTTAGCCACTATAAAAGTATAGTTAGCAAACTGCTTTGTAACGGCAAGCATTATGGGCAATTTTTTTACAATTTCCTGTTTTCTACTACCCGGTAGTAGGGCTATTATTGGTGTTGGTGATTGTAGTATTTGGTTGGTATTATATTGCTTTATTACATTAGTTAACGGATGCCCAACGTAGCTAACATTGTAATTATACTTGTTATAAAACTCTTTTTCAAAGGGTAATATAACCATCATTTTATCTACATATTTTTTAATAGTATATACACGTTTTTCTTTCCAAGCCCATATTTGTGGCGATATATAGTAATGTGTTGCATAGCCTTGTAGCTTTGCCCATTTTGCCATTCGTAAGTTAAAACCTGGATAGTCAATAAACAACACTATATCGGGCTTAAATGCTGTTATTTGTTGTTTGCAAAGTTTAAAATTTTTTAAAATTGTTCCTATATTTTTAATTACTTCGGCAAAGCCCATAAATGCTAACTCCTTATAATCCTTAAGTATAGTAACACCTTGCTGTTGCATAAGTGCACCACCCCAACCTTGTACTTGCAAGTTAGGCTGTAATTGCAATAATTCTTTTACTAAATTACTACCATGCAAATCGCCACTTGCTTCGCCACTTATTATAAATATTTTTTGTATTAGCATATTACAAATTAAAAATACAACAAACAAAAATGCCAATCAAAAAAACTAATTTTTAATTGGCAAATTACAATTATGAATGTAGAGAAGTCGAAAATATTATCGTTGCTTTTCAGCTTTTGCTGGTGTTGCGGATGCTACAACTTCGCCTTTAATTTTGAGTTCAACTGGTAATGCTATACCTTGTAGTTTTACTGTTATTGTTTTTTCAAAAGGTCCTGCACTTGCAGCATTAAACCCAGCTTTTATTTCGCTACTTTTTGCAGCTAATATGGGAGTTTTAGCCCACTCGGGTGTAGTACAACCACAGCTTGCTGTTGCATTTTCCACTACTATTGGTTTAGTACTTACATTTTTAAATTTGAAAGCATACTTAACAGGAACATTCTGAGTTATTTTTCCAAAGTTATACTCTAATTTTTCAAACTTTACTACACTTGCAGCCGTTTGTGCTTGTATTTGTAGTGTAAATAGTAAAGCTATTATTGCTATTATTTTTTGCATATTTGTCTATCTTTATTTAATAATTTAGTTAATAAGGTTATTGCTTACCATTAAGCATTTGAACCCCTTTGTTTTCTGGTGCTGGTGTAGCTGGGGCTGCATACACTTCGCCAGTAATTGTAATTTGTTTGGTAAGGCCACCATTGTAAGTTATGGTAACTGTTTTGGTAAATGCACCAACGCCACCAGCATTAAACCCTACATTTATTTGACCTTTATCGCCAGCCTTATATTTTGCTGTTTTATCCCAAGTTGGTGTAGTACAACCACAACCTGCTACTACGTTATCTAATACCAATTCACTTTTGCCGCTATTAGCAAATGCAAAATCATGGGTTACTGGCTTTGCTTGTATTATTTTACCAAAGTTGTAAGTAGTTTCGGCTAAGCCCAAATTGTCTTCGGCTACTGGCTTTGCAATATCAATTAGTGCTGGAGTTGCAGCTGCGGGGGTATGGTTATGACCGGCATGATCATCCATAGCTGGAGCTTCCACCATTACGGGGGTTCCTACTTTTTTTGGAGGTGTTACAGCTGATTTAGTTTTATATTTTCCTGTTGCTTTTGTTGCAACTTTAGTGGTTTGTGCATTTAAGCCTATTGTTAAGCTAAGCAATGCTGCAATGGTGTAAATTGTTTTCATTTTTTTTAAATATTTATTGTTTTTATTATTTATTATGAGTTGTAAAAATAGTATTTAGTTGTAGCTTATGCAAACAAATAACCTTATTTTACAATCGATTAACAAAATTAAGTGGGTTACACTTCATCAATTAATTCAATACATGCAGCAGTTAAGCCTCTTTCAATACCGTCGCCTCTCCACTCAGTATTGCCTGGTATTGCTTTAGCTTTTATTATTTCATCTTTCGTTTTGCCTAGTTGTATTTCGTTTATTACAAAGTTGCGGAGTTGTGTAAGGTAGTTTTCAAAAGCTTTAATGTCAGCTTTTGTGCCTGTAACAGTATAGCCATCATTAGCATGCCCAAATACAAATGTGGTGTTATCGGCATATTTGGCTTGTATTTGTTGCAATACATTTATCCAACTTACAATACTAGCTCCAGCATTTTTATCAATATAAGGGTACCTTCGGTTAAATACCAAATCGCCAAGGTGTACAACATTAGCTTTGGTAAAATGTACCGCTATATCGCCATTGGTATGTGCAGCTCCAAAGTATGAAAGTTCTATAACTTCTTTCCCTAATTTTTTGCTCCAAGTTGTATCAAATGTTGTGTTAGCATACAATTGTTTGTCTTCATTTTTTTGCTTTGCAGCAGCTGCTTTTTGGTTTGCAACACTATTGGTATGTGCTACTATTGTAGTTACCAAATTTTTAAAAGCAATGTTACCACTTGTGTGGTCGCCGTGGTGGTGAGTATTAATTAGGTAAGCATATTTTTTTTGCGATTTCTTTTTTATTTCTTCAATCAAATGTTGGGCAGTATCGGGGAATTGTGTGTCCACTACTACTATGCCTTTTTTATCTAAATAAAATAAAATTGTACCTCCTTTTTCGGTAAATATGCCAATACTTTCAGTTAGCATTTTAACCTCGTAACCCGCTTTGGTTAGTAAGTTGGCAAGGCTTGTATATTTTGAAAAAAACAAAAGCCCACTTGCAATTGCAGTTGTTTTTATAAATGTGTTTCTTTTCATGTGTTAAAGTTACAAATTTATTTACATAGTAATAGTAAGAAAAATTATACCTAAAACTAACTTAAAATGGATAACCAATACCTACTTGTAGTTTGTACGGTTTTAGGTTTATAAGGTTAAAGTTATCTTTCCTAAACCAGCCACCACCGCCGTTTATATCATTTGGCTCTTTTATTTTCAAGCCTATGTCGAGTCTTATTATAAAGTAAGTAAAGTCAACCCTTACACTTGTACCGGCAGCAATTCCAATATCATTTGCAATTTTTTGAACACTATTCAAATTACTTGGAACGGCAGTTTTATCTATTGGTTTCCAATTCCAAATATTACCTGCATCAATAAAAAAAGCACCACGTATAGGTATACCAATAAGTTTGGTAATTAAAAAACGATACTCTGCATTAACCTCGGCTTGTACATCGCCAAAGTAAGTATTTTGAGTGTTGGAGTTAGTACGTGTACTGTAGCTACTTAAGCTCCTTATTGTCCATGCTCTCATACTATTAGGACCACCACTAATAAACTGCCTAAAAAATGGTAAATGTTCATTTTTTTGTAATGAGGTGTTAAATGGGTTAAAGCCAATACCAAGCATTGTTCTAAATGCCCAAGTGGCTTTGGGTCGTTGTATATTCCAAGTTTTTTCTAATTCAAGTTTAGCAAAGCTAAATAGGTTACTGTCTATTGTTTTGGAAATACCTGTAGGAAAACCAGAGAGCTCCACACCAAATCTGTTAGTAGTAAAGTTGAGTTTTTCTTGCTGCAAATTTTCTTTTTTTATAACCTTGTTAGTTGCATTAAACTTACCACTAAATATGAGTCCATCGCTGTAGTAAAGCCCCAGCAAAGGGTTTGCAGCTATTCTTTGTGCTAAACCGGCTAATATTTTTAAGTTTTTATTTTCAATATTGGGTAGTATTAATTGGTTGCTCCATTTTTTGGCACCACGCCATTGTAAGCCATAACCTACACCCAAATCTACCAATTCAAAATCATCAATTTTTTTAGCAAAGTTAGTATTGGTATTTATAAATGATTGTTTGGCCTCACCTTTTGGTGCTAACCACCTTAACTTAGGTACAAACTTAGGTATGGTAAACGTATAGCTTAATCCGCCTTGGTAGGTATTTATAAGTTCACCTTGCCCAAATTCGGCACTTGCTATTGCCAAAAAATTTGTTTGAATACCATCTTTATTAAAATTCCTATTTTTTAAATTAAATGTAACATTAGTACCCAGTAAGTTAGTAATTATTGAATTATTGTTGTTCTGATTGTAGCTGCCCTCCAACTTAATATCTCTACTATACTTGGCGTAAGGCAACATGTAAAATGTAAAATCAACTATTTGGTTTGTATCGTTGGCACTTACAATTACTTGTTTCCATGGACCCAAAAAGTTAAATCTTTCTACAGTTTTATCCAAGGCATCTTGATTAAATAAATCGCCCTTTTTAAAATAAATATTGTCCTTTATTATATTATTTTTAAAAGTATTTTGATAATAATACTTGGTAATACTTGTGTTGTCTATTGCATCTTTATTGGGCGGAAGGCTATCTTCATTTATATTATCGGTATGTACATTTATGTTGCCTATATAATATTTGCTAAGCTTTGCTTTGCTCAAGGTATCACTTATTTTAAGTGTAATAGTGGTGGTAGGTTTATTGTTAAATGCTATTGCTTTTTCATACAATTGCTGTTGCTCTACTACATCTTCGGGTATTTGTATTAAAGCTGTATTTATGGTATCAGCTATTATTTTTATATCGTCTTTATTTATTTTGAGGTAGCCATTGTTACGATACAGTGCTGCCAATCTTCGCCTTTCGGCATCTAACAAATCTTGTGAATAGTAATCGTTTTTGTGCAGTACTGTACCACCCTTACTGCTTAGGGTTATAGCTAATAAGCCACTATCAGGTATTGCATATATTATAGTATCAATTTTATGATTTTGAAAGGGCTGTACTGTAAATACAATTTCTTTACGAAAGGTATCGTTACCCTTTACTGAGTTAACTTTTGCTGTACTTATACCACCCCTAAAATAACCGTTGGCAACATAAGTTGCTTTAAAAAAATCGAAGGTTCGGTTAATACTTACAGTATCAAATGTGTGGTATTGCTTTTGGGTGTAAGGTATAAAGCCAAATAATTTTTTTCGTTTACGGCTATACACCAAACTATCATCTAACTGTTTTTCTAATTTATTGAGCAGTACTTTTTTTTCGTAAGTATCATAATTGCCCTTAATATCTATTTTTATTTTGTGTGCATATATTTGGTTGGGTGGATATTTGGCCAACTGGCAAGCACTTAATAGTACAATTGTTAGTATAACTGTGAAAATAGTTGTTTTTTTGTACATGTACTTTTTAAAAATAAGAATGGAATGCTAAGTAAAAATAAAGTCAAATATATCCAAACTTTGTGCCATAAAAAACAAAGACTACAAGAAAACTTTTTTTTAGCCGAAGGCGAAAAAATAATAAGTGAATTGTTAACACAAAAAAAATATACTATAACTGAATTATATGCTTTGCCACAATGGGTTGCGGCCAACAAAGCATTGTATAAAAATATACCAATAACTGAAATTAGCTTAGCAGAATTACAAAAAATTAGCAACCTTACTACACCAAATAAAGTACTGGCTATTGTAGAAAATTATACTGATACTGAGCAGCCCAATTCTAACACACAACTTGTATTAGCTTTAGATGGCATACAGGACCCTGGCAATATGGGTACTATAATTAGGCTAGCCGATTGGTTTGGCATACAACATATACTATGCAGCCATACTACCGTTGATTGGCAAATGCCTAAAGTAATACAGGCTACTATGGGTAGCTTTATAAGAGTTACTATTACTTATACTAACCTTGCTAATTATATAGTAACTAACAATATTGTAAATGTAGCCATTGCTACTGTACATGGCACTGATATAAAAAAAATAGAACCTTTACAAAATGGAATAATTATAATGGGTAATGAGGGTAATGGTATAAGCCAAAGCCTTACAGAGTTGGCAACACAGCAAGTAAGCATTGTGGGTAAGGGCAATGCTGAATCGTTAAATGTAGCGGTGGCAACAGGTATTATATTATCGCATTTGGTATAAGTGGTGGTTATTTTGCTATCATTTTATCAACACTAAATTTGCCCGGACCTGTAAGTAATAATACCGTAAATGCAACCAAGTAAAGTAAGGCTACTTCACCACTACCACTTGCACATTTATTGCAAAATATAATATGGTTGTGTACCTTAAAAAATGCCACTGCCATTGTAACAATAAGTGGTATAGCGGCAAACCTTGTAAACAAACCCAATACTATAAATACAGCACAGAAAAACTCTGCAAATATTACAAGCAAAGCATCGGTAGGCGAACCAAATAGTTGATTCATACCTTTTACATTGTTATAATCGGTTAATTTATCCAAGCCATGTTTCATCATTATTAAGCCAAAGGTAACACGTAGCAATAGTAACCCTAAGCTCCAAATGTTCTCGTTATATTTTGTAGAAAGTAATTTTTTCATTTTATTTATTTTGTGCAATTTCAATTTTCTTTTTTATTGTACCAAATAAAAAAAAGCCGTTAACTAAACTAACGACTTTAATACATTTTATTAATAGGTATATACACTTATTGTATCATTACTGGCAATTGCTTAGTTGTACTACCATTATTAATTACTAGTGTATACAACCCTTTGCTGTAGGGTATTTCACTACTATTAAGCGTATAATAATTATTGCCGTTAAGTAAGTTTATATTTTTGGTAAATACTTTTAACCCAACAGTATTGTACAAAGTAAGTGTAGCTTTTGAAGCCTCAATTGCAGCAATTTGTACTGTTAAGTTGTTACTATATACTAGTGGGGTTGGGTATACTTGTACAGTAAAAATTTGCTTATTACGTATTATTATAGACAATATTTTACTGTATTGAAAAGCACCATTAATATCTATTTGTTTTAAACGGTAATATATTTTTTTATCTAAAAATGGAGGGGTATTATCTGTAAATGTGTAGTTTTTTAATACGGTACTATTAATTAGTCCATTTACCAAGCCTATTTTTTCAAAAGCTACACCATTTGTACTTCGTTCTATATCAAAATTTTTGTTATTAACCTCTTGTGCTGTTTGCCAATTTAGCTGCACTTTATCATCAGTAGTGGCTACTATATTTATATAATTAAGCTGCACAGGCAAGGTAGTGTTTCTTGTAGCAGTATACACAAAATCACCTCCATTACTTCCTGTTCCGTTTGCTGCCATACCAGCTACAAAAAAGTTAACCGATACATCATCTGAACCTGGTGTACTTGGAGCAGTCCATACAATATTATCAAAAGTATAAGAAGTTTGTACTGTGGAAAATATGGGTGCACTTAAATGGCTAATTTCATAATCGGAATATAAATTTACACTTCCATTGGTAGTACTAAATGTACCTACACCTACATTTGCCGCTGCACTACGTACTTCCATTTCAAAGCCAAATCTTTTAATATTAGGTTGGCTTGTATTGATAGTTACACTAATTGGGTAGCTTTCACCAGCTGTATAGTTAGTAGGCAAACCTGTAACGGTTACACTACCGCCATTATTTAATGAGCCACTGTGGCAACTGTTACAAGTATAACCATTAGCCCCAGAGTAACTGCTTGGTGGAGTATAGCTATTTTTGGTACTCCTAAAAGCAAAAAATATGATACTCAAAAATAAAAGAGAAATAAAAAAGTAGATTTTTTTCATGATGTTTGTTTTATTGTATTGCTTAACGTAAAAATGTTAAAAAAAGTTTTGTAAATTGTAGTACTCCGAAGGTTTTAAATAATTAAATATAATAATTGGTTGAGTAAAGTTTTTAACATCTGTTAGTAAACACAAAGTTAAAATTAATATAAAACTACCTTTATGGCATAATTATTAATACTTAGTTATTATACTTGCAGTTGTGCAACCCCTATTACCAAAACCAAAAGTGAAATATCAATTACTATGCAGAAACTAACCCTTACTTTTATTTTATTAATATTACTAATATATGCTAATGCACAGCAAACAAAAATATATAACGACGATTTAGCCTTTTACAAACAAGCAAAGGAATTGTACACAATGGGTAATTATAGTTTGGCTTATCCGTTATTTAAAAATTTGCAAACGAATATACGTACCACCGATTATGCTAACCAAAGCTTAGTAACCGACGATGTAAATTACTATGCAACCGTATGTGGGCTTATGCAAAACGATACTAATGCTGTAGTAGCAGCCAAAAATTACTTAATGGTAGTGGCTAACACACCAAGGTTACAAATGATGAATTACCATATTGCCCAATATTACTTTACCAATCAACAATATAATACTGCACTTAATTACTATAATAATACAACTATTGATAACTTAAATAATACAGAAATTGCCAACTTAAAATTTGGAATGGCCTACTGCTACTTTACACAATCGCAATTTGCACTTGCTAAACCATTATTTAATACCATAAGGCAGCTTGACAATAATGAACACTACCTCGATGCTAATTATTATTATGGATTTATTGCCTATTACGATAAAGAGTATAAAGTTGCATTGGAAAGTTTTAAAAAAGTAGAAACACACCCAACGTACAGCAAAGTAGTGCCATTTTATATTGCAGAAATATATTACTTTACTAACCAAAAAGATAAGGCCATACAGTATGGTGAAAACATACTAGCAAAAAATAATAATAATTATTACGATATTGAATTAAGGCAGCTTGTTGGGCATGGTTATTTTGAAAAAAAGGAATATAGCAAGGCCTTACCTTACCTTGAAAAATATGTAAACGAAAGTGATAAAGTAAGGCGAGAAGATGTGTATGAACTAAGCTATTGTTACTATACCGAAAAACGATGGGCAAAAGCAATTGAAGGATTTAAGCAGTTAACCAATACTGCCGATTCGCTAAGCCAAAACAGTATGTACTTATTGGGCGATGCATACCTTAAGGTAAACCAAAAAGCTAATGCCCGTACAGCATTTGCCTATTGTGCTGCTAATAGTAGTAATGAATTGCAACGAGAAATTTCTAAGTTTACCTATGCAAAATTGAGTTACGAATTAGGCTATACCAACATAGCTTTACAAGAGTTAAAAGATTACCTTAATGAGTTTCCTACGGCAACTAATAGTAACGAAGCTAGAGAGCTATTAGTGGCAGTACTTACTAGTACCAACAACTTTAGAGAAGCCCAAATACAAATAGAAAGCCTAACCAACCCAACTGAAAGCACCAAAAAATTATACCCTAAAATACTGTATGGTAGGGCAATAGAATACATTAACGACCAAGATTACACAACTGCCGAAACACTGCTCAACAAAATATTGGATAACAAATATAATGCTACCGTATTACAACCCACCACATTTTGGAAAGGAGAAATTGCCTACAAAAATTTACAATTAGATAGTGCTATATATTATCAGAATAATTACCTACTAAAGCCCGAAACTAATGGCGAAGTAAATGCAACAAATGCAAAATATACATTGGGCTATGCACACCTACGTAAAGAAAATTATAGTAGAGCACTAGGCTATTTTGAAACCATAAGCAACACACCAACTACAGCAATATTACAAGATGCTTATATAAGAACTGCCGATTGTTACTATATGACAAAAGACTTTAAAAAAGCTATAAGTATGTACGATAATGCTATAGGCAAAAACTGGCAAGCTGACTATGCAACTTACCAAAAAGCCCTAGCAGTAGGCATTACAAACAGTAATGAAAAAATTGCCCTACTAAAAACAATTGATAAAAAATACCCTACCACTAACCTTATAGATGATGCTTATATGGAAATAGCTACCACCTATATGGCAGTAGATAAGTATAATGAAGCCATACCTTACCTTAACCTTGTAACAGCCTCAACCGATGCAAGTATTAAACCTAAAGCATTGCTTAACCTCGGTATATGCTATAACAATACAAACAAAAATGACGAAGCAATAACTGCCTACAAAAAGTTAGTAACCCAATACCCTAATGATGAATATGCCGACGATGCTTTGGAAAGCCTAGAAAAAATATATGTAGAAAAAGGTAATGCAACTGAGTATGCCGATTATATGCGAAGTGTTGGCAAATCAATTAGTATAACCAAGGAGGACTCCTTAACTTATGTAGTAGCCGAAAAACAATATAACAATAATGACTTAAATAATGCTTTATTAGGATTTGAAAACTATAGTATAAAGTTTGCCAATGGTGCATTTATAATAAATGCAAATTTTTATACTGCCGAAATTTATAATACAAAAAAAGATTATACTAATGCAGTAACTTACTACGAAACTGTAGCAAATAAGGGGAATAGCAAATTTGCCGAAAGAGCTATAAGTCAAGCTGCAAAAATTAATTATTTTGAACTGAAAAATTATGCAAAAGCAGAAACTTATTTTACACAATTATATACCATAGGTAACACACAAGAAATAAAGCTAGATGCTTTAAGGGGCTTAGTACGTAGCCAATATTACCAACAAAAATATAATGAAACTACAGCCAAAAATGCGAAAGATTTGATACAGCAAAAAAATAGCAATACCGATGATAAAGTATTGAGTTATATGATAGTAGCCAAAACACAACAAAGCCAACAATTATATACCGAAGCCATTAACCTATACAAAGAAGTACTTAAACTTAATAAAGCTGCTTATGCTGCCGAAGCCCGATATGAAATTGCAAATTGTACCTACATACAAGCCAAATACACAGAGGCAGAAAAAGCAGCATTTGAAGTAATAAACAAATCAGGATCCTATGAAATATGGCAAACAAAAGCCTATATATTATTAGGCGATATATATTACAAACAAAAAGACTACTTTAATGCAAAAGCAACGCTACAAAGCATTGTAGAGAATACTACCCTCCCTAATTTGAAAAAAGAAGCCCAAGTTAAATTAGCTATTGTAGTAGCCGAAGAACAATCAAACTCAAAAATTAAAAACTAATTACACTATGCAACTGCATCAATATATAATAACCTTAGTAATGCTACATACCACCACATTACTAACGGCACAAAAAGATACTTTACCTAAGGAACAGGTAATAAAAGTAAAATCATCGTTTAAACCTGTGCTACGTAATGCATCAAAATTAGTGTACTATGGCACACCACCATTAGTGGACAGTACAAGGCCTACATTAACATATACCATACCTGCACAAAATTTATTTTTTCAGCTACAACCAACACCTATAAAGCCTTTAGCATTACCTAACCAAGCTAACGAAGGGTGGAGTAATAGTAATTATGTAAAGCTAGGTTATGGTAACTTTAGCACTCCTTACCTACAAGCTGGACTAAGCTTTGGCAATATAAAAACTGCTGCTATTGGTATATATGCTAATTATATAAGTAGCAAAGGCACCATAAAAAACCAAGAAAATGCTAACTTAGGCTTAGCAATACAAGGTTCAAAAACAACCCCAAAAGGCATTGAAATAGCAGGAAAAGTTGGTTATAATCAAGATCAATATAGGCTTTATGGTTACGACCATAATTTGTATAATTATACTAAAAATCAAGTAAAACAAAACTTTAGTACTACCAACCTCACCCTTGGTTTTAAAAACGTACAGCCAACTGAATATGGGTTAAATTATAACCCCAAATTAACAGCTAACCTATTTACCGATAACAAAAAAGCTAACGAAATAAATGCTATACTTGATGTACCCGTACAAAAAAATATTGGCGATAATGTAGGCATACAAATAGGAGCAGCAGTTGATTACACCCATTACACCAACCCAAGTACCAGCATTAACAATACAATTGTATATATAAAACCTGCATTATTGTTACAATCCAACACTATAAAGTTTGTAGGTGGTGCTATACCAAGTTGGGAAAATAGTAAGTTTGCCTTACTCCCCAACCTTACTGCCGATATTAAATTAAAGGCATCACAATATTCGCTACAACTTGGTTGGCTAGGGTATTTCAACAAAGGTAGTTACCAACGTTGGGCAGCAATAAACCCTTACATAGCACAGCCTACCACATTGTATAACACTAAGGTTGACGAAAAATTTGCAGGCATCAAAGGTACAAGTGGCAACCATATAGTGTATAGCATAAAAGCTAGTTATTTTAGTTATAACAATATGCCCTTATTTGTAAACGATACTACCGATGGTAAAACATTTATAGTAACCAAAGAAACCTCCTTAAATGCTATACAAATACATGCCGAAGTAGGTGTAATTGAAAAAGAAATATTTCACTTAACAGCAGGTGTTAACATTAATAATTACCTCAACTTACAAAACAATGCAAAAGCATTTGGCCTACTACCCATTGAAGCTACAGCAGCTTTGCAATGGCAATTATTTAAAGGCCTTTGGCTAAAGGCAGATGCATTTGTATGGGACGGAGCAAAGTTTAAAACAAAAACAAACCAAATAACTAAACTTAACTTTGTAACAGATGTAAATGCTGGACTCGAATTTAAAGTAACCAAACAAATAGCCGTATGGGCTAATGGCAATAACTTATTAAATGCTAGGTACCAACGTTGGCGTAATTACGATACTTATGGCACTAATTTTTTAGTAGGTTTTAGGTATAACTTTAGCACCAAATCCAATACTACAAAGCCTGTAAGCGAATAATATAAAAATGTATAACTGTATGGACCGTATAGAAAAATTGCAACAGTTTTTAACCCAACAACCCAACGATTGTTTTTTGCTGCATGCTTTGGCTTTGGAGTATATTAAGCTAAATAATGATACTGAAGCCGAAAAATTATTTATAACTATACTACAACAGCAACCTAATTATTATGGTAGTTATTACCATTTGGCAAAGCTATATGAACGTACACAGCAAACAGATAAAGCAATAGCAACTTACGAAAAAGGGATAAAAATTTGTACAATATTAAAAGAAAAACATGCATTAGGCGAATTAAAAAGTGCTTATGAAGAGTTAATTTTTTAATACCATTATTACATTCAAATACTTACACCACCGTTATGTAGGCTTAATTGTGTAACTTTGCGCTTCAACAAATGCTAATTATATTTTGGATATTGACCTCCAAACCATTGATACTAATTTATTTCATAAAATTAATAATGACTGGACCAATGTAGTATTTGATACTATAATGCCTTACATCCGTGAGTCCATAATATGGGTACCACTTTATATTTTTTTAATATTAATGGGGTATTACAACTTTGGTAAGCAAGGCGTTTATTGGATACTAGCAGCCATTGTAACCGTTATACTTAGTAACTATATAAGTAGCGATATTATAAAACCATTTTACAACCGGTCAAGGCCTTGTGCCGATAGCTACCTTAACCCAGCAGCCAATTTATTATTGAACAGATGCCCTAGCAGTGGTAGTTTTACCAGTAGCCATGCCACTAACCATTTTGCATTAGCCGTTTTTTTTTATAGTACTTTAAAGCAATATAGTAGCTATGCCAAATTGTTTTTTGTATGGGCTACACTTATTAGTTATGCTCAAATATATGTAGGTGTACACTTTCCACTCGATGTGGTAGGCGGAGTATTAGTAGGCTGCACCATTGGTTATTTATTTTCTAGTATCTTCACACTCAAATTTGGGGTATTACAAACCCTTACCAAATTGTAATTTATTATGGTAGATGTTTTTATTTTATTTGTTTTAATTATTATAAATGGCTTATTTGTGTTGGCCGAGTTAGCCTTAGTATCGGCTCGTAAAGCAAGGTTAGAAGCCATGAGTGAACGAGGCAATAAAAAAGCAAAAGTTGCACTTGATTTGGCCAATCACCCCGATGTATTTTTGCCTACGGCACAAATAGGTATTACCCTAATTGCTATATTAACAGGTATATATTCTGGCGAAAAATTTGGGAAAGATTTAGAACCATTTTTTCAAAATATTACACTACTCAAACCCTATGCAAGTACCATTAGTACTACTATAATTGTAATAATAGTAACCTTTGTAACCATTATATTAGGCGAACTTATACCCAAACGATTAGGTATTACCAAAGCCGAACGTATAGCCTGTGTGGTGGCAAAACCAATGCTTGTATTAAGTAAAATAACTTCGCCTTTAGTATGGTTGCTTAACAAAACAACCAACTTTATATTTAAGCTATTTGGCATACACTCCAGTCAGGATAATATAGTAACCGAAGAAGAAATAAAAGCCATTATAAATGAAGGTACAGAGGCAGGTACAATTGATGAGGCAGAGCAAGAAATTATAGAAAGAGTATTTCACCTTGGTGATAGAAATATTACCTCATTAATGACACACAGAAGTGATATAGTGTGGCTTAATGCCAATAGCAAACTACACGATGTTATTACCATTATTAAAAATTCGCCACACTCGGTATATCCACTTTGCAATAATCAAATTGATGAAATAAAAGGCGTAATACACGTTAAAGATTTGTTTTTAGCAACCGAACATACCGAGTTAAGTACACTCAGCCGGCAAGCATTATTTGTACCCGATAATAATACAGCTTACCAGGTACTCGAAAAATTTAAAGAAACAAAAATTCATAGTTGCTTTATAGTTGACGAGTATGGCACTATGCAAGGCATGATAACCCTTAACGATATACTAGAAGCAATAGTAGGCGATATACCCCAAACAGGGCAGGATGATTATGAAATTACTGAACGAACAGATGGTACTTTTTTGGTAGATGCTCAAATACCTTTTTACGATTTTTTAGAAAAATTTGAAAAAGCTGATTGGATAAAGGAAATAGAACAACAAGAGTACGATACACTTGCTGGCTTTATACTACACGAATTGGAACATATACCCAAAGCCGGTGAAACCATTACCTGGCGGGGCTTTATAATAGAAATAATGGATATGGACAACCACCGTATTGATAAAGTGTTGGTTACCATAACCCAAGAAATTAGAGATGAAATGGAGTAATTGTTTTCCACTTTTACATAGCTTTCAATATTGCTAGTAAGGTAAGTTTTACGTGGCTATTATGGTTGGCAAAATGCTTTTCGGTATAACTATATTTTAATTTCTTGTAGTTTCTACTCTTTAATAATTTATCCATTGCTCTATTACTTTGCAACACAAAGTTCAAAAATTCTAAATCTCCATTTACCATAGTTAAGGCTGCTACTAAGTTTTTTTTACTATTGTAAAATGCTTTTTCGTAAGTAAAAATATTACTTTTATTAACCCAAGTAGATGGGCTAAGGGCGTAGTAATTAGTAAACAATTGGGTAGCATTAAACAAACAATAAAAACAAAACAAACCGCCATACGAATGCCCAATCAAAGTTTTTTTTGGAGTAGTTGAATATTTATTTTCAATAAATGGCAATAATTGTTTTTGCAAAAAACTAAAAAAAATACTGTTTTTAATTTCTTCATTTTTTAAAATTGGTGGTATAAAATCTCTAGTTCGTTTGGTATGAAAGTTGCCAAAATGCCCAATACCAATAAAAATGTTTTCCTCTTGTAATGTAGTATAATTGCCTGTTTGCAATAACTTTTGCAAAGCCTTTCCACTTTTTATACTAGCATCTAAATAATACACTGTATTATAATGTTTGGCAGCAGTATAATTTTTTGGTAATATAATTTTAATAGCAAAGCTGTCGCCAATTATGGTTGAGTATAGTGTAGTATCAATTTCTGTAGCTTGTACTTTTACTTGGCAGCATATTAATAAACAAAGCAAAAATATTTTCATTTTATTTAGAAAATTAGAATTTCAACACAACGTGTCCCTAATATTCAGGATTATCAAATTATCAAATTATCAAATTATCAAATTAACTTCTTCTCCTTGCTCGACACAAATACATAGTAAATAAAAAGGCAGGTAATGCCCATTGTAAAGGGTATTATAGCCATTTGCTTACCCGATACTACATCAAAAAAAATACGATCATCAAATTTATAAAACTCACTAATCATCCAGTAACTATTAGCAATTATCCAAAACATTACAGCTAAGTTATGGTACAATTCGGAAGCTATATTTCTATTTTGCCATACTATATACACTGCTATACTCAGTGTTGGTATTATCATTGCTAAGCCTAACGGCTTAAATACAATACACCAACACAAATCTTTTATTAACCAAAATACAATGTGTAAGTTTTCAATAATTCTATACTTTTTAGGTATCATATACATAGTACCTTGTACGGGCAAGTTGTTATCCATTTCGCTAATCTAATTTGTTTAATTTTTTATAATAAAAAAAAGTTGTAACAATAAAAATAAAACATTTTTAAATACTTAAAATGTTTTTTGCAAAATTTTTGAGAACCTTAATACATCTGCCTCAGCAAGTATAGGTTGTTGGTGTGTTATATATTGTACTAGTTGGTTAGCAAAGTAAGGTGCTAACGATGTGCCTTTTGCACCCATTCCATTTAATATACCTACATTATTGTATGTAGGATGAAACCCCACAAAAGGCCTACGTTCCAAGTTGGCAGGGCGTATAGCTGCTTTATGCTCAACTATAGTGTAAGGCACTTTTACAAATTGTTGCAACCATAAGTTGGTATCGTTATAAAAACTTTGGGTAGGCAAAGCATCTTCATAATTCCAAATATAATTAGCTCCTACCCAATATAAATTAGTACCAATAGGTGCTATAGTGAGGCCTTTTTTAAATATTAAATTGGTAGGTAATTCATTACATTCAATCAGTAATGCCTCACCTTTATTTGGAGCAAAAGGTAAATTTTTAAAATAGTTGTTACTGCTACATTGCTCCCCATTTGCATACACAATATGACTAGCAGTTATAGTATCGTACATTATTTCACAATCAGTTACCTTTAACAAGGCTTCACTATACTCGGTAGTTATAAGTAAGTGTTGCTGTTGCAAATAATTACGCCAATTGGCTACAATGCTTTGCACAGCTATGGTGTAAGTAGGTTGTATATATCCATAGCCGAAATTGTAATTAAATGTAGGGTTATAATCAGTATCATTTTGCATTGCCAAATAATCAGCATTTTCCATTAGCCTATCGGCAAATGCAGTGGCCATTTGTTCGGTTGCAAAAAAATCAACTATACTATTTTTGGTTAAAAATGTTTGGTTAAAAAAGTCACCAATTTCAGTATAAGCATTTACTGCAAAGGGTATTAACTCATCTATCATCCAAGTTTTTACAATACGTCGCCCTGTTACAGGGTTTATAATACCTGCTGCTACTTTACTAGCTGTATGTGCCGCATTATTATCAATAACTACAAACGGAATACCTGCTTTGTACAAGTACCAACTAAGCAAAGTACCACTTATGCCTTGCCCTATAATGAGTATTTTTTTAGTCATTTTTATACACCCGTTTTACCTATATTATTACCAAATAATTGTTGCAATTATATACTTTTATTTTAGTAAATATTTAGTTATTTTTACCCTCAAATAATTGCATGTATTCAACAGCCCTACAACAACTTATAACCAATGCCTTTGCCGAAGATGTAGGCAGTGGCGACCACTCCACCCTTTGTTGCATACCTACAAACCAACAGGGAAAAGCCGTACTTAAAGTAAAAGAAAATGGCATACTTGCCGGTATGGAAGTTGCCAAAAAAATATTTGAAACCGTAAACCCTGCAGCCACATTTATACCCTACAAAGTAGATGGCGATACTATGCAATATGGCGATATTGCTTACGAAGTACATACCAACGTACATACCATACTTACTTGCGAAAGGTTGGCACTTAACTGTATGCAACGTATGAGTGGCATAGCTACACTTACCAACCAATATGCAACTTTACTTAAGCCTTACAATACTAAAATATTAGACACTCGTAAAACAACCCCTAACTTTAGGCTACTCGAAAAAGAAGCAGTACGTATAGGTGGCGGCTACAACCACCGTATGGGTTTGTACGATATGATAATGCTTAAAGATAACCATATAGACTACTGTGGTGGTATAGAAAAAGCCATAGAAAAAGCCAATGAATATATAATAAAAAATAAGCTACAATTACAAATAGAAGTGGAAACTAGAAATATAGATGATGTACAAAAAGTACTTGCAGTTGGCGGTGTACACCGTATAATGCTCGATAATTATACTGTACCCCATACTGCCGAAGCAGTAGCACTCATTAATAAACAATACCAAACCGAAGCTAGTGGTGGTATTAACTTGAACACTGTAGTTGACTATGCCAAAACGGGTGTTGACTTTGTAAGTTGCGGGGCTATTATACACCATGCCGTAAGTATGGATTTGAGTTTGAAAGCAGCATTTAGCAATGTGATAATTGACAATTGATAATTAACAATTGATAATTAATAATGTAAACAAAATTTTTTAGCGAAGCGAAAAAAATAGGAATTAAAAATGCAAAAAAAAATAAATTCATTCTCAGCATTGGTGTATAGCACCGACCCTAATGCCAACTTAGGTAACCAACCCGAACCCGATACAATAACCCTACCCAAACACCAACAAAAATTACGAATACGATTAGAAACAAAACACCGTGGTGGCAAAGCTGCAACATTAATTGCAGGGTTTACAGGCTCACAAAATGATATAGATGACTTGGGCAAAAAACTAAAAACCTATTGCGGTACAGGAGGCTCAGTAAAGGACGGCGAAATATTAATACAAGGCGATAACAAAGAAAAAATAAAAACATTTTTACTTAAAGATGGGTACAAAGATGTAAAGTAGGTAGCACATTTTTAATGCAAATTGTACCTATCTTTGTATGCTAATACAACACACAGTGGAAGAAGAAAAATCGAATAATTTTATTGAAGATATTATAGCACAACATTTAGCCGAAGGCACTTATAGCAGCATTGTAACAAGGTTTCCGCCAGAGCCTAATGGGTATTTGCACCTTGGGCATGCTAGTAGTATATGCCTCAACTTTGGGCTTACCCAAAAGTATAATGGCTACACCAACCTACGGTTTGACGATACCAACCCAGCCACCGAAGATACCGAATATGTGGACAGCATTAAAGCCGATATACAATGGCTTGGCTTTAGTTGGAAAAACGAATATTATGCATCCGATTATTTTGAAACACTTTATAACTATGCCCACAAATTAATTGATAAAAGCTTGGCTTATATAGATGAAAGTACCAGTGAACAAATAGCCAACCTTAAAGGCACACCTACCCAACCGGGTACTAACTCGCCGTACCGCAATAGAACAGTAGCCGAAAATAAGGCATTATTTACCCAAATGAAAAACGGTGAATTTGCCGATGGTGCTATGGTATTACGAGCCAAAATAGATATGGCTAACCCCAATATGATAATGAGGGATCCGCTGCTATACCGCATTAAAAGGGCAACACACCACCGCACTGGCGACGATTGGTGCATATACCCAATGTACGATTTTGCACATGGCCAAAGTGATAGTATTGAACAAATAACTCACTCTATATGCACTATGGAATTTATACCACACCGTGAGTTGTACAATTGGTGTATTGAAAAGTTAGAAATATTCCCTAGTAAACAATATGAATTTGCCCGACGTAATATTAACTATACCATTACTAGCAAACGAAAATTGCTACAATTAGTAACCGATAACCATGTATCAGGTTGGGACGACCCTCGTATGCCAACCATAAGTGGCTTACGCCGTAGAGGCTATACTGCCGAAAGTATTAGAACCTTTTGCGAAAAAATTGGTATTGCCAAACGAGAAAATATTGCCGATGTAGCTTTGCTGGAGTTCTGTGTGAGAGAGCATTTGAACCGAATAGCAGAAAGGCGAATGGTAGTATTTAACCCTATTAAAATAGTACTTAATAATTACCCCGAAGGGCAAACAGAAAACTTAGAAAGTGAAAATAACCCGGAGCTTGAAACTATTACAAAACGTAGCCTACCCTTTAGTAGCCAATTATATATAGAGCAAGATGACTTTATGGAAGTGCCTTCCAAAAAATACTTTAGGTTAGCACCAGGGCAAATGGTAAGGCTAAAAAGTGCCTACATAATAAAATGTGATGAGGTTGTAAAAGATGAAAAGGGGAATATATTGCAACTAAATTGTACTTATATACCTAACAGCAAAAGCGGTGAAGATACAAGTGGTATAGTAGTAAAAGGCACGTTGCATTGGGTAAATGCTGCTACGGCTTTGGCTGTAGAAGTAAGAGAATATGATAGACTATTTAAAGTAGAAAACCCAAGTAATGAAGAGGGAGATTTTAAAGATTACATAAATGAAAATTCGTTAACTACTGTAACAGGTTATGCAGAACCAAGTGTACAGCAAGCAACCGAAAGGGAACATTATCAATTTATAAGAAAAGGCTATTACAAGTTAGATAAGGAGAGTACCGATAACAAATTAATATTTAACCGAACAGTAACACTAAAAGATGGTTGGGCAAAAAAAGACAAATAAAATTGTTTACTTTTTTTTGGTGAAATGCATTGCCAATGTATAACTATATAAATAATGCCATTTATTTTTTTTGGTGAAATGCATCGCAGAATATTTGTATCACGTAAGCATTTACCTATAAATGCAAAATACCCCAACCTGCAAGTCATTAGCTTTTAAGAATTTATTATGGCGTTACCCTTTGGGTCGGGCTTTTTGCTTCAATCTTTTTTGCAAGAAAACGGCAAAAAAGGATTTCCGCTTCAATCCCTAACGCAAATTGAGGATTGTTGTAAAACTCAAGGCTTTAGTTTTAGATATTTTTAAACTTTTTTTTAAAAAGCCTTTACCCTGCCCAACCTGCTAAAAATGCAGGTTTTCAAGATTATAAACTACATTTGCCCACCAATTAATACAGCCTAACTGAAAATTTGGCTTTAATTGGTGCTTTGGTGCATTTATTGACCTTTGCAGTTAAAATATTTTATAAATAAAATTTAAAAAATTTGATGGTCAGTTACTCAATTGACAAATCAGCAAATTAAAAAAACTATGGCAAAAAAAATTAACGTTACACCTTTACACGACAGAGTAATTGTAAGGGCTGCTGCCGCCGAAGAAAAAACTAAAGGCGGAATTATAATACCCGATACCGCTAAAGAAAAACCACAAAAAGGTGTAGTAGTAGCTGTTGGTGGTGGCAAAAAAGATGAGCCAATGACAGTAAAAGTTGGCGATACCGTACTATATGGTAAGTATGCTGGTACCGAAATTACAATAGAATTGGAAGAACTATTGATAATGAGAGAAAGCGATATATTGGCAGTGGTGTAAAGGCCAATGTGATAATTTGATAATTATCGTTCAAACTCACCAAATCTTTAGTAAATACTTCAAATTAAATATTTAAAAAAAATTGATGCACTTTTTAGCAGCATAGCTAATTAGCAAATCAGCAAATTAAAAAAAATGGCAAAACAAATATTCTTCGATATAGAAGCAAGAAACAAAATGAAAAAAGGTGTGGACACACTAGCTAATGCAGTACGTGTAACACTTGGCCCTAAAGGGCGAAATGTAGTAATTGAAAAAAAGTTTGGCGCACCACAAGTAACTAAAGATGGTGTAACCGTAGCTAAAGAAATAGAATTGGAAGACCCTATTGAAAACATGGGAGCCCAAATGGTAAAAGAAGTAGCTAGCAAAACTGCCGATATAGCAGGTGATGGTACTACCACAGCAACCGTATTGGCACAAAGCATTATAAGCGAAGGCCTTAAAATGGTAGCTGCAGGTGCTAACCCTATGGACCTTAAACGTGGTATTGATGGTGCTGTAGCTAAAGTAGTAGAGCACTTACGTACACAAAGCCAAGCCGTTGGTAACGATAGTGCTAAAATACAACAAGTAGCCACCATAAGTGCTAATAATGATAGCGAAATTGGTAAACTAATTGCCGAGGCAATGAAAAAAGTAGGTAAAGAAGGTGTAATAACTGTAGAAGAAGCAAAAGGTACTGATACTACAGTTGATGTGGTGGAAGGTATGCAATTTGACCGTGGTTATATATCGCCTTACTTTGTTACAAATAGCGAAAAAATGGAGGCAGAATTGGCTAACCCTTACATCTTAATATACGACAAAAAGATTTCGACAATGAAAGACATTTTGCATATACTTGAAAAAGTAGCACAAAGTGGCCGACCATTAGTAATAATAAGCGAAGACCTTGAAGGCGAGGCATTGGCAACACTAGTAGTAAACAAACTACGTGGTACACTTAAAATAGCAGCTGTAAAAGCTCCAGGCTTTGGCGACCGCCGTAAAGAAATGCTTGAAGATATAGCCCGACTTACTGGTGGTACTGTAATAAGTGAAGATATGGGACACAAACTTGACAACGTAGAACTAGCTGCCCTAGGGCAATGTAGCACTATTACTATTGATAAAGACAACACAGTAATAGTTGGTGGCAAAGGTAAAAAAACTGATATAGTAGCAAGGGTAAACCAAATAAAGCAACAAATAGAAAACACTACTAGCGATTACGATAAAGAAAAATTACAGGAACGTTTAGCTAAGTTGAGTGGTGGTGTAGCTGTACTGTATGTTGGTGCTGCAACTGAAGTTGAAATGAAAGAGAAAAAAGACCGTGTAGATGATGCTTTGCATGCTACAAGAGCTGCCGTAGAAGAAGGTATAGTGCCAGGTGGCGGCATTGCACTTATAAGAGCAATAGAAGCACTTAGCGACAAAACTAAAGGTAACAATGAAGATGAAAATACAGGTGTTGCTATAGTAAAAAGAGCCTTAGAAGAACCCCTACGTATAATAGTAGGTAATGCGGGTATTGAAGGTAGCATAGTAGTACAAAAAGTAAAAGAAGGTAAAGGCGACTATGGTTATAATGCCCGTACCGAAACTTACGAAAATATGCTTAAAGCTGGTATTATAGACCCTACTAAAGTAACCCGTGTAGCTTTAGAAAATGCTGCAAGCATTGCAGGTATGCTGCTTACAACGGAGTGTGTAATAGCCGACAAACCTAAAAAAGAAGAAGCCCACAGCCATGGTGCACCAGATATGGGCGGAATGGGATACTAAATAATGTTTAATTATTAATTTTTAATTAATGAAAAAGTCCTGTAACTTAACTATTGCAGGATTTTTTTTTTATTGAAACCCCAAATATAACTTACTACTTACTACTTATCATTTAAATATTACTTTTGAAAAAAAAACTACCATGGAAGATTATAAAAATGAAACCATAACAGATCAATTAAACATTGACCTTAGTATAACCGATGAGGTAAAATTAACTATACTTAAATCAGTAAAATGTGCCAAAATATTAGCTATACCGTCAGCATTATTTTACACCTTAATAAGCTTATATTACCTATTGCTTTTTAAAAAAATGGAAGCATTCAAACACGCATATCAGCAAGCTAGAGAAGTAAAAATATACTATATAGTAACACTTGTATTTATGATTATGATAATTATTCCCATTATTTTTATGTGGAAATATGCTACAAACTTAAAAAAAGGAATTGAAAATAATGAAATAAAAAATGTGGAACAGGCTTTTAAATTTCAAAATGTGATGTATGTGTATATTAGCATACTAACATCGTTATTCTTAATTTTAGTTATGTTTGCCTTTACAAAATTATAATTTTATTAGAAATACAATTTAATACTATTATATTGCAATTATTATTAAATAAAAATTTTAACTATGAATTTTTTTGAAGCAGTAAAAACATGTTTTGCAAAATATGTAAACTTTAATGGTAGGGCAAGGCGAAGTGAGTATTGGTGGTACGCTTTATTTTTAGTGATACTAAGTGTAGTTGCAGCTTTAATAGATAGCCCTAAACCAGGCGAATCTGGAACTGTTGGTACAATTGTTTCATTAGCTACTTTACTTCCATCAATTGCAGTTGCTGTAAGGCGTATGCATGATGTCGGTAAAAGTGGTTGGTTTTGCTTAATCCCAATTTATAATATTGTACTTGCTTGTACTAATGGCGAAGTTGGCGATAATGAATATGGTAGCGACCCAAAAGGTGGAATTACTGAAAATGAAATTGATCAACTAGGTACAAATACAAATTAAAAAAATAAATGTATACTATGAAAACCTGCATTATAAACTTGCAGGTTTTTTTTATGTTGAAATTTTAATTTTTACATTAGTAAAAAAAAGGCTAATAACTACCCCCAACAAAAAAACTAAACAACTACCCTACCAATAACTCACAAATAATACCTACCTTGTAACACCATGAAATTAATTAGGATATTTGGTTTAGGGTTGTTAATAAGCTTATTAGGTTCATTGCCCCTAGGCAGCCTCAATGTAATGGCTTGGCGGGTATATTCGCAAAGTTTTTTGCTAAATGCTATCGCATTTTCGTTAGGTGTAGCATTGGTAGAGGTTATATATGTACGTATAAGCTTGGTAGCCATGAAATGGGTAGTGGCCAACAAAAAATTATTTAGATTATTAGAGTGGGTTACCATCGTACTATTTATTGGCTTGGCTATTATGAGTTTTGTGGTTAAGGTTACGGAGGGTGAGTTGTCGCCTTATGTTAGTACTAATATAGTAGTACAGTTTTTGTACGGTGCAGGTTTGTGTGCTATTAATCCTGTACAAATTCCCTTTTGGTTTTTGTGGAGTACTTATTTAATTAGTAATAAAAAATTAGAACCTCGTAACCAACATTATAATTTGTACTGTATGGGTATTGGCATTGGTACATTACTTGGCGAAGCTATATACATATTTGGTGGGCAATACTTAGTATTAAAAATTGGGGCTAACCAACAAGAAATAAGTTATTTTGTTGGTGCTATATTTTTAGTAACGGCTCTTATACAATTGTACCGAGTATTATTTAAAAAAAATAAATTAGACGACTCAAAAATAACCGAACAGCTACACACTACAACAAACTAAACTAATACCAATGACTAACAATAAAATAGAATTTGATTATACTACCTATACCAACATTGACGAGTTAACTGCTGCCGATAAAATATTATTACAAACAGCACAACAGGCTACAGCAAATGCTTATGCTCCTTATTCAAAATTTTATGTGGCAGCAACAGCCAAGCTTAGCAACGGCATTTTGGTGAGTAGCACCAACCAAGAAAACAGTAGCTACCCAATAGGTATATGTGCCGAACGTACTTTGCTAAGTACCATAGCAGCTATACACCCTAACATTGCCATTGATAGCATTGCCATTAGCTACTACAACCATATTGCCAATAGCAGCAATGTACCTATAAGCCCATGTGGTATGTGTAGGCAAGCTATGCTAGAGTGGGAGAAAAGACAAAACAAAACATTTAGCCTACTGCTTGGAGGCCATACTGGAATTATATATAAAATAGACAATGTAGGTACACTATTACCGTTATCTTTTTTTGAAAAATTTTAAAAAATTAATTTATTTTTTTGCTAAAAATAATACTTATCTTATTGACTAAATGCATATATATCAATTTATTATAAAAATACATAACAATTATTACTCGCTGTAAGTGGTATAAAAAGTATAGATACAGCGAGTAATAATATTATAATGTACGCTTTATGTAGTACATTTGTACCCTATAAAGCGACTAATAATGATAGGAAGATTACATGAAACAACCGTATTGCAAAATGCATTACACAGTACTGAGTCCGAAATGATAGCAGTAATAGGTAGGCGCCGTGTAGGCAAAACCTACCTAATAAAAGAAGTGTATGCCCAACAAATGAGCTATTACCTTACGGGTACACAAAATGCACCTTTGGCCATACAACTCAATAACTTTTGCGATAAAATAGAAACTTACTTTGCAAAAGTAAAATTAGTATATACAAAACCAACCAATTGGAATGCAGCATTTGCACTACTTACCAAATGTTTGCAACTGCAAAAAACAAAGAAAAAACATGTACTTTTTTTTGATGAATTGCCTTGGCTTGCCGTACACCGTAGTGGCTTTGTAGAAGCCCTTGGCTACTTTTGGAACAACTGGGCATCAACAGCTAATATAGTGGTAGTTATATGTGGTTCGGCAGCTAGTTGGATGTTAGATAAAGTAGTACACCAAAAAGGAAGCCTATATAACCGCATTACAAAACTAATACAGCTGCACCCATTTACACTTAAAGAAACAGAACAATTAATAAGAAGTAAAAAAAATAATATAGATCATTACCAAATAGCACAAATATATATGGCACTTGGTGGCATACCACACTATATAAAAGAAATACAACCAACCGAAACAGCCATTTCATTTATTAATAGAATGTGCTTTACAAAAACGGGTATGCTACATAACGAATTTGATAATTTGTATAGTGCTTTGTTTGATAACTATAATAACCACTTACTTATAATACAAGCACTCAGTAGCAAATGGAAAGGCCTTACCCGAAACGATATATTGAAACTTACCAAATTAAGTAATGGTGGCGGTATTACAAAAACATTAATTGAATTAGAAGCCTCATCATTTATTACAAACTATATACCATTTGGCAAATTAAAACGAGAAACGCTATATAGGTTAACTGATGAATATTCACTTTTTTATATAAAATTTATAAAAAATAATACCCACTACAAATCTAACACTTGGCTCAACATTACCAAATCAAGTAGTTACCTAACTTGGAGTGGTTATGCATTTGAAAGCTTATGTTTAAAACATATAGAACCCATAAAATTTGCATTGGGTATTCCTGCTGTATATACACAAGAAAGTAGCTTTACAGTACAAGGCACCACCAAACAAACTGGAACACAAATAGACCTAGTAATAGATAGAGAAGATAGAGCCATAAATTTATGTGAAATGAAATTTGCAAATACTGATTACACCCTATCAAAAAGTTATGCTACAGCATTGAGCAAAAAAAAAGAAATATTTAGTAAAAAAACAGCCACAAAAAAAACAATATTTATAACAATTATTACAACCTATAACTTACTACACAACAACAACAGTATGGCTGTAGTTGATAATTATATAACCCTAAAACAATTGTTTATATAATTTATTACTCGCTGTAAGTGGTATAAAAAGTATAGATACAGCGAGTAATAATTTTTTAGTACACTATTATAAAGCCCAAATAATTTTATTTTATTTGTACCAAATGCCCTACCCACCGCCACTAAAGCACATATTAACTATTCAAGTTTGCATAAGCTAATAGCTAAGTAGGGTAATTATGCAAAGGTATAACTAGCTTGTATTATTATTAGTTTGGCAATAATTATTACACTACTGAGCATTGCAAAAAAAAATAAAATACACTACCTATATTATACTAGCAGTTAACAAACTGCTAAAATAACTGCCCCCATTTGCCTAGCAAAGTTGCTTCGTGTTGGAGCAGCCATTGCTTACGCCATAAGCCTCCGCTGTAGCCAGTAAGTGTACCCTTAGCACCAACCACTCTATGGCATGGCACTAGTATTGTAAAGGGATTTTTGCCATTGGCACTTGCCATAGCCCGTATAGCTAATGGGTTGCCCAATTGCAAGGCTTGTTGGGTGTAACTTATAGTAGTACCATAAGCAATAGTAGTAAGTAGTTGCCATACTTGAGTTTGAAAAGCAGTGCCATTATAGGCCAAGGGCAAAGTAAACTGTTGTAACTTACCTTCAAAATAATGGGTGAGTTGGTTAGCTAACTCAGTACAAATACTGTTACTATTTGTAGGTTGCCTTGCTTCATCTGCAAACAATACACTTACAACTTCGGTAGCGCTACAAGTAAGGTGTAGTAAGCCAATTGGGGTTGTAATATATCTTTTGTATAATGTAGCCGTTGCCTCATTAGTAAGCATCAATCTAATATTTTTATAAGTGTTTCTAAGTCGGTAGTGGTTATACTTATTTCGTTATCAGTTTTGCATTTAGCATATTCAATAAGTATGGTTTGCAATATTTTTTTATTGCTCAGTGGCCTAAAGTAACTTACTGTTGGTGGTACATTCATTCGCCTAAAAAAAAGTTCCACATCGTTGTGGCTTATTATTGCTCCAAATATTGGGTCAATAAAAAATTTAATTTTAAAAAAATTATTTTCGGCTTTGTTACTATAATCCAAGTGTGTATCGAGGTAGCATAATATCATTTGCTTTGGAAACTTTAGTGCCACTATAGGCACATCGAGCATTTGTGCTAACACTGTATATAATATAATTAAGCTAAACGAATTCCCTTTTTTTATTTGTATTAAGTTAGGTATAAAAAATTCTTGTTGCTTAGTATAATTAATTTCTGTACCTCCGTATCGGTTGTATTTAAATACTATATTGTTTATAATATTTACTTTTTCTAACGGAGTTAGGTAGCTATTCAACTCTATCCAAATATCTTTTTTTAGTTGGTTTACTTCGGTGCTTATTACATTATAATTAGCATTATAATTTTGCAACTTTGCAATTATAAATGCCCCGTATAGTAGGTCATTGTGGGGTTGTGTACACCAGTTAGTAAGGTCATTTTTTATATCGTTATATTGAAATTGCTTAATCAACAACTCCAACCTTGCTTGCTGTATGGTATTGGTTATGGTGCCAGTATAGGTTTCTAATATGGGCAATAGTTCATTGCCATAGCTGTGCAATTTATTATTTACAGCATTGTAAATGCTTTCGTCGGGGTCGTCTAGTAACTTTATTAATGCTTCTATTTCGGTATTCATATTGGTGTTTACTTTTCAATATTACGAATAACCATTTACTGTAAAAAATTAAGATAAGCACTTTTGTGGAAAACAAAAAAAGCCATCGTTGTAAGTGATGGCTTTGTTGTTATAATCTATATTTTATTGCACTATTGTTTTGTTGGCAAAGCTGCTGCTGCTGTGGCATCAAACTGTACTTTTAATTGTTTTATGGTATTATAATTTCGCATATTGCCATAAAAATCTTGTAGTACCATACCTGTCAAATCCTTCTTAAATATTTTCTTATTTATTGCATCGTGTTGGTCATTTTCTTCTTTAGTAATACCTTGTGATCGGCTCTTATTTTCTATGGCCATCATACTTTCAAACTCTGTAACCATAGCAGCTATGTTTTCAGTAGTAGCATTACCACTTGGGTTACTCATTTTATAAAAGTACTTTAACTGTTCCTGTACATCGGCACTTACTTGGTCATATATTTTTTTACCCAAAGCTACATCACCTGCCATATATGCTGCCCTAGCCATATTAAGCGACGAGGCATTGGTAAATTCACCTCTACTAGGTGTGGCATAAGGCAAATTAAATTCGGGTATTTCTGTATTTATTTTAGCTAATATTGCTTTGGCTTTTTCCATATCGCCATCTTGTACTAATTGTTGGGCAGTACGTATATAGGTGTCTCTTATACTTTCTAGGTGTCGTCTATTTTCTTCATCGTAATATACACCTTTAGTTTTTGCATTTGCAAATGCAAAATTTTTCAGCATAATATCGGGGTATAGGGACGTTTCTACTTTTTTAAAGCTAGTACTTGGAATAAACTGATATACCATACCTTGCCTACGTAAGTAAGGCTGTATGCCCATTGCATCGAGGTCGGCACCGTTATCGTCGGTAAAGCAAATTGGCCTATCGTTAATATTGCCGGCCAATATATTCATTACACCAAAGTCGCCTTTTGTTAAGGCATCTTTACCATTACTAATATTACAAACTACTCTACTGGCTAACGTATCGCCTAGCTGTAAGTTTAGCACATTTGCAGCACTTGGCAGTACGTTAATACTATAGCTTTTTGTTGGGTAATAGTATCGTTTATTGCCATAACGAGAATCTTCAGTTTGCTTAGTTGCAATTTGTAAAAAACTATCAATCGGCAACGTAGTATTTTCATTTATGCCCATGTAGTTTTTTTGAAATGCATACTCCATTTTTGGTCCTTCATAATCTTTGCTATCCCATACCATTTTAAATGGTGCACTTTCGTTTACTTTATATTTAAGTTGATCCAAATACCAATCTATTCCTAACAGGCTGGTATTTACTACTCGTATATCTTTCCTTATACCTTCTACCTCTTGTGCATACCAAAGTGGGTAAGTATCGTTATCGCCTATGGTAAATAGTATAGCATTTTTAGGGCAACTTTCTAAGTAGTCAATAGCCAAATCTTTTGCTAATGTTTTCTTGTTACGGTCATGGTCGTCCCACTCCACACTGCACATTAATGCAGGTACAGCTACAAAGCATACTGCAGCTGCCAAAGCCCCCGCTGTAATGCCTTTGGTAAGTTTGCCAAACCAATCCCTTACTTGTAATACACCTAAGCCCATAAATATAGCAAAGGCATAAAACGAACCTACAAAAGCATAATCACGTTCTCTTGGTTGTAAGCCATATTGGTTAAGGTAGCCTACTATGGCTAGGCCTGTCATTACAAACAATAAGGTATTAACAAGGGTATCATTTTTGTTTTTACGGTATTGATATACAAAGCCTAATATGCCTAATATAAATGGTAAAAAGTAGAGTTTGTTATTAGCTTTATTATTTTGCAATTTGGTAGGTAATGCTGCTTGGTTACCTAGTCTTATATTGTCAATAAAGCCAATGCCCGATATCCAATTACCATCTCTTGTACTTCCAAAGCCTTGTATATCATTTTGCTTTCCAGCAAAATTCCACATAAAGTAGCGTAGGTACATCCAATTTATTTGGTAAGTAAATAACCAATTAATATTTTCTTTTTGGGTTAAATGGTCTTTTACATCGTATTGAAATACAGAGGATCCTGTTTGTTGTGCAGCTTTATTTTTACTATCGGCTCTTTCATTTGCCTTTTTAGCTTCATCATTTGCCTCTTGCTCAGTTGTAAATGTTTGTGTAACCGTTTGCCCTACTTGCTTGTACTGCCCGTTATCGGGCTGGTATTCAATTTCTACCAAGTCCGATTTAGGGTTCAACCAACTTTTGTAAAACTGTTTTCTATTTTCCTCATTGCCATACCATATACGTGGAAACAACATCATATCTTCACTTGCATAAGTCAATTTTACATCGCTACCTACATTTTCATATTTAAGTTTGCCGGCCTCATCTTTATGCAATACATATTTGTCATCACCTTGCTCCTGATCTACTTGTCTAGCTTCATAAGTTTGCCCATATAATAATGGAAAATCGCCATATTGCTCTCTACCCAAATACCCCTTTAGTGCATACGGATTGTCAACATTATACATATCAATACCGGGGTTAGCCTTTGCCCTTATCATGGTAGTTATGTAAGTACTCATACCTATAAGTGTAAAACTTAAGCACCAAGTTGCTAAGCGTAATGTTCCCCAATTTTTTTTGTTAAAGTACTTTAGTAAAAAATAAACACCAATACCTAACAATATAAAAAAGAAGAAAAATCCACTAGTTACAGGTAAGCCAAAATCGTTAACAAACATTTTTTCAAAAGGAAAAGAAGCCACAATACTCCACTGCCCTACTACCTTTTGTACAAAGCCTAACACTATTATACTCACCAATAAAGCTATTAAAGTGCCTTTGGTAGATTGCTTATAACGCTTAAAATAATAAATTAAAATAATGGGTGGTATCGTTAATATATTAAGCAAATGCACCCCAATACTCATACCCATTATAAAGAAAATAAGTATCATCCATTTATCGGCTTGGTTACGCCCATTTATACCAGCTTCAAGTGTATTTAAAGGATGATCCTCCCATTTTAAGGCTGCCCAAAATACAATTGCCGTACAAAAACTCGACATGGCATACACTTCACTTTCCACTGCGCTATACCAAAATGAATCGCTGAAAGTATAAGCCAAAGCCCCAATAACACCAGCAGCCATTACATCAAATATTGCTGATTGGCTAAGTATAGTATTGCCACCTAATTGTAAGGCATCGCCTTTAAGCCCACCGGTATTTATGGCTAAGTTTGATTTTATTTTTTTAGCAAAATGTGTAATTGTCCAAAACAAAAACAATATGGTAAAGGCACTACTTACTACACTGCTAAATGCTACACCCCAACCTTCGCCCTTACCTATAGCCTTACCAAATAAGGCAAATATGCGACCAATAAGTGTAAACAATGGAGCACCCGGAGGGTGAGGTACACCCAACCTTGCAGCCGAACCGGCAAACTCGCCACAATCCCAAAGGCTACCGTGCTGCTCCATAGTAAGTAGGTACACTATTAATGCTACGCCAAATACTGCCCAACCAACTATATTATTTATTTTTTTGTACGTCATAAGTAAGAGGTTAAAAATCTATTTTATTTTTTTTGGTAATTGCAAAAATAAGGTATTTTACGAAGTAATAAATACACTAGTTGGTAACTAAATAATAGGATAACAAAACTGCAAAATAGTTGTAAAAAGCATCTTATTTTATTACCAAAGTATTGCTATAATTCATGGTTAAAGTAAGCCCTTCTAACACAAATTTTTCAATAATATAAGCGGCTTCTGCTATTTTATTTTCTACTATTGCCACCTCTGTAGGTTTCCACTTACCTAATACAAAGTTTACTTGGTTACCTTTTTCAAATACATTGCCAATACCAAACCGTAGCCTTGCATACTTTGTAGTTTGTAGCATATATTGTATATCTTTTAAGCCATTATGCCCTGCATCGCTACCTTCGCCACGTAGTCTAAATTTTTCAAGTGGCAATGCCAAATCGTCTAATATTACCAATACATTTTCGAGTGCTATATTTTCTTTATCCATCCAATATTTTACTGTTTTGCCACTAAGGTTCATATAGGTGGTAGGCTTTATTAATAGTAAGGTTTTACCTTTTAGTTTGTGTGTAGTCGTATAAGCTAAGCGGTCGTTTTGCCAGGTTAAGTTATTTTTTTTTGCAACATAATTAAGTACATCAAACCCTATATTGTGCCTTGTATTATCATATTCGGCACCTATATTGCCTAAGCCTATTATTAAGTATTTATTCATAGTTTGAGTGTTAAATGGGTCAACGGGTCAAATGGGTCAAATGGTCAAAGGGGTCAAATAAGTCAAATGGGTCAAAGTGTTTAAAGAGTTCGGTTAATAATAGTTACATAATAAAAAAAATTGGGGGTTCCCCCGCCAAAAAAAACAAGGCGGGGTCGGGCTTTTCGTTACAACTTGCCTACCGGCAGGCAGGTCTTTTTTGCAAAGAAAACGGCAAAAAAGGATTTTCACTTCAATCCCTAACCCAATCGTTCTACATACTACAGCTTAAATGAAACATTTTAATACAAAGTACATCAAAAAAAAATCCTGCAAAAAAATTATTGCAGGATTTGTTATATTTTGTTAATAAAATATTATTTCTTTTTAGCCCCTGCTTTTTCCTCTTTAGACTCTTCTTGTTTCAACTGCCTTGTCATTACAACCGAAGCAATAGGAATACGAGGTGAGTTCATAATTTCATAATCGGGTGCTATTACGTTTTCTACTCTTATATTTTCGTTAAGTTCAAGTGTATTTATGCTTAACTCAATATTTTCCTTTAAGTATTTTGGTAAAGTTTTAATTTTTAGTGTGTTCATTTTACTCACTAACTTACCACCAGCTTTTACACCTGGCGATGTACCTACAAGTTTAATAGGAATATTAACTACTATTTTTTTGTCATCTACTAGTTCTAATAAGTCAATGTGGCTTAGTATATCACTTACCTTATCAAACTGTAAATCTTTTAATACACAGCGGTATTGCTTACCATCTACTGTAATTTCTACTAATTGAAAATCGGCTGTGTAAACCAATGGTTTTAAAGCTATTTGCGTAGCACTAAAATGTACTTCTGCTGCACCCCCATAAATTACACCTGGCACTTTTTCCTCAGAGCGTACTTGGCGGGTTGCTTTTTTGCCAAATTCGGTCCTGATTTGTCCTTCGATTGTAACTGTTTTCATAATTAAAATTTTTTTATTTGGATTGCAAAATTACAACTTTTACGGCATTTAACTATAAATATTATAGTACAACAATAGTACAACTGTTACAGTTGTATAAAATGAGTATAATTAGTACAGCCTAAACTTAACTTGGTTATACCACAAAAACACCTTTTGGCTTGGTGTACAACTGTACTATAACGTTAGCTTATAGAGGTTGTTTTATTTTAAGTATAGCAACTGTTAACCTACACACACATACAAGTTTTTGTTGGGGAGTATGTATTTTTATATCCCATATATGTGTGGTAGCTCCTATGTGCAATGGAGTGGCAGTGCCAGTTACAATGCCATCTCGTACACTTCGTATATGGTTTGCATTTATCTCTAACCCCACACAGTAGTACTTAGTATCGTCAATTATTAAGGCACTGCCTACACTACCTAAGGTTTCGGCAAGTGCAACAGATGCTCCACCATGTAGCAATCCATAAGGTTGTTTGGTTCGCTTATCTACAGGCATTGTAGCTTTTATGTAATTACTACCTAGCTCGGTAAATTGCATACCAAGGTTGTCGCCTAATGTATCTTTTCCTAAGCTTTGTATTTGAGTTATATCAATATTTGGTTTGTGCCACACTTTTTAATAATGTTTAATGTTAATTTTTGAATGATAATTTTTGTAGTAACTAATTATTTATGATAAATACTGTTATACACCACTTCGGGTAAAAAAAAACTTGCATCGCCACCATTACGAATTATATCTCGTACAATTGTACTTGCAACTGAGGTATATTTTGGCTCGCCAGTTAAAAAAATTGTTTCAATACTTTTATCCATAGTACGGTTGGCATCGGCTATTGTTTTTTCGTATTCAAAATCACTTACGTATCTAATACCACGGAGTATAAAGTTGGCTGCTACTTTTTTACAATAATCTATTGTTAAGCCTTCGTATATACTACCAATTACTTTAGGCTCGGTTTTATATATTTCGGCAATCCACTCTAACCGCTGTTCGTTAGTGTACATGGGTGTTTTTGCATTGTTACTACCAATACCAACTATTATTTTATCAAATAAAGGTATGGCTCTGTTTATAATATCGGTGTGTCCCAATGTTATAGGATCAAATGTACCAGGGAATAAACATATTTTCATATTAATGCAATGTTGGGTCGTTAATAGTAAGCAAAGTACATAATTAATTAACAATTGACAATTGATAATTATTTTTTTAGTTGTGTTTAACTAAGCGTTCCAAAATTATCAAATTATCTCCCTAACTTTTTTTGCCATAAATATACAATTACAAAGCCTAACACTATACCAATTATCATCCCAAATTTTATACGCTTTATAGCAAAGCCAAGTACTAAACCAAGTATTATAGCAGCCCAGGCTGAAATATCGAGCCTACTTTTTTGATTGGGTGTTGTCATTATTTAAGGGTACTTTTCATTTCTATAAGGTTAGCCATAAGCTTATATGCTCCTGCTATACCTGCTGGTAATTGCCTAAATAGTACGAGGCTACAGTAGGCAATATTGCCTTTTCCATATTGAGCAATTATAAGGCTACCATCAGTTGGTTTTTCATTAGCATCATTCATGCTTAGCACTTTTCGGTATTGTGGTGCTACTTCGGTTGCTTCGTATATGCTTCGTTCTTGCACCCAATTTTCAAAATCTTTTGGGGTAATTTTATTAGGGTAATTCAATACTTTTTCAGTTTCATTTATCACTGTTACTGTTGCATGTTCATCAGTTATTCTATTACGTGATATGGTAAATGGAAACGGTGCTATTTTTGTTTTTATATTACCCAATTGGTTGCTTGTATTGTACTGTATTATTAGGTTGCCACCATTATTTACATATTGCATTAAGCTATCATATACGGCATTCATCCACTCATTAGTATTGTAAGCTCTTACACCAGTTATTATGGCTTTATACTTTTTCAAATTATTCAATTTGCAATCCTTTTCCGTTATACCCTCAACGTTATAACCTAATTGCAGTAAGGCTTCGGCCACTTTATCGCCAGCTCCGTTTATATAACCAATGGTACTATTGGAGGCTATTATATTATCATTTACAAATTTAACTGTAGCAGGTTGCAAATAATTAATAGTGGGTATATGTTCGTATTGTATGGTTCGTATATGTTTGTTGGCATACACATTTTGCTTTGCATTACTTACAGTATAATTTATTTCATTTATTCCACCACTATTTTTGTAAGTATGGTTACCTACGGTAAATGATTTTGTGAGTCCTTTTTGCAAACTATCTTTGGTATAAAAGTCGCTATACACCGTATCAATACGTGTATTGCCAAACCCTATAAATTCGCCTAATGCAAAGTTTCTTTTCGGTGTTATTTGTACTTCATAAGCTGTGTTTTTAGTGGGTGTTTGCACTATCACTTTTGGCATTACTTGTACATCTATACTGGGTACTATATAAGTGGGTTCAAATAATTCGCCTTTTACAGGGTCGGTGTGTTTGTATTGTAAGGGTACATTGTATATCAATAATTCGCTACCCAATTCATATACAAACTGTAAGGTTTCGTAAGCCACATCTGCATTGCCTATTAGGGTTTGTTCGCTTATAGCAAATCGTCCTTTTTCCATTGGGTTTACTAGCCAGTAAGGTTGGGTTATTGGTTCATCGTTAGCCAACAATAATTTTTTTGTTGTTATATAATTTTTATTTTTTTGCAACGTAGTTGCCATATCCAACTTATTATTTTTATAAAATACATTTTTCAACACTACACTATCCATTAGCCTTGCATTAATAGCAATATTTATTTTAAGGCTATCGCCTTGTGCTACAAAAGCATTAGTGGTAGTAGCTTCCATATACAAACCTAATGCACTGGCTATTATTAGCCTTAGTTTATTAGTTACATAATCTTTATTGGGTGTGTAAGGTTGTTCATTTATTTTTTTATATAGTTGCAATAATTCAGGTACATTTTTTTCGGGGTTGGTATAGTTGTAATGGCTTATTAGTTCATTTGTTATATTACTTATATCGCCTAATATATACTTAGTTTTTTCATTAGTTGCATACCTAATTATACTGGTGTTTACCCCATCCATTATATCGGTTACCATACTATCGCCAGCTATTAGTGTAAAGTACTCCAACTGGCTACCACGTTGGCTTGGTACACCAAAGCCTTGGCTACTGTGTTGGCTACGGCTTAGTGCCGCTATTTCGCCATAGCTTTTGCCAAGCAAACTATTGTAGGCACCTACATCTATTTTTAATTGGTTGTCGTTGGTAGTGTTGGTAGTACCAAAGTTAAAGGTGTTCCATATTATACGCTTTGACTGCCAAGGTTGTACGCCTTTTTTAAATTGTGCCACAAATTTTGTGGGGTCGGCTGCTGCATAAAAAGCTTCTCGGGCTAGTATAGCACTACCAGCATGGTGGCCGTGGCCAGCCCTTTCATCTTCGGGGAAACGGGTTATTATTACATCGGGTTTAAACTTACGAATTACCCATACCACATCACTCAGTATTTGTTGCTTGTCCCATATAGTAAAGGTTTCAGCACTCGTTTTGCTATAGCCAAAGTCGTAAGCACTGCTAAAAAACTGCTCGGCACCATCTACCCTTCGGGCTGCTAACAGTTCTTGTGTACGTATTAATCCTAACTCTACACCTTGCTCATTCCCTATAAGGTTTTGCCCACCATCGCCACGGGTAAGGCTTAGGTATCCGGTACGGTACTTACGTTCGTTAGCTAGGTAAGCTAACAATCGGGTGTTCTCATCGTCGGGGTGTGCAGCTATGTATAGCACACTGGCATTTACTTGTAGCTTTTGTATGTCGTTAAGTAGCTCAGCACTATTCATTGTTTTTGGTGGCTGTGCCAAAATGCTTTTGCCAAAAAAAAGAGTGATCAATATTGCCCCTATATATTTTGCCATAATAAAATTGTGTATTTATTTTTTTAAATTAACCTCAATAAAAAACTTATCAAAATTATGTGATTATGCAATATGTAGTAGTACAAAATATTTAACCCTCTATTTATATATTTAGTTAAGCATTTTACTTTAGGGAAAATATAACTTAGGACTTCAATTTTTTTTACAAAAAAATAAAAACAATACCCTCAAAAGCATTTGCTGTAAAGCATCCGCCATGGCGGATAAAAAAAACTAATAGTTAAATAGTAAAATAGTACTGGCTACTTATAAATAGTATAGTAACTTTGCACCGCAATACACCAAAGTTCCTTGATGCAATGATAAATAGACGAAATATTAGAATTAAAGCTTTACAAGTAATATACAGCTTTAATGTAGCAGGTATTACACCTAATAGAGCAGAAGTTAACAAAGCGTTACAAACAAAATTTTTACACACTAGTACCTTACTTAATTACTTAATTTGCCTTACGGTTGATGTAGCCAAATATGTAGAAATATACAGCAACCAAAAAGCTAGCAAACACTTACCCACTGCTGCTGACCTTGTAATAAATACCAAAATAGCTGGTAACGATATAATATGGCAATTGTTAGAAAACCGTACATTTGAAACAGCTTGTAAAAATACCAATGCCGAAGCCATGGTAGAAAAAGATTTGGTGAAGCAAATATTTACAGCATTGGAACTTACTGATGAGTATAATAATTACATAAACCAAGGCAGCCGTACAATAGAGGAGGATGGAGCTATAATGAAATTTATATTTAACAACCTCATACTTGGTGATGAGGATGTGGAGAACGGTATAAATGAGCAATTTCAAAATTATGATGATGATATTGAAATGTTGCACTTAATAGTAAACCAAGCTTTAGAAAAACCAAAAAATGTACAGTTTACCAAAATAGTAACTGCCGATAAAGAAACCTATGCTAATGAATTAGTAAATACCTACTATAGTAACCAAACCACTATAATGGACTATGCCAAAACCAAACTTAAAAACTGGGATCCTGAACGTGTAGCCAAATTAGATATGATAATAATACAGCTAGGCATTGGTGAGTTGCTTTACTTTGAAACAATACCTGTAAAAGTAACCATTAACGAGTTTATAGATATTGCCAAAGCATATAGCACACCACAAAGCGGACATTTTGTTAATGGTATATTAGATGGTGTGCATAAGGATTTGGTGAGGGACGATAAATTACAAAAAACTGATTTTAGAAGATTTTAAATACCCTACTTATTTTTATTAATTTTGCAAAAAATATATGATATGAATATACTAAAATACATACTACCAATACTGCTATTGAGTGTAATTATAAGTTGCAAAACGACCGAAAAAAAAATATCGCCAGGCTTTGTGGCAGGTGATAATAGTACCAATATAATAACCGCTAATGACACCCTAAAGCTAACTTCAATACAATGGATAGATACCTTAAAGGATTTGGGAACTATACCTGCCAAAGGACAAATAGAGGTAAGCTTTAGATTTAAAAACACAGGAACAAAACCACTAAGTATTAACTCCGTAGCAGCTAGCTGTGGCTGTACTAGCCCACAAAAACCAAGTGGACTTATACAACCCAACGAAGAAAGTATGGTAAAGGCATTATTTAATGCCGAAGGTCAAACTAACGAAATAATGAAAACAATAACGGTAGTAAGCAATACCAACCCTGCCGATAAGCAGCTACACTTTACTGCAAAAATGATAAAGCCTTAAAACACGGCATAGTACACAAAAAAAATTATACAAATAATATAAAAATCAACAACATGAATTTACTCTATTTTTTTATGCAAGCCTCTGCTGGTTCGGGTACAGCACAATACTTTTTAATAGGCGGTATGGTATTAGTATTTTGGTTATTTATGATAAGGCCACAAGCTAAAAAAGCCAAGGAGCAACAAAAATTTGCCACAAGTATTGAAAAAGGAACTAAAGTAGTAACTATTGCTGGCATACATGGCACCATTAACAAAGTAAATGAAGATGGTACTACTGTACAGTTAGAAGTAAGCCCAGGTATGTATATGAAGGTAGAAAAAAGTACAATAAGTATGGAGTGGACCAATAAAATAAATGCACCAGCAACGGCAGATAAAAAATAAATTTATTTACAATAATTTTGATAATAAGCAATCTGTAAAAGGGTTGCTTATTTTATTTAGGTATAAATGCTATTAAAAATATCAATAATAAAGTAACATTGGTTATAACAAAATTTATAAAAGCAGTTTAAAATTATATATAATTATGTACACTACATACCATTTTAATTCGGCACAAGATATTACAGAAGATATAATAGAAGCTATAAAAAAAGTATATAAATCTAACCCAATAGCTATTACCATTATTTAAGAGTTAGACACTACTGCATACTTAATGGAAAGCCCTACCAATAAAGCTATAATATTGGAGTCAATAGAACAAGCAAATAAAAATAACTTTATAGAAAAAGTTATTGACGATTTATGAGAAAAATTTTATTTACTCCTGTTGCATTTGAACAATATAATGATTGGCTTATTGAAAATAAACAAATACATAGTCGCTTAAAAAAAGTTAATAATAGAAACTGCCTAAACACCGTTGTAGGAACGGGCAAACCTGTGGGCTTAAAATATGATTTTGCAGGTTGTTGGTCACGTAGAATTAGCGATGAACATAGATTGATGTATGGTGTACTAAACGATTATATAGAGATAATAGCTTGTAAATACCATTATTGAAAAATCCCCAACTACTACATTTTAATTTTATATTTTACATTAGTTGTACACAATTGTTTACTACAAATTAAGCATTTCACCCACAAAACTGTTATTTTTGTAGATATACCATACTTATACAATACATGACAATACCAAAAGGTAAACTAATAGCAATAGGCGGTGCCGAAAACAAAGGTGATGAGGAAGATATTGTAAAAGTGCAAACGAATAATCACAATTTTTCGGAGTTAGGTGTGCTTAAACGTATAGTTACTGAAACTGGTAAGCAAAACCCAATAATAGAAGTAATAACTACTGCAAGTATGATACCAATTGAAGTGGGCAACAATTATGAAAATGCTTTTCATAAAATAGGTTGTACCAATATTGGCATTATGCATATACGAGATAGGGCAAATGTAACCGAACAAGGCTACCTAGATAGGGTAAAAAAATGTGATGCCCTTATGTTTAGCGGAGGCAACCAACTGAGGCTGAGTAGTATATTTGGAGGTACTGAATTTTTGCAAATTATTACAGAACGTTACACCAACGAAAACTTTTTGATAGCAGGTACAAGTGCAGGTGCAATGGCTATGAGTAATACTATGATATATGAAGGTGATGCAGCTATTGGACACCTTAAAGGCGAAGTAAAAATTACTACTGGCCTAGCATTTATGGATAATGTAATATTTGATAGCCACTTTGAAAAACGTGGACGGTTTGCCCGACTAGCACAAGCTGTAGCTGCAAACCCTGGCTGTATAGGCATTGGGCTTGGCGAAGATACAGGTATGCTTATAACCGAAGGTAACAAAATGGAGGCAATTGGTAGTGGGCTAGTAATGATAATAGATGGGCACCAAATAAGGCATTGTAATATTGCCGATATTGAAGAGGGAAACCCTATAAGTATTGAAAACATAAAAGTACATTTCTGCGAAATGGGGAATGGTTTTTGGGTAAATGAAAGAGCTTTTGTACCCGAAATAAATGCAGCAGTAGTTAGGAAATATGTAGAAGTGGTTTAGTGAACAATTAATAATTAATAATTAATAACAAAGATGGAAGTTAAAATAATTAATACATCAACAAACCCTTTGCCAGAGTATGCTACAGCAGGTGCAAGTGGGTTAGATATTAGAGCATTTGTAACCGAACCAATAGTACTGCAACCGTTAGAAAGAGCATTAATACCTACTGGCTTGTATGTTGCCATACCACAAGGCTACGAAATACAAGTACGACCACGTAGTGGCTTAGCTATAAAAAACGGCATTACTTGCCTTAACTCACCCGGTACTATAGATGCTGATTATAGAGGCGAACTAAAAGTAATACTAATAAACCTTAGTAATAGTTCACAAACAATTGTTAATGGTGATAGAATAGCACAAATGGTTTTGCAAAATGTAGCATCTTTGCAATGGCAGCAAGTAACTACATTAGATGAAACAGAACGTAACACAGGTGGCTTTGGTAGTAGTGGAGTAAAATGAGACGTAGACTTTAATAAAATAAATTACGAAATGAAATATTTGAACAACCTATATATATTATTGCTTACTGCCATTGTAATGAGTGCCGCTAACTGTGGTTCCAAACGTAAAATACCTCAAGCCGTAACTAAACAAGATAGTGTAGTAACCCAAATAATTGTAAAAACAAATACCAACAACGACTCTATAAATATAGCCAATGAAGCATTTAATAAAATAAATGCTAATAAAATAAACTACGCTACATTTTCGGCAAAAGCAAGGTTAGATTATATAGCACCCGACCAAAACTTTCCTGAGGTAAATGCATTTATACGAATAAAACATGATAGTATAATTTGGATTAATATTGAAAAATTTGGAATTACCATGGGTCGTATTCTAATTACAAAAGACAGTATATTAATATTAGATAAATACAACAAAAATTATACAGCAAGGTCTTTTGATTATTTACAAGATGTAGCTCAAATATCTTTTGACTTTGCAACTATTGAAAATTTAATAGTGGGCAATCCTGTATACTTTAACAAACCAATTAGTAATATTAAAAAGTATGAAAAAACTACTACAGTGCTTTGTATTAATGATTTGTTTAAGCATTTAATTACTGTAAGTAATGATAACTATACAATACAACACAGCAAATTAGATGATGTAAATGCCAACCGAAATAGAACCTGTGACCTTAGCTACGATGAATATGAATTAAAAGATGGAAAACTTTTTGCAAAAGATAGAAATATTGTAATATCAGAGAAAGTAAAAATTGAAATAAAACTAAATTTTAAACAGTACCAATTTAACGAAACTTTGAACTATCCATTTGCCATACCAAGTAATTATAAAAGAAAGTAGCAGTCTGTTATTGGTCAGCAATGTTTCCAAATATTAAGCATTTGCTTTGATAATGCTTTGCTATTTTTGCAGTAATGCATTATTTTTAATTAATTGAACTATACTATGCTAAAATATATATTAATCTTACTTATACAAACCTTATTAATACTTACTGTAAAGGCACAGGATAATAAAACTGAATTATTTAAAGAACGTGATGGTATAAAAAAAGAACTAGTAGAGTTGCAAAAGCAATTAAGTATAATGGAGGGAAGCCGAAAAAAATCATTTGGCGATATAAGAATAATACAAGATAAAATGGCTACCCAACAACGTTTGGTTGATAATATAGGTAGGGAGATTAATATGATTGATAGAGATATGACTACCACCCAACGAGAAATAAATGGACTAAATGCCAAACTTGATACCCTAAAAAAAGCTTATGCTAAAAGTATTGTATATGCTTACAAAAACAGAAACAATTACAATTTTTTAGCCTTCATATTTTCGAGCAATAGCTTTAACGATGCCCTTAAACGAATACAATACCTCAAAAGCTACCGTAACTACAGAGCAAGGCAAGCAGAAGATATAAAAAAATATAAAGAATATTTGCAAGGCAAAACACAGGATTTGGATAACAAGAAAAAAGAGAAAACAAACGTTATACAAAATCAAAATGTAGAACTAAATGAAATGGCTGGTAGTAAAAATAAATTGGATATAACCATAAAAGAAATTAATAGTAAAGAGCGAAATATATCGACCGAAATTGCCTTGCGAAAACGTAAACAAGCCAAAATTACAGCAATGATTATTGCCATTGGCAAAAGAGAAGAACTAGCTAGAAGAAAGGCTGTAGAGGCCGAAACAAAAAGACTAAAAGCTATTGCCGATGCAGAAGCCAAAGCAGAAGCAGCAGCTAGAGCAAAAGCAATACGTGATGCAAAAGCTAATAATACCAAACCACCAGTAGAGGTTGTAAAGGTAAAGCCAATAGCACCAAAACCTAAGCCTATAAACGAACCACTGTATGCACCTGCTGAGGTTGCATTAAGTGCATCGTTTGAGCAAAATAGAGGTAAGCTACCCTTTCCATTACAAGGTAGTTATATAAGTACTAGGTTTGGTTTACAAAAATTACCAGGTGGTATTGAATTTAATAATGAAAGTACCACATTTGAAACTAGTAGTGCAGGTACTATAGCCGTTGCAGTATTTAACGGCACAGTAAGCTCCATACAAGAAGATGATGGTACCAAAACAGTATTTATAACTCATGGTAAATACAAATCGGTATATGCCAACCTAAGCAGTACAACGGTAAGTGTAGGCCAAGCAGTTACAACAGGCCAGGCATTGGGCAAATGTGCTACAAGTGAAGAAGGTACCGGCCGTGGGGTATTGGAATTTATGATGTTTAGAGATAATAAAATAGAAAACCCTGAAAGATGGATAAGACATTAATAATTGACAATTGATAATTGACAATTATTAATTAATTTATTACAATAAGTTACTATTTAATTACATCACTTTATTAGTATATGATTAGCAAAATGTTCTTATTTATTACAAGTTTTGACAAAATATTTTTTTTATTAAAATAAATCAATTAAAATACAAATCAAAATTGTCAATTGTCAATTAAAAATTATCAATTAAAAGAATGCCCACACAACACCCTTGGCACGAAGTAGTAACAGGAGCTGCACAGCCACAAATAGTAAATGCATTAATTGAAATACCAAAAGGTAGTAGAGCAAAATTTGAAATAGACAAAGCAAGTGGCTTAATTAAGCTTGACCGTGTAATATACAGCTCGTTCCACTACCCTATTAACTATGGCTTTATACCCCAAACCCTTGGCGACGATGGCGACCCTTTGGATATACTGGTACTATGTAGTGTAGATGTAGTACCACTTTGCTTGGTACAAGCCACCGTTATAGGCAATATGCAAATGATTGACCAAGGCGAACACGACGATAAAATAATAGCTGTTGCAACCAACGACCCCGAAGTAAACCATATCAAAAACATTGCGGAATTACCCACACATTTTATAAACGAATTAAAAAACTTTTTTGAACAATACAAAGTATTGGAAAATAAAAAAGTGATTATTGATGAATTTCAACCAAAAGAAACTGCCTATACCGTAATAGAAACCGCTATAAAATTATACCAACAAAAATTTCCAAAATAGTATGACAACATCGTTAATAGTAACCTTATTATGTATTGGTTTGTTAGCCGGTATACTAAGTGGTTTGGTAGGTATTGGTGGTGGTATTATACTTGTACCGTGCTTAGTATATTTTTTAAATTATGATCAGCATTTGGCACAAGGCACATCATTAGGTGTGCTTACTTTCCCTGTAGTGGCATTGGCATTTTTTATTTATTTTAAAAAATACCAACATACTGCCACACCTATACAATTTGGCGTAATAGCCTTTATAGCAATAGGTTTTGTAATTGGTGGGTTGTTAGGTAGCAATATTGCACTTAGGATAAACCAGGAAACCCTCAAAAAAATATTTGCAATAATATTATTTTATACCGCATTTAAAATGCTACATTGGGACACTGCAATTATAAATTTATTTAAAAAATAAGTAGGTACTTCCGTATGGATATTACAATTAAAAGCATCTACCCAATATAACAATATAACTACACACTGAAGCCTAGCCATACATACCACAACTTAACAGATCAGGAAGTATTAGCACAGTTCAACCTCACCAAAAACAATGAATGGTTAGGCATATTATTTCCTCGCTATACCACACTTATATATGGTGTATGTATGAAATATTTGAAAAATGAAAGCTTTGCTAAAGATGGTACACAACAAATATTTGAAAAATGTATAGACGAATTACACAAATACGAAGTAGCTTACTTTAAAAGCTGGGTGTATATGATAACCAAAAACTATTGCTTAATGCAATTAAGAAAATTGGGGCATAACACTAATATAGATGTAGATACACTAGCAAACTCAATACCACAAGCCGATACAGACTATAACTACACCCAACTAAAACAAAAAGATACTACACTCGATATAATGTTGGATAGCCTTAACCAACTTACTAACGAACAGAAAGAATGTATAACTTTGTTTTATTTGCAAAAAAAAACATACCAACAAATAAGTGAGCAATTACAATTAAATTATATGCAAGTAAAAAGTAACCTACAAAATGGTAAGCGAAATTTGAAAATGATAATTGAAAAAAAAATAGCTACAAAATAGAAATGGACGAAGTGAAAAACATATTGAACAATACACCAAGTAACATTGATAGCCACACACTATTGCAATATGCTATGGGCAAATTAAATGCTGAACAACAGCACCAAGTAGAATCAACTATTGCTACCGACGATGATTTTTTAAACGACGCCTTAGAAGGACTCCAAGCCACAAAAAATGCACAACTGGAATTAAGCATTTATGAAATAAATAAAAAAGTAGCAAAAAAATTAGACCTAAAAGCAAAAAAAACTAAGCGAAAACTAAGCACAGCCAACGTTACATTTATTGCTACACTGCTCATACTACTATTTATTGTATTGGGCTACTTTATAATACATTTATTAAAACATAGCTAATAGTTTGTTGCTTCGCAAAAAAAAATTTTTTTGCGAAGCAACATCCGTACAACCAAAATATATAAATGAACATAGGTATAATAGACTCAATGAATTTAATTGAATTTAAAGATAAAAAAAATGAAATTTATCCTTTTCTTGTAATTTTCAAAAACTCTAAATTAATTTCTTTAAAATACCAATCACCAAACAATGATATTCTCAAAGAACTTAACTAAATTTATTTGCATCTTACTATTACTATTCACAACTTTTAATGTTGGTTATTCGCAAAAGCATAATTTAAAAATTGTTACGTTTGATGATTCTACAAATGAACCTATAAAATTTGCAAACATAACTTTTAAAACAAAAATAAAATCAATTAATAAATTAACTGACTCAATTGGAACAACCAATTATACTTTTAACGCTAAAGATACTCTATCAATCAAAATAACACACATCAATTATTATATTGAGGAATTAAAAAATATAATATTACAAAATGACACTTCAATTAGAATAGGTTTAAAAAAGAAAACTAAAACTAAAGAAGTTGTAACTGTTATAGGTAAACAAATTTATAGTAACACATATGATAAATTTGTTTATAATACGCAATTAGATTCAACACTATTTAACAAAAATGCAATTAGTGCAATAAATAATTTGCCATTTTTTTCTTATAATATTAATGATGGCATAAAATATAAAATTGATAAGAAAATTTTAGTACTCCTTAATGGCAAAAGATTTGGAATTTTTACCAATGACCCACAAGCTGCTTTAGAATCATTACCTGCAAAATATATTAAACAGATTGAAGTAATTTATGAGTTAGATGGTTATAGTAAGCAACAAGGTTATGACGTAATTGTAAACATAAAAACAATTGGTTACTTAGTAGGCGAGTTATTGAATGCAAATTCTAATACAATACTATTTAATGAAAATATTGCTAATAATACTTCTATATATTTTTTTACACAAAGAACAAACAATGGCTTTGAGTTAAAGGCTAATGTTGGAACATCCCCTGATTTTAAAAATTCAAATGAACAAAGTACAAATCAAATAGGAGAGTCATTTAGAGCAGTTAACTTACAAAATAATACTAAAAAACTTTTTAATATTCAAGCAACTTTTAATAAAACACTCAATTTATACAATACAATTAATTTCTATACAAATGCCACAACTATACTGTTTGACAGAACTAATAGTTATAATCGCTTTAGTACAAATTTTATGAATCAAAGGTTGTTTTATCTAGAAAATACTACAAAACAGCTTTATAACGGAATTGATTATACCTATGAGAAGAAAAGCAAACTTAATATCCTATACAAATCAAACATTTCAAATGAGGTTACATTTAATAAAATAAATAACAAAATTTTAAATGTAATACAACAAAATTTAGCACTAAATACGAAATCAAAAGAAAATGCTGCCTCTATTATTTATCTACCTATAATAAAAAAAGCTGCTAATATCTTGGAGCTAGGTTATACAATTTATAAAAGAAATAACAAACTATCATACTTTAATGAAGATTTTACCCAACAACCACAAACTTTAGACTACAAATTATTGAAAAATCGCCAAAATATTCATTTCTTTTATATTAATAAAAGATTTAAAAACAAGAAATATTCTTTAACTCTAAATCCTTCTTTTAACATAGCAACATATAAAAACTTTGAAAATAATATTAAGTTAGTTGATACTGTTCAGATTGCTTTTTTGCCAAATATTAATTTTCGTAGAAAATTAAATAAATTTAGTAATTTAAAATGGGAAATACGATCTGACGTTAAAAGACCCGATTTTTTTAATAACGTAAACATAAATGTAAACTTTGATGGTCTAAATAATCAAACTGGGAGTAATTTAATTACTCAAAGAGTACAATATAAGAATGCAATAAGTATTGACAAGTTTAATAAAAAAAATAAAAATTCATACTATTTAACAATAACAAATAGTTTCATTCCGTCCTTTTTTGGGGAATATTTTACGTATAATTCAGTTGATTCTATTTGGACCAAAAATGTATTAAATTATGGTAAAATTAATTCAATAGGTTTTGAATTAGGTTACAGCCTTAAATTAAAAAAGGGTCTAACATTCAATACTAATTCAAATATTTTTATTGATTATTATAAAGATAAAATAAGTAATAGAAATATAAAAGGTAACGGAGGTCAGCTAACTTTTAATGCTACAAAAAATTTAAAATCAAGTAATATTTCTACAAATTTATTTTATTACTTTACTACAAATACATTGCAGGGAAAAGAAAAAATGCCAATGCGATATAGTATATTTTATTCATTAAAATTGTTTAATAAATTAATCGATTTCAATTTTGGGCTTGAAAACATTTTTGATAAGCAAAGGTTAAAAACTGAAAAATTTACAATTAATAATTTGACAAGAGATGTAGAAACTAGAACAATTGGTCGGAGTTTTATCTTTAGTTTAGCATATAAGTTTTCATCAATTAAAGTGGGAGGTCCTGCACAAGTAAATAAAATAAATTCAAACGACATATTAGACAAAAAATAAAAATTTACTTAGCTATTTTACCTGATAATTTTTTGTGGTTTACTAACTTATTTTGACAATCGTATTTGTTTAAAATTTTTTTGCCAATTAACACACAACCTATTGAACTAACACTTACCTTTGTATTAGTTGCATAAACAACTATTTATTCCCAACATTTTATTTCAACTTTTGTTAATTACATTTATATGAAAATATTAGTTTGCCTAAGTAAAGCACCCGACACTACTAGTAAAATTGCATTTACCAATAACAACACAGCATTTGATGGTAACGGCGTTACTTGGATCATTAACCCATACGACGAATGGTATGCTCTAGTTAAAGCAATTGAGCTTAAAGAAAAAGATGCAACTACCACAATACACTTATGTACAGTAGGTTTGGCCGATGCCGACCCTATAATTCGTAAAGCCCTAGCACTAGGTGGCGATGAAGCTATAAGAGTAAATGCAGATAGCCACGATAGTTATTATATAGCTAGCCAAATAGCAACTGTAGCCAAAAATGGTAGTTACGATTTGGTACTTACTGGCAAAGAAACTATTGATTATAATGGTAGCAGCATTGGCGGTATGGTAGCCGAACTGTTAGATATGCCCTATATAAGCCTAGCAACAAGCCTACAACTTAACAATACCACTGTAACAACAATACGTGAAATAGAAGGCGGTGAAGAAACCAACGAAATACAATTACCATTAGTAGTTAGTTGCCAAAAAGGAATGGCAGAGCAGCGCATACCCAATATGAAAGGTATAATGGGTGCAAGAAGCAAACCATTAAATGTAGTAGAACCTACTGCTGTAGAGGCTTTAACTAGTATTGAAACATTTGATTTGCCACTGGCAAAAGCAGGTGTTAAGTTAGTAGATGCCGATAACGTGGCGGAGTTGGTAAGGCTATTGCATGAGGAGGCGAAAGTATTTTAATTAATAATGAATAATTAAAAATGAATAATGAAGGAGAATATTATAAGAACTAAAAGTTTTTTATTTGCAATTAGGATGGTTAAATTATCGCAATATTTGAATTTAGAAAAAAAAGAATTTGTACTTGCCAAACAAATAATAAGAAGTGGAACTTCAATTGGCGCATTAGTAAGAGAGGCGGAGCAAGCTGAAAGTAGCAAAGATTTTGTACATAAAATGTATATAAGCATTAAAGAGGCTAATGAAACTAAATATTGGCTTGAATTATTGAAAGAAACAAATTATTTAACGATAGAAATGTTTCAATCTATTAATTTAGATTGCGAAGAAATTATAAAAATTTTAACTTCAATAATAAAAACGAGTAAGATAAAAATAGAGGAGAAAATTGGGTAATTATTATTTATTAATAGTTATACAATAGCAAAACTATAAAGGTGTAATAAAAACATATTGAATAAAATTGAACAGTGAAGCAGGGTAATTATTATTTATTAATTATTAATTATTAATTAAAATGAGTGTATTAATCTACATCGACCAAGCTAATGGTCATATAAAAAAAGCAAGTTATGAAGCACTAAGTTATGGTGCAGCAGTTGCCAAACTATTGGGTACTACTGCACAAGGCGTAGTACTTGGCACCATTACCGACGACCTAACAGCCTTAGGCAAATATGGTGTTACTAATGTATTACATGCCAATAATGAAGAGCTTAATCAGTTTGATGCACAAGCCTATACTAAAGTATTAGCAACTATTGCTAAGGCAAATAATGCAACGGTAATAGTATTTAGCTTTGGCTTAACAGGCAAAGCTCTAGCCCCAAGGTTAAGTGCCAACTTACAAGCTGGCTTAGTAGCAGGTGCTTTAAGTTTGCCTAATACTACTAATGGTTTTGTAGTAAAAAAGGGAGTATTTAGCAGCAAAGCCTATGCAAATATTACTATAAATACAGCAGTAAAAATAATAGCTATAAGCCCTAATAGTTACAAAACAGAAACTACAGAAGCCACTGCCACAATAGCTTTAGTAACTGTAGAAGTACCAACACCCAAAGTAAAAGTAACCGCTACCAATAAAGTAATTGGCGAAATACCGCTTAGCGAAGCTGAACTAGTAATTAGTGGTGGTAGAGGATTAAAAGGACCAGAAAATTGGGGTTTGGTAACCGATTTAGCTACCGAAATTGGTGCAGCAACAGCTTGTAGCCGTGCCGTAGCCGATGCACATTGGCGACCTCACCATGAGCATGTAGGCCAAACGGGTGGCAGCATTGCACCTAATTTGTACTTTGCAATTGGCATAAGTGGTGCTATACAGCATTTGGCTGGTGTAAACCGTAGTAAAACTATTGTTGTAATTAATAAAGACCCTGAAGCCCCGTTTTTTAAAGCTGCCGATTATGGTATAGTGGGCGATGCATTTGAAGTAATGCCCAAATTTGTAGCTGCTGTAAAAGCTATGAAAGCAGGTAATTAAAATTATAAAAAAGTAAGTTTCAAAAAGCCAATACATTAGTGTATTGGTTTTTATTGTTTAAAAATTTTTTGGCTAAATTACCCCAAATTAAATATGGTGCATTTTACGGTTTAGTTTATATTTGCATACACAATTAATTATGCGAAAAATTGAATTAGAAATAATAGCATTGAGCCATAGCATTACCCAAAGCCAAAGCTATGCAGTTGTGCTTGGCGAAATAGACGGCTTACGCCGATTACCCATTATAATTGGTGCCAACGAAGCACAATCAATAGCAGTAGCACTCGAAAAAATGAAGCCCAGCCGACCTTTGACACATGACTTAATGAAAAATTTTTTTAATGCCTACAACATTACTTTACACGAAGTAGTAATTAATGATTTACAAGAAGGCATTTTCTTTGCAAAATTAATTTGTAGCAACGATAAAGAAACCGTAGAAATTGACAGCCGTACTAGTGATGCTATTGCATTGGCTTTGAGGTTGGGTTGCCCTATGTACACATTTGAAAATATACTTGATTCAGCAGGTTTGCTTATGGAAGCAAAACCGAAAACTGGTACAACAGAAAAAATTAAATCAGTAAATACTAATACAGATAGCAACTTACAATCATTAAAAAAAGAAGACCTAGAAACCTTATTACAAACTGTATTGGAACAAGAAGATTATATAAAAGCAGCAGCCATAAGAGATGAATTAAATAGCAGAAAATAACTAACAATTAGTTCCAATTTTTCAATTACAATATTTCATAATAGTGATACAGTTTAGCAATTGCAAAATTAACTTAGGGTTGCACATTACCCACAAACGTAGCGATGGGTACCATAATATACAAACCATATTTTACCCTATACCATTTTATGATGTGTTAGAGGTTATTACAAGCAATCAATTTCAATTTACAAGCACTGGGCTAATTATTAATGGCAATGCTAACAATAACTTATGTGTAAAGGCCTATAATTTATTAAAAAACGATTATCCTAATTTGCCACCTTTGCATTTGCACTTACACAAAAATATACCAATGGGAGCAGGTATAGGTGGTGGTAGTGCTAATGCAACAAATACCTTACAGCTGCTCAACGCTACTTACAATTTACAAATTGATCAAAAGCAATTATTAGCTTATGCAGCAGTACTCGGTAGTGATTGCCCATTTTTTGTACACAATACACCATGCTTTGCACAAGGTAGAGGAGAAATATTAACACCCCTACAAATTGATTTGAGTAGTTATGTAATAGTGTTAATTTTTAGTAATATAGCTATTAGCACTGCAAATGCATTTGCACATATAATACCAAGTGAACCTGCAAGCAATTTGCAGCAAACAATACTACAACCCATTACTACATGGCAACACAGCTTAACTAACGATTTTGAAAAAAGCATTTTTCCTCAATACCCTGAACTGCAAACTACAAAAAATAAATTGTATCAATTGGGTGCAGTATATGCTAGTATGAGTGGCAGTGGCAGTACTGTTTATGGATTATTTTATAAAAACAATTTTTTAAATAATACAATTAGCGAAAATTTTACACTCCATAAAATATTAAATAGTAATACCTAAACTAAACTGAGCAGTTTGGCTTTTCCACTTATTTTTGTTGGTTACATTATTAATATTATCTAAGCCCAACAAGTAACGACCCATAATATTAAGTGGTCCAAATTGTAATTTCACACCACCTAAGGCAGACAGTTGACCCGATTTAAAAGCTTGTTGCCCATTTGTAAGTAATGTTTCATTTTTGTTTAAAAGCAAACCATATTGCACACCAAGCTGCAGCTGTAGTGCCTTTATAGGGCCAATGCCAATATTAACCATTACAGGTATATCCAAGTAATTTAGCTTAATAGTTTTTCTCGATTCGGCAAATCTTATATAGTCCACTACGTCGGTAAAGTCCTTAGCAGTGTCAGCTACAAGCTGCGAAAACAAAGCCTCGCCTTGTAACGATAATTTGCCTATAAGTTTAAGCTGAACAAACCCACCAGCATGAAAGCCGTATCTAAAGCCATCTTCCCATCGTTTACCATCAAACCTTACAAGGTTAGTTCCACCTTTTATACCCACATGTATTCGTTTGTTAAAGTAAGTATTTTCGCCCTTTTGGGCTAAAATGTTTTTGCTACTAAGTAGTAATATGGCAATTAATATGTTTTTCATAATAAGTTTTAATTTTGTTATAATGTACCACAAACAACAATCGTACCTACATTATTTAATACTACTTTTATTAACAATAAATTTTAGTTTTCCTTTACAAATTTCTAAATACTTTGTGTAGCGATACTGTAAGGGTTTTAAAGTAATGGCTAGTAAGCATTTCATTATCATAATAAGTACCGCCAAATTCAAATTTTTTATTTTGCAAATAAAATTGTTGCACATTTTTTTCTAACGGGTTTACCACCCAAT
>JAYWGN010000051.1:0-18182 GCA_043778255.1 Chitinophagaceae bacterium | reverse complement strand
AGGCATTTGGACAGCTTATCAGTAAAAGCTAGTGAATTGTTTTCGATGCAAACAGAGGCAGAATTTAAAATAAAAGATGAGCGAAGTATTGAAATTGCAAAAATTGGAATATTAAAAGGTTTAGATAATAAAATAATTGCCGATTTAACAGGTTTAACATTTGAACAAATTGAAAATTTAAGAACTAAAATGAAAAAATAATATTTTCACTCAAGAATCTAAGAAAACAATTGCACAAGCCAAGTCGTCATTAAGTAGTGATAATTTTATCAAATTTTTACGGGGTTTACACATCATGTGTTAAACCCTTTTTTATTGGCAGTGAATTAGTTGTATAACATATTTTGGATTTTTTATGTTATTTAGAATCTAATTTTGCAAAATAATTAAAAAATTTAATCAGGATTTACAAAATATTTTAATATTAAACTGACTCTATGCCATGAATAAATGGCAAAATGGCATTTTTCTGCCAAAGTATACATAATTTTTAACAATAGTATTTTCCGCAGTTAAAAATATGCGTAAAATTACGTTTTGCATGATTTTTGACATTTAAATTACAAATCCATAAAAAAAGGGTTGTTTCTAAAATATGAATATTATAACAATAAACTTATGTGAAGAAAAGAGCTTAAAAAGTTCAAATTATCTTCAAATTAAAAATGTAAATGAAGCATTATGTTTTAAAAATTACTTTGATGCTCTTAGTCGAACAATAAAATTTAATAAAGTATCTACTTTAACCAGTAATATGTTTTACAAAATATATATTTTGCTAAATAATTCAAACACTAAATTTATTTTTTTAAAAATTGTAAATTAAAAATTTTAAACTAAATGAAAAAAATATCAGTAAAAAATATTATAGAATTTCGTAAGAAATCTGAAAAATCGAAAAAGTCATTTTTAAAATCTTTAGATAAAGTAAAACCAATTACAACTGAAACTGGTGGTAATTATTGGGTTAGAAGTGTTAGTGCAATGAGTAAATCATTTAAAACTAATGATAACATTCATATAAAAGAAAAGATAGAGATTATTTCAAATCTGTATGAAATTTCCAAATCATTAAAGACAAAAGTAATGTTTCAAAGGAATTTAAACATTTTACTTAATTACGAAAATTTTGATTTCTCTACTTGGTATCCTAATAATGCATTTAAAATATTAGATAAAAATTCTAGAAATTCAATTATTGAAATTAACAGTATTCCAGTACAAGTTTTACCTAATCAAATTTTCTCTTTCAAAAGCAATGAGACTGATTGTGTTGGGGCTGTATGGTTTATAGCAAAATTACAGAGATATAATGAAGCCGAATTAGGTATTTTTTCTGAGTCTTTATTTAATCTATTAAAAGTTAATTTTTCAAAAAATTATGAAGTCATGCCAGAGTATTGTTTAATTATTGATGTCCTTAATGTAAAAGAAGTAACATATAAAATGATTTTAGATAATAAAATATCAGCATTGTTACAATCAACTTTAAAAGCTATTAAAGAAAGTAGATAAGAAAATTAGTTTACTGTCTCTACAATTATTTTGAGTATTTTTCACAATTAGAAATAACAATAACAATACAATTCAATATATTTTATTATTCTTTTTAATTTATTATTTACCTCGTACTTCCATCTTGAAACTTCTTCTTTTTTTGCCCTTTTTTCATTTTTTCAAACTCTAATACCTCTTTCGGTTTGGCCAATACTTTTGGTTTTTCATAACCAGCTTGTGCTACTGCTTTTCCTGTTTCTATATCGTATTTTATTTGTTGTTTGCCACTCACTTTGCCTGTTACAAAGTCATAACTTAGGGTGGTACTTTCACTCATTTTATCCAATATATATACATCGTTACGTACTAGCTTTCCATTATCATCGTAGTATTTCCAATTGCCGTGGCGTAGGGCATTACCCTCTAATTTTACTACTACAGTTTTAAGTGTGTTTCCTGTTGGGTCTTTTTTCCAATTGGGTACACTTACGGTATCGTACATATTGTCGGGTGTTATAGCTTTCCAATTTTCTTCTCTTACCAATTCCCCTTTTGTATCAAAGTATTGCTGTTTGCCAGTTTTTTGTCCATATATATAAGTTTCTTCACCCACTGGGTCGCCCATGAGGCTGTACAAATTCCACCTACCAATTTTTTCATTATCTTTATAACTGCCCTCTTCTTGGTAGCCAGGTTCGCCCATATTATCTTCCAATCTATTTATCCATTTACCTTGTTTTAAGTCATTTTTATCTATACGGTTTATAGTATCACGTTTTGTGGTTAACTCATAATTTTTGTACTGAGCATAACCATTTATACTTATTAGTAAACTAAATATTATTATATAACGCATCTTTTGTAAGTTTGATATTATCAAGTACACAAATTAATCCATTTTATGATTACTACTGCAAAATTATTGTTAACTTTTTTTATATTATATGCAAGTATTACTTGCTTAAATGCCCAAGTACAGCCAACATTAGCCAATATAAGGTTACAAAGTGTCAATAACAAATTTGTAGGCAATAAGGATACTTTGGCTACCAAACTTAGTTTCAAAAACATTGGCCCTACCGTAATGAGTGGTAGGGTGGTTGATGTAGAGGCTAACCCCAAAAACCCAATTGAATTTTATGTAGCTTATGCTACTGGTGGGCTATGGCATACTACTAACAATGGGCAAAGTTTTACCCCAGTATTTGATAGTGTAAGCACCACTTATGGCATTGGCGATATTGCAGTTAATTGGGCTACTGGCACTATATGGGTAGGTACTGGCGAGGTTAATAGTAGCCGTAGCAGTTATGCTGGTATAGGCATTTACGTAAGTAATAATAAAGGTAATACTTGGCAATACAAAGGCTTACCCGAAAGCCACCATATTGGCAAAATATTGCTACACCCAACTAGCCCCAATGTGGCTTGGGTAGCTGTACTAGGGCACTTATACACTACCAACCCCGAACGTGGTATATACAAAACAACCGATGGTGGTACAACCTGGCAACAAACCTTATATATTAACGATACAACAGGTGCTATTGATGTGGACCTTAATCAACTTAACCCTAACGAATTATATGCAGCTACTTGGTACCGAACCCGCACTGCTAGTAAGTTTGTAGAAAGTGGTAGTACAAGTGGCATTTACAAAAGTACCGATGGCGGTACTACTTGGGCATTGGCAAGTGGTACTAATAGTGGTTTTGCACAAGGTGCTAAAATAGGAAGAATTGGCATTGCCGTATCACCAAAAAATCCGCAAATTATATATGCTGTAGTGGACAATAATAATGCGAAACCATTTACCCCAAAAGTAAAAAAAGACAGTAGCTACACTATTGCAGATTTTAAAAATATAACAAAAGAAAAATTTGCTACGTTAAGTACTAAATGGCTTGATACCTTTTTGGTGAAAAATTACTTTGATGATAAATATACAGCAACAAAAATAAAAGCCGATGTAGCCAAAGGCTTACTGCAACCAACTTGTATAGCCGATTATTTAGATGCCGACGATGGCTTTCAAAACACAGGTATATTAGGCTGCCAAGTGTATAAAAGCACTAATGCAGGCATAAGTTGGGCAAAAACTAACGATACCTTAATAGGCATTTACAATACTTATGGGTATTATTTTGGTAAAATATTTGCCTCGCCAACTAACGAAAACAAAGTATTTATAACGGGCTTTAAAGCCCAAATGAGTATTGATGGGGGTAAAAAATTTACAACAATTGATAAAGAAAATGTACATGCTGACCACCATGCAATATGGATAAACCCAACTAATGATAACCATATTATAAATGGTAACGATGGTGGTTGCAATATAAGTTACGATAATGGCGAACATTGGTTTTATGCCAATACACCTGCAGTTGGGCAGTTGTATAGCATTGCTACCGACAATGCCAAACCTTACAATGTATATGTTGGCTTACAAGATAATGGAGTGTGGTACGGCAGTAGCAAAACAAAACTTAACAACGGTTGGCAAAGCAGTGGCCATAACCCCTACACTAGCATAAATGGTGGCGATGGTATGCAAGTACAGGTAGATACAAGAGATAATAAAACGGTGTATAGCGGCTACCAATTTGGTAATTACACGAGGCAAAAACTTACTAGTAATAATGACACTGAGGCAGACGAAAAAGATGTAAAACCAACTCATCAGCTTGGCGAAAAACCATTACGATTTAATTGGCAAACACCAATATTGCTTAGCAAATGGAATCAAGATATATTGTACGTAGGGGCTAACAAACTATACCGTAGTTTTGATAAGGGCAACAATTTTGATGCCATAAGTGGCGATGTTACTAACGGCAAAGTAAGTGGCAATGTACCTTTTGGCACTATTACTACTATAAGCGAATCGCCTTTACAATATGGCTTATTGTATGTAGGTACCGACGATGGCAATGTATATGTAACCAAAGATGCAGGAACTAACTTTATAAAAATAACTAACACATTACCACAAGGGCTTTGGGTAAGCCGTGTAGTAGCAAGCAAGCACAATAAAGGCACTGTTTACGCTTCGCTAAATGGTTACCGTAACGACAATTTTTCACCCTATTTGTACGTAAGTACTAACTACGGTGCTACTTGGACCAACATAAGTAGCAACTTACCTTACGAACCCATAAATGTAATAAGAGAAGATGAGCAAAAAGAAAACATATTGTATGTAGGTACCGATGGTGGCTTGTACCTTAGCACCAACCAAGGCAACACTTATACACCGTGTACCAAAGGGTTACCTTACAGCTTAGCAGTACACGATATTACTATACAAACCCGTGAAAATGAACTCTTATTAGGCACACATGGCCGAAGTATATATGTAGCTAGTTTAAAAGAGTTGCACAAGGCGGTTAAGTAAACGTAATATTAATAAGTAAAAACATTTAACAATAAATACTTGGATTTACAGTTATAAATGTGTTACTTAGTATTATGTAATTGTTAAGCAATTATATACACAAAAGAGTTCTTATATTTATTACCTTCTTTAAAAAAAAACTAGTGAAAGTATGAACGTAAACATTCAAGCCGTGCACTTTGAAGCTGACAACAAGCTTGTAGCCCACGTAAAAGAAAAAATCAAGAAATTATCACAATTTCACGACCGCATTACACAGGTTGATGTGTTTTTGAAATTAGATAATGTAGTACACAACATTAAAGACAAAATTGCCGAAATAAGAGTACATGTACCCGGCAAAGATTTGTTTGTAAAGCACTCCACCAAATCGTTTGAAGAAAGCTTTGACAGTGCATTACATAGTATGCTTATTCAAATAAAAAAGAAAAAAGAAATTCAACTTGCTTAATGTAAACAACATTAAAAAACTTACCCTTTTCTACAATGAGAAGGGTATTTTTTTGGGTAATATTTTTGACATCGTTAGTTTAAATACTAACTAAAATATCTTTAAGTAAATAAAGTATTTTAAATTAAGTGCTATAAAAATTTTATTTTTAAGAACTATTTAGAGTTCTATTTTTTTTATTACCTTTAGGCAAATAATAAATAAAAAATGTTTAAAAAACTTACTATTACTGATATACTAATGCTTGTTTCTGCTTTTATGTCACTTATATTTTCTGAAATCTTATGGTTTAAAGGAGACGAAAAGGGTGCTATTTTTATTGGGCTTTGGGTACCCTCTATATTGGGGTTTGCTATATATCTAAAACTACTAAACAACCAACCCAAGAATGACTAATTATATTCCATACTTTGCAGGTATAATAACTATATTGTTTGGTATCGGTTTTTATATATCTATTACATCTAATAAAAATAGAAACTAAATATTTACAATACTAAATTATTTACGTAATAAGCTGTTACTACTGAATACTTGTGTATTGTTTTGTTCCACTAGGGTCTTTTGTTTGTGCAGCGGCTATTATGTAGGTTCATTTATTTCACCAAACTCAAACTTGCAGTAGCATCATTAGCAAAGCCTACGTTGTATTTGGTATACTAAAAGTCTTCCACCGATACCTAAATTTTCACCCAATCATCATATTTAATTATACACAATCCATATTGCATACCCTAATTGATTGGCATTAATAGTACTTTTGTAGCTTACTTTAAGTTTACTATATATGTCTCAATTTTCGCATTTACACGTACATACTCAATACAGCTTGTTAGATGGGGCTGCACCTATAAAAGGCTTATACAAAAAGGCTTTGGCCGAAAAAATGCCAGCACTTGCCATAAGCGATCATGGTAATATGTTTGGCGTATTTGAATTTGTAAGCGAAGCTTATAAACATACCAATGCCGATGGAAGCCTTAAAGTAAAACCAATAGTAGGTTGCGAATTTTATATAACCGAAAACCGTGGCAAAAAACAATTTAGCAAAGCTGATAAAGACCCACGACGCCACCAAATATTATTAGCAAAAAATAAAGAAGGCTACCAGAACTTGATTAAACTTTGCTCACTCGGCTACACCGAAGGCTTGTACGGCAAATACCCACGTATAGATAAAGAGTTGATATTGCAATACCACAAAGGCTTAATAGCTACTACCTGCTGCCTTGGTGCCTTAGTACCACATACCATACTTACCAAAGGCGAAGCTGCAGGTGAAGAGGAGTTTAAGTGGTGGCTCAATATATTTGGCGATGATTATTATATTGAGTTGCAACGGCATGGCATTAAAGACCAGGATACGGTTAATGAAGTACTCAAAAAATTTGCCGTAAAGCATAATGTAAAAATAATAGTTAGCAACGATTCGCATTATGTTGAACAAGAAGATAGTGTAGCACACGATATATTGCTTTGTGTTAATACTGGCGAAAAATTAGACACACCTAAAATTGGTGAATTTGCCGATGATGATATTGATACAAAAGGCAAACGATTTGCATTTGTAAACGATCAGTTTTACTTAAAAAGCCGTGCCGAAATGCTAAAGGTATTTCCCGAGTTGGAGCAGGGCTTGGATAACACACAAGAGATAGTAGATAAAATAACTCCTTTGCAGCTAAAGCAAGATATATTGTTGCCTCACTTTGTAGTGCCACAGGGCTTTACCGACCAAATGCATTATTTGGATTACCTTACTTGGCAGGGTGCTAAAGTTAAGTATAGCCACATTACACCCGAGGTAGAGGAGCGAATAAACTTTGAATTATTTACCATAAAAACTATGGGCTTTGCTGGCTACTTTCTTATAGTTGCCGACTTTATAAAAGCTGGAAAAGATATGGGCGTATTTGTAGGCCCAGGCCGTGGCTCGGCAGCAGGTAGTGTAGTGGCTTACTGTGTAGGTATTACCAATATTGACCCTATAAAGTACAACCTATTGTTTGAACGATTCCTCAACCCCGACCGTAAAAGTATGCCCGATATAGATACTGACTTTGACGATGTAGGTAGAGAAAAAGTGATAGACTATGTAGTAAAAAAATATAGCAAAAACCAAGTAGCACAAATAGTAACTTATGGTACTATGGCTGCCAAAAGTAGCATTGCCGATGTAGCTAGGGTAATGGATGTGCCTATAAATGAAAGTAGGGCATTAAGCAACCTTGTACCCGATAAGCCCGGTACTAAACTGTACCGTTGCCTACATACACATTTTACCGAAGGTGAAAAAAACCTGACCGATGTAGAAAATTATAGTGGTGAGGATATGGAAAATATAAAAAAATTAAGAGCCATATATGCCACCAATAGTACCGAAAGTAAAATACTAAAATTAGCCGAAAAGCTAGAAGGTTCGGTAAGAAATACGGGCATACATGCCTCCGCAATTATAATAGCACCTAGCGACCTGAGAGATATAATACCCGTATGTACCAGTAAAGAATCAGACTTGTTAGTAACCCAAATAGCGGGTAATGTAATAGAAGAAGCTGGAGTATTAAAAATGGATTTTTTGGGGTTAAAAACCCTTAATATATTAAAAACTGCACTGGAGTTAATTGCAAAAAATTATAATGTAGTAATTGATTTGGATACAATACCGTTGGACGATGCAAAAACTTTTGAACTATACCAACGTGGCGATACTAACGGCACTTTTCAGTTTGAAAGCCCTGGTATGCAAAAGCATTTGCGGGATTTAAAGCCCGATACATTTAACGATATAATAGCTATGAATGCCTTGTACCGCCCTGGCCCAATGGCATATATACCCAAGTACATAGAACGTAAAAATGGTCGTGAAATAGTTACCTATGATTTACCCGAAGTAGAAGAATACTTGGCCGATACGTATGGTATTACGGTATATCAGGAGCAGGTAATGTTGCTATCGCAAAAATTGGGCGGCTTTAGTAAAGGCGATGCCGATGTACTCCGTAAAGCTATGGGAAAAAAGCAACGTAGTGTATTGGACGAAAAGAAAATAAAATTTTTGGAAGGTGCTGCAGCAAAGGGTTTGGATGCCACTATATGTGCCAAAATATGGACGGATTGGGAGGCTTTTGCTCAGTATGCTTTTAACAAATCACATGCTACTTGCTATGCCTTTGTGGCTTACCAAACTGCTTACCTCAAGGCACATTACCCTGCCGAATATATGGCTGCTGTATTGAACCATTGTAGTAATATTGAAAAAATAACTTTTTTTATGGAGGAGTGTAGGCGAATGGGATTGGATGTACTCGGCCCCGATGTAAATGAAAGTGAAAAAGGATTTACAGTAAATAAAACCCAACAAATACGATTTGGATTTAGTGGCATTAAAGGTGTAGGCGATGCCGCTATTGATGAACTTATAAAGGAACGTGATAAAGGTGGTGCATTTGCCAATGTATTTGATATGGTAAAGCGGGTAAACCAAAAAGCGGTAAACAAAAAATCGTTGGAGGGTTTGGTGTATAGCGGTGCTATGGATGTACTTACTGATTTGCATAGAGCACAATACTTTTATACACCACCAAACGATGCTACAATGGGCATTGAGCGGTTAGTAAGGTTTGGCAACCAAGTACAAACTAGTGCCGAGCAGGCCACTAATAGCTTATTTGGCGATAGCCTAATGCAAGAAATACCAAACCCCAAAATACCTACTTGCCCACCTTGGAACTTAACCGAACAATTGGAGTTTGAAAAAGATGTAATTGGAATGTATATAAGCGGCCACCCGTTGGATCATTATAAATTTGAAATTAATAATTATGGTATTATGCCTTTGGCAGAATTTACCGAATACCGCAATACTATTAATACCCAACCCAAAGCAACCCAAATACTTAAAATAGCAGGTTTGGTAACTAAAGAAGACCACCGCATAGCAAAAAACGGCAACAAATTTGGCAGCTACATTATAGAGGATTATGTGGGCAAAACGGAAATAGCTTTGTTTAGAGATGACTATGTAAAACTAGCCGATTACCTTAAAAAAGGGAATTGTGTTTGCCTATTTGTAACCTTTGGGCTTAACTACGAAAAAACCGAATACCGTATGAAAGTAACTAGTGTAATGCTGCTAGAAACCCTACGTATAAACCTTAGTAAACAAATAACAATAACTGTACCTGCCCATTTAATAACGGAGGAAAGTATTGATTTTTTTACAAAAAATACAAAAAAAAACCCTGGCAATTGTAGGCTAAGATTAAAAATACTTAACGATAATAAAGACGATATACAACTCTATAGCCGAGAAAAAGGCATTGTGGTAAACGATGATTTGGTAGCCTACCTATACAAAAACAAAATGTTGGAAGTGAGTGTGGCAGTGAGTTAAGAGAGTAACGATATTTTATCTTTTATAATTGTTTAAATCTTTTTATTTTTAATTGTAATACTTAAATATGATACTTGATAGATATGAAATTAAAGCAGGAAAAAATCTTACTACCTTTGAATTTTTAAGTGAAGGAAAAAAAGGTCAAATAGTAAAAGTTATTCAATTTTAACAAATGAATATTATTAATCTTTACAATTTAGCATTTGGAGATAAAAATGAATTAACTGGGCAAATTGACGATATTGTAGTTACAGATAATGGCGACTCTGAAAAAGTTCTTGCAACTGTTGTTTCTGCAATTTATGCTTTTATAGATAAATATCTCAATAGTTGGATTTATGCAACTGGAAGTACTGCAACTAGAACGCGACTATATAGAATGGGTATAAATAAGTATTACGAAATTGTTGTAGAAGATTTTGAAATAATGGGGGAACATAAAAATGAATGGGAAATTTATGTATTTGGAAAAGAATATCAGGCATTTGCTGTACACAAAAAAAACATTAAATTTATACAATGAAATCTATACTAGAATTAAATCAAACTAAAGTTCCAGCTATTAAAATTGATAAGGGACTAAATAAATATGACAAAGTTGTATTGTTTCCAACTAAGCTTGAAAAGGCAAATGAAATGCTTAACAATACAAACTTTATAAAAGCAATCAATACAAAATAACACTTTGTAATATTATTTTAATAAAAACAACCCAACAATAAAAAACCCAAGCATATCAACTACTTGGCTTATCATAACAAAACAAACAAAAAGTTTACTGTATTACAGTATCAAATTGCACTTCAATATCGGTGCTTGATTTGGTGCTAGTTACCAAATCAGCTATAGCTTTACCCGGTGGGTTGCCACCATAGTGCCTAAGGGTTACCGTAGTTTTTCCTGTAGCTATGGCACCTGTACTCCAAGTACTGCTTGTGCCCAACTCCACACCATTTGGGTCGTTGTTGAGGCTGCTAATAGTAATGTTACTGTTAGCTGTTGATGCAAAGTAAAACCTGTGTGCAATTGCTTCTGCACCATTTATATCTGTTGTAATGTCGGTTATAGGGTTAGCAGTTTTGTTAAGCAATGTAAGTGTTACATTGTACGATTTGTTGGGGGCTAGTGTTATAGTTTGTTTTGTGGGTGCAGCTCCACCGGGTCCATCGGCATCATCGTAAGCATAAGTTACAGTAGTGCCACCACCTAAGGGCACAAATCTTAATTGCATGGTAGTTATTACTTCGTTGTCATTGTCTTCCACTACGGGGTCTTTTTTACAACTTGTAAATAGTGTTGCTCCTATGGTGAGGAGGCTTAAAAATTGAATTGTTTTTTTCATTTTTACTTTTTTTGGGGTTATTAAATTGTTTATAATTGTATTGGAATTTTTAATCTTAACGTAAAGTTTCTTCCTACCTCGTCGGAGTAGTAGCGGAACGAGTTGGTATAATCTCTATACACTTTATTGGTAGCATTTTCTACCCCTACAAATAGGGTAAGTGGGCATTTGCTACTTGTTAGTGTAGTGTTGTAACCTAGTTGTAGTAAGCCATAGCTGCTCGGTGGTGCTTTATAATCCTGTACACTATTGCCTTTTGTAGGTACTCTTTTTTGTTCGGCTACTAGTAACCATTTTGCAGTTAAATGGGTATTAGCAAAGGTTTTATTTTGGGGCAAAGCCCACACTACTTCATTACTAACTCTTGTATTGGGCATGTATATTAGCCAATCATTTGTAGTATTATTTCTGCCATATAGCACACTATATTTGGTGTTTAATTGTACATTGCGGTGCAAAGTTATATCGGTAGTTATATCGCTACCATACAGTGTGGCATTGGTTTGTACATATTTTATTTGCGGAAAAGCCCCAGCAATAGTAAGCACTGGTTCGTTAGGCAAAGGCTGTTGGTATATAAAGTTATTAATACGGTTGGTGTACAGTAATGCCTCTATATGTAGCTTGCCATTATTGTTAGTGTAGGTAGTATTCCAGCTAGTGTATAAGGACTGTTCGGGCTTCAAGCTTAGTTCACCTTTTTCGTAAGTTGCAGTGCCGTGGTGTATGCCATCGCTTAGCAGTTCGTTTACATAAGGTGCTCTTGTACTTAAGGCAATATTTACATTTGTTTTTAAGTTATTGGTTGCTTTATATATTACATTAGCCGATGCTGCACCTGTATTATAATTAAATGTATAACTCGAAAAGTTGTTGTTAATTTTTAACCTTTTTGTAGTTATGGTTTTTGCATCAAATCTAATGCCTGTTTGCAGTTCCCATTGGTGGTTGGTATATTTGTTAGTAGCATAAGCACCTGTTGTGTAAGCTATGTAGTTGGGTATTAAGTATCGGCCCGTATAGGTATTTTGTTGCTGTGTAGCATTAATACCAATAGTGCCTGTTGTATTTTTTTTACTGGTATAATCCCAATTTATATCTTCGGCTAGGGTATTTATTTGTAAGTTTATTTGTGGGCTAGTATTGGTGCTAACCCTTACTATATCATACTCTCGGCGGTTGTTGAACTGTGCAGCTACTAGGGTATTTATTTTTTGTTTACCTACGGTATAACTATTTTTTAGCTTTATAGTTTGGTGGGTTACCTCTTGCCTTGGGCGTAGTATGGTATAGGTTTGTTGGCCTGTAAAGTTAGGGTCGGGTTGGGGTGCAGCTATGGCTGTTAGCAAATCGGTAGTATTGCCAATATGCGAACCGCTAAATATGCCTAGCTTAGTAGCAAAAAAACTATAAAACAATTCGGTGTTCCAATGTTCTTTTTTGTACCGCAATGTACCCGAAAAATTTGCCTCTTGCAACCCTGTATTATTTAACCTATAATTGGGTGTAGTGCTATTAGCTGCTCTCTTGTAAGTGCCTTGTAGCCTATAAGTAAGGGCAGGTAGCTTTGGTAATTGTTGTTCCCATATTGCACTCCCATAGTACAATTTATTGTTGGTAAAGTAGCCTGTATTTACTTCTAAACTTTTACCAGCATTTAGCCTTAGCGGTTTGGGTGCTACTAGTATTACACCTCCTATGGCATCGCTACCATACTTCAGTTCATCTACACCCTTTATAACGGTAAGTTGATCGGCCAAAAAAGGATCAACCTCTGGTGCATGTTCGTTGCCCCATTGTTGCCCTTCGAGCCGTACACCGTTATTAATAAGCAACAATCTATTGCCCGAAAGGCCGTGTACCACTGGCTTTGCAACGGTAGCACCAGTTTGTAACATTGTTACACCATTTATATTACTCAATGCCTGTGCTAACGATGTGCCTTTGGTGGCCTCTAGTGCTAAGCCACTTAATTCTTTTTTAAATCCTGTGTTTTGCAACTCTTTTCTACCCACTACAGTAGCAGCTCCAAGTGTAGTAATGCTATGTGGCATTTCAATATCTAAGTGAGTAATTGAGGTATTGCTTACTACTATTTTTTTGGTAAAATTTTGGCAACTTACGTGGCTCACCTCTATAGTATATTCGCCATTACAAATATTGGTAAACACAAAATTTCCTTTTTTATCGGTTACAATTTTTTTATTAAGTGAGGCTATATATACCACTGCACCACTAAGGTTGTCGTTTACATCTTTATTAATTACATGCCCAGTTATTTGTTGGTTACAACTTTGTGATTTGCTTATAATTGGCAATGCCAATATGGCTAAGCATAGTGCAGTTATTTTTAAAATCATACTATGAAATTATAAAGGTGTACGTAAACTTTTTTTAAGTAGTAGCATTAGCCATTACAGTTTACAGGTATTATTTAGGCGTAGCCTAAATGTATTTTTTTTTGTAAAAAAAATTGAAAAGAAAATTACACCAAGGCAGGTGGTCCACGTAAAGTAATATACTGTGGTGCAGCCTTGTACAACTCAGCAATAGATGAGGTATAAGTAAATGCAGTGTATGTTATAGCAAACAGCGGTATTTGTTGCTGTGTTACAAAAGGCGTTTCGGTAAAGGGGTGATCAACACTACAATTAATAGCAGTAGTTATGTGAGTATCCTTACCATCTTGCTGTTCGTTATTGTGTGTATGGTTGGCACATATATTGTGCAAATATTGTTTGGGTATGCTATTTATAATAAATGCAACAAACAGACATAGAGTCCCAAAAGTTTTTATAATTTTTTTCTTATACAACAATGTAAAGGTAGGTACAAATATGAGTTGGGTAGTAATTTTTTTGTAAAATAATGTAGCTTATAATGGTTTTTGGTCTTTCGTTGTAGGGAATTAAGAAGTACAAAAGCTCAATTTAGAAGTAAAGCTAATTTGAATTATAAATGTTGGAATAAGCACTCTTGCCCTTATTACGAATAAGGCTTCTTGTAGGCAGTTAATTTATTTTTCGTTTAGTTTTTTCTTTAATTCAATTAATTCTTTTAACATTTTGTCAAGAGCATTGTCTTTTTCCTTAATTACAGCCAATAATTCTTTTTCTTTGTCTTCAAACATTGCATTTACAGTTCTCCAAGCCTCATGTTCTATTTCAATTTTTTTTCGTTCATCAGGATTTGTGCCAGAATGATGTAAAATTTCTGTCGTAAGTATTATATCCTCTGTATCTAATTCGTGAATAAATTCTTTTGTTATTTTCTTTTCATCGGTGAAATGTTGTTGCTCAAACAAACTTAATAATTTTTCTAATTTGGTTGAATAACTATTTGTAATTCTGTCCACTTGAACAATGAAGCAATCATGTGTTAGTTTTTCTACAAAATCACATTTCTTATCTATGATTTTATTGTTTAATAAATCTTTATAGTTTCTCTCTACTTTGATACATGGTGTTTCTATTTCTGGTAATTTAAAACCTAAAATATATATAGTTGTGATTGGTAAAATTACTTTTTCATTATTTAATTTATCTTCTTTCTTATACTGTTCAGCCAAGTAATTTCTAAAACGCATTAAATCAATTTGATTTTTTGCTTTCTGAATTTCAATTAATATTTTTCTTTGCTCTCCTGTTTCAGTTTTAATTGTAGCTATAAAGTCAAGTCTAAAAACGGCAAGTCCAGCTAGTTCATCATTATAAGTAAATTCTTGTGGTTTCACTTCAACTGTTTCAATAGTTTGCCCCAAAAGTGTTCCAATAAAGAATTTTGCAACTCTTTCGTTTTCCATCATTCTTTTGAAAACTATGTCATATATTGGGTTTGCAATTAGCATTTTTAATTCTTAGTATAATTCACGAAGATACAAATTTTAAAATTCTTGTTTTCTCATTTTCATTTTTTTGCGTAGGGTGTGGCGTGTTGCACATAACAAGAGGATCTATCCTACCTTAATTTTTTTTCCATTTTATAATGTGGAACAGTTACCTCTTCAAATTGGTCACCAACTTTTTGGTAACCTTGCTTTTCGTAAAAGCCAACAGCATGCAACCTTGCATGCATTTCAATAGTGTTATTGCCAAAGTCCCTAGCTAAGTTTTCGGCAAACTGCATCATTTGCCTGCCAATGCCTTTGCCTTGTAATTTGTTACTTACCGCCATTTGCCTCAGCTTTACGGTATTAGGTGCCACCTTAGTAAGTAGGCAACAGCCCAATATATCATCCTCTTCAAATGCTGCAATTAATAAATCATCTTTTTCTTTTTCCAACTCAGTAGTATCAAATGTAAGCCCCAATGGAGCTCTCAATATTTGCATACGTAGGGCTATCATTTTGTCGTAATCGGTAGTGTTATGGTCTATTATTTTAATGGGCATAGTGTTAAAGTTAGGTTTATTTTGGCAGAATGCCTTAAATAAATTGATGCTAACTAATTGTTACTAAGTACTTAATAATTCAATTGGTATATTTTAGGCTTATTAATCTAAAAAGTATATTTTTGCAACTGTAAATCAAATAAAAAAATTACAACTATGAGCGACATTGCACTAAGAGTAAAAAAAATTATTGTTGACAAATTAGGTGTTGACGAAAACGAAGTAACTAACGAAGCATCGTTTACCAACGACCTTGGAGCCGATTCACTTGACACAGTAGAGTTAATTATGGAATTTGAAAAAGAATTTAATATTTCAATTCCTGATGAACAAGCTGAAACAATAACAACAGTAGGACAAGCAGTAACTTACCTAGAAGAACATGCAAAGTAATTGCAGTTAATTTGAAAAAATTAAATACAAAAAACTTTATGGAACTTAAAAGAGTAGTAGTAACCGGCATTGGTGCCCTCACCCCAATTGGCAACACTGCACCCGAATACTTTACAGGATTGCAAAATGGCGTAAGTGGCGCCGGTACTATTACCTTATTTGATGCTAGTAAATTTAAAACCCAATTTGCCTGTGAACTCAAAAACTTTGATCCCCACAATTACCTCGACAAAAAAGAAGCCCGTAAACTTGACCGATTTTCGCAAATTGCCATAGCAGCAAGCGATGAAGCATTAATTGATGCTGGCATTACTGCAACTAATGTTGATGGCGATAGGGTAGGCGTGGTATTAGGTAGTGGCATGGGAGGGTTAATTACTTTACAAAACGAAATATTGGAATATGCCAAAGGCGATGGAGTGCCGAGGTTTAATCCTTTTTTTATACCCAAAATTATATTAGATATTGCACCGGGGCATATAAGTATGCGTAACGGCTTTAGAGGGCCTAACTTTTCGGCTGTAAGTGCTTGTGCTAGTAGTAGCAATGCAATGATGGAGGCATTTAACCTTATAAGGTTAAATAAAGCCGATATAATAGTAACAGGTGGTAGCGAAGCAGTAATATGCGAAGCAGGTATGGCAGGGTTTAATGCAATGAAAGCCCTTAGTGAACGTAACGACGACCCTAGTACAGCAAGCCGACCTTACGATAAAAATAGAGATGGATTTGTAATGGGCGAAGGTGCAGGTATACTTATATTTGAAGATTTGGATCATGCCTTGGCACGTGGTGCCAAAATATATTGCGAAGTAGCAGGTGCAGGTGCAAGTGCTGATGCACACCACCTTACAGCCCCACACCCTGATGGGTTAGGTGCAAAAAAAGTAATGCAAAGTGCTTTGCATGATGCAGGTATGCAACCAACCGATATTGATTACATTAACACCCACGGCACAAGCACACCTATAGGCGATGGTGCCGAAATAAAAGCCGTGTTAGATGTGTTTGGTAGCCATGCATATAACCTCAATATTAGTAGTACAAAAAGTATGACTGGGCATTGCCTAGGTGCAGCTGGTGCTATTGAAGTATTGGCATGTATAATGGCCATTAAGCACGGTATAGTGCCACCAACTATTAACCATACTACTACCGACGATGCTATTGATACCAACCTAAATTTTACATTTAATACCGCACAACACCGAACTATTAATGCGGCACTATGTAATACATTTGGCTTTGGCGGACACAATGCAGCCGTTATAGTAAAACGTTATATTCCCTAATAAGTAGTAACTCACTTACTACATTAAAACACTACTTTGCAATTTGTATTAAAATTTTTTAGCGGTAACAAATCCAAAAATAATTTTGCAAATAAATTACATAATGTAATTGGGTTTACACCCAAAAATATTGCCCTGTTTCAAGTAGCATTTAACCACCGAAGCATCAATAATAAATTAGCCGAAAACAATGAAAGGTTGGAGTACCTTGGCGATGCAATACTCGGCTCCATAGTAGCTGAATATTTGTACAAAAAATACCCTTACAAAGGCGAAGGTTTTTTAACCGAAATGCGAAGCAAGATGGTGAACCGCCAACGGCTCAATGAAATAGGGATTAAGATGGGATTAAAGCAAATTGTAAACTATAACAAATTTGATAACTCATTACGAACCTCACAAATATTTGGCAATACCTTAGAAGCCTTAATTGGTGCAGTGTACCTCGAAAAAAAATACGAAAAAACTTACAAGTGGATTTATAAACATATAATAACACCACACTTTGAATTTGATGCCTTGGAGTTGGTAGAAATGAATATTAAAAACCGATTGTACGGTTGGGCAAGTAAACATAACAAAAAACTAGACTTTGCCATAACCGACGAAACACGGGTAGGTGGCCGTCGCTTATTTACAGTAGCAGCTATAATAGATGGCGAAACTGTAGCCGAGGCAAAAGCCTATACCAAAAAAGATGCCAGCCAAGTAGCAGCAAAGCTAGCCATACAAAAGCTAGAAATACAACCCGAAGAAATTGAAAAATTAGGGTTATAAAATACCTGTGGTAAATCCTCCGCAAAATTAATTGAATATTTTTTGTTTAACGTATTTTCAATAAAATGATATTATGTTAAACACTTTAGGTATTTACTACCACTTAGTAGTATTGTGTATTAGTATAATTAGTGTCAACTTTGTAATAATAACATTGTGAAATGGTATTTAGTCCAAAAGTATTTTAGTTAATTAACATCAAATGCCGACCTGCCTGCCGGCAGGCAGGTTGAATAAACAAACTT
>JAYWGN010000050.1:0-18227 GCA_043778255.1 Chitinophagaceae bacterium | reverse complement strand
GGTTTAATATATCAAATTAATTATTTCATTTCTTAATTCCTTAATTTCCCTCACCACCCAAATAACCGCTAAAAAAATAACCCTAAAGCACTGGGCAGAGCCCAGCGCTAGTAAGCAAGACCAGCGCCAGTGGGGGATACTTGTTTTAATGATAAAAGCCCCGTGTGGGGCTAATTAATTGTTGACATTTTATCAATTCCCTATCATAAATGCTTTTCTTATTAAAGCATTTGTATCAATGCATCCGTCAATATAATATTCATATCTCTTTTTCTGTGTATTAATATTCATGACTACTTTAATTCTGCAATTTCCTTTTGATGTAATGCACAAACTTTTATCGCAGCTTCTTTTTTCTTTTAGACTTTTTTCAAAAAGTATTAAATTTTCTTTTGCTACTTCAAAAGTTATATACAAAAAAGATGTATCCTTTTTTAAATACTTGGTATAAAAATCGAATAAGCTACTCTGATTATTGATACTGATATTTACATACTCTTTTTCTTTTGCGCTAAGCTTGTTTCCCGTCTTATATTTTTTCAATATCTTTCCCGCTGTCTTCCTTTGGTCGTATGATAATGTACTCTTCGCAACTAACTGCATTTCCAAACTATCAAAAGACAGGATATTCATTTTAGAGCCATCATAAAACAATCTTACTTCTTTTTGTGTAAAGACTCTGCACCCTGAATATTCAGACCTGATTACCAAAGTATCTCCTACTCTAATTTGTTCACTCAATAAAGTATCTGATACAGATGCATTAGATTTATTGAAAACAAGTAAACATATTGACAACAGTATTACTCTCATGACTTTTTTATTAATGATGGCTACCATCTATATCTTCGTTTTTAGGGTCGCCCGATAACTTTCTATTTGCATTATCAAATTGTATGACTTTGGGCTGCTCGGTAGCTCCTTGATATAAAGTATGACCTATGCCATGCATCAACAGATTATGTCGGTTATACGTTACTGGGTATTGACCGCCATTCAAAATAGCCTTTGTTAACTGCACTGGTGTAATGTTTGGTATTAATGTAGCATTCACACCTGAAGTAGTAGAAGCAGCCGGATTAATAACAACAATATTATCTACTGCCTGACCATCTAATGATAATGAAAGTCCTGTATTATCCCCCTTAGTTAGAGTTAATTCACCTCCTGTGTCAGTCGGTCTAACTCCCGTTTTTGATGCTCCCGTCCGGTCTGTAAAATTAAAATTAAGTACATCGTTAGAATACAAAATTGCTGTTTTATCCGTTCCGTTAATCAACTTATCCATTCCTTTCAAAGATTCTGCCCGTGCAGCCTTTTTAGAATTATTACCAGTATAGTTTTGATATTTGGATAATGCTTTTAAGCCTTTAGCTGTAAACTGTAATTGTCCATTTGAATTAAAAGAAAAAAAGCTTTTCTTATAAACTTTTTTCAAATCACTTGTAATGTTAGCTTGGTCTTGTGTTCGTGCAATCGCTATATCACCAAAAGGATCATTAAAACTTATTGGATTATTATTCATTGCAGAGTATAAACTCTGTGAATAATCTGGCTTGGGGTCAACCTGCCAAAATCTTCCTAACTGTGGGTCTAAACTTCTATAAAATGTAGAGTACAATTCAAGTCCGCTACCGTCAGAAAATTCTTTGCTTTCTAATTCAGAGCCTTTATTCCATTTACGTTTATTTTCTAAAGTATTCGCTGCCTTACTACTAATCCCTGCCATGGTTAACCCGAATGGATAGTAGTGAGTTTCCTCTAATATGGGGCCTCGGGTGTGGGTTACTTGTAGGTTCCCGCTACACGGGATTTCGCATTTTCTTTTATTGTTTTTAATTGTATGCTTATCCACGTTTGAACGGGATTTCGCATTTTCTTCTATTGTTTTTTAATTGTATGCTTATATCAAAATACACGTCGTAATTACTTTCGTTACTGCAATATACGTAAATATATCCGTTTTTGGGTATGGTAATAGTTGGTAGAGTGCTTAGGTTGTGGTTTTTTAACGTTCCATTGGCATTGGTGGCGGTGCCTACCATATCGTACCCGCCACTAATGTATTTGAATTGTTCATCAAATACTATCCAATTTATACTGGCTTTGGGCTAATTTTATCTATATTACCTATAACCCACTACACACCACTCTAATAACCGCTAAAAAAGTAACCCTAAAGCACTGGGCAGGAGCCCAGCGCTAGTAAGCAAGACCGGCGCCAGTGGGGTAATGCTTAGTTGCTGCTTGATGTCTTTAATGTCCATTAAAAATAATTTTATCTTTTTTAGATAACTCAAAGATAAATATAATTATCCTTTTTAGACAATAATAATTTTACAATTTAGATAAATAAGGCTTATTTTATCTTTTTTAGATAAATTTGCAATGTAAAACTTAAATATTACATTATGAGTATTGCAGATAACTTGAAAAAATTAAGGGAAGATAAAGGGCTAATGCAGAAAGAAGTGTATAATGAGATTGGTTTAAAACCTGCTCATTACAACAAACTGGAAAAAGGATTGGTAGAACCGTCTATTGATATTTTAGATAAACTGGCTTCCTTTTATGGCGTTACTATTGATGCTATTATACACCACGCCAATGCTACGCCCAAAGCCGTTACAATGGAAGATAAAACCGCCACTGAACAAATACGCCTAATGGCACAACTTAACGATAAAGATAAAAGCACCGTAATGAATATTATTGATACAATGCTCACTAAACAAAAATTCCAAAACTTCTTTGAACAAAATATCGCTCAGTAAAAAACAAAGGGGAAAAATATTAACGAAAATAAATCTTATCCTTTATATCTTCATTTTTAAATAAGGCTCTATAAATTAGAGTTATATTTTTGTTATTGTGAATATTGTAGTATTGAAATCCTTCTTTCGTTGTTACAATTGAATTTCTATTAGTAGTTAAATAATTTTCTATTTTTACCTCTTTTAGTTTCTTTGATGGCTTAATATTTTTATACCAAATTACTAATGTATCTCTTGGTTTGATTTCCAATAATTGTTCATAGTTTGAATTATATCCTATTCCACCAACTTCTAAAACCAATTCAAATTCTTTGTATTTATATAAAATGTTACTTAAATCTAATGCTACTGAATTAGTTGTTACTTTTTGTACAGAAGATTTTGGATAATATATACTGACACTATCATTATTTAAAATATATATTTTTAAATCAACAGATTTTATAGTATCACTGCTTTTGATTAAAATCTGCTCACTAAAAATATGAATATTGTCATATTTTGCCTGCCCTACTAAAGTAATAGAAGTAAAAATAAAAACCACAAATATTAGTTGCTTCATAACTATTCTTTTAAATTATCAGGCACACCTGTAACACTATCAGCAGGCTTTAATCCTATTGTTCCTAACAAGTGGTCAGTTCCTGATCGTAATGGCAAACCCGCTATTCTGCGGTATATATTTGATATTTGTATTGCTTGTACACGACTATTAGGAACTTGGTTTAAAATCCCTGTAAACAAACCGTGTCCTATTGCTTCGTGGGCTATTGTTTCATCCATACTACCGCCTTTATTTGTGAAAGGTTTAAATTGGCCATCTACCATTGTACCTGCATTACCATTTTTATCTAAGACATTATAATCGTTTGATGTGTAATCGGCTTCTGTATTTATTATAATTGAAGCTACGGTGTTTTTATCAGTTCCTGCTACTCTTGGACTTACTCCATTATCTGCAATTGTTACAGCCCCGTTATCTTTTGCAATATCACCCAATGTTTTATCTTTTAATGCCAATGAATTTTCAGTTAATAAAAGAGCTGTTGGGATTTTGTCACTTGATTTCCCAAAAAATGCCACAACTGTTTTGTCAGAATTTGCCATTTGCATATATCCTCTAGCCAACTGCTTCTGTTGTTTATTCATACCTTTCATTGCGGCATTCAATACTTTTTTTGTTATTCCACCACTTGACATTTTAGATTTTAATAACTCAGCTGTTTTTTCGTTGAAAGTTCTATCGAAATGTGCATTCATTTCAGTTGTTGAATTGTCATCATAAGGCTTAATAATCATCCCATCGGGGTCAATAAACCTAATCGGATTATTAAAACAATAATTGTATGGACTCCAACGTCTCATTTTATCACTCATTGGGTCTTTTACGTGCCATCTGCCAATCTGTGCATCGTACATCCTTGCACCATAATCCATCCACTCTAAACCGCTACCATCTGAGAACTCTTTGTTCTGTATTTCCTTACCATTGTACTGATACTTATTAGTTAAACTGTTGGCTGCTTTGGAACTGATACCTTGCATAACAAGTCCAAAAGGATAATAATGAGTTTCCTCTAATATGGGGCCTCGGTTGTGGATGAGTTGTAGGTTCCCGCTACACGGGATTTCGCATTTTCTTTTATTGTTTTTTAATTGTATGCTTATGTCAAAATACACGTCGTAATTACTTTCGTTACTGCAATATACGTAAATATATCCGTTTTTGGGTATAGCAATAGTTGGTAGGGTGCTGAGGTTATGGTTTTTTAACGTACCGTTTGCATTGGTGGCTGTGCCTACCATATCGTACCCGCCACTTATGTATTTGAATTGTTCATCAAATACTATCCAATTTATACTGGCCTTGGGGGTGGTACTGGTATTTTGTGTGGGCTGCCCTGCAAATATACCATTGGTACTGTTAGGAAAGTTGGGCTGCAATTGTGAGCCTGTAAAGCCCTTGGGTGCTATGGTACTGGTAGCTACTAAAGTGTTAAGTATATCTAACACAGTATTGGTGGCTACCTGGGTATTAGTGTAGCCTGCTGCTGGTTTTTTGTGCCAACTTTTGCCAAATATATTAATGGCATCACCTGCCATTACTTTTAAGGTAATGCCTAACCCTATTTTGTTGGTAGTAGCATTTGTTTTATACATTTTGGCACTACTTGCCGTAGTATTGCTGTAAGGGTTATTGTTGTAAGGTGGGTTGCCGTTATTATTAGCATAAGTAGCCGTTAAGCCTGTTGGGTTATTTACTATTTTGGTTTGGTCAATGCTGTAATATTGGGCTTCGGTAGCTATGGCAGTTCCGCCATTATAAGTTACACTTTCAAGTGTGGTTGCTGGGTACACATCTTGCTTTTGCTCTTCAGTAAGTACCATACGTACATTGCCTAGGTGGTCTTTGAGCATATAATCATAAGCCCAAGTAGCAGCACCAGCCCCAGCCCCTCGCCAAAGGAGAGGGGCAAGTACCTTACGGGCATTGATAATTTAGTAACATTTGCTTGTACCTTGAATATTGTATACAAAAGTGTATAATTGAAATTATACTGCCCACGGGCTGCACCGCTTAATGAAATAACACCTACAAAGCCGAAGGCGGTAGGTTTATGTAATGGGCGGTGATCATAAGTTGCACAATGGTTTGGTGCTGACAGCCCCAAAACTTAATTATATAATTAATTAATTTGCTATTGTGATAATGTGATAATGTGCTAATGTGCTAATAGGGAATTAAACTAGTTTATTAATCCAAATAACTAGCATTTAGCGTTGGGTTGTCTCGTTCGGCTTGCTCTATTTTGGCGAATGATGATAGTATTTTGGCTTTGCCTTTTCGTACACATACATCATGCTCGTAATGTACGGATGGTTTGCCATCTTTGGTTCGTATGGTCCAGCCATCGGTGTCGGTTATTACCATTGCTGTGCCAAGGTTTATCATTGGCTCTATGGCTAATACTAAGCCGTTTACTAGCTTGTGGCCGTTGCCTCGTTGCCCTAGGTTAGGCACTTGTGGGTCTTCGTGTAGCTGAGCGCCTAAGCCATGGCCTACCAAATCTTTTACTACTCCGTAGCCGTTAAGCCTATTGGTGTAGTGGTGTATGGCATTTCCAATATCGCCAATTCGGTTGCCTACTATGGCTTTTTCAATACCATAATATAACGATGCTTTGGTTACTTTCATTAGCTGCAACACTTCGGGTGCTACATTGCCAATGGCAAATGAGTAGGCACTGTCGCCATGGTAGCCGTTTTTATATACACCAATATCAACCGATATTACGTCACCATCTTGCAATGCATAATTGTTAGGAAACCCGTGTACCACCGCATCGTTAACAGATATACAACTAGCATAAGGAAACCCCTCGTACCCTTTAAATGATGGTACACCGCCCTGCTGCACTATAAAGTTATCGGCGATGGTATCTAACTCCAATGTAGTAATGCCTAGCGTTATATGCTTGGCCACTTCGGCTATTGCTGCCTCTACTATGGCTGCACTTTGTATTATTAGGTCTATTTCAATTTCGGTTTTTCCTTGTAACATATTGTATAAAAAAAACCTGCACCTTTGTAATATAGTGCAGGTTGTATTTTTTTTGTATAAAAAAAATTAAAGTTTTTTTGAGGTGTATTACACAGCTGGTACTTCCATACCTGGCATTCCTTGTCGGCCTTGTATTCGCCCACCGTTCATTAAGCCATCGTACTCTCTCATTAGTAATTGTGTTTCTATTTGTTGCAAAGTATCAAGTATAACACCTACCATAATTAAAAGTGATGTACCACCAAAAAATGTAGAGAAACTTGTACTTTTTACTATACCTAACAACTCCATAATACCGGGCAATATACCTACAAATGCTAACAATATGGCACCTGGCAAAGTAATACGATCCATTATAGTACCTATATAACTTGCAGTTGGTTCGCCTGGTTTTACACCTGGTATAAAGCCATTGTTGCGCTTTAAATCTTCGGCCATTTGGCGTGGGTTAAATATTAACGCTGTATACAAAAATGTAAACCCTATAACTAACACAGTGTATGTTAGCATGTACCATAAGTTTTTATGATCGCCTAATACTTTTGATACTGTGCTATTGTTGCTAAAGCCAGCCAACATCATGGGTATATATATAATTGATTGTGCAAATATAATGGGCATTACACCTGCACTATTTACCTTAAGTGGCAAAAACTGCCTGGCACCACCAAATTGCCCTTTGCCTACTATTTGCTTGGCATAATTAACGGGTACTTTACGTGTACCTTGTATAAGTATAATAAGCCCTAGTATAATACCTACTAATATTACTAACTCAATAAGGAAAAACATAACACCACCCATACCATTAAACTGTGTTCGTCTTTCGCCCAACTCGCCAAATAATGCTTGTGGTAGCCGTGCTAATATACCAATCATAATTATAAGCGATGTACCGTTACCAAGGCCTTTATCGGTAATTTTTTCGCCCAACCACATTACAAATAATGTACCTGCCGTAAGTATAACTATACTGCTAAATGTAAAGAAAGGTAGGAAGGCCGGAGTTTTTACTCCTACTGCATTGTAGGGTGAATTGCTGAGCAAAGCCATGTAAGCTAATGCTTGAAATACTGTTACTACTATGGTTAAATAACGAGTCCATTGTGTAATTTTTTTACGACCACTTTCCCCTTCATTCTGTATTTTTTTTATTTGGGGTACCAATATTGTCATTAGCTGCATAAATATAGAGGCAGTAATGTATGGCATAATACCTAATGCAAAAATGGAGGCTTGTGAAAAAGCACCACCAGAAAAAGTGTTGAATAAATCGAGTAAGCCTTTGCTACCTTTAGCTTTGTCGCCTTCGAGGGCTGCATTAAGTGCATCGCCATTAATACCTGGCAGTACAATATGTGTACCTACACGGTATATAAATACTAATACTAGTGTAAAAAGGATTTTTTGTCTTAGTTCCTCTATACTCCAAATATTTTTTAATGTTTTAATTAATTTATTCACTTGGGTTGTACTATTTTTTTTGTTAAAATGCTAATGAAAAAGACGCTTTGTATAAAGCGTCGTTGCAAGTTAAGTATTTTATTTAATTATTTCTACTTGTCCGCCAGCAGATTTTATAATTTCTTGTGCTTTTGCACTAGCTGCATTTACTTTAAAAGTGATGTTACTTTTTAATTCGCCTACGGCTAAAATTTTAACCTTATCAGTTCGGTTAATTAATTTATTAACGTATAATGATTCTAAGTTAAATTCCTTTAACTCATACTTTTCTACCAAATGATCTACTTGACCAATGTTAAAAACTCTAAACTCTACTCGGTGTATATTTTTAAATCCACGTTTTGGAACTCTACGTTGTATTGGCATTTGACCACCTTCGAAGTGATTTTTATTTTTGTGACCTGTACGGCTTTGTCCGCCTTTGTTACCTTGTGTAGATGTACCACCTTTACCAGATGCTTCACCTCTACCAATACGCTTTGCTTTGTGTGTACTACCTGCTGCAGGTTTTAATTCGTGTAATTTCATGTGCTTTAATTGTAATCTTACGCCCCAAAAGCCTTGGAACTCGATTGGTTACTTGCAATACTATTGCAAAATGTGTTTGTTAATTTAATCTATTTCTTCAACCTTAATAAGGTGGCTCACTTTGTTAACCATACCTAATATTTGTGGAGTAGCTATTACTTCACGAGATGAGTTCATTTTATTTAATCCTAATGCTTGTACTGTAAGTTTTTGACGGTTAGGTCGGTCAATTGGACTTTTTACAAGTGTTACTTTTATTTTTTTCATGTGAGCATTTTTATTTTTTTTAGCTACTTTAAATACACTAAAAAAACATTTTTTAATTTATCCGTTGAAAACTTTTTTTAACCCAATATTTCTAGTTCGGGCAATTACTATCGGTTCACGTAGCATTGATAATGCTTTTACCGTTGCCTTTACTACGTTATGTGGGTTAGCTGAACCTAATGATTTGGCTAGTACATCTGTAATGCCGCAACTCTCTAATACAGCTCTCATACTACCTCCTGCTATAACTCCAGTACCGTGTGCTGCTGGTTTTATAAATACTTTTGCTGCACCTTCTTTACACAATTGGTCGTGTGGTATAGTGCCATGCATTATAGGAACTTTTATCAAATTCTTTTTAGCATCTTCAATGCCTTTGGTAATTGCTTCTTGTACCTCTTTGGCTTTACCAAGGCCATGCCCTACCACACCTGCACCATTGCCTACTACAACTAATGCTGAAAAACTAAAAGTACGACCACCTTTGGTTGTTTTCACAACTCTATTAATCGAAACAACTTTTTCTTTTAATTCTAAGTCGCCACCTTTTACTTTATTTATAACTTCGTTTGACATATTAAATGTTCTTTGAGTGATTTGTATTTTTTAAAATTTAATTCCTGCTTCTCTTGCACCTTCGGCTACAGCCTTAACCCTACCATGATATACATAACCGCTACGGTCAAATATACAGGCTTCAATACCTATTGCACTTGCTTTTTTGCCAATTGCTTCGCCTACTAATTTACTTTTAAATTCTTTGTTACCTACCTGTGCTGCAATTTCTTTATCTTTAGATGATGCTGCTGCAATTGTATTGCCTGTTACATCATTTATTAATTGAGCATAAATATCTTTGTTACTTCTAAATACTGACAAACGTGGTTTGGTTGCTGTACCACTTATTTTTTTTCTAATACGAAACCGTACTTTTTGTCTTTTTATTATATTGTTACTTGTTGCCATATTATATACTGTTGTAAGCCATTACCAACGGCTTGGTTAATTCAATTTATTATTATTTACCTGCTGCTTTACCTGCTTTTCTTCTTAATACTTCACCAGCAAACTTAACACCTTTACCTTTGTAAGGCTCTGGCTTACGTAAGCTACGTAACTTAGCACATACTGCACCTAATAATTGTTTGTCAATGCTTTCTAATATTATTTTAGGATTTTCGCCCTTTTCTTGTTTTGTAGCTACAGTTACATCACTAGGTACTTCAAACACAATGTTGTGTGAGTAGCCCAAAGCAAGGTCTAATAAGTTACCTTGGTTAGATGCTTTGAAACCCACCCCTACTAATTCCATTGTTTTGGCGTAACCTTCAGTAACACCTTTAATCATATTACTAACCAATGAGCGGTACAAGCCGTGTAGTGCTTTGTGCCTAATTTGTTCTGTTGGTCTTAGTACGTTAATAACAGCACCGTTTACTTCTACCTTAATATCCCTATCTACGCTTTGTGTAAGTGTACCTTTTGGGCCTTTTACAGTTACTAGGTTTTCGCTACTTACTGTTAAGGTAACACCTGTTGGGAGGTCTATCGGTTTTTTTCCAATTCTTGACATGGTCGATTTTTTATTTTTTTATTCAATATAAAGCTTTCAGCCACGACGTTAGCTTAATATGCTTCTTATACCTTTTGTTAAGTTTAGTAAATGTAGCAAAGTACTTCGCCACCTACATTTTGAGTTTTTGCTTCTTTATCTGTCATTACGCCTTTAGAAGTGCTAATGATGGCAATACCTAAACCATTTTTAACTCTCTTAAATTCTTCGGGCTTGGCATACTGGCGTAAACCTGGACGGCTCACTCTATCCAAACTTTTAATTGCACCCATTTTACTATTTACATCGTATTTCAATGCAATTTTAATTACACCTTGCTTACTATCTTCTTCAAATTTATATTTTAAAATATACCCTTGATTGTATAATATTTCTGTAATTCTTTTTTTAAGATTAGAAGCTGGAATTTCAACTATACGATGCCCTGCCATTTGGGCATTACGTACTCTTGTTAAATAATCTGCTATAGGATCTGTTACCATAATTGTGAATGAATTTAATAATTAAAATTACTGTTACAAAAAATTACCAACTTGCCTTTTTAAGCCCTGGTATTTTTCCATTTAATGCCATTTCTCTTAGCATTACTCTTGATAGTCCAAAGTAACGAACGTAACCTTTAGGTCGTCCTGTAATTTGACATCTATTCTTTAACCTTACTGGGCTTGCATTTTTGGGTAATTTATCCAAACCTGCATAATCACCAGCATCTTTAAGTGCTTTACGTTTGTCGGCGTATTGTGCTACAATACGTTCTCTTTTACGTTGCCTGGCCTTAATTGATTCTTTTGCCATTGTATTTTAATTTCAGTTTTTTTGTGTAAATGTTGTTTATTAATCTTTCTTAACGTTTTTAAATGGCATTCCCATTTCTTTTAATAACTCATAAGCTTCTTCGTTGGTTGATGCTGTAGTTACAAAAGTAATATCGAAACCAGTTATTTTATTTACTTTATCAATATCAATTTCGGGGAAAATGATTTGCTCCGTTACGCCCATTGTGTAATTACCTCTACCATCAAAGCTTTTATCGTTAATACCTTTAAAGTCTCTTACCCTTGGTAGTGATACAGCAACTAGCCTATCTAAAAATTCATACATTCTTTCGCCACGTAGTGTAACTCTTGTGCCTATTGGCATATTTTTACGTAACTTAAAGTTTGAAATGTCTTTTTTAGACATTGTAGGAACAGCTTTTTGACCAGTTATGGTTGTTAACTCTTCAACAGCAATATCAACTAATTTTTTATCGTTAACTGCACCATTAACACCTCTGTTAATACAAATTTTTTCTAACCTTGGTACTTGCATTACTGATTTGTAAGCAAATCTCTTCATTAAAGAAGTAACGACTTCTTGCTTGTATTTGGTTGCTAACCTTGGAATATATTTTGTAGTACTCATCTTCTATTTTATTTTACGGCTTCGCCTGATTTTTTAAATACTCTTACCAATTTACCATCAACTCTTGTTCTTTTAACTTTAGAACCTGCACCAGCTTTGGCATCCCATAGCATTACATTACTCATTTGCATTGGAGCTTCTATTTTTACAATACCACCTTTGGTATTTTGAGCCGTTGGTTTAGTGTGCTTTGTCATTATGTTAGCACCTTCTACTATTACTTTACCCTTTTCGGTTAATACTTGTAATACAGTTCTAGGCTTTTTCAAATCTTTATCGTCGCCAGTAATTATAACTACTGAATCGCCTTTTTTAATTTTGAACTTTGTTTTAAATCTTGTACTCATTTTTAATTAATTTGCTAATTCGATGATGTGTTAATTTGCTATAAATCGCATTAATACATTTCTCATTATCTTTTTATTTCAATAGAACTACACTAGCCTATTAGCTAATTAGCCCATTAGCTAATTTTTATAACACCTCTGGTGCTAATGAAATTATTTTCATGTATCCTTTGTCTCTTAACTCTCTGGCCACTGGGCCAAATATACGTGTACCTCTTGGTTCGTCTGAGTTGTTTAATAATACTACTGCATTATCATCAAATCGTATGTATGAACCGTCCTTACGACGTAATTTATTTTTAGTTCGTACTATAACAGCTTTACTTATTGTACCTTTCTTTACACCTCCAGCTGGTATTGAATGCTTTACGGTTACTACAATTTTGTCACCAATTCTAGCATAATCTTGTCCGCTGTTTCCTAACACTCTTATACAAAGTACCTCTTTTGCTCCGCTATTATCGGCTACCATTAACCTACTTTCTTGTTGTATCATATTATTATTTTTTGGGGTACAAGCAATAATTAAATTATTGAGTACTTCATACTATTTTACTTTTTCTACTACTTCTACAAGTCTCCAACGTTTTGTTTTGCTTAGTGGTCTTGTTTCCATTATTTTAACTACATCACCTTCACTGCACTCATTTTTTTCGTCATGAGCATGTAGTTTGGTAGTTTTTTTAAGGAACTTACCGTAAATAGGGTGCTTTACTTTTCTTTCAATAGCAACTACTATGGACTTTTCCATTTTGTTACTAGTAACTACACCAGTTCTTGTTTTTCTTAAATTTCTATCTAACATTTTAATTTATTTTACAATTAAGCACTTAATTGCCTTTTTGTTAATTCTGTTTTTAATCGAGCAATATCTCTACGCATTGCCTTAATAGTTTGTGGGTTTTCTAAAGGTGTAACTGCATGTGCAAATTTCAACTTTTTGTACCTCATTTCATCGTCTGCTATTCTAGCTTCTAGAGCTTCAATAGTCATTTCTTTTATACTGTTTAAAAATTCTGTTTTGTTCGCCATAATATGTTTTTCAGTTTGTACTGTATTATAATTTATTAAGCTGTAGCTACGTCTCTTCGTATTACAAATTTTGTTTTAATTGGTAATTTTTGTGCAGCCAAATCCATTGATGCTTTTGCTACTTCCATTGATACGCCATCGCATTCAAATATAATTCTACCGGGTTCTACTACTGCAGCCCAATGGTCTAACGAACCTTTACCTTTACCCATTCTTACTTCGGCTGGTTTACGTGTAATTGGTTTGTCGGGGAATACTCTAATCCATACGTTACCTTCTCTTTTCATATTACGAGTCATGGCTTGTCGTGCAGCCTCTATTTGTCGGCTAGTTAACCATATTGGTTCTTGTGCTTTTAATCCAAACTGACCAAAAGATATGGATGTTCCTCTTTTTGCAACTTCACGTATTCTGCCTTTTTGGGCTTTTCTGTGTTTCGTTCTTTTTGGTGATAACATTATATTTACTTATGATTTACGAATTTGTTAGTACAGTTGTAATAATAAATTCAATTTTATTTATTAATTAGTTTCTTCTCTCGCCACCTCTACCGCCACCACGGTTAGCACCACCGCCACCACCACGCCTATCGTCTCGTCCGCCACCGCCACGACGATCATCTCTACGTTCTTCTCTTCTTTCGCCCATTGGTCCTTCTTTTGCTCCGGCTATTATATTAGGGTTAAGGTCACGTTTTGCTAATACTTCACCTTTACAAATCCATACTTTTATACCTATTTTGCCATATACTGTTAATGCAAATATGCTAGCATAATCAATATCCATCCTAAATGTATGCAATGGAGTACGACCTTGTTTTATTTCTTCGCTTCGTGCTATTTCCGCACCACCTAATCGGCCACCTACTTTTACTTTTATACCTTCGGCACCCATCCTAAGTGAAGAGGCAATTGCTAATTTTATAGCTCTTTTGTAATTAATACGATTTTCAATTTGTCGGGCAATAGTATCGGCAACAATTGCTGCATCTAACTCAGGGCGACGAATTTCTAATATATTAATTTGAACATCAGCATTACCTGTAAGTTTTTTTAATTCTTCTTTTATTCTATCCACCTCTCCTCCACCCTTACCAATTATAATACCTGGCTTAGATGTGTGTATGGTTATAATTAATTTATTTAATGTTCTTTCTATTACAATACGGGCAATTCCACCTTTGTTGATACGGGCTAATAAATAAGTTCTAATTTTATGATCTTCAATTAATTTTTTAGCAAAATCATTTTTACTAGCATACCAATTAGACTCCCAACCACGTATAATGCCTAGTCTGTTACCAATCGGATTTGTTTTTTGACCCATAATTTTAAATTTCTAAATTTTGAAAACTTGAATTACCGTTGTAGATATTTCAAATTAAATATGTTCTTTTTTTATTAAAAATATTGAGAATTTCTTTTCAAATTTTCTCTTACTTTATTTACAATATACTTTCGTCAACAATTATAGTAACGTGATTACTACGTTTACGAACCCTGTAACCTCTACCTTGTGGTGCTGGTCGCATTCTTTTAAGCATACGTCCACCATCTACAAATATTGTTTTTACAACTAAGTTACTTTCATCGCTACCTTCATTTTTGGCTTTCCAATTATTAACAGCTGATAATAATAGTACAGATAATGGTGTAGAAGAATGTTGTGGGTGATGCTGTAAGCTAGATAAAGCCCAGTCAACTCTTTTACCTCTAATATAATCGGCCAATAATCGCATCTTTCGAGGTGATGTTGGGTAGTTTTTTAATTTCGCTATTGCTTCCATTTTTTTTAATTTCTTATGTTAAAATTGTGCTTACTTATTTTTTATTTGCATGACCTCTAAAGTTACGAGTAGGAGCAAATTCGCCTAGCTTGTGCCCTACCATAAATTCTGTAACATATACTGGTATAAACTTATTGCCATTGTGTACTGCAAACGTATGACCAACAAAATCGGGGGTTATTGTAGAACGACGACTCCAAGTTTTGATTACTGTCTTTTTAGGACCATCATTCATTTTTGTTACTTTAGTCTCCAATTTTGCATCAACGTAAGGACCTTTTTTTATTGAACGAGCCATTGTGATTTATAATTTATTATTTTATTTAAAATGGTAATTATTTTTTACTTGGTTTTACACCTTTACGAGTTTGAATAATCAACTTATCGCTTCCTTTGTGCTTTCTAGTTTTTAAGCCTTTAGCATACTTACCAGTACGGCTACGTGGATGTCCGCCAGATGAACGACCTTCACCACCACCCATTGGGTGATCTACCGGGTTCATGGCTACACCTCTTGTACGAGGCTTAATACCTTTCCAACGGTTAACACCTGCCTTACCTGCTTGCTCCAAACTATGGTCGCTGTTACTTACTACACCAACTGTAGCATAACAATTGATTAATAGTTTTCTTAACTCACCACTTGGCATTTTGAGTATAGCATACTTTTCTTCTTTGTTGCTTAACTGAGCACTTGTACCAGCACTACGTACTAACTTACCACCTTGACCAGGTTGCATTTCAATATTATGAACGTTTGTACCTAATGGCATATTTTTCATTTGCAATGCATTGCCTAATTCGGGTGCTGCACTGTCGCCACTTATAACGGTAGCACCAACTTGCAAACCTTGTGGAGCTATAATATAACGTTTTTCACCATCAATGTAATGCAATAATGCTATAAATGCTGTACGGTTTGGATCGTACTCAATACTTGCTACTTTTGCTTCAATGCCTACTTTGTTTCTTTTAAAATCGATAATACGGTAATGCTGCCTGTTACCACCACCAATATAACGCATACTTCTGCGACCTTGGAAGTTACGTCCACCAGTTTTAGATTGTTTTTCTAACAAACTTTTTTCGGGTTCGTTAGTAGTTATTTCGGCATAGGCGTTACCTATTCTCCATCTGGTACCAGCCGTTACTGGTTTATATTTTTTTAATGCCATTGTATATTTAATTTTACAGATTTATCAGCTCTGTTTGCTATAATTTTTTTATGTTGTTATTCTAATTAGTAAGAATATAAATCAATTGCTTCGCCATCATTAAGTGTTACAAATGCTTTTTTGTATGAGGGCTTTTTACCTGTAATAAATCCACCTTTGGTGTAGCGGCTTTTATTTTTTCCTGGCATTGTTGCAGTGTTTACATCTTTAACGGTTACGTTATAAAATGATTCAATTGCTTTTTTTATTTCTAATTTATTAGCTTTTTTATCTACTCTAAATGCATACCTGTTAAACTTTGTAGTTTGTGCATTTGATTTTTCAGTAACTATTGGTCTTTGTAATACGTCGTTAAGTTTCATAACCGTTCGGTTTTCTAAATTTTTATTAAATTATGCTTCTGCTTTTTCTTCGTTAAAAGAGTTGGCTGCTTTCTCAGTTAGTACCATTACATCGGCATTTAAAATGTCATAAGTATTGATATCAACTAGTTGTGTACTTTGTACATTGTATAAATTTCTTAACGATAAATATACATTGTCGTTTCTTTCTGATACTACAAATAATGTTTTTTTACCATCAATTTTTAAGCTTTTTAATACACTTGTAAATTGTGAAGTTTTTGGTGCATCAAAGTTTAAATCTTCCAATATAACTATAGCGTTTTCTTTAGCTTTGTAGGTTAATGCACTTACTTTGGCTAAATCTTTAACCTTACGGTTAAGTTTGAAACTATAATCTCGTGGCTTTGGCCCAAATATAGTACCACCACCTTTGTATATTGGACTTCGCAAATTACCCTTACGAGCTCCACCAGTACCTTTTTGCTTTACTAATTTTTTTGATGAGCCTTTTACTTCTGCCCGTGTTTTTACTTTATTAGTACCCTGACGTTGTGCAGCCAAATATTGCTTTACGGCTAGGTATATAACGTGATCGTTTGGTGTAATACCAAATATACTTTCGGGTAAATCAACGGTACGTCCTGTACTTTTTCCTTCTTTATTTAATACGTCTATTTGCATGTTACAAAATTTGATAATTCGATAATTTGATAATTTGATAATGGTTTAACTAACTATCGGTTTTTTACTTTTGAATATAAACTATAGAGCCGTTATGACCTGGCACACAGCCACTTACTAATATATAATTTTTGTCGGCAAAAACTTTTACTACTTTCAAGCCTTTTGTTTTAACCCTATCGCCACCCATACGGCCAGCCATACGCATACCTTTAAATACACGGGCTGCACTTGATGAGTTACCTAATGAACCTGGTGCTCTTTGACGATCATGCTGACCGTGAGATTGCTGACCAACTCCACTAAAGCCATGACGCTTAACTACACCTTGAAAACCCTTACCTTTAGAAGTACCAACAACTTCTACTTTGTCGCCTTCTTCAAATATTTCGCAGGTTATTAGTTCGCCTAATGCTTTTTCTAAACTGTAATTTCTAAATTCTTTGATGTATTTTTTTGGACTAGCTTGTGCTTTTGCAAAGTGTCCTTTTTCGGCTTTAATAGCACGTTTTTCGGCTTTGTCGCCAAAGGCTAACTGAAGTGCAGTGTAGCCATCTACCTCGGTAGATTTAACTTGAGAAACTGTACAAGGACCTGCTTCTATAATAGTACAGGCAACTTGCTTACCATTGGTGTCAAACACACTGGTCATTCCTAATTTTTTACCAATAAGTCCTTTCATTTTACTTTTGTTTGTTGCCCAAGTGGTAAAGAGACTTCGGCTAATTGTTGTAAGCAGAATCCATCTCCAGTTTGCTAATGACCTTTTCTGTATTGGTTTATTATTATTGTAAACCTTAGAAGTACCATTAGTAAACTAACCTCGAAGGGCCAGTTCATATTTTAACCCTAACTACTTTGTAGGTAGTTGGGGAATTTTGTTTTCTTTGTTCAGCGCTCTTTTGTAGTAGTTGAGTACTAGTTGAGAGATGATTATTATATTAAGACCTAAACTAAAAATGCCTTAGCAATTATAGTATTTGTTATGCTTTTATTTCTACTTCAACACCCGATGGCAAATCTAACTTAGATAATGCATCTACTGTACGTGACGAAGAAGTGTATATATCCATTAATCGTTTGTGTGTACACAATTGAAACTGCTCCCGTGCCTTTTTGTTAACGTGTGGTGACTTTAACACCGTAAATATTCGTTTGTGTGTAGGCAATGGAATAGGACCAGTAACTACTGCACCTGTACTACGTACAGTTTTTACGATTTTATCGGCAGATTTATCAACCAAGTTATGGTCGTAGGATTGTAGTTTTATTCTTATTCGTTGTGACATG
>JAYWGN010000049.1:0-4938 GCA_043778255.1 Chitinophagaceae bacterium | reverse complement strand
GAACATTTGAGAATTTTTATTTTTCTAAATCTGTTTATTGTTTTTTCCTGCCTTGGGTACAAATATAGCTAGAATTACAATATAACCAAAAAAAAAACCACTGTTATAAAACAGTGGTTAAACTATAAACATTTTTGAGCCTAATACTAGGGAATTCTCACAACCCTGCAGTAGGACTTCAAAGATACTATAAAAAAATGAAATAAATACTAATTGTACATTAAATTATTTTATAAAAACTAAAAATATTAGAATCAATGTAATTTTCCGCTGAGCTCAACCAACGTTCGCCCATTTTGATTTGTATTTGTAAATTAGTCATATTATTAAACTTGCATTGCTTTGCATAATTGTGCCTAAATATGTGGGTTGTAAGAAACTTTGTACCAACCATAAACCTATTAGAACTAAATAACTTACTTACACCATATTCGAGTTGATTATATGTAAAACCACTGTAAAAATCTGCACCACTATCAAAATATGTACTAAAATTATTGGGAAGTTCTGTTATATCAAATACTCTTAAATTATTATGCTTCTGTGGTTGTAAACTATAGGTTTGGTCGTTAATTTTTAACCAATAATTAAATGATATTGCTTCGCCAGCTCTTACTCCTACCTTATATAACAATTCTAATGCAAACCTATATCTATTATCTAAATTATTATTTGTACCTACTATTGATAACAAAAATTGGTTTAGTTCAACATTGCTTACCGAATACATTACTTATTATATTTACAAAAATAAAAAAATGGTTAGCATTCACAAATAACTGCAAAATACTAACCACTTATACCAATATCACAAAAAAAAACTAGCTAATTGCTAATACAGCACTATCAGATACATCCTTTGTCAACTCATTTTCAAAAAACAAGTATGCAAAGCAATTTGCATTGCTAAACTCGCCCTCAGTGTATTGTGCTTGTACTTGTCCTTCTGATCTTTCTGTATTTGGCGAATATGTACGTACTAAACCTGTTGCTTTGTTTAGTAATATTATTTTTGCCTTATCAGAGTCACGCTGATTTCCCTGTGGTGAAGTATTCCAACTTACACTTACTAGATTACTTATACTACTATCTACTGCATTATTTATACTTGTATCTTCAATTCTACCTTTTGAAAAAATTAACTTTAAAGGATTCACTACCGGGCCACTACCTGATTGTACTACACTACCATTTTTTAAGTTTTCACTCATAAATGCATTATATGCACTCATTTTCACAGCTAAACCTCGAAAACCAATATTGGCAATACTTGCTGCCCCTAGAAATAAATCAAGTATTGTCTTAAAAATACTTCTTTGAGCTGTTTGCCCCTCACTCCTTGGGTTAGCTACTGAAGTTGCTTTTTGTTTTGCCACGTTGAGACCTTTCCAAGATGTGAACGTTACACCGCCGATACTGCCCTTAGACTTGCCAAGAGCTACCGAGTTAAAAATTGCCATAATTATTATATTTAAATTGTTAAAAAAAACTACTTATATGCCTCATTCAATTCCCCAGGGGACTTTCCCTAGTACATACAACTCTGTAAGTGGGACTTGATAGGGATTTACTATGAAAATAACTATAAACTTACTTATTCTTATTTTTCTTTAGCAAACCTATCAAAGTTATAATACCAATACCTACTTGCATTACTAATTTCAATATCAATTCCGCATTACTAACTGTTGGGGTTGTAACTATATCTGCTAATTGTATTCCTGCTATTCCGCTACTTCCTATAAATAAATTCTTAATACTTTCCATAAAATTAAATATTGAAAAACAAATGTATGCCATTATTACATAACAAAAAAATAAAACTATGCCAAAATGCCACAAATCAAAACTACAAGCTACAAAGTAGCAACGGTATTTTACTATGAATTATATATTCTATCGCCCAAAAATGGACTAATTGCTGGTGTATAATACATAGTAAAATACCGTAAATGAACTGAAAGTAAAATATATATTCTACAGCTTAATAATTACTTCCTGCTGTTGCTTGGCGCTGCGAAACTACGGGAGTGAGGAACGAACGGACGTGGTGAGCAGATTACGCCACCACACCGCCATGGTAACCAACACAGGGAGAGGCGAGAATATGGCAGCCACGGCTACAAGCAAAGCACCAAAGGTGCTGCGCCGTGCCGTGCTGCCATATGAAGCCGAACGGACAACGGCAAAAAATAAGTGTGAAGCGGAGCGGAACACAAATAAATAGAGACGTGACTGTGGGTTACAAGGAGGGTGGCGGTCATATAAGGTGGCTATTTATTTTTTTTCCTTATAAAAAAAGTGAAGCGGTAGCGGAACGAAATATATAGAAAAAAAAATAAAAAAATGCCACCTGTGACGAAACGAAACTAGACGGCGAATATAGTGACAAGGACGGCGAAGCCTCCTTGGCGGTATATTTGATGCCGTTCTAGTGAGTGAGGAACGCCTTATTTCCCCAAGGATTATCAAAAGTAGCAAATTAGAATAAAACTAATTGACTGTTACTAAAATCTTTGTGTATTATATTTCCAATGCCCAATAACTCACCATTTACATTAACTGATAAACCTAAAGGCACTTCCTCCATTACTTTATAAATATGATTAAAATTATTGTTACGATGTTCTAAAATCTGTTTTGAAAAAACTTTGTTTTTTTCAAAAACATTTAAGATATTTTTTCGATATATACAAGTTACATTATCGTGTGTTATTACTTTTGTACCCACCTCCAATTCTAAATTATACAATACCGACAAAAGATAAGTTGATGCTTCGACCTTGACGTAGTCAAGGTTTCGTAGCTTATCACTACAACCCCAAAGCCTTGAATTAATTTTAAAAAATTCTATTTTGCAAAGCAAAATATCTCTTTCTGCTTCATAATTATCCAGGGAAATTTCATCATCATTGTATAGCCTTTCAATTACTTTTAACCTGTCATATTCCTTATTCTTACTTATATACTTTGATATGTAACTTGCTACATTCTTTACATTCTTTAAACTGTGAACATCTGTAGTATTGGGATTACTCCAGTTAGTACTTACTCCATACTGATATGCTTTAAACTGTTGATCTGCTGTTCTGCTTGTATATAACATACTAACCAAATTAAAACCACTTGAATGTTTTAATATTTGCTCTAACCTATACGCTGATATATAACCTAAATCGTTCATTATCTTATTCCAATGAGCCTGTATTTCCTTATAGTGTATATATTTATCAATTATTATGTGGTAGTGTATATTTCCATTTGATTGCCTTTCGCTTCTCCATAGATACTTTATATCATTGTATTTCCTTTGCAGTACTATCAAAAACCTACCTAATGCCATTCTGTTTAGTTCCTTGTCGGTGTGAATTTGTTTGCTTGGTAAAGTCAGGGTAACGAAACTTGGATAAAGCTTCAATGTATTATGCTTAGCTGTACTTGCATAATTTATAGCATCCACCCAATTATTTACTATTTTATGAATTTTTGTTTTTATACGCCCTGTTACCATACCTGATACCGTGTTGCTTACCAAATTTTTTTGTGCAGTAACCTGACTAACTGACCTCTTACAACCTCTTGGTATGCACGACCTATCATTGTATAGAACTACACTATCTTGCTTTATTATTGCTACATATGGTATGTCGTTATAACCTGATTGATACATAAATACTATTGAAAATTAATGATACATAGAAACTAAAAAATTATTCACTTACTTGATGCACACTCGTATGATGAGATAAACCAATTAGAAATCCTTAAGAATTAACATACTTGGGCAACATACCATCCTTTACTATTACATTTCTTAGCTGCAAAATATCTAAATAACATTTTTTATATTTCAATGCCTTAGTCAGTAAATTAAAAAATAATGTAAATGTTTTGACCGAACTATGTAAATTACCAATACCATCTACAACTCCAACTAATATACAACCGCTTGTATTATCAACCGTATTACCACTGTGTATCCTTATACCCTCAAAAAATGGTACATTCAATAACAACGGCATCATTCTTTTAAAACGTATTGACTGATTTATAATTACCTGATATTTCATTGGCGGTATCGCTGTACTATGCTTCACTTTTCCTCCTCCATCTGTGCCTAAATCTCTTTCCATATCTTCCAATGTATCGCAAAAAAACATACCCTCTATATATAGCTTTCCATTGACTTTGCCAGTCCATTTGTTTTCTCTTACTAATTGTAAATTCATTTTTTAAATTTTTGTTGTTATAATTATTGATATTAAATAAAATTACTTGGTGCTTGTACTAAAGGCAAATTATCTATACTTTGACCATCAACCAATTTGCTACTATAAAATAGTTGTATAAATTCTTCTAAATGTTCTACTTTCTTTGTTGCTCTTTTTATAGCTTTTTTGAAAATCTGTTGCTCTGACTTGCTGCCTATAAATACTCGGTGTGCATTGTTTGCTATAAAGGATTTACTGTTTTTTATCCATATCTGGCAAATTTCAAACTCATTGCTTACCCTTATTATTTTTTCACTCATATTTTTTAAATTTGTTTTTTATATTATATTTTATATATTCCATTATATTATTGCTAATAAAATACTAAAAAAATATTACCCAAAACGTGACAAAAAACCAATGGTAATTAATCAGTTATGATTTTGCTTATAATTAATATTATTTTTTTACAATATATTCTTTATACGTACTAAAAAAAAAAGTATCAACTTATACAACAAATCTATAAATAAAAATAATGGAAATAACAACACTAGAAATGCAAACAAAACTACTTGCATATTTGAATGGAAACGAGATAACTTGCCAAATTGAATTGCATATAATTTGAACATTTGAGAATTTTTATTTTTCTAAATCTGTTTATTGTTTTTTCCTGCCTTGGGTACAAATATAGCTAGAATTACAATATAACCAAAAAAAAAAC
>JAYWGN010000048.1:0-18496 GCA_043778255.1 Chitinophagaceae bacterium | reverse complement strand
TTGCGGCTTCGCCTTATTGTACTATTTGTTTATTCAATCGGCATTTGATGTTAATTAACTAAAATACTTTTGGACTAAATACCATTTCACAATGTTATAATTTATAGTTCTATCCAAAAAGTAGTTGTGTTTCCTCCCTTTAACAATATATTAAGTATTGCTATTAAACCTTGCTTATGTAGCAAAGTCTATTATTGTATAAGTAAATGCATTACAAATAAAAAGTACCCCCATTAATTAAAAAAAAATAAATTAAAAAAATATGAAACAGTTAATAACCGCCACCATTGCATTTTTATTAATAACAGTAGCAGCTAATGCCCAAAAACGTAAGTGTGGTAACGAAACAAATGGTAACCACAAAGGCAATCATAAAAAAGAAATGGCACAAAAACTACAAATAACCGATGCTCAAAAAACAAAAATAAAAACAATAAAAGAGCAAACTAAAAAAGACAAAACTGCCCTAGAAGCTAATAACAGTATGACATTAGGTGATTATAAAGCTAAGAAAGCAACCCTAGAGCAAAACAAAGCAACTGCTATAAAAAACATATATACACCAGAGCAAACAAAGCAATTAGAAACATTAAAGGCCGATAAAAAAGCCAAGCACGAAGCTAAGCAACAACAAAAATTTGCTGCCCTACAACAAAAGGCAAACCTTACCCCTACACAAGTGAGTATGTACACTAAAAATAAAGAAAATGCAAGTGTAGCTATTGGTAAAATAAAACAAAATACTACCCTTACCAAAGCCGAAAAACACCAACAAATAAAAGCAGTAAAGCAAGAGAATAAACAAAGTTTTTTGAGTAGCCTTACACCAGAGCAAAAACTACAAGTAGAAACTATGAAAAAAGAAAAAGGCAAAAGAAAACCAGTAAGTAAATAGTAAAAAAATTAAATATAGTTTGTAAGCATCGGCAGCTGTTCCTAAAGGGCAGCTGTTGTTGTGTTATGGTTAGTCCTTAAATTTATAAAATACATAAAGGCAGCCCATTACCCCATTTGCGAATTATCGTTAACCGTTGTATTGGTTTCAATAGTAGTAGGTTGGCGTTTGGCTGGGCGATGAAAAAATAAACCTTGGCAAAATAAAATAGTAATAACACCTACCGAAATAGAAGCATCAGCCAAGTTAAATACTGGGCTAAAAAATTCAAACTTATCGCCACCTACAAAGGGTAACCAACTTGGCCAAGTGCCGTGGAATATGGGGAAGTAAAACATATCAACCACCTTGCCATGCATAAACGAACCATAGCCTTGCCCTGGCTTAACTAGTGTTGCTAATGTATTGGTATAGTCACTACTTTCGGTAAATATTAACCCATAAAACAAACTATCAATTAGGTTGCCCACTGCACCTGCAAATATTAATGATACACAGGTTATAAACCCCCAATGCTGCTTTTGCATTACTAACTTACGTATATAATATACACCAAAGCAAGCTGCTACTAACCTAAATAAAGTAAGTACAATTTTGCCTGTGCTACCACCAAACTGCCAACCCCAGGCCATTCCGCTGTTTTCTATAAAGTACAATTGCCCCCAACTTCCAAATATATTATGGTGTTCATTTAAGGTATAATTGGTTTTTATATAATATTTAATTGCTTGGTCGGCTATTAAAACAATAAGTATAAGCAAACTTGCTTGTCGTAGTTTCACGGGTATGTATTTATGTAATTACAAATATAAGTTAGCTTATGCAATTAGCAATATATATGCAATGGTGTTGTACTAAAGTTTTCATAATGTATATATAGCATTAATTGGTTAACTACCAAAGTAAACTCGTTTTACCCTTTGGCTTATACTTGTTAATATTTCGTAAGGTATAGTGCCACAGGCTGTTGCAAGTTGTTGTACAGTTATTTGGTTGTCAAATACTGTAACGGTATCACCCACTTTTGCATGGGGTATTTGGCTTATATTGAGCATTGCCATATCCATACTTATATTGCCAATAGTAGGCACAAGTTGGTTGTGCAAAAGCATTTTACCTACACCATTGCCTAACCGCCTATTGTACCCATCGGCATAGCCTATACGTACTGTTGCTATAGTAGTAGGTTGTGTTATAATTCCCTTACGGTTGTACCCAACTGTTTGGTTGGGTTGCAAATGTTTTATTTGTGCTATGGTAGTTTTAAGTGTACACACTTGCTGCAAACCTATAGTATTGGTAGTAACACCATACATACCAATACCCAGCCTAACCATTTGGTGTTGTAGGTTTGAGTGTCTTTGTATAGCAGCAGTATTGGCTATATGCTTTATAGTGGTATAGCCTATTGCAGTTTCTATGGCTGTTGCTATTTGTACAAATTCAGTATTTTGTTGTTGGGTATATGCATCAAACTCCTCAGCATCGCTACCCACTAAGTGGCTAAATTGGGTCATTACTTTTACCGTATTTTGCTGTGTTAACATAGTAATAAGCAGTGGCAAATCGTTTGCAGTAAAGCCTAAGCGGTGCATACCAGTATCTATTTTTAAATGTATAGGGTATTGTATTAATGCATTTTTTTTTGCGAAAGCAATAAAACTTTCCAAACTTTCAATTGAAAATATTTCGGGTTCGCCATCATTTGCTAGTAACGATTCGTAAGCAGCACTGTCGGTGTTCATTACCATTATAGGTAAGTATATACCAGCTTGGCGTAGCGCTACAGCCTCGTCAGTATATGCTACGGCTAAGTATTTAATATTCATACTCTGTATTACTTGTGCTACTTCCACAGCACCACTACCATACCCAAAAGCCTTTACCACAGCCATTATATGAGTAGTTGGTTGCAATAGCAATTGATGCTTTTGTATGTTTTCTCTAACTAAATCAATATTAATTTCTAGCACAGTTTGGTGTACTTTTTCTTCAATTAGTTGTGCAAAATTTTCAATGCCAAATTGCCTTGCTCCTTTTATAAGTACTACATGTTGGTGTATAATATTATGTAACCCTACAGTTAGTTCATTGTTAGTGTTGCCTTTATATGCACTACAAAGGTCAGTTACATTGTTGTAAAATTGTGTATAGGGCAATGCCTCAAACTGTTTGCTACTTTGCATTATATTGCTACCAATACCTATAAAGTTACTAATGCTTTTTTGTATTAATAATGCTGCTACTTTGGTATATAGTTCCTCATTATTACTTTGGCTTTGTTGTATATCAGTAAGTATTACTGTTTTGGGTAGTAGTGGATTTTGTTGTTGCATAGCATCTAATGCTATAAGTAAGCTATCCACATCGTTACTATAACTGTCGTTAATTATTATACTATTTTCTATACCCCGTTTATGCTCCAATCGCATTGCAATTGGTACAAGGGTGGTGAGTAATTTATTTATTTCAGCAAAGCTATATTGCAAGTACACTAAAGTTACTATACAGTGCATGGCATTTTCAATATAAGCATCATCGGTAAATTGTAATAGTAATGTAGCCTTACTACCCTTATACAGTAGGTGAAGCAAAGTGTAAGTTGCATACTTTTCAGTAGTTACTATTTGTATATGGGCAGTAGCATTGTTGCCCCAACTTAGTTTATTACAAGGCAAAGTATTCACTATAGTATTAACCCAAGTTTTATTATTACAATATATTAGCGTATTACATTGTGTAAATAATTTTAATTTTTGTTGTAGCTTTTCTTCATCGTTGGCAAAGCCCTCACTATGTGCATTACCAATATTAGTGAGTATGCCTAAGGTAGGCTGTATCATAGTTTGCAGGTATTGCATTTCATTTATGGTGCTTATACCTGCTTCAAATATGGCTAGTGTATTAGTAGCATTTATATTACATACACTTAACGCTACTCCAATTTGCGAATTATAACTTTTGGGGCTTCTTACTATATTATACTGCTTTTGTAGTAGTTGGTATAGCCACTCTTTTACTATCGTTTTGCCATTGCTGCCTGTAATGCCAATAGTGGGTATAGGGTAGGTATTACGCTGTGCTATTGCTAATTGCTGTAATGCAGCTATGGTATTGGGCACTTGTAGTATTGTTGCATTTTCAAGGGTTGTAAGGGCAACATTTTCACTTACTACAAAGCAACGTACACCTTTGCTGTAAGCACTTTGCAGGTATTGGTGTCCATTACGGTAGGTACTTACTATTGCAAAAAACAATGTTGAGTTAGGGTACGTAATTTTTCTGCTATCAATAGCTAATTGTGTAATTGTAGTTATTGTATTATTTTTTTGTAAATAAATACCCTTTGTTATGTTAAGTATAGCATCTATGGTAAACATGGTAATAAAGTTAACTTATTTACACTCATTTGTAGTACTGTTTTTATGCTTTTATTATAGCGTTAGTACTATTATACAATTTGATGTACCAGCCATTCAATTGTAGCAATTCAGTATGCGAACCCATTTCTTTTATTTCGCCGTGGTCCAATACTATTATTTTAGTAGCCTTTTGTATGGTACTTAATCGGTGTGCTATTATTATCGAGGTTCTATTTTTTATTAGGGTATTAATGGCATGTTGTATAAGTTGTTCACTTTCGGTATCTACACTGCTTGTGGCTTCATCTAATACCAATATACTAGGGTTGTAAAGCAATGCCCTTGCAAAGGAGAGTAGCTGCCTTTGGCCTACACTTAAGGTGGCACCACGTTCCATTACATTGTATTGGTAGCCATTAGGTAGCTGCATTATAAAGTTATGAATGCCTATTAATTTGCAGGCTGCCTCTACAGTGTGTGCCTGTATGGTACTGTCCCAAAGGGTTAGGTTATTGTGTATGGTATCGCCAAACAAAAATATATCTTGTAATACTACTCCAATATTTTTTCGCAAATCATTAATATGATAAGCCTCTATATTTTTATCATCAATAGCTATAGTGCCACTTTGTATGCTGTACATTTTGTTAAGCAGGTTTACAATGGTTGTTTTGCCGCTACCTGTGCTGCCAACTATGGCAATTGTTTCGCCCTTATTTATGGTAAAACTAATATTTGTTAATACAGGTATTTGTGGCGTGTAACTAAAGCATACATTTTCAAATTGTACACTACCTTGCAACCTTACATTTGTTTCTTCGCCAGTACCCGTATGGGTAACATCTGTATTGTCTAACAATTTAAATACACGTTCACTAGCCACCATACCCATTTGTATTACATTAAATTTGTCGGCTATTACACGTAAGGGTCTAAATATTAAATTGAGTAATAATAAAAAAGCCACTATTATACCACCACTTACGGGTATGGCAGCACCTTTCCACACCATTAGCGATATTGAAAGTGCTAATATAATTTCTACAATAGGAAAAAAAACAGAGTAGGCAAATATGGCTTGTACATTAGCATTACGGTGTTGGGCATTTATGAGTTTAAATTTTTTATATTCTTTATTTTCTGCTGCAAAGCTTTGTACCACTTGCATACCGCCTATATGCTCCTGTACAAATGAGTTAAGGTTGGCTATAGCATTTCGCACTTTTATAAATGATTTATTTACACTTTCTTTAAAATAATAAGTAGCAATTATAATTATAGGAAACGGTAGTAATGCCGCTAATGTTAGTTGCCAATGGTAGCTAAACATTACCCCTACCACTACTATTATGGATAACAAATCGGCTAATATAGGTATTATGCCGTCGGCAAATATTTCGTTAATGGCTTCTATATCATTAATAGTACGAGTGGTTAAAGTACCAATTGGTGTTTGGTCGTATTGGCGTAAGTTAAGTTGCAGTACTTTGTTATATACCTCTATCCTTATATCTTTTATAACGTGTTGCCCTAGCCAATTAGTTATGTAGGTAAAATAGAACCGTATTACAGTTTCTAACACCAATATAAATATTTGAATTATGGTAATGTATATTAATGCTTTGGCCCAATTGTTTTGTATATACACATCAATAGTACGTTGTACTAGTACTGGCCTTATTGGGGTTATTATTGCAATTGTAATAGCTAATGCAATAGCTACATAAAATTTGTATTTGTAAGGTTTAGCATACCGCAATACCCTTTTCAGTTGAGCAAAGTTGAAAGATTTATTTTTGGTATTTGTAGTGGTCAAGTTTTAATAGTCAGTTGTACGTACAAAGTTATTATAAACGGTTGGCAAATTTTTATTTTTTAATATTTGAAAAATTAAAAATGTAATTAGGTATGAACTACTATGCTTATTGCGTAAGGGATTGAAGTGAAAATCCTTTTTTGCCGTTTTTCTTGCAAAAAAGATTGTAACGAAAAGCCCGACCCAGCTTTTGCTGGGTTACGCCCAAATATTTCCTAAAAAAAGAATTAATCCTTTATCAGCTCTAAGGCTTTTTCCATTTTATTATCTTGGCCGTTGGCAATAGCTTTTACGGTTGGCATTACCAACACATCGGGTGTTATGCCTTGGCCTAAGTGTGGCAAATTTTTATCCATTACCAACCTAAATACAGGAAGCCTTACCCTTAACTTAGTATAAGGCAAAGTAATATCTGGTATATATACTGCACTATTGCCGTAAGCTCCGCCACCAGTGGTTTCGCCTACGGTAGTTACATTTTTTTGCCCTTGTATGGCATGCAAAAAAAGTGTAGTTGCACTAAACGAATAACCTCCACTTATAACCACTACCTTACCATCAAAGTGGTTGTTACGCTTTGGCTTATCCTTATGCCTTTCAAAATAGCCAAAGTGGTACCTGCCATCATTTTTTTTGTGGGTAACAAATATCATACTTAAGCCGTACCAAACACGGTTTTTTATATACTTATTATGTTTGCTAAATTGCCTAACGGCAAATATGCTATCGGCTACTTTACGTGGTGTATTAATAATGTACCTACTCAACAATGAGGAGTTGCCAATAATACCACCTCCATTATTACGTACATCAATTATTATATTTTTACAACCAATTGCTTTAATTTTTTTAAATGTTTTTCGATAAAATTTTTTTTGCTTGCCACCACTAAAGCTATTTACAGTAAGGGTTGCAGTGGCACTATCTTTACTATAAAATACATTGCGAATAGAGGCTAATTTTAATTGTTGCAAATCTTTTTTACTTGGCTTTTGCACTTTTACCACTGTACCAATACCCGATATTTGAATACGTTTGGTAGTGTCTTTTGGTGGTTGGCGATACAGGTAAGTTGTTACTGTTTTTTCAGCATTAGTACTATCGGTATAGTTTATAATATACCGCATTGCAGTATCAAATACATACGAGTAGTAGTACGGGAAATTGCCACTTAACCTCATGTACTTAAAATTTTTGCTATTGCCATCGGTAGTTATTATGGTACATAAAGAGTCCACAATTTTTTTGCTACTCACTCCATTTATACTTGTTATTACTGACCCTCGGGGTAGTATAGTATCCTTTCGGTATAGGTTATAAGTGCTTACTATGGTATCGTTATATACCCTTGCACCTATAGGAAAGTTAGCTAATTTTGAGGTAGCAAACCATTTGTCAAATTGCTTACTTCCCCTTACCGATGTGTGTCCACATTTAATATTAGCCACTGCTTGGCTTACAATTTTTCTATATTGCCACTCAGTAAGTGAGTCTGTTATTTTTAATTTTGCTGCAGCAAATACACTATCCATTTGTGGCTTTGGGGTGTACCAATACAGCGATGGATGGTCGGTTTGTAATATTGTTTGTAGTAGCCCTAACTCTTGCTGCAATTGGGGTACACTATATTTCTTATATACATTATAAGGTACTCTTTGCACTGTATTACAAGCTTGTAATGCAAGTACACATAGCACAAAGCATTTTACAATAGTAGTATTTAAAAAATATGTTTTCACTGTACTATTAATTATTTTCTGTTTGTTGGTCAAATGCATTCCAGCCTTGGGCTGTTAGTTTGTACCTATTGTTACCTTTGGTTATTATATGTGCTCCCTCGGCAATATCAGTAATGTAGCCTATTACACTTATTTGTTCATTGAGTACTAATTTATCGTAATCGGCTTGTGGTAAGGTAAATAACAACTCATAATCCTCGCCACCACTTAATGCACATGCTGTAGGGTCAAGTTTAAATTTGTAGGCAGCATTTTTCATATCATCGGCAAAGGGTAACTTGTCTTCGTACAGCACACAGCCTACATTACTTTGCTTACATATATGCAGCATTTCGCTACTTAAGCCATCGCTTACATCTATCATTGCCGTTGGCAAAATGTTGTTTTTTGCAAAAAATTCTATCATATCTTTTCTAGCTTCTGGCTTTAAAAGTTTACCTATTACAAATTTTTCGTTCTCCAAATCGGGCTGCACACCAGGGTTTTCTAAAAATATTCTTTTTTCTCTTTCCAATAAGGTAAGCCCAATAAATGCACTGCCAAGGTAACCACTTACACATACCAAATCGCCTTTGGTAGCACCGCTTCGTTTTACAATTTTATTTTCTAGTGCTTCGCCAATAGCGGTTACACTAATTATAAACCCTTTGGTACTACTGGTGGTATCGCCACCTACAAGGTCCACACCATACTTTTCACAAGCTGCATATACACCTTCGTAAAATTCGGTAATAGCCTCTAACGATATACGATTGCTCAGTGCAATACTCATAGTAATTTGAGTAGGTGTTGCATTCATTGCATATACATCGCTAAGGTTTACTATTACGGCTTTGTAGCCTAAATGTTGTAGCGGAGTGTAACTCAAATCAAAATGTATATCTTCTATTAATAAGTCGGTGGTTACAACGGTGTGGTTACCCAAATGATCAATAACGGCAGCATCGTCGCCAACGCTAAGTACGGTACTAACATTTTGTGTTTCAAAATTTTTTGTGAGGTGTTCTATCAATCCAAATTCACCAAGGGTTGCTATTTCGGTTCGGTACATAAGTTGATTTTAAATTTTTGATTTACGATTTAATCGTTTAAACTTATTATTAAGTTCGACGGATAGTAAGTTTTTTTAAGTAATTACTGTTTTAATTTTTGGTTATTTTTTAATGTTCTTACAGATGCTACTATAATTTTTAAAATACTTTCAGTTTCAATATATACTTCTCTTAATTGTTTTTTATATGTTTCATTAAATGTTGCCAATAGCTCTAAAAAAAATAACGTTTCATCTGCTTCTTCTATTACAATTTGAAGTTTATAAATAAAATCTTTACCAGACTTTGCTCTGCAAGCAGCTCTATAGTTAGCTCCTACCGATGATGAAGATCTAATAATTTGACCAATTTATACTTTGTTAATAATAGTATTTTCAAGTAACATACAAATTTTTGCTACATTAATTGCATTTTCTTTCGTTTTGTTTTTAAGTTCTTTTTCAGTCATAAATATATATTGATTTCTTTATTTAATCTTAGGCACTTAAAAAAACCTTGTGTTGTGTAATTTAATTGATGTTAATATTCGTTAATTGTAAATCTAAAATCAAAAACTTAAAATCATAACCCTACCACCTCTCCCATTAACTCCTCGTGTATTAATCCATTAGTGGCCATTATTTGTTTTTGGTAGCAGCTAAATTCTTTACCTTCAAAATCGGTTATTTTGCCACCGGCTTCTTTTACTATTACATAGCCTGCTGCAGTATCCCATGGGCTAAGGTTAAATTCCCAAAAGCCATCGAACCTGCCTGCAGCAACCCAACACAAATCAATAGCAGCACTACCTAACCGCCTTACGGGAATGCCACGTTTTACAAGTTTGCTAAATATTTCGAGTGGGCCAATATGTAGCTTTGGGTAGGTGTACGGAAACCCAGTAACTAATATACTTTTTTGTACTTCCGTTTGTGTGGTTACTTTAATTTTTCTATCGTTAAGGTAGGCACCTTGCCCTTTTTCGGCAATATAAAATTCGTTAATAAATGGGCAATATACTGCACCCATTATCATTTCACCTGCTTTTTCAATACCAATACTTACGGCACATAAAGGTATGCCATGGGCAAAATTAACCGTGCCATCTAAAGGGTCAATTACCCATTTGTACTCATTGTTTTGTGGCAGATCGCCACTTTCTTCACTTAATATATAATGCTCGGGGTATTGGTTTTGTATTATTTCAAATATTGCCTTTTCGGCAGCATGGTCGGCTTCTGTTACTAAGTTGTTTACCCCTTCTTTTTCGGTAATTACAAACGACTTTTCGTAGTAATGTTGCAATTGAGCTGCACCTGCTTGTGCTGCTGCTATTAATGTTTGTTTAAGCATAAGCAAAGTTAATTTGATAATTTGATAATGCGATAATATGCGAATAAAGAAATTAAGGATGAGGTTGAATGTGGGAGGGTAGAAGTGGGAGAAAAATTAAGAAATTAAGGAATGAATTAAATACAATGGTTATATAGCACAAGGAAATACAAGTTGTTACAATACAATGATTTTATAAAGGTTGAAGAATTTTTAAAAACTTACAATTTACACTTCACACTTACATTTATTACTCTACCATCTATAGGTGCCCAAAGTGCTTTAAAGTTGGGGTTAAGTACTGTACCTGTGTATAAAGTTTCGCTATTGCTTTGCTTGAAGTTTAAAAGATTTTCACCATTAAGTACTATACTAAAATGTTTTCCTAATTTTTTTTCCACCATTGCTGCTGCAAAAAAGTAGGCTGGTGTTTTGCTAGCATCATCTCTATATTGGTAACCATTATAACTTCCCTCTAAGCCTATTCGCCAACCCTGCTCCTCCCAATCATGCACTATTGTAAATGCCATACGGTTTTTGGGTGTTAGTGGCACAAATTGATTAATAGTTAAATACTTTCTTTCGGCAATGGTATAAGTGTAGCCTATATATAACTCCCACTCATGTAGGGTGGTTCGTATATATGTATCAAAACCCTTACTCACAATTGGTTTGGTGGCATTGCTAAATGTAACTTGCCCAGGAAATTGCTGATTTGCTATTACAGGCTGGTTAATGGTAGTTAAAAAGAATGCATGGTTCACAAAAAATTCGTTACCCTCGCCCCACTCCTTTTTATAATTTACTTCAGCATTATACCCTATACTTTTTTCAGCTTTTATAGTACTTGGCAAATTGTTGATCGTTTGTATTTCAAAGTCTCTATTTTGCGAAGCTAAAGCATTTGGTAGCTTATAACCTGCACCTACACCCACTCTTGTAGCCCAGCTTTTATTTAGGTGTACTATTATTGCTGCTCTTGGCAGCAAAAAATTTCCATAGGTTTTGGCAACATCGTTACGTAAGCCTACTTCTATGGTAGCTTTATTTTTAACACGCCATGTGTTTTGTACAAATGCTCCTACTACATTATTACCAAAGTTATTAAGTTGTAAAGCTGTTCCGTCCGTTTGTATAAACTCATCGCCTACCAAATTAATACCTGCTACAAAACTATTTTGTTGGTACGGTTTATAGTATGATGCTTCGGCAAAGTAATTAGTTTGGTTGCCTTTAAAGTAAGTAGTATTTGTTTGTATACTTCTATTAAAGGTACTGTAGCTTGTTTTTAACTCCAATTTTTTACGACCGCCTAAGTTTTGCTCTACTACTAACTCGGTACTATTACGGTATGTTTTATTAGTTTCAAAGTACTGATGTTGGCTATTTGCCTTGTCATTAATAACCACTATATCGCCACCAGTAAGGGTTTGGTTGGTTAAGGTGTGGCCTACAGTTATGGTTGTATTGGGCTTAGGGTATATGAATAATCGAGGGTGTAGCACCAAAGTATTTTGCTTTGGCACATCGCTAAACAAATCATTATTTACATCCTGTGCTTGTTGTGTGGTGTACCCACCAAAAAATGTGTATCCAAATTTTTTATTTTTTTTACTTATAAATGTATTCAAATTAGTTTCGGTAAGTGTGCTATAGTTTGCAGTAAATACAGCTTCTTGCTTGGTTGTTGGCTTACGGCTTATAATATTTACTAACCCACCAATAGCCCCACCACCATATAATGTACTTGCACTACCTTTTATTAGTTCTACTTGCTTAAGGTCAAGTGGTGGTATGCTTAATATACCAAAGCCTCCACTAAAGCCATCGTAGAGTGGCATACCGTCTTTTAGTATTTGAGTATAACGGCCATCAAGCCCTTGTATACGTACATTACTATTGCTAGTAACGGCGCTACTTTGTTGTATTTGCACTCCACTTACATCTCCTAATATACTGGCTATACCAGCTGGTTTTATGGTATTTTCTTCATCCATTTCTACGCTACCTAATACTTCTACTTTAAGTGGCGAATTTTCTATTTTTTGGTTATTACGAGTACTTGATACTACGGTTACTGCTGCCTCTTGCTTTGTTACTATTTGCAATTGTACTATTATAATGTTACTTGTTGGTACTGTTACTTGTAAGGCTGTAGTTTCAAATCCAATACCCGATACTTTTAAATTATAATTCCCATTTTGTAAATTAACTTTAGCTAACCCATTACTATCAGTAACTCCAATTGGCTTATTGGCGTTAGCAATTGTAACACCAACAGCTGGTTGGTTAGTTGCTACATTTATACATTTAATAGTAACATTTTGTGCGGTAGCACCCACACCCAAAATGAATAGAAAAACAAAAAGAAATAGATGTTGCATTACTTAAATATTATAATACAAAAGTAATTGGCTTTGCTTGTAAGTAAGGTTAAATGGTAGTTATTATTAATTATTTACATTATAGTAAAGGGTACTATTTCCATATTATAACTAATACACCTATAAGCACCAAAGCTGTGCCTAGTAGTAGTTGTGGTGTTAATGCCTCTTTTAAAAAAATAAACGAAAGTACTACTGTAAATACTATGCTGCCTTTATCAATTGCTGATACTTTAGCCACATCGCCTATTTGTAATGCTTTGTAATAATACAACCACGAAGCACCCGTAGCAATTGCCGATAAGGTTAAGAATATCCAATTATGTTTGTTCAATATTTGTACTTGGGTTACCTTACCTTTTATAATAACCATACCCCATGTTATAATTAATATAAGGCTTGTACGTATAGCAGTAGCAATATCACTATCTACATTTTTAAGCCCTGCTTTAGCAAATATGGCGGTACACGATGCAAATAGTGCGGCAAGTATTGCATATAAAATCCACGGTTGCATAATTTTAATATTTGTATAAAACTACCGTAATATTTTGAAATTTTATTTACTAAAAATTGTACAAAATACTTGGAACAATACGGTTATTAATAACTGTAAAAGTTGGGGTTACCCTTAAAGCAGATTTGTTATTAGTCACCAATTTTCTGTTAACATTTGCTACTTGCTTAGCACATAAGTAACCTATACCAATAGCTAATGGGTAATCACTTGCCCAGTGCACTTCATTATTTATCATACTTAAGCCTACAAGGCCAACTAATGAATAACCAATTGGTTTTATAAGCTTACTATTGGGGTAATTAAGTGCTAATACTGATACGGTACTCATTAGTGTAGTTAAATGCCCCGATGGAAATGCATCGTACTTTGGTGTATTATCTCTATAATTTTTAAAACTAGGAAACGGTTGCCATTTACCACCTTTTACAGTGGCACGGCTGGGTACTTCCCTCCCAGTTATTCTTTTTAATATTTGTGTATATAATCCTGTTAGCAAAAAGGTTTCAGTAATTTGGCTAGCAACACTACGGCTACGGTAATCATTTTTTATTTTTCCGTAGGTAAATAAACCTGCACTTAATAATAACCCCGGAAAACCTTGACCTAATTGATAAAATGCAGTATTTATATTGCCGGGTGCTTTAAGTAATGTAGTAGGTCGCCCAGCAATATTAGCAACCCAAAGGTTTACATTTTTTTCTTTAGGTTCAATATTTAATTTGGCTGCACCTGACCTTACACCATCGGCAATTTTTGTATCGGTAAGTAGTAGTACACCTGTTGCAGCAATGGTTATTAGTAATGGTTTTACACTTTTTTTATTTTGCAGCACTACATGCATTTGTACAAAATCTTTAGGTACTTGTAATATAAAATTAAAGGCTTTGGGTTTAGGATATTGTAAAGCCATACTATCATTTACTTTATATAATTGTGGTGGTTTATAACTACCTTGGCTATAGGCATGTGAGCTTATAAATACAATACAACTGAGTAAAAATTTTGGCATAAATATGTAGTGGTATTAAGTTAATAAATAGTTGCTAGTAATGTTTTATGTTGTTGGGTAAATGCTTTTGCCAATTTAGGATATAACCAATAGGTAGCTTTAGTACTTATTATGCCAAACCCTGCACCTGCTATTACATCGCTAAGCCAATGTTTGTTGTTATACACCCTCAATATACCCGTAGTAGCTGCTGCTGCATAACCCAATATGCTTATAATAGGGGTAGCATTTTTATACTCTTGATGTAGCAATTCGGCACCAGCAAATGCTGTAGTAGTATGCCCCGAAGGAAACGATGTATTACATGAACCATCTGGTCTAAGTTCCCTAGTTATTTTTTTAAGCGGTACTACTATGGCGGTTGATATAATAGTAGTGAGTAAGGCTAACTTTACTTGTGCTTTTGGTTTATTAATACTAGCTACACCAAATGTATGCAAAGCTGCAATAGCAAGTAGAGGGCTGTATTGTAAGTAATTATCAATATGAGTTCCTTTATTAGTGGTGGCTATACTTTGCTGAAAATTTTTATTATACTTTGTTAAATTACTACTATGCGAAGCCCCAAACCCATAAGCTATACTAAGTATTGGGAAGGCTAAATTTGGTACCGAAAAAATTGGTTGAGGCTGATGTAAATTTATTGTAATAGCTACACTGTCATGCTCCTTTATTTGGGCTTGTATAGCTAGGTTTATTGTTGTAAGTACTACTAAAAAATAGCAACTAATTTTATTTACTTTCGGCATATTTAACATTACAATTTCATTTTATTTTTTGTTGCTTAATTACAAAATTTGGGATTAATATATAAAGGTTAAAGTTTGATTAAGCGCTAAGTATTCAATATATAAGTATTAGTTGTTAATTGGTTATTATTGGTTGTTTTATAAAATTATATTTTTTTCTTTAATATGTACATAAATAAAGTAATAAAATAGTTATGCTATAGTTAAGCAACTATACCTGAAAATAAAAAAGCAAATTAACACTAAAAAATTTGTACACTATCTTTATATAAATAACAGGCAATGTATTATGTACAAATAAATTTACCCTTTATACCAAACCCTTACCTGCAAATAGTTGTAAGGGCAATTGCGGTATATGTATTTATGATAATAGCTATTAGAGTATTTGGCAAAAAAGAATTAGCACAATTATCGGTTATTGATTTGGTATTTATATTACTCATAAGCAATGCGGTACAAAATGCTATGGTTGGGCCTGATACAAGCTTAAGTGGCGGACTTGTAGCTGCACTTGCATTGTTTGCTGCAAACTTTACTTTAAAAAAACTATTGTACCAAAATAAAAAGTTTAATACTTTTTTGCAAGGCGAGGCTTTGCTGCTTATATACAAAGGAAAAATACAAGAACAACATTGCAGAAAAAGTGAAATATCTATTGCCGAATTAGAAGCAGCAGTAAGGGAACATGGTATAAGTAATATACAAAATGTAGATGTAGCTATGCTTGAAGTTGATGGTAATATAAGTGTGGTAAGCAATGACTTTACCAATAAATCAACAATAATATCGCCTCACAAAAAACATAGAATTAGAGGAAGAATTATAGGCAATTAATGGGTATTATGGTATAAGGTTATTATTAAAATATGATAGGTTATTGCTTTACTACAATGTATTTAATAAAATGTGTTTGGTTGCTATATTTTATTTTCAAGTAGTAACCTTTCAGCTACTTTGGCATAACTCCACTAACACACTACCCGTACTTTTGGGGTGCAAAAAAACAACCAATTTATTATCGGCACCTTGCTTTGGCACATCATTAAGTAGTACAAATCCTTTACTTTTAAGTCGTTCTATTTCGGCTACAATATCAACCACCGCAAATGCAATATGGTGTATACCTTCACCTTTTTTATCAATATACTTAGCTATAACACCATCGGGTTGGGTGCTTTGCAGCAATTCTATTTTAGATTCTCCTACTTTAAAAAATGCAGTGTTTACCTGTTCTGTAGCTACTAACTCTTGCTTATAGCAATTAGTATTAAGCAAGGTTTCAAATAATGGAATGGAGGTTTCTAAACTCTTAACGGCTATGCCAATATGTTCTATTTGGTGCATAATTATAGTTTAATTAATAAGCAATTAATTTATGCAACATTGCAGTAAGCCTACTATTGGCCATATAATTTTTTTCTAATTGTAGGTTAAATGGTATAGGAGTTTCCAAGCTACCACATCGCATTACTGGTGCATCTAATTGTGTAAAACAGTTTTCGCTAATCCAAGCTGCAACTTCACTTGCTATGCTGCCTATTAAATTATCTTCGGTTAGTACAAGTACTTTTCCTGTTTTTGCTACTGTGGTAGCAATGGCATCATAATCGAATGGGGCAAGGGTTCTGAGGTCGAGTATTTCAATACTTACACCTTCATTAGCAAATATTATTACCTGCTGCTTAGCCCATACTACACCCATACCATAAGTAATAATGGTGAGGTTAGTACCTTGCTGTACTATGTTAGCTTTTCCTATTGCTACTTCGTAAATGTTGGTAGGTACTTGGTCGCTTATACTACGGTACATGGCTTTATGTTCAAAAAACAAAACAGGATTAGGGTCGTTAATAGCAGCTATTAGTAGCCCTTTGGCATCATAAGCATTGCTAGGGTATACTACTTTAAGCCCTGCCACTTTGGTAAACCATGCTTCGTTGCTTTGGCTATGGAATGGCCCAGCACCTACACCACCACCAGTGGGCATTCGTATTACCACATCGGCTTGTTGGCCCCAACGGTAATGTAATTTGGCTAGGTTATTTACTATTTGGTTAAAACCTACGGTTACAAAATCGGCAAATTGCATTTCCATTACACTCTTATACCCTTGGAGGCTCAGCCCTAATGCAGTACCTACTATGGCACTTTCGCATAGTGGGGTATTACGTACTCTAGCTTTTCCATATTGCTCCACAAAACCTTCCGTTATTTTGAATGCGCCACCATATTCAGCAATATCTTGCCCCATAAGTATAAGGTTGGTATGCTGCTCCATACATTGGTTAAGAGCTTGCTTTATGGCTTCGTAATATTTGAGTATAACCTCATTTTTTTTTGATAGTATATCAGTAGGTGATATTTCGAATTTTGTATTTATAACCTCATACTTTTTATATACATCGGCTAACTCAGCCTCGGTATCTACTACTATTTCGGGGCTGTTAAATCCTATTGTAAGTTCAGCTTCTAATAATTGTTTGTACTCATTTTTAATAGTACTTATAAGTGATTGAGTAAGTACACCTATGCTAATCAAATAGTTTTCGTAAGTAGCAATAGGGTCTTTATGCTGCGACTCTTGTAGTAATTGTGTTGGTACGTACTTAATGCCACTTGCTTCCTCATGCCCTCTCATTCTAAAGGTATTACACTCTATCAAAAAAGGTTTTTGATGTGTAGCACAATATTCTCTTACTCCTTTTAGGGTATCATATACTTCTAATATATTATTACCATCAATACGTACACCATCAATACCATAACCCTTGGCACGGTCAATAAGGTGTTCACACTTGTACTGTTCATTAGTTGGTGTGCTTAAGCCATAGCCATTGTTTTCTATTATAAATATTACAGGCAGTTGCCATACTGCAGCTACATTTAATGCTTCATGAAAATCACCTTCACTAGTACCTCCATCGCCAGTAAAAGCAAGAGATACTTGTGGTGGAGTAGTGTTTGGTTTTTGGTTTTTGATTTTTGATTTATCCTCACCCTCCACTTCATACCTCGTACCTCCCACTTCGTACTTCATACTTTCCACCTCATACCTCCTACCTCCCACTTCGCAATTAGTACTTCCCACTTCGTTCATTAACTTATATGCCAAAGCTACTCCACCTGCTATGGCTAACTGTGGCCCAAGGTGGCTTATCATTCCACATATTTTGTATTGGCTTGTGCCAAAATGAAAACTCCGTTCCCTCCCTTTACTATACCCATCTTGATTGCCTTGCCATTGCTTAAACAGTTTGTGCAAGGGCATTTGACGGCAAGTAAACACCCCGAGGTTGCGGTGCAAAGGCATTATCCATTCGTTAGGCTGCATGGCCAATGTAGCTCCTACACTTATAGCTTCTTGCCCTATGCCACTAAACCATTTACTTATTTTGCCTTGCCTTAATAGTACTAGCATTTTTTCTTCAATCATACGTGGCCAAAGTAGGCTTTTGTACAAATGCAATAGTTCTACATCGGTTAGGGTTTTTCTATCAAAAGTCATACTGCAAATATAATTTGCTAATTTGATAATACCGCATAAGGTGGTACAAGTTATAATGAGAAATGTAAAATGTAAAACGAGAAATGTAAAATGTAAAACGAGAAATGTAAAATGTAAAACGAGAAATGTAAAATGTAAAACGAGAAATGTA
>JAYWGN010000047.1:0-86229 GCA_043778255.1 Chitinophagaceae bacterium | reverse complement strand
CGCCAAATGCTGGTTCATGTACACCCCGTAACGGGCTTTCGGGTAGCATATTTATATGGTCTGTTAAGGCTACTAAATCGCCTTTTTTGAACTCCACATTCATACCTCCAGCCGCATTGCTTAGTATAAGCTGCTGCACACCTAAGGCTTTAAATACACGTATTGGAAATGTTATTTGTTGCATACTGTACCCTTCGTAATAGTGAAACCTGCCTTGCATGGCTATTACTTGAGTAGTGCCAATAGTGCCTACAATTAATTTACCCTTATGAAACTCCACCGTACTTGTAACAAAGTGTGGAATATCGGTATAGTCAATTTCTAACGTTACCTCAATTGCATTTACCAATTGCCCAAGCCCTGTACCTAGTACAACAGCTACTTGTGGGTTATTTATATTTTTGCTTCGCAAAAATGCAATGGCTTCATTTACTTTACTGGTTATTGTTTGCATTTATTTAAAAAAACTTTTAATGGACCTATTTACGTAAATAGCAAATGTAAGGTTTAGTTGCAATTGATAATATATAAATTGACAATTAGCAATTATTTGATACTTTTATACAAATTCAATTATATGTCTAATCATTATTACGATGCCAAAGATTTAGGAAAGTTTGGAAAAATTGGTGAATTTCAAAAACCAATGGCCGATAAATTTTTTGGTTGGTACAGCGAAGTATTTGCCGAAGGCGAATTAACAGCCAAAGAAAAGTCATTAATAGCCCTAGCCGTATCACATGCTGTACAATGCCCTTATTGTATAGATGCCTACAGTAGCGATGCTTATGAAAAAGGAAACACCGAAGCACAAATGATGGAAGCTGTACATGTAGCAGCAGCCATAAAAGGCGGTGCAGCACTTGTACACGGAGTACAAATGATGAATAAAGTAAAGGAAATAGCGATGTAGTAGCAAATTTGATAATTTAATAATTTGATAAAATGATAATCTAGTCCTTAATTAATTTATTGAGTTCCAACTTCAAATTATTTTAAAATAAAATTTACATTATATAAAAATAAAAAAGATTCATTATTTGATTGCAAAATGTTTTGATTTTTACATTATCAAATCATCAAATTATCAAATTGTCAAATTAATAGTATGAAATCCCTCAAAGCACAACATAGTAAATTAGCCGATGTACAGGAGCAACTCGAAGTATTGGAACACGGCATTGCCACCGATGGTGTAACTATAGTACCGTTTCAATTAAAGTTGGAAGAGGCAAATTTGTATCCACTTAGGCCTACAAGCATTACCACATTTCAAATAAATGTAGGTAAAATGTGTAACCAAGTATGTGCCCACTGCCATGTAGATGCTGGGCCCGACCGTAAAGAAATAATGACCGTAGCAACAATGGAGCAATGCCTAATAGTACTAGCCAATAACCCAAGCCTTACTACTGTTGACCTTACTGGTGGTGCACCCGAAATGAACCCCGACTTTAGGTGGTTTGTAACCGAAATAAAAAAGCTAAACCGACACATAATAGTGCGGTGCAACCTTACCATTATAAGAGCCAATAAAAAATATTACGACCTACCCGAATTTTATAAATTAAATAATATTGAAGTTGTATCGTCTCTACCTTTTTACAGCAAGGACAGAACCGATAAACAACGTGGCGATGGTGTATTTGAAGATAGTGTAAAAGCCCTGCAAATGCTTAATGCCGTAGGCTATGGTATGCCTAATAGCAACCTTAAGTTAAACTTAGTGTACAACCCGGCTGGTGCATTTTTGCCACCAAGCCAAGATGCTTTGGAACGTGAATTTAAAACGGCCTTGCTTAAAGATTTTGGCATCCAGTTTCATGAATTATATGCAATAACCAACCTGCCCATAAGCCGATACCTAGATTATTTACTACAAAGCAATAACTATGAAAAGTATATGGAAAAACTTATAGGTGCTTACAACCCTGTGGCAGCAGCTAATGTAATGTGCCGTAGCACCATATCAATAAGTTGGGATGGCTACTTATATGATTGTGACTTTAACCAAATGCTTGAGTTAAAAGTAGCTTGTGGCAGTACTCACATAAGTAACTACAGCACTAATTTGTTATTACAAAGAGAAATAATAATAGGGCAACATTGCTTTGGTTGCACAGCGGGTGCTGGTAGCAGCTGTGGTGGTGCTGTTGCATAAAATTATTTGTGAATCTAAAAATTTTGTTAACACGTAAATGCATTTACCAAAGTAAAACTTGTACCAAGCTACCGCCATATTAATATTCAGCCGTACCATACTTGCCGAGAGTAGGGTTAAGCAGCTACACCAACACAATAGTGTTAATTTACAGTTGCACAAAGCCTTGTACAATAATACCATTGCTACCGCTGTGGCTACTAACTTACCATATTATGTTACAAACGAAAAAGAACAAGTTGGTGCTACGTTTGGCGAAAAAATTACTAATGCAATTTCCCACATTTTTGCCAAAGGCTACAATAATATAATAACAATAGGTACCGATTGTGTAAGTATAACTACCAACCAAATACTACAAGCAGCTACTGAGTTGCATTATAATAATAACTGTATAGGTGCTGATAACCACGGCGGAGCTTACATTATAGCATTACAAAAAATAAGTTTTGATGCATCAAAATTTAAAAATTTAAGTTGGTGTACTATTAATATTTATAGCGATTTAAAAAATTATTGTTTACATACTAACAGTAATTTAACTCAACTCACAGTAAGGCACGATGTAAATAATGCCAATGAACTTAAGCAATTATTACATAAATGTAAAGCTTCAATTATTACTTTACTAACTACCATATATAGTAGTTTAATTGTAATAAATTTATTTAATTCGCCAATATATACAGCCAATTTACAATGGGCAAATAATCGTAGAGGTCCACCTTATTTGTAATAAATACTAGCCCTAGTTATTGGGTTTAGTTTTGTATTTTTTTTATAAAAATACTTTTGCCATTATATAATTAAAGTAAGGCAATACCGTTCCTTAAAGGATAAATTTTTATTACAAATTAATGGTTACAACAAATGAATTTTAAATACTATTACATAGTTATAGCATCTGTATTATTAGCATATAGTGCTGCAGCCCAAATAACCACAGCAGGTATTAAAGGTATAGTAGCCAACCAAACAGCACCAATACCAAACGTAACTATAAATGTAGTAAATGCTAATACTGGAGCAACTTACAGCACATTAACACAAAAAACTGGTAACTATACTATACCAAATTTGAGTAGCGGTGGGCCATACACTATAGGCTTTACAGCAGTAGGTTACGAGGCACAAATGTATAATAATATTTACCTTAACCTTGGACAGTACTATACACAAAATATAGACTTTGCAATAAAAATAACTACTGCCGATGCAGTAACTGTAGTAGGTGCAGGTACTAAACGAAAACGTAATGGTGGCATTAGTACTACTATTAATAAAGACCAATTAGAAAGGCTACCTACTATAAACCGTAGCCTACAAGACTTTATAAAACTAAGCCCACAAAGCAACGGCAACAGCCTTGCTGGTGCTAACTATAGGTTTAATAACCTTAGTGTTGATGGTGCAGCACTTAACGATGCCTTTGGATTTACCGAACCTGCAAGTGGTGCTGGTAGTAGCCAAGCTACAGGTAGCCCGGGTAGCCTAGCCAAAACCCAACCAATAAGCCTTGAGGCTGTACAGGAAGTACAAGTACAAGTATCGCCATTTACAGTTACACTGGGCAACTTTACAGGTGGTAGTATTAATGCTGTTACTCGTAGTGGTACTAATACAATGCAAGGATCAGTATTTTTTACAGGCCGCAACCAAACCCTTACTGGCCGTACTGCCGATAAAAATAGAACTGCAATAGATAAATATTATGACTACCAAACTGGTGGCCGAATAGGTGGAGCAATTGTGAAAAATAAATTATTCTTTTTTGTAAGTGCTGAAGTAGCCCGTAAAAACGAACCCGTACCTTTTGCAGCAGGAGCTGATGGTGCAGCAATACCAGCTAGCCTTGCAAAAGCTTTGTACGACACAGTATTAGCTAGGTATGGATATAATATGGGTACCTATGGCAACAAAGATTTACAAATAAATAGCAACAAAGCTTTTGCCCGATTGGATTGGAATATTAATACCCTACACAAAGCAAGTATAAGGCATAACTATATAAGTGCATTTGCTAATAATTTAGAACGTAGTGCCAATGTGCTTAATTTTGAAAGCCAAGGTTATAAGCATAACAGTGTTACCAACAGTACTGTGTTTGAATTAAAGTCTAATTTTAATAACCGTGTTGCTAACAATTTAATATTAGGCTACACCCATACTGATGATCATAGAGATATAGCAGGAGGTTTTTTTCCACATATTGAAATTACGTACAACACTGCCAATACCCTATTCCTAGGTGCTTACAGAGAAGCAGCCGTGTATGGATTAAAATTAAAAACTTTTGAAGTTACTGATAACCTAACCTTATACAAAGGCAAACATACATTTACATTAGGTACACATAATGAGTTTTATAATATTGATTACCGGTTTCTTACAGCATTTAACGGACGTTGGGCTTACCGTAGTGCCGACGATTTTTATGCCAACAAACCAAGCCGTATAAGAGGCGTATATAACCTTAGCAACAACGATGTAGCCTTTAACCGTGGTCGCCCTTCTGCCGACTTTAGGGTAATGCTTCTTAGTGAATATTTGCAAGATGAAATTGCAATAACCAAAAGGTTAAGACTTACAGCAGGCTTACGTATAGACCATGCCTTGTACCCCGACCGTGAGTCAGTTAACCCTCAAATAACGGCTACCAAAGGCTTTGAAGGTTATAGCAACACCAAAAGCAAAGCACCACAAGCTGCCCCAAGGTTGGGGTTAGATTGGGATGTACATGGTAACCAACGACTTATTATAAAAGCTGGTACAGGTATATTTAATGGTCGTATGCCATTTAGTTGGTTGGCATACCCATACTATAACAATGGTAACAAGTATGGTAATATTGATATACGCCCAACAGGTGTAGTGCCTTTACAGGCAAATGGTGATGTAAGTGCTTTAGCTGCTGCTTACCAACCTGGTATTAAAGAAATAAATTTGCTTGATAATAATTTTAAATTGCCACAAATATGGAGAAGCAGCTTTGGAGTAGAATATAAAACCACTAACGATTGGAAATTTGTAGTAGAAGCAATATATAGTAAAACAATGCGAGACGTACTATTTAAAACAATTAACCTTAAAGACAGCACCGCACCACTTAAAGGTACTGGCGATAATAGAGAGGTATATTTAGGTGCTGGCAATGCCCAAAAGTATAATGCAGCATTTACCAATGTATTTTTATTATCCAATACTAATAAGGGTTACCGCTACCAACTATCAACTACCGTTACCAAAAAAATACAAAATGTAAGCCTTGGTACGTCGTACACTTATGGTGTTAGTAAAGATGTAAGTAATGGTGTACGAGTATCGCCACAAGCCAATTGGGAATTTAACCAAACCCTCAAAGCAAACTCACCAGAGTTAGCCTATTCTAATTTCGATTTGAGGCATAGGAGCATAAGCAATTTACAGTATGTACGTGTAGGCAAAAAAAATAATACCATTGTAACTTTACTTTATACTGCACAAAGTGGTGCACCGTTTACCTATACTTACATTGGCGATATTAACCGTGATGGTTCGCCTAATAACGACTTAATATTTGTGCCAAACACTATAACACAAAGCAACCTAACCGATATTAAAAACAGCACAGGTGCCGTAATTACTACTGCTGCAACACAATGGCAACAATTGGATGCATACATTAATAACGATAAATATTTACGGAAACGTAGAGGACAATATGCTGAACGTAATGGAGCAAGAACCCCTTGGAATCAGCAGTTGGATATGAAAATAACTCAAACATTTAAACTAAAAAATAACAACCAAAGTATAAGTGTATCTTTAGACGTATTCAATATTAGTAATACCATAAGTTACAAGTGGGGTCGCCAATACTATGTACCTAATATATTGAATAGTAGCTACCAATTACTAACTGTAAGTAGGGCCAATACGGCTACACCACCCGAGCTAAACTTTAATAACCCAAGTACCACACCTTGGCAGTACGACCCAATCTTATCTCGTACACAAGGAGCAGTAACGGTGAGGTTTAACTTTTGATCAATTAATAATGAATAATGGTGATTTAAAAATGGTGATTTAAAAATGCCCCAAAAAGCGTTACTAGTTGCATTAATTTTAAAATGAAAAATATAATTTATAAGTGAACTTGCAATTGTCAATTATCAATTGTCAATTATTAATTAAAAAACTATGATGCTAATTTTATTTATATCGGTGTTGGGCTTGGCTTATGCCAATGGTGCTAACGATAATTTTAAAGGTGTAGCTACACTTTGGAGTAGCAATATATTAACTTATAAAAAAGCACTTACATTGGCTACTGTTGCCACATTTGCAGGTGCTATAGTGGCTTACTTTTTTGCAAATGCATTACTCAAAAACTTTAGTGGCAAAGGCTTAGTACCACCCGAGGTTGTAACATCAACTAGTTTTGTGCTATCAGTTGCTATAGGTGCTGCACTTACTATATTGTTAGCCACCTACTTGGGCTTTCCTATAAGTACTACACATGCCTTGGTGGGAGGGCTTACTGGTGCAGGGTTGTACAGTTGTGGTAGCCAATTAAAGTGGGCAGTGCTAGGCAAAACATTTTTTTTACCCCTTGTACTAAGCCCAATAATAGCGGTGGTTATTAGCATTGTGTTATACAAAATAATACACCAGCAAAAAATTAAAAATACAAAAACACTAAATGCCTTACATATATTTAGTGCAGGTACAGTTTGTTTTTCACATGGGTTAAATGATACACCCAAAATTGTATCGCTAATATTGTTGTGCAATTATTTTACTTACACCAATAATTATTTTTTAATAATTGCTATAGTAATGGCCATTGGTGGTATTATAAATGCAAAAAATGTAGCCCGTACTATGAGTTATAAAATTACCAATTTGCAACCAGTACAAGGGCTTGTAGCCAACTCCATTACAAGTGTATTAGCCATTACAGCTAGTGCAATGGGTTTGCCAGTATCGTTTACACATATATCGGTATCGGCAATATATGGTGTAGGTGTAGTAACCCATACTGCTAATAATAAAGAAATAAGTAAAATATTATTGAGTTGGGTACTAACTTTGCCAACGGCATTTATAATAAGCTATTGTACTAATGTGCTAATGAGATAATGTGCTAATATGCTAATTAAGAAATTAAAAAATTACTTACAAATTAAAAGTATAAATTTTATTAACATTTTGGTACAAAAAAAGATAGATAAATTAAAATGAAAAAAAAATTAATAGCCGAATTTATTGGCACATTTTTTTTAATATGGTGTGGTACGGGTGCTATTGTTATTAACCAACAAGCCCCTGGCAACATTGGCAACCTCGGTATTGCTATTACATTTGGCTTGGTGGTTATGAGCTTAATATATGCCTTTGGTAATGTAAGTGGTGCCCACTTTAACCCTGCTGTTACCATAGCATTTGCAGTGTCCAAAAGGTTTCCGGTAGCACAAGTAGTTCCCTATATTATAGCACAAATTGCAGGTAGTATTATAGCAAGTTCTGTACTATTATTACTGTTTCCTACCGATGCCACAAAGCTTGGTGCCACCATACCTCATGGCAGTACTTTGCAAAGTTTTATAATGGAATTTTTACTTACTTTTTTACTTATGATTGTTATAATGAAAGTAGCCCTCGGCAGTAAAGAAACGGGTATGTTTGCAGGTATAGCTATAGGCAGTGTAGTATTGCTTGAGGCACTATTTGCTGGTCCAATATGTGGTGCTAGTATGAACCCCGCAAGGTCCATTGGTCCAGCTGTAGTAAGTGCACATTTGCAACACCTATGGTTGTATATAGTAGCACCCATACTAGGTGCAGGGGCAGCTGTATTTTTATTTAATTACTTACAACCCAATACAACCGATGTACAAGTATAACACCATTTGGGGCTGTCAACAATTAGTACATTTTTGTACCACATTTCACCGCCCAGCTACACTTTTTTTATTTTTTTTTATCGTTCAATTTATAAAAAAGTATCCCCGCAAAAAAAATAAAAAAGAGTTCCGCTTAAGCGGTGCAGCCCATCAGCAATTGTACATTTACTCAACCATTCACAACAATAATTTTCGCAATAACATTTAACCACCAAACAATTAAAATTAAAAAAAAATGGAAACAGGATACTTAGAAACCACCAAAAATGTGTACAAAGCAGCAGCCGAAAAACCCGATGTAGGCCTGTGCTGTACTACTACACCCATGTGGCAATTGCCAGGCTTAACTATGCCAGTTATAATGCAACAAATGAACTATGGCTGTGGTAGCACCGTTAACCCACGTGACCTCGTAAACGACCCTAAAGTGCTGTATGTAGGTGTAGGTGGTGGTATGGAGCTATTGCAGTTTGCCTACTTTAGCCGCCAACCAAAGGGCGTTATAGGTGTAGATGTGGTAGATGAAATGCTAACAGCTAGCCGCAATAACTTTACCGAAGCTGAAGCCTTAAACCCATGGTTTAAAAAAGAATATGTGGACCTACGCAAAGGTGATGCACTTAACTTACCAGTGGAGGATAATAGTATTGACGTAGCAGCACAAAACTGCCTCTTCAATATATTTAAACACGAAGAGCTTAAAAAAGCCTTAGAAGAAATGTACAGAGTGCTAAAACCCCGAGGCCGATTAGTAATGAGCGACCCTACCTGTGAGCAAAATATGAACGACGACCTTAAAAACGATGAACGATTAAGAGCCTTATGCCTTAGCGGATCGTTACCGTTAAAAGAGTATATAAAAATGATAACTGATGTAGGCTTTGGCACTATTGAAATAAGGGCAAAACGAGCCTACCGTATATTAGCACCAGGCCAATACCAAACCGATGAGTTAATCTATATTGAAAGTGTGGAAGTATGTGCCATAAAGGATCCTATGCCTGCCGATGGGCCTTGTGTATTTACCGGTAAAGCTGCCATATACTATGGTAACGAGGAATGCTTTGACGATGAAAAAGGACATGTATTAATGCCCAACCAACCACTTGCAATATGCGACAAAACAGCCGCTGCATTGGCAGCCCTTGGCCGCAATGATATATATATTAGTGAAAGCACTTTTCATTATGATGGTGGTGGCTGCTGTTAATATTAATCACAATTTTATAACCATAATTATTAAGCCCTTATGAAAGTAAGGGTTTAGTTTTGTACTTATAAAGCTACCAACCATATAATTTCGTTAATTATACTTATGCAAAATGCACTCATTTTATTTGTACGTAACCCCGAGTTGGGCAAAGTAAAAACCCGACTGGCAGCCACTATAGGTAACCAAAAAACTTTACTCATTTATAATATACTACTCAAACATACCCGTACTATTACCGAAGGTTTGGAGGCAACTGTATTTGTATTTTATAACGATGCCATACACCCTAACGATATATGGAACGGATACAATAAAGTAACACAACAGGGCAACACATTGGGCGAAAAAATGGAACATGCCTTTGCATACACATTTGCCAAAGGCTATACTAATGTTGCTATAATTGGCAGCGATTGTTACGACCTTACAACGGTAATACTAACTAATGCATTTACCCAATTACAAACCAATAATGTAGTAATAGGCCCTGCAAACGATGGTGGCTATTACTTGCTAGGTATGCAACAATTATACCCAACATTATTGGCCAACAAAGCATGGAGTACACCTACCGTATATAATGCTACAATAGCCAACTGTAAAGCATTACAGCTAATCATACATACCTTACCAACACTAGTAGATATTGATGATATTACCGACCTTGAACAAACAAGGTTAATTGAGTTGGTGTAATTAAGAATTACTTAATAATTCTATTAAATATTTTTGGCTATTTATTTTATAAATAAAAAAGGGCTACCATTACGGTAACCCTTTTTTAACATCAATTAGTTATTATTCCCTTTCAAATTTTAATGTAGTGCCATCATTTAATTTAAGCCAATACACACCAGACTTTAGTGCTGTTACATTAATTGTAGTACTATTGTTAGTAATGTTAATAGTATTAAGCAATACACCAAAACTATTGAATAAATAAGCTTTAGTATTTACATAGTTATTGCTTACTTGTAAGGTAGTAGTAACCGATGTAGGGTTAGGATAAATCGTTGCTATTAGTCCTTTGCTGATAGTAAGTTTAACTATACTACTATAACTAATTTTTCCATTATGGTCGGTTTGTTTAATTCTATAATACGTAGTGCCAGTAATAGGTTGATTGTCAGTATAACTATAATTATTAGTACCATTACCTGCACTATTTACCCCACCAATTTCGGTATAGTTATTTGCATTGGTACTTTTTTCAATGCTATATTTTACTACATTATTTTCCTGTACTTTCCAGTTAAGTATGGCTTGGTTTGTAGTACTAAGCTTACCTGTAACGGTTAACCAGTTTACGGCTAATATGGAGAGGTCTGTTTGTACAAAAAAGCCACTAAAGCCATTAGTAATAAAACTTATTTCCCATCTGTTAAATGTACTGTTCCACACTATATCAGCATTAGCAGGGTTTATAGGTGTAGGTGTACTTGTGTATGTAACTGGCAAACCCGTACCATTATTACTAGTACCACTGTACTTAATTATTTGCAAGTTATCAATACCTACTACATCACTTGGGCCAGTTGGCAAATCTAATGTACTTGCTGGGTCGGCATTAAAATTATCAAATTCAGTTTGAGTAAAATAAAGTGTTACAATACCTGTAGCAGTAGCCGCATTTGAGGCAGGGGTAATTTCGTAATGCCTTTGTACATAAGGCTTTCCTGCACTAGTAGGTACTGTTGGTTCTATCCATACGGTGGAGGTTACTGTACCAGTAATAGTATTAGGGTCGGTAGTAATTTGGTTTACTTTTGCTACTAAGCTAGTACAGTTACCAAAGGTGGTGGTGGTACTTTGTGTTGCATTTACTATTGTGGTAGTGGTAGCCAATGTATTATTTACCAAACTAAATTCATATACCGTTACAGTTTTACTAAGCTCGGCACTTACTACAATTAATGCTTTGCCCGTAGGGCTTTGTATAGCAGGTATTAGTAATAAGCCTTCTACTTGCCTATCATCGGGGTGGTCTATATATTGTTTAAATACTGGTGCAGCAGGGTTACTAATATCGTACACTAGTATATCGCCAGTTCTTTCGCTGCCTACAAAGGCATACAATACACCATCAATTATACCAGTTACTACACCTTCAGGTTCGGGGCCTTTATTATCGCTACGGGTATCAAACAGTGGTGTGTTGGGTGCACTAGGGTCGCCGTTAAATCCTCTTGGGTTTTCGGTAGCGGTTACTTGTTCTAGCTTGTCGCCACTATCAAATATTTGCGTAAACGTACTATTCCAAATACTAAACGACCTTGCACCTAGTGCATATAATTGATCAATATCGCCATCACCATCAGTATCGCCAGTAGCATTGGTTAATTGTAACCTACCCAAATTAGCAGCCAGTTTTAAAGTACTAGCTGTTGGGTATGCAGTAGCATCTAAGGTAAGTGTGCTTACTCTTGCTTCTTCATTTAAGCCTGTAAGTGCTCTACTATCACCCTCATTAGCAGTTATATAATATTGTGTACCGCCTACTACAAAGCTACTAATAGCATCGGGTTGGTACATACCAAGTACCTTCCAATTTTGTATGTTTATACTTGGTCCGTCTTGGTCACTTGCATCAAATCCGTTACCTGCTGTATTGTGGTTTTTGTATCCTAACGGATAAATGTTGGTAACCGTAGCCGTAGCAATATCCACTTCGGCAATGGCATTATTTTCCTGTAAGGTAACTATAGCTTTGCTGCCGTTGGCAGAAAATGTGATGTACTCAGGCTCTAAATCTTGTGCCACCGTAGCACCTGGCCCATATATACGTACACCTGCAGCACGGAGGCCAGCAATTTGGCTATTGAAGCTAGTAAAGCCAGCAGTTTGTACTGTAGCACTAGCTACACCACTTGCAATATCTATAATTGATACTGACCCTTCGGGGTCAAATGAAGTGCCCTGCCCATAACTGTTTGGCTCACCTTCGTTAGCAGTTAGTAGCTTAGTACCATCGGGTGTAAATAGTACCATATCGGGCAAATAACCCACCGTTACATCACTAATATAAGCACCAGTACTTGCAGTGTAAAAAGCTACTTTGCCTAATTGTTGTGCATTATTTACATCAACTATGGCATAGCTTATGGCAACTATTCCGTTTTTAATAGCCACCGAATTAGGTAGTATGGTATTACCAACTGAAGTAAACCCAAATGGAACATTTGTTGGTGCACTAAACACACCTGCATTACTCATTGTATAATATTCAATGGCAGTTCCAGCCACTGTATACAATCTTTTTGATGCGGAATCAAAGGCTGATATTTCGGCACCGTTAGTACTTACTTGTGTTGCTTTTCGTATTAAGGGTTGGCAAGTATTGTCGGCAATTACAACATTTTGTGTAACGGTACTTCCCAATTGTATACCAGCTGAGGGGTTACTTATTGTTAGTGCTAATGTTTCGTTACCTTCTAACTCGGCATCGTTACGTATGGTTATGGTGGTAGTGCCTGTTGTAAATGTTTCTGGTATTACTATGGTGGTTGCACCACCAAAATAGTCGTGTACAGTAATGCCACTGCCTGCAATATTGAGGGTAACTGTTTGGTCGCCTACTACTGCTGCACTTGCTGTAGCGGTAATGGTTATGGTATTTTTATTTTCCTCCGAACCTGCATTGGTACTTACTGATAAATTGACAGTAGGTGGCGGTGCAGCATCATTATCGGTAATGGTAATATTTTGTGTGGTAGTACTGCCTAAGCTAATACCCGCCGAAGGTGCACTAATAGTAAGTACGGCAGTTTCGGTGCTTTCTACTACTGCATCGTCCACTATGGTAAAGGTAACTGTACCTGTAGTACCACCATTGGGTATGGTAATGGTAGTGTTGCTTAAGGTATAATCGCCGGCTGTAATATTGGTACCGCTTACTGCAAGTGTAACCGTTTGGTTGCCTGTAACTGCAGCCGATGCTGTGGCAGTAACCGTTACAACTGTAGCAGCAGCTTCGCTACTAGTATTGGTACTAACGGATAGGTTAACGGTGGGTGTAGGGGCAGGAGTAATTGGGGCAAATGTAACACTACGAAATACTGTGTTGGTAGGTGCTGTACTTAATACAGTAGCAGGTGATGTGGCACCCGCATCGGTAAAGCTAACTAATTTATTGTCGGTGGTGGTAGCATACAATATAGGATTAGCACCTGAAAAGTCAACTGCTAAACCCCTTGTACCAGTGCCAGTTGCTGGGTTAAAATTATAAGCTAAAGACCAAAGACTCCCAGAAAAAATCCATTTTTGAACGCCACCTGCTGTACCACTAGCCCTATCATCGGCTATATATGCAACATTACCTGCAGCATTTATAGCAAAAGCATAAGGCGAAGTACCAGTACCAGTAGCAATAAGATTTGTTGCTGAATTACTTGAAGTTTGTAACCCAGTAATTGAATATAAACCGATAGTGCCAGAACCTGTAGAAAAATAAAGATTACCATTAAATATATTTATAACTCTAGTATTAGTAGTTGAGTTTTGTATTGTTGCAGCAGTTGTAGAATTTCCAAAATAGTAAGTACCACTATTTCCACCTGCACCCCAATAATCATCGTTTGAACTTTTCACTGTTGAACGAAAATTATTGCCACTATAAACTGTACTAGTGCTTACTCCTCTAGTAACTACTGCAGTTGCATCTACATTGTTAACAACTCTATTAACTGTTGCAGAAGCAGTACCAGTAATACTTGCTGTACCAACAGCAGCATCATAACCTGCAATTGATATATATTTTTTATCGGCGGAAAGGGTGATTTGTCCGTCTGATGTGGAAGAACCACTAGCAACTAAACGAGTAGTACCTGTAATGGGTATTGTAACTGAAACACCAGCTGTTCCAGTTGTTGTAAACTCTTTTAAAAATACTGGTGCCGCAGCATTTGATAATGCAGCACTACCATCGCCTACTTGCAACACAACTAACCGCCCACTAGTAAATTGAGCATAGCTAATTGATGTAAAACAGGTAAAAAATAGTACTAAAAAAGTAGCTTTAATTATAAATTTAACTTTCATAAAATAACTTTTAATATTTAATTTTTTCAAGTACAAATTTGAGTTATTTAATGCTTTTATACGTTTAAGTTATTGTTACCAATATTTGCAATAGCATAATAATTTCTTAATAATAAATTAACAGTTAGGTAGGCAAATATTAGTTCGGATGTACAATAACATTTTGCCGTAGGCACATAAAAAAAGTAAGGGTATAGCCCCTAGTAAATTATTACCTTAAGTGTATTATTTATAGTTAATTTTGCAAACATTAACATAGTAACAAATAAATGAACGAAAATTATTATATAGCCATAATGGCTGGTGGCATTGGTAGCCGATTTTGGCCAGAAAGTAGAACACACTTACCCAAACAATTTTTGGATATATTAGGTACAGGCAAAACCCTTATACAGTGGACGTTTGATAGGTTTGCTGACTTTATACCTGCCCAAAATATATATGTAGTAACCAGTGATGAATATACTAGCCTTGTAGCAACCCAACTGCCCAATATACCTACAGCTAATATACTAAGCGAACCTAGCCGAAAAAACACGGCTCCTTGTATTGCCTACATATCGTACAAATTGCAAAAAATAAATACCAATGCCTGCCTACTTTGTGCACCTGCCGACCATATAATACTTGACCAACCTACCTTTAAAAAAGTAGCCTTAGCAGCATTTGACTTTGCACAGCATATAAAAAGTATAGTAACTATTGGTATAAAACCTAACCACCCCAATACGGGCTATGGCTATATACAATACGACCAACAACCCGTTAGTAATAATGTACATAAAGTAAAAACATTTACCGAAAAACCCGAATTAGAGCTAGCCAAAACTTTTTTGGAAAGTGGTGATTTTTTATGGAACGGTGGCATATTTGTATGGCAAATAAAAAATATAATTACAGCTTTTGAAAAACATTTGCCTGAGTTACACGAACTGTTTATTAGCGAAATGGAGCATTTTAATACCGATAGGGAAAAGGAAACTATTAATAAAATATACCCACAATGTACCAGTATAAGTATTGATAATGGTATAATGGAAAAAGCCGATAATGTATATGTAATACCTGCCGAGTTTGGCTGGAGTGACCTCGGTACTTGGAACAGTGCTTACGATAACTTAGAAAAAGATTACTATGGCAATGCCGTAACAGGCAATAGTGTAATAGTAATAGATGCCAAAAATTGTATGGTGCATGCACCAAAAAATAAACTGTTGGTACTACAAGGCGTTGAAGATTTTATAATTATAGATACTGCCGATGCACTACTAATTTGTAAAAAAGATAAAGAACAACATATAAAAGAATATGTAGCCGAAGTAAAGCGTAACAAAGGCGAACAGTATTTGTAAGGTCAATTTTAGCTAGACAAGTCATTTTTGTTATGCAAAATGTTAGCTACCCATTTGCTATTGGTAATAAGTACAACAGCTGCTACTGCCTTTATAAAATTAGTAATTAGTATAAAATTATTGGCAAATGAATTTACAATTGGTTTGTACTGATAGTTACTATATACTTGGTTACAAAATTCGGTGATGGAGGTAACAAATAACCAACTACCCATTATAATAAGTGCAATTTGTAATATAGTAATAGCATTGAGGCTTATATGAATAGTATCACTCTCAAAATTTTCGGTAAGCCTTAGTGTAGTAATAAGCCAATTTGTTTTTACTAAAAATAAATATATTATGGCAAATTGTGAAAAGTAATATAGCACTATTGCTATTGATAAATTAGCAACATTAGTATTATTATTACTATCTCTAGTTGTTGCAAATGCAAAAGCCTCCAATACAACTTGTAACAAATTAGCAAAGCAATTAACTAATATCCAAAGCCCTATAAGTTTGAGTATAATTGCAAATAAAGTTTTAACTGTCATAGTGTAATTAATTGTGCTAAATTAAAAATAGGTAAACTAACCAATTATAAAGTTAGTTTACCTATAAGCAATAAGTATTTATTTAGGTTTACTTAACACCGTGCATCATTTTTCGGAGCATTGGCACCAGTAATATTAATACTAAAGATGCCACCCCACAAAGCACCACAAATACCATAAAGAAATCAAATAATGTTTTAATAGTAACACCAGCAAAGCTAGGGTAAGGAGTTACTTTTATTAGTTGTTTTTCTTTAATTACTGTAAACTGTTCAGCAGTAAATGTAGTATCGGTATTGGTATATTTATTTACAAATTCTTTTTTTTCTTTTTCAGCTTTCTCTTTCTCATTTTTTAAATCAGCAACATTTTTTACCACTTTATCAATATCAATTTCTCCCACTTTGGCATCTTTTGCTACGTTAGCTAAGTTTAAGTTTGCTAGGGTAAATAAATCTTGCCCAGTAAGTGTTACTGTATTATCTAGTGCTGCCTTCAAATCAATATTAGATTTTTCGGCTGCAATATATTTGTCGCCAGTTGGAGGTAATATGCTGCCCAAAGTACCTGCCAATGCATAACCAGCAGCATTTGACAAAAAGAAAACACCATATAATAATGAAGCAAATCGCTTTGGGGCTAACTTACCCACTAGTGATAACCCAATAGGTGATAAACACAACTCGCCAATTGTTTGTATAAAATACAAGAGCACTAACCACTTAATAGCAAGTAAGCCGCTATTGCCCAAGCCTTTTACATTATAAGCAATTATAAAATAACTTAATGCTATTAAAGCTAGGCCAATTGCTTGTTTCATTGGCGATATAGGTTCTTTGCCTTTGGCCCTCAACTTATCCCACAATATGCTAAATGGTATAGCTAGCATAACTACAAATAAACCATTAAAAATTTGCACCATTGATGCGGGCATATTCCAACCAAGAAAATTTCTATCGGTTTGGTTATCGGCAATAAAAGTTAATGACGAACCTGCTTGTTCAAATGCAGCCCAAAAGAAAATGATAAAAAATGCAATAATATAAATTACTAAAATTCGATCTCTTTCAATTTTAGACAAAGTAGCATCCGATATAATTAGCCCTGCTAACGATAAGCCACTAGCATATATTACAGCATAAATCACATTTTGACCAAATACAAAATGAAATAATAAACCCAAGCCAACAAATGCAATTGCTGAACCTATTAAGGCCTTTTGTGTAAATTTAGTAACGTTAGATTCCCCATCTTCATCAACATCGCCTACTGCCCCTTTTTGTGGCACATCGCCAATGGCTTTGCCCTCGGGGGTTACAACATATTTATTTTTAAGAAAATAAAATATAACTGTACCCAATATCATTGCAATACCTGCTAATAAAAAACCCCATTTGAAAGCAAAAATATTTCTATTGCCCGCTGCATCTTTTACATCGGCAATTATGGGTACAAGCCATTGGCTAAATAAGGCACCAAGGTTAATACCCATATAAAATATTGTGAAGGCAGTATCTAATTTACTTTTTTCAGTTTTGGGGTAAAGGCTACTCACCATACTGCTAATGTTTGGCTTAAAAAAACCATTGCCAAAAATTATAGTTCCCAATGCAATCCACAATAAAGTATTGGCCAAATCTAAATTACCATCAAACACCGTAGCACTAAAAAATAATAGAAACTGACCAATAGCCATTAATATACCCCCAAACATTATACTTTTACGATTGCCTAAATACCTATCGGAAATAAAGCCACCAAGCATAGGAGTTAAGTAACATAAACCTAAAAAACCACCATATATTAATGAAGACTGACTCTCCTTCATACGGAGTGCATTAACCATAAACAACGTTAATATGGCTCTCATTCCATAAAAGTTAAATCGTTCCCACATTTCGGTTCCAAATAATACCCATAAACCTTTTGGGTGGCTAATAGCTTTTTGTTGTTCCATATTTGTTGATATTTGTTTTAATGAAATGGTAAAATACTATATTTTTTTATAATTACAATTTTTTTGTACTTAACATTTATTTTGAGTTACAAAAATGAAGTAAATGGTTTGTTATTTTACAAAATAATATAATGGCTTATACCAATATAAATGGCATAAAAAAACAAAACTACTATAGCCTTATTATTCAGTTATAGTTACATGTTGCAAACCAATTTGCTAATAGTATATGGGAAAATACATTAGAATAGCCTTTGCAGGGTTGAGGGTGTATTGCCCTGTGTAGCCTACTTGTAGGTCAATATTAAGTTGGTGAGTGCTTCTACCCAATTGTGCTACAAATAGCACTACCCTATCATTATAATATTTGGTATTCTCTACACTGTAATCATGTTTTTTGGTATTGTATATACAACCACCAGTTTTTTTTCACTCTATATTTACTTGCATTGTTGCTACTTGCCCCACTACTTATTGGGTTACAATTTTATTATTTTGATAAAATGTAGTACTTATGCCCTACTAAGGTCTTCGGTTTACCTCATAAATCAATACACCACAATACCCCACCGAAAAGGAATATTTTTAACCTATTGAACTTAATAACTTTACATTCCACATAATAGCAACAGGCAATAGTAATTTTAACTTTACTAAATATTAATCAGTTATGGTTACAGTTACTTTATTGTGTATTAGCAGTAGGTTTTTTTAAGCTACATATATAGTACTAACAGTGCCTAATAATTAATAACTTTACATGGAGTCTCTAATTTCTTATTAATTTTTTTATCCCTTAATTGTAATAGTGAGCTATACCAAATTATCCGCTACCCAAATATTTGATGGCTATAAATTTTTAGGCAGTAATGCCGTACTAATAATTAAGCAAACTAGCCACGGCAAAGTAGTTGAAGAAATTACTACCATAGATAATGCAGGTGATAATGTTATACATATTGATGGTATTATAAGCCCAGGGTTTATTAATGCCCATTGCCATTTGGAGTTAAGCTATATACACAAAAAAATACCCCAACAAACAGGAATGGTTGACTTTATACTAGCTGTATTAAAAGGGCGTAGTACACCACTCGAAGAAATACAACAAGCCATTACTAATGCCGAACTTGCAATGGTGCAGTGTGGTATAGTAGCGGTAGGCGATATTTGTAATACAGCCAATAGCATATTACAAAAAACAAAAAATAATATTAACTATACCAACTTTGTAGAGTTAAGTGGTTTTGTTCCGGCTGTAGCACAACAAAAATATAATGAGGGTTTGCAGCTAGTACATACATTTGTACAACATAACTTAACGGCAACCATAGTACCACATGCACCCTATAGCGTAAGCAATAATTTGTTTCATTTAATTAATGCCCAACATAATGCAGTATCCACTATACATTACAACGAAAGCCAAGCTGAGAGGGAATTTGTAGAGCATAAGACTGGCGACATGTTGCGCCTTTATAACACCTTAGGCATTTCCTTAGCCAATTGTATTGCTAACGATAGTAAACCAACCAACCCTACACCATACATTAACCCCTACGCCCAATCACAATTACTAGTGCATAATGTAATAACAAATGAAAAAGAAATAGCAGACCTAAAGTTAACAATGAAAAATATTGCTTACGTACTTTGCCCCAATGCTAACCTTTATATTGGCAATGGCTTACCCAATGTAGGTTTGCTGCACCAACTAGGGGTTACTATATGCTTAGGTACCGATAGTTTGGCAAGCAATACCCAACTCAATATTAGTGCCGAAATAAAAACTTTGCGAAAGCATTTTCCCAACATACCCTTAGCTACCATGCTACAATGGGCTACTAGTAATGGTGCTAAAGCCCTGCAAATAAATGACCAATTTGGTAGTTTTGAAAAAGGTAAATCGGGCAAATTTGCCGTGTTTCAACAGTAACTATTTTGTACTAGTTTATTACTAAGGCATACAAACAATTAGTTACAGTATTAACTATACTAGTGTTGTAACCTACCGTTGTTAGTATTATAATAGTATAATGCACAAAAAAGTATTTGTTAATACAAAGTTGATAAACAAACGGTAATTGTATTAAAACATTTGAGTAATTTACACTAAAATTATACCTTATGCAATGGCGAAAATTTAATGGCGAAGCTTTTCAAATTCCAATTAAAGAAGCAGTTGAGCTAGCCATAAAAAAAGAATTTGAATTAGGCAATAAACTTAAAGTATGTATTGGTACTGACTCTCAAGTAAAAGGAGCCGAAACAGAGTTTGCCACCGTTATCGTATTTTTGAGGCAAGGCCATGGTGGCTTTATGTACATACACAACGAAACAACTTTGCAAAAGTACCATATAAAAGAAAGGATGCTACAAGAGGTAGCCAAAAGTATTGATATAGCTTACCAACTTTGCGATTTATTTATTGAGTACAATGTAGATATGGAGGTACATGCCGATATTAATACCAACCCACAGTTTAAAAGTAACGATGCTCTCAAAGAGGCAATGGGTTATATACTTGGTATGGGATTTGCCTTTAAGGCCAAGCCCGAAGCCTTTGCTAGTAGTAGTTGTGCTAATAAAATGGTGAATTAATAAAACCAATTTGGTAAAAATAAATACAGCATATTACCCCATTAAGTGTAGGCTAATTATAATCATTTTGCTACGCAATTGATCTAATACATTGGAGAACTTAAGGCTTTCGTCTCTAAAGTGTATATTATTCAAGCCGTTGCTTATTTTTATTTCGGGTGTAAATATAAAACTTTGAAAATAAAACTGAAACCCAACACCAGCCTCTATTCCATAATCAACACTATTAATTTTTAATAACTCCTCCGCCTTTTTTTTACGGGCATTGCTGCTAAAGTCAATATCTAATTTGCCACCTGCAAATGCATAAAAACTAAAGTTGCCAATTCTATCACTATTCAACTTTATATGTATGGGGTTGGTAAGCGATATAGACTCTACTTTTTTCTCCATAAATTCTGTTTCGTCCTTAGTACTTATAGGGTATTTGAGGTGGTACATTATATTTTTTTCGGCAAATAATAATTGAGGGTTGTACCGCAATTCAAACCGTCGGCTAAGCCTATAGTTAGCATTAAAGCCCATACTAAACCCCAAAGTTTTAAACGGTTCAGCTACATAAATGCTATCATTATTTTGAATAAAATTTTTATCGAACGATGCTTTAAACGAAGCATTGTTAAATGCAAAAGTAATACCGAAGTATAGTTTTTTATCGGCATGGTCGGGCAGGTTAAGTTCGCCACGTTGGGCATTGCCAAAGTTGCAACTAAGGCTACATAAGGCTACCACAGCAAGTTTCATTATTTGTCGGCTATGTATATACAGCATATTCCTAAACTTAAAGATTTAAAATTACAATTCTTAAAATTTGCATTTTTCAACACCTCCACAAAGTTTTCCCTCTCAGGAAATGCCTTTACAGAGTTATTAAGGTATTCGTAAGCCTCTTTATTTTTAGAGAACACCGATACCATTTTGGGAGCTACAACCCCCATATACAAATTGTAAAATTTACTCCATATATTTTGTTTAGGTTTACTAAATTCAAGTACTATTAATCGGCCATTAGGCTTTAATACTCGTTGTATTTCAGCCATTCCTTTTTCCAAATTTTCAAAGTTACGTACACCATAAGCTACTGTTACAGCATCAAACGTATTGTCGCCAAAGTTTATTGCTTCACTATCGCCCATTTGCAAATCAATTACAGTACTAAGCTTTGCTTTGGCAACTTTAGCAATGCCAATATTAAGCATTTCTTTACTAATATCTATTCCAACTATTTTTTGGGGGTTTAGTATTTTTTGAGCCATCAAAGCCACATCAGCAGTACCTGTAGCAATATCCAACATATATTGGGGCTGTAGTGGTACTAGGTATTGCAAAGCTTTTTTACGCCAATGTACATCAATACCAGCCGATAAAAATCGGTTGAAAAAATCGTACTTACCAGCAATAGTGTCAAACATAGCAGCTACCTGCTCTTTTTTGCTAAGGGTACTATTTTCATAAGGTACTATAGTATCGTGTTTGTACATATTGCAAATTTAAGTTACAATTTTGGATACACACCATTTTGTTGCACAACTTTACCCCATACTTTAATAAAATTTTAACTAACATTGCATTACTATGAACATTGTAGCATCTAATTACATAATAAGCAGCCCTACATATACAGGTTGCCCCGTGGCTGATAGGCCAGAGTATGCATTTATAGGGCGTAGCAATGTAGGCAAATCGAGTGTAATTAATATGATATGCAATAAGCAAGGCCTAGCCAAAACAAGTAGTACACCCGGCAAAACACAACTTATTAACCATTTTGAAATTGTAAGTGCAGCACCCGACAACAGCCGTACCAAATGGTACTTGGTCGATTTGCCAGGTTATGGCTACGCCAAAGTAGGCAAAAACCAACGTAAAACTTGGCAAAAAATGATAGCCGATTACCTTACCAAACGTGACAACCTAAGGCAAGTATTTATATTAATTGATAGCCGCCATAGCCCACAAAAAATTGATATAGAATTTGTAAACCAACTAGGCGAATGGCAAAAACCATTCTGTATATTATTCACCAAATCCGATAAAATAAACCAACGAGAAGTAGCCGCTAATGTAAAAGCATTTATGCTAACCCTTAGCAAAACTTGGGAAGAGCTACCCGGATATTATATAACAAGTGCCGTAAAAAAACGAGGCACAAAAGAAATACTAGAAGCCATAGCCACCTTAAATAAAACAGAGCATTAGTTAGTAATTAATAAATAATAGTTAATAATTAATAGTTAATAATTAATAATGGAAATGTAAAATTAAATTGAGAATTGAATATTGAATATTGAATATTGAAAATTGAATATTGAAAATTGAATATTCAGTAAATTCTTTTAATATACTTACAATTATTAATTACCCAACCTTACCCCGAATATCCTTAATTCTTTTTAATCAATTACTTAGTATCGGCAACAGAAAATTGCACATTGTCAATTGTCAATTATCAATTATCAATTGTCAATTATCCATTGTCAATTATCAATTGTCAATTATCAATTGTTAATTACTCAAACAGCGCCTCAGCTTTTGCTATTGCTTCTGGTTTGCCTACATCGAGTACTATATCGTTAGTGTGGTTATAGCCAATAATATTTTGCGAAGCACAAATAGATAAGTACAAATCAATCATACTAAACTTGCCTGTAAAAGTTATAGTATCAAATATATTATGGTTAATAATATGAATACCACTAAATGCATAAGGTGTTATGTTGTCCGTTGCTTTTAGTATAGCAGGTAGCTTTTCTTCGTTTGTTTTTACATTGCGCCAACCTACCATTTGGCTGTTGTTATTGAACAGTAAATACCTACTCGAATTACGTTGGGCTATTGCCAATGTAGCTAAGGCATTGTGCTGCAAATGGTATTGCAGCATAGCAGTTATATTTAAGTTGGTGAGTATATCACAATTAAGCAATACAAAATTTTCACTTTTGAACAGTAAATCTTTTGCTTTTAATAAACCACCTCCAGTTTCTAGCACTTCGGTTGTTTCATTGCTAATTGTTATTACACTACCCCACCCATTATTTTCATTTACGGCACTAATTATTTGCTCCGCAAAATGGTGTACGTTAATTACTATATTGGTAATGCCATGTGTTTGTAAGTATTCAATATTTCGTTGCAGTAAACTTTTACCGTTTACAACTGCCAATGCCTTAGGATGATGGTCGGTCCACGGTTTGAGGCGACTACCTAAGCCAGCAGCAAGTATCATAGCAGTATTTATTTGGTTCATTTTATTATTTATCCAATTATTTTACAATAAAATTTTTAACTCATTAATCACTCAATTAGCACAGTAGCATATTATCGCATTATCAAGTTAAATTTTCATTTCTTTAATCCCTTGCTCCACATGTTCTAATTCTATTTTTACTTTATACTTATTACGTAAGTGCCTAGCTACCTGCTCGGCAGCATATACACTACGGTGTTGCCCACCTGTACAGCCAAAGTTAATGGCTAAGTTTTCAAAGCCACGTTGCAAATAATCTTCTACACTAATATCAACTATATTATAAATATTATTTAAAAAATCGGGCATTGCTGTACGTTGTTCTAAAAAATCTTGAACTTCTTTTTCTCTACCAGTTAATTGCTTGTAGGGCTCAAACCTTCCGGGGTTTAATATGCCTCTACAGTCAAACACAAAGCCACCGCCGTTTTCGCTTTCATCTTTGGGGATGCCACTTTTTTTGTAACTAAAACTTTTAATTTTTACCAACAAAGGTGTAGCTGCATTAGCTTGTATTGGTTCGTATTTATTTATAATTGCCTCGTTAGTTATAAGCCCTAGTACTCTTTCAAATTCGGGTACTATTAAGCCTACTTGTTTATGTTGCAAAAACCATTTAAGGTTACGTAATGCCAAAGGTATGCTAGTTAAAAAATGTGCTTTACGTTCAAACAATCCTCTAAAACCATAAGCACCTAATACTTGTAATAACCTAATTAGTACATAGCCATTGTATTGGGTTACAAACACTTCTTCATTTACAGGGTGTGGCAAATGTTGGTTAATACAACTAATATAATATTGTAACAATTCAGTTTTCCACTCATCGCTTAGTTCTGCTTTTGCCTGCCAAAGTAGGCTAGCTACATCGTATTGTAAAGCACCTTTCATACCACCTTGGTAGTCAATAAAGTTAGGCTCACCATCGTTAATTATTATATTGCGGCTCTGAAAATCTCGGAACATAAAATACTTGTATTCCGTTTTGGTAAGGTAGTTGGCAAGGTCTTCAAAGTCTTCAATTAGTTGTTGCTTATCGTAAGGTATTTTAAGGGTATCAACAAAATAATATTTAAAGTATAAGAGGTCGCTAAGTATGGCTTGCTTACCAAACTCTTTGGCAGTAAGGCATTTGGAATAGTCCAAAGTATCGCCACCAAGTATTTGCATACGAGCTAATTGGGCTAAGCTTTTTTTGTATAGTGTATATGTTTGGTCATTATGTCCTTTGCTTTCTAATACATCTAACAACGAATCGGCTCCCAAATCCTGCAATAAATAAATTGTTTTTTCGGTATTAGAGGCAATTACTTTTGGTAACGGTGCTTGGTATTTTCTAAAGTGATTGGTAAAATAAAAGAACGTTTCATTCTCATTTACATTTTCATTATAACACCCAATATAGCTGTTGGTAAGGGTTTTAAACCGAAAATAACGTCTATCGCCACCACTCATTGGTATTACAGTAATTAGCTCAATTGGTTCGGGTATTATGGTTTTAAAAAAATCTTGTACCAAGGTAAATACATCCATATATAGTAAAGTATTGGGGTAAGTAAAGGTGCAAATATAGTTAGCAAATATTGAAATAAATATTTATCAAAAAAAATACAAAAAACAATTTATTACTACAACATTAATGGCATTTAAAATAATCAAACGGCTCTTTACAATCGCTGCATTGGTAAAGGCTTTTGCATGCTGTGCTACCAAATTCGCTTATTAAAGTGGTGTTGATACTGTTACACTGTGGGCATTCTACACCATTGGTTGGTATTATAAAGTTTTTGTTGGGTGCAGCTATACCATAAGCTTTTAGTTTTTGTTTACCGGTTTCGGTCATCCAATCGGTGGTCCATGCTGGGCTTAATACTTGGTGTATGGTATGGTTTTTTATGCCGTTTTCTAATAACACCATTTTTATTTGCATACTTATAATATCCATTGCTGGGCAACCTGTGTAGGTTGGTGTTATATATATTTGTGCTGTTAGTTCGTTATTGTATTTTAATTGGGCGGTTACATGGCGTACTATGCCTAAGTCGAGTATGGTAAGTACGGGTACTTCTGGGTCGCAAACTGTGGCAAGTAAATCCCAAATTTTTTGCTCTATTTCAGTTGGCAAGTGTTCAGTATTTTTAGTTAATAATTTCATTTTTACACTACATTTATAATTACCACTCACAACCTGGGTAGGTACGTTGCAAATATTGCAAATTAGCTAATATAAACCCCATGTTTTCGGTATGTACACCTTGCTTGCCATTAAGCCCGTTCCAGCCACTAGGTATTGTTAAGGTACTATTTAATGTAGCTTCGCTAAATGTGTCGCTTACGGCTTGCAGCCACTGTTGTTGCAAGGTAGTTACATCCACTCCAATACCATTTTGCGAAGCAGTAGATTCATAACTTGCATTGGTAAATAATTCGGGGGTGTATTTCCATAAGTTAGTAATTGCTGCCAACATACGGCTATTACTTTCGGTGTTACCATCGCCTATACGTAGCACCCAATCTTTACTCCACCGTACATGGTAGGCAGTTTCTTTGCTGCTTTTTTCGGCTATGGCTGCAAGTTGTGTATCGGTACTATTAATAAGTTGTTGAAAATATACTTGCTGAAACTGACTAAATAAATACAGCTTTAAAATAGTGTTAGCCCAATCGCCATTAGGCTGCTCCACCAATATACAGTTTTTAAATTCACGTTCGGTACGGAGGTAAGCCAAAGTATCTTCTGTAGTATTGCCACCAATAAGCAAGGCTGCATACTGGTAAAGGTTTCGGGCTTGCCCTAGTATATCCAAACTTATATTAGTAATAGCAATATCTTGCTCTAGTATTGGACCGTGTCCGCACCAATCACTTTGTATTTGTGCTAGTATAAGTGCATTATCGGCTAAGTGGAGTATGTAATTTATGGTACTTTCATTAGGCATTACCGTTCCTGTTTCGTTTGTGCTTTTTATTATGGTTGGGTTGTTCACTTTGTATTATTTTACAAAAAAAAATTAAAAATAGGTATTGTAAAAAACTAAACTATTACATGTGCCCTACCTCATTAGGCAAGTCGTAAAATGTGGGATGCCTATATACTTTATCCTGTGCTGGTTCGTAGAAACTCTCAGCATCATCGGGGTTGCTGGCATGTATATTTTTACTTTCAATTGCCCATATACTTACACCCTCTTGGCGGCGGGTATATACATCACGGGCATTGGCGATGGCCATAGTAGCATCGGCTGCATGTAAGCTACCTACATGCTTATGGTCAAGCCCTTGTTTGCTTCGCACAAATATTTCCCACAATACCCACTCATTGGGCATTTCAGCTACTTTTAATATAGGTGTTGTACCCGTATTTTCGTCGGGTATATCGCCATAGTAATATTTGATTATTGTAAAATTCATTTGCAAATTATTTTATATAAATTTAGTTAATTCTATAATCAACCTTTACGGTAATACTAGCTTTTTTTACTTTGCTACTGGTATTAAAGCTTCCGCCATAGCTATAATCTTCTTCGGAGTTTTTACCAGTTATTTGAAATACTCCCATATTTGCTTTTACCAAATCACCCAACCCTGCTCCACTATTTTTGGCTATAGTTGCTGCTCGTTGTTTGGCATCGTTACTAGCATTAGCTAACAAATCTTTTTTGAGTTCGTTTAACTTTTGGTAATAATAACTAGGCGACGAGGAACTTAATTCCACCCCTTTTTCTAACAAGCCAGTAATGCTTCTGGAGAGTTGCTCTACTTTATCAACCTCTTTGCTATCCACAGTTACACGTTGCGAAAGGGTATAACCATTAAAGGTACTTACACTCCTACCATCTACAGTTTCGTTGTTAAAATCTTTATTTACATTAACACTACTTGTTACTATTTCTTTATTAGCTACTCCGTTTTCTTGAAGGTAAGCCTTTACTAATTTTTCATCATCTTTAAGTGCTGCATAAGCCAATTTAATATCCATATTAGTACGGCTATAATTAATATTCCACACTATTTGATCGCTTACAAACTCCTGCTCGGCCAAGCCAGTTACTGTAATGGTTTGAGCAGTTTTATTTTTGTATTTATATGCATTGGCCAAAAGCAATGTTACTACTATGGCAGTAAGTGCAACTATACTATATTTTAGGTAATTTTTCAAGGGTAAATTTTGGTTTGGTTTAGCTAATGTAGCTAATATTTACTGTAAAATCAGAATACACATAACTTTTTGTTTAATTGATACTTTCCTTTATTTTCAATTAACCATTTTTTTGCAAGCAGTATATCACTAGTACTTTCAATACCCTCATGTGGTATTCTTCTTACAATTTCATGAAATTCTTTATTTAAAATTGCTCTTTTTATACTGTACAAAAACTCAGTTGAAAGGTAAGTTAATTCAGTACCTGAAGCATACAATTCAATAGTATAAGCAGTATCAACCCATTTATGTAGTTCATAAATACTCTCTTGTGTGTTAAGATAAGTCATTCGCTTAAAACTATTAAAAAAAGATACGTTACTATTATCATTAATTTGAGAAAGGATTATTTTGGAATCTTCGGAGATAATTCTATCTCTAATTTTTTTTTCACCTAACCTTGCTAAAGCTAATTCTACTGCCCAAATAGGATAATGATTTGCATCTTTCATAGCTGTATCTTTCAAAAAAGCTTTTGCAGATTGTAAATTTAACCAACCTACTGTTAATACTAAATTTGGTGGTATTTTGAAAAAGTCATCATTTTCCATCCTAGAAACCAAGTCAGCTTTTATTGGGTTCGTGATAGTATCTTTTTTTACTTTAAAAATAGAATCTAAATCTGGTGGATTATTTGCAGCTAACTTATCTATACCATAAAATTCTTTGTAGTAGCTTAATTGAGAATTTACATAATTTTCAATTGATTCTTTACTCCATTTCCAATTTCGTAGTCTGTAGTTAATCTGCTTTATAATTGAGTCGGATAAGTTGCAACTATCAATATACAAACTTGGCCTTGTGTCTAAAATTGGATATTGCTTTAAATTGTATAAAAGAACTTCTTTACTAGGATTGTTTGTTCCGTTACAAGGTATCTGAGCTGACAAACAGAGATTTACTGTAAATGTAATAATTAAACAAATAATATTTTTCATAAATAATTGCTTTAAAATTTTCTTTTTCGACAGTATTTACTCTTTTTCTATCCAAACATTATTATCTTTTAGCAAATTTATAAGTTCGTCCACGGCTATTTCACTTGGTATATTTTTCTTTACTACATCTTTACTTTTATACAATGTTATTTTGCCTGTGCCACTGCCTACATAGCCAAAGTCGGCATCGGCCATTTCGCCAGGGCCATTTACTATACAGCCCATTATGGCAATTTTTAGCCCTTTTAAGTGGCTTGTAACGGCTCTTATTTTTGCCGTAGTTTCTTGTAAGTCAAATAAGGTACGGCCACAGCTTGGGCAACTTATATATTCCGTTTTGCTTATACGGGTACGGGTAGCTTGTAATATACCAAAAGCTGTATTGTTTACAAATTGGTACAAATCGTTTACTGGCAGGTAAGTACGGCCTGTAATGGCAGTAGCTTTAAAGTCGTTTTTGTTAGTAATGCCAAGGCAAATGCCATCGCCAAATCCATCTAATAACAAAGCTCCAGTTTCTGTTGCAAAGTGTATGAGGTGTTCATCTATCGTATTTTTATTACTATCGGTAATTAGTACTACAGGATTATTGCAGTGTACTTCAATAGCATTTAAAAACATATTACGTACTTGGTGCATGGCTTGCAAAGCCATACTGCTAAAGCAAAGTACTACATTAGTATGCTCGGCAAATGTGGTTAACTCAGCTTTATTAATAGCATCAGTTGCGGCATCAACCATTACAAAGTTTAAAGTTGGGTGACGGAAGTTTTTATTTTGCAAATAATCATTTGCAGCAAATAAGGGGAAATAATTAGGGGCACTATGCGTAGCATTTTGCCATAAGGCAAAATCAGTAAGTACACCTAATGTACCTGGTATTGTAAACTGCAATACCTTGCTACCAATATAAATATAATCGGCTGCTGCATCGGCTATTGCCCACTTATCGGTAGTGGCATTATAGGTGTAGCCAACACTTTGCAAATGTGTAGTTGTAATAGCCTCAATACTACTTAAATCAGCCACTACCACAGGCACCTGTGAGCCACCAATATTGTGTATGGCAAAGGATTTGCGACGGTTGTAACTAAACCTATTATAGTTAAAATTTAAAGCTGTAATAGGTTCATTATTCGCAATAGTATTGCTGTATCTGTTTACTATATCATTGCATACTGGTATTTCAAATTCGGGGTCTTCGGTTAGTGATACTCTTATGGTATCGCCTATTCCATCTTCAAGCAAAGTGCCAATACCAATGGCACTTTTAATACGCCCATCTTCACCATCGCCAGCCTCAGTAACGCCAAGGTGTAGTGGGTAACATTCGCCAAACTCCTGCTGCATAGTATGTACCAATAAGCGGTAGGCTTGTACCATTACCAATGGGTTACTGCTTTTCATACTTAATATTATTTGGTGGTAATTTTCGCTTCGGGCAATTCGCAAAAATTCCATTGCACTTTCCACCATACCATTGGCTGTATCGCCATAGCGGCTCATTATACGGTCGCTTAGGCTACCGTGGTTAGTACCTATTCGCATTGCTGTACCGTGTTGCTTACATATAAGTACGAGTGGTGTAAATCGTTCTCGTATTCGGTCTATTTCTTCAGCATATTCGGCATTGGTATAGTCAATTTGTTCAAACTTTTTTTTGTCCACATAATTGCCGGGATTAACCCTAACTTTTGCTACAATAGTTGCAGCAATTTCGGCAGCATTTGGGGTAAAATGTATATCGGCAACTAATGGAGTAGTGTAACCTTTTTTTAATAATTCAGCTTTTATATTTCTTAAATTTTCGGCTTCATTTTTACTTGGAGCAGTAATACGTACTAATGCAGCACCAGCTTCAATACACCTAATACACTGTGCCACTGTGGCTTCGGTATCCATAGTATCGGTGGTGGTCATTGTTTGTACTTGTATAGGGTTATTGTTGCCTATAAGCAAGTTGCCCACTTTTACTTCACGGGTGAGTAGTCGGTTCATTATAGCATTATTGTTGGTAATTACTTAATAATTTTTCTTCTTTTAACAAATCCATTAGTAGTAGTTTTCGTGTATTTATCATTTCATCGGTGGTTACATTACCCTCCGCATTTAACACAAAAAAGTTAACAGTTGGGTTAGCACCAGGATGCTCCACCCAACCAATTATCCACGAAAGTGGTAAGCCATTTTTGCCAATTGTGAGTCCTGTTTTGTAACTTATACTATACTTATCTGTTTTTTCCATAAGCATTGCATCTTTTACAATACTCATAGTACGGCTACTAAATAAGTTGCTTAATTTATTAAAATATACACGTTTTAAAATACCCATTTGTTCATCCGATGTGAGGGTTAAAGTATTGTTGAGCCAGAATGAATCGACTGCACCAATTATTTTTTTGCTACCATATTGCATACTATCCAAATACTTTTGCATTGTAGGTTTGCCTATTCGCCTTGCTACATCTTGAAAGTACCACACCACCGAATTTTGAAAGGCTTCTTTAAAGGCATAATCGGCTTCCCATTGTTTAAATGCCTTTGGCTTACCATCCCATTTCATTACCTCTTTAGGGTCGAGTATGCCCGTTTCAATTCCTATTAAGCTATTTATAATTTTAAATGTACTTGCCGGTGAGTAGGCACTATCCCTAAATCTTTTGAGGTTATATACACTAAACTCGTTGTACACATTATCGTAAGTAGCAAATGTACCGTTGAGTTTATATTTTTCAAAAAATTGTTTGTATTGCGGTCGCTGTTTTACATTGTTTTTTACACAGCTTGTAATGCTAATTGTTAATAGTAAAAACGGTAGTAGGTATTTCATAAATAACTTCAAAAATTTATGCAAAGGTGCAAAAGAAATTGTAAGTAGTAAAATTATGTTTTAGGAATTGTGAAAAGAAAATAGTACCTATTACAATAAAAAATTATAGCCTAATAAACAAACAACCTTTACAAAACACATGGTAAAGGTTGTTAAATTACTTTTTTAGGTAAGTCAATTTTACTTTTTCTTTTTTACTGGTGTTGGCTTTTTTAGTTTGTTAGTACTCATGGTATAAGCAAGTTTTACTGCTTCATAAGCATTTATTATACCACCTGTTTTGCTAATATCGGAGAGGTTTACTAAGTCGTCACCATCGGTACCAGGTTTGCCTGTTTTGTAAGCTGGTTTTACTGCAGTAGTTTCTACAATATTTTTTATTTGCTCAGGTGTAAGCTTTGGAAAGTATGATTTAAGTATAGCACAAACTCCTGCAGCAGCAGGACTTGCCATACTTGTACCTTGATTGTTACCATAGGTGGTAGTACCTGGTATGGTAGAGTATATTTTTACACCTGGTGAAAATATGTCTACATTTTTTTTGCCATAATTACTAAAACTAGCCGCATAACCTTCAGTTGCTTCTCCACCCGTTTTGGTACCATATTTTGCTTTTAATGCGGGGTCGCCACTTGCTCCAACTTCTATCCAGTTAGTGGCAGTTTTGCCATTAAGCAACCTAGCAGTAGGAAAATTATATTCGTTAGGGTTATCCAAATTTTTACTATCGTTACCCGATGCATGTACTAGTAATACACCTTTTGATTGTGCATACTCTACGGCATCATCTACCCATTTTTTGTATGGACTAAAGCTTTTACCGAAACTCATATTTACAATTTTTGCACCATTATCAACAGCGTAACGTATGGCTAGGGCAATATCTTTATCATGCTCATCGCCATCGGGTACAGCACGGCAAAGCATTATTTGTACATTATCGGCTACGCCGTCCATACCTTTACCATTGTTACGAGCCGCTGCTATAATGCCACTTACATGTGTACCATGGTTGGGTGTTACACTAAATACATCGTTGTTGCCATAGCCTCTGGTGTTCCAATTTGTTTCATCATCGCCAGTTATATCAAGTCTATAATTTTTGGGTGCATTTACTTTAGCATCTTGTTTGGCTAATTCACCAGCCACATATTCATCAAAACCTTCCATAAATTCTTTGTTAGTTTTATCTAACATATTGTTGCCTTTCATTAAAGCTAATAATGTTGCTTTCGCCTTTTTTTGTTGTGCATCTGCTGGTATAAAAGCATCTAATTCGTTGCCAGTATATTCTACTTTATTCATGGCTATTTTCAAGGTAGAGTCTGCACTGTGTAAGCCTGTAAGTGCTCGTTGCATATATATAAGGTTCATTGCAGCATCCTTATCATCTTCGCTGCCTATTACATTTTCTTTAGCCCTTTTCCACATAGCATATTCGGCTTTGTTAGTTACAGTTTTGGGGTCAGCATTTTCATATTTACTTTTCCAATTGTAATATACTCTTGCTCCTTCGTAGCTATCGTTTTTTACAGCGGTATTATTTTTACCACCCAAAAAATTCCAACCATGTTCATCATCTACATACCCATTTTTATCATCGTCAATACCATTACCTTGTTTTTCTTTAGTGTTTGTCCAAAGTATAGGTTTTAAATCTTCGTGTAAGGTATCAATACCACTATCAATTACAGCAACTATGGTAAGGTTACTTTTTAAGTTTTTTTGTTTTAAAAATTCGTAAGCTTTGGCAACACTCATTCCCATGTAACCATCGGCTGCATTATCTTTAAGGTGCCAACCATTAGTATTTTGGGTAAATGCATTTGCTACAATGGAGATGGTGCATAAGAGCAATCCTATTTTTTTCATATTTATAAATATTTATTGTTGTAAAGTTAGGTACTATTGAAATATTGGTAAAATAATAATGGCAAATTAGATGTTAATAAAAAATGTAAATTTGTATAAAATGTAGTATTAATGGCAACACCACAACCCCAATATATAACCGAGCAAGAATACCTAGCTACCGAAAGAGAGGCATTAGAGAAACACGAATATTATAAAGGTGAAATATTTGCAATGAGTGGTGCAAGTTTTAAACATGTTAAAATTAGTAGCAACATAATGGTAGATGTTGGATCTAAATTAAGAGGAAAAAAATGTACTCCTTTTACTTCTGATTTAAGAATATATATTCCTAAAAATACGCTATACACCTACCCTGATATTGTAATTGTATGTGGTGAGCCAGCAATGACTGACGATGATTTTGACACTATAACCAACCCAAGTGTAATAATAGAAATATTAAGCAAAAGCACCAGAGATTATGATAAGGGTGGCAAGTTTACGCTATACAGAGATATACCAACCCTACAAGAATATATACTGGTAGATAGTGAAAAAGTAGGTGTTGAAAAATTTGTAAAAAATAAAGACGGAAGTTGGCAATTAACTGAGTATAAAACCTTGAACGATAGCTTTGTAATAGATACTACTGCTACTACAGTTGCTTTAGTTGATGTATATGAGGCTGTAGTATTTAAACCTTAGGGAATAGTTTAATTTAAAAATTATATTACTAAAATAATAGCAATGGCAACACCACAAGCCCAATATATAACCGAGCAAGAATACCTAGCTGCCGAAAGAGAGGCATTAGAGAAACACGAATATTATAAAGGAGAAATATTTGCAATGAGTGGCACTAGCTTAAAACATAGTGTAATAGTAGATAACTTGATGTATGACCTTAGGAAAAAATTAAAGAAAAAAGGTTGTAGGCCTTTTAGCTCTAATACTAGAACTCATATACCAAAAAACACATTATACACCTACCCAGATATACTAATTATATGTGGCAAACCAATTACAACAGATGATGATTTTGATACCATAACAAATCCATGTATTATAATTGAAGTGTTAAGCAAAAGCACCAGAGATTATGATAAGGGTGGCAAATTTACACTATACAGAGATATACCAACCCTACAGGAATATATATTGGTAGATAGCGAAAAAGTAGGTGTTGAAAAATTTGTAAAAAATAATGACGGAAGTTGGCAATTAACCGAGTATAAAACCTTGAACGAAAGTTTTGTACTAGATACTACTGCTACTACAGTCGAATTAGCCGATGTATATGAAGATATTGATTTTTGATATTTCGTGAATAATAAGTCAACAATGATTATTTAATTGATATATGGAACGGGTAGTTTAATTCAAAAAAATAGCAACTTTTAACAGCGCATATTTTACCCTCAATTGCATTTTGCCTAAGCAAAAAAAGTACAACCAACGCTAAAGTGTTGTATATATAATACATAAAGCCTTACCGTTAGTACCACTTAATACTTAATAATTAAAAATATTATATTGATTATCAATACGATAGAAAATAACATTTGCCACTTACACTACTATACATTGCATAATACTAACTAATATACATATCTTTGTATTGTTAATTAGTTGATAACACTTAATACTAACCTAATGAATTTAGATAATACACAAAGCCAGATGAAAAAAGGAATTTTAGAATTCTGTATTTTATCGGTTATAAAAAAAGGAGAAGCCTACCCAAGTGATATAGTAGAGGAAATGAAAATGGCCAATTTGAATATACTTGAAGGCACATTGTACCCATTACTTACAAGGCTTAAAAATGCCGAAATGCTAAGTTATAGATGGGTAGAAAGTAGCGGTGGTCCACCACGCAAATACTTTAGCCTTACACCAATTGGTGAAGCATTTTACAATGATTTGGAAAACACCTGGAAAGAATTAGCAGCTGCCGTAAATAAAATAACCAATAGCGAAAACCAATTAAGAAGTTAAGAAATTAAATAAACATAAAAAATAACAATACAATAAATTTATGAAAAAGATAATAAATATAAACTTTAGTGGACGCCTAATCAATATTGAAGAAGATGCTTATACCGAACTTCAAAACTACTTGGAGAGCCTCAAAAAATACTTTAGCAATGAAGAAGGACAAGAAGAAATAATTGCCGATATTGAAAATAGGATTGCCGAAATATTTTACGATAAGCAACAAAAAGGTGCTACATGTATAACCATAACAGATGTAAATGAAGTGGCAAAAGCCATAGGCAAGCCTGAGGATTTTGAAGAACAACCCGAACCTCAAAATAATAATACAAACTACAACGATACTAGGCAATTTGTAAGACGAGAAAAACTGTATAGAAACAGTATGGATAAAATGTTAGGTGGTGTATGTAGTGGTGTTGCCAACTATTTTAATATTGATACTACTGTAGTAAGGCTCATATTTGCTGTACTGGTATTTGGTGCAGGTACAGGTGTACTACTATACCTTATACTTTGGATTGTACTACCCCAAAGCAACCAAGTGGTAGCAAGTAACCAACGCCGATTATATAGAGATGAGAATGACAGTATGATAGGTGGTGTAGCAAGTGGTATTGCCAATTACTTTGGTATTGAGGTATGGATACCTCGGTTAATATTTGCTGCTCCATTTATTTTTTCTATACTTCATAGCTTCTCTAGAATAGCATTTCACGATATTTTTTCAGGCAACCAATTTTTTAGTATGAGCTTTGCTGGCACTACTACAGTTACCTACTTTATACTGTGGTGGATAATACCATTAGCCAAAACAGTACAAGAAAAAATGGCCATGAAAGGTGAAAAACTTGACTTGAATAGTATTAAAAATAATGTGCAAGACGGCATTAAAAACTTTGGTAGCAAAGCACAACAATTTGGACAGCAAGTAAGTGATAAAGCTACCGAATGGGGTAAACAAACCAACCAATATAGTACTACATTTACTAACCGTGCTAATGAGGCAGCAAGTAGGGTAACCACCGTAGGGCGTACTGCCACTCGTACTTTGGGGCATGGTATTGGGTTACTCATTAAAGGGTTTGGCTTATTTATTGGTGGTATTATAGCCATTACTATACTACTTAGCTTATTTACAATACTGTTAGGTGCAGGTAGTATATGGCCATTAAAAGAGTTTGTAATTAGTGGCTTTTGGCAAACGGTATTTGCTTATGGTACACTATTGTTTTTAATCATTCCGGGTATAGCATTTATTGTATGGCTTGTACGTCGTATATTTAAAATAAAAAGAAATATTAAGCCAATTAAATTTGCAATGGCCTCCCTATTTTTTATAGGTTTTATATCGGCAATATGCTTTGCTGCAAGTGTACTAAATAATTTTAAATACAATAACCAAACCTATACAACCCAACTAACCGACCTTACCACCCAACAGCCTACTAATAGTAAATACAAGGTAATAGTAACCGAACCCGAAATAAATTATAGTGGCGAAATACCATGGATTAATATAGATGAACCAGGATTTGACATAACTAATGATACCATAAAATATGCAAATATAAAAGTGAAAGTAGAGCAAAGCAACGACAGCTTATTTCACACCTACTTACAAAAATATAGTAGAGGTAATAACAAAAAAGCAGCTAACGATATTGCAAATAAAATTGCATTTAATTACAGCATTACTGATAGTATAATAGACCTCGGCAGCCATATTGCTATAAGCAAAAATGAAAAATTTAGATTGCAAGAAGTTATTGTAATAATACAAGTACCTACTGGTAAAAAAATAATATTTGATGAAAGTACCAACAAACTAAACCCCTATAACTTTACCACTACCGAAAAATGGGATAATGGACAAAGAGTGTATAGGCGTAGAAGCAGAAATAATGACTACACTTTTGAATGTAAGGTAAACCAAACCTATATAATGGGTAGCAATGGAAAGCTAGAATTAGAAGGTGCTAAACAAAATTATACACCTAATAATAATACTGACCCCGAAAATAATAGAAAAATAGAACTACAAAAACAAACTAACCAACGAAAAATTGACAGTATAAATAATGAAAATGAAAAGCTTGAAGACAAGCAAAATGCAGTAACCTATACCAACGATAATGCATTGTTGGAGTATGAGAATATGATAATACTTGGGCTTATAAAATTATAACCGGATATAAATTGTGTACTTTGCTGCCAATTATATACTTTTATTAAAATTATAAAAACTATGGAAAAACATACAATGAGTTGGTACAGCCATAACCTACATAAAGATATGCCCATAGTAAGTTATGGCTACAGTGGCTTTGCCTTACTATTAGTACCTACAGCTGCTGCCGATTACTTGGAGTATGAACGTTTTCAATTAATTGATGCCTTGGCTCATTTTATAAATACGGGTAAAATAAAAGTTTTTTCGGTTAATAGTATTAACAACGAAAGTTGGCTAAATAATAATATAAGTGGCCACCAAAAAATAGAACGACACCAACAGTTCAACAACTATATATACGATGAGGTAATACCCTTTATAAAAACCAATACAAGCCCCGAAACACCAGTAGTAATAAGTGGGGCCTCGTTTGGTGCTTTGCATAGTATGAACCTGTACCTCAAACGACCCGACCTCATAAATGGGGTAATAGCTATGAGTGGTGTATACGACCTAACCGAGTACAGCAAAGGCTTTTATAACGACGAAGTATATTTTAACTCACCCATACATTATATACCAAACCTTACCAACCACGATACATTAACCCAAATAAGAAATGGCAAAATTGTATTAGCCACCGGCAGTGGTGCTTATGAAGATCCAGAGGCCAACAGAAGATTTTCGGGTGTATTGCAAAGCAAAGGAATTGGGCATATAATTGATATTTGGGGTACCGATATTACACATGATTGGCCTACATGGCGTAAAATGTTACCTTACTTTATTGATACAAAATTTTAATATAAAAAAAATTAAGGGTTACGTGGCTTACTGCTAAATAACTTATAGCTACTACCCCAATTGTTATTATTAGTATTGTTGGGCATTCCGTTAGTTGTAAGCAGTGCATCTTGGTCGTTGGTATCGTATTTCCAAAGCCAAGCACAAGTGCTAATGCCATACTTATATAGGCTATCCAGTAGTGGTGTAGGGTTCATTAATACTCCAGCATTTACAGGTGCAGTTTCGCCAAATAGTACTGGTATATTATATTGCTGCAATTGCTGTAACCTATTACCCATAGCACTATTAGCCACTAGCAACCATTTTTCGTAAGCATGTATATCAAACAATATATTTTTTTTATTTTGTAAAAAACTGCATGCTTTATTTATCAATACGGACTCATCTTGCCCCTGTTCGGCTACTGGTACAAGTACAATGTTGGTGTTACCTGTGGTTCTTATTGTGGCTACCATTTCGTTCATTTCGGCTACCCATATAGCATCAGTATAACCATCTGTACGGTCATATCGGTAAGGTTCATTCCACAATTCGAGCCATACATCGGGCTGGTTTTTAAAGTGTGTTGCCCACTCCATAAGCTTGGCTTTATGAGCTGCATACCAACTTACAGTAGTTGGTCGTTTGCCTGTATATTCGGTAGCAACTGTACCATCCCACCTAAAGGGGCAAAGTAGCGTAATTTTACCTTGCAATCTATTACTATCAACCACCTTTTGCAGAGGGTGGAGGTAGCTGCCCGTAGCATCTTGCAGTACTGCACCTGTAAGTGGGTTATCTCGCATATTGCCTACAAACTCCCTTACAATATCAAGTTTCCAGCTATTCATATCATAACTGCCACCACCAAATGTATGTAAGGCATTGGCACCAATATATTGCTTTGGGGTGTTGTAGTTATAAATTTTGCGCCCAACTATAGTGTACATATCGGTATAGGTAATGGGCGGTTCATCTATAAGTTTTGGTTTTTTGCAAGCAAAAAAAATGGAAAGTATAAAAGCACATGATAATAAAATTTTCATAGTAAATGTAAATATAGTTATTGTGTAATGTATTTAGCTACGCTAAAAAAATAATTACTTAAGTAAATGACTAAATGCCGTAAACCAAACTTAATTTTGTGTTAAGCAAAGAAAAATAAACAGCATGAAAGTTTCCTTATTATTGGTGAGTATTTTATTTATATTTCAGGCAAATGCATTTGCCCAAAAAAGAAAAAAGAATAAAAAACTTACTGAAACTGAATTACCAAACTTAGTAACAAACCTGCAACAGCACTTGCAAATATTAGCTAGTGATAGCCTACAAGGCAGACGAACAGGCACTATTGGCGAACAGTTGGCGGCTAGTTATATAAAAAATCAGTACAGTAGCATCGGCATTTTGCCGAAAGGGGATAATGGCAGCTACTTTCAAACCTTTGATGTAAATGAAGGCAAACAGTTTGAAAATTTTTCTACCTTTTATATTAACGATGTAAGCTTACAACCCTACAAAGATTACTTTCCGCTCAACAATAGTGGCAATGCTGAGGTTAACGAAATAGTATCACCAATACTGAAAGATGCACATACCACTTGGTTCTACGACCTTAAAGATGAACTAGTAAAAAACGAGAGCAATCCACACTTTGATATAACACCTATACTTAACCAAAAAATTAAAGAATATATTGCCAAAGGTGCTACTGCAATACTACTTTATAACAGCTCAGCTAAGCTTAACGACAATTTATTATTTGACAAAAAAGCAAATGAAATACCCGAAAAAATTGCCCTTGTGTACCTAACAAAAGAGGCATTTAAAAAGTATATAAAAAGTATAAATGAGGCCGTAGAAATAAAATTAAAAATTGCTATAAATAATAAAAAAAGAACTGGTACTAATATAATAGGATATATAGATAATAAAGCTAGTACCACTATAATAATAGGTGCACATTATGACCACCTAGGCTATGGCGAAGATCATAATAGCCTTTATAACGGCGAACCAAAGCTGATACATAATGGAGCCGATGATAATGCAAGTGGTGTAGCTGCTACTATTGAAATGGCAAGGCTTTTAAAAACTTCAAAATTTACGAACAACAATTATTTGTTTATCAACTTTAGTGGTGAGGAGTTAGGCTTGTACGGTAGTAAATACTTTATAGAACACAGCACAATAGATACAAGTACTATTAATTATATGATAAATATGGATATGGTAGGCCGCCTTAACGATAGCACCAAAGCCTTTACCATAGGCGGCTTTGGCACATCGCCTACTTGGGGTGAGGTTATTACCACTACCGACAAGTGGAGTATACTACAACCCAAACTCGATAGTAGTGGTACCGGCCCCAGTGATCATAGTAGCTTTTACCGCAAAGGGATTCCGGTACTATTTTTCTTTACGGGCACACATAGCGACTACCACAAACCTACCGATGATTATGATAAAATAAACTACTCTGGCGAGGACATTTTAATAAAATACATATTGAGTATAATTGGCAAAACAGATAGTAAACCCAAACTAACATTTACCAAAACAAAAGAAACTGCTATGGGTGGTAGCAACACCCGATTTACAGTAAGTCTTGGCATAATGCCCGATTATACTTATAGTGGTAGTGGTGTAAAAGTTGATGGCGTTAGTGATGGAAAATTAGCACAAAAACTTGGCTTACAACCCGGTGATATAGTAATAAAACTAGGCGATAATACAGTAACAAGTGTAGAAAATTATATGAAAGCATTAGGTACTTTTAAAAAAGGCGATGCCACCAAATTAGTAACCCAACGTAAGGATAAAATAATACAATACGATATTGTGTTTTAGTACCGTATGAAAATAAAATTTGACAATACTTATACTACCAACAGCTTTTTTGAAGATGTGCAATTACTGGGCATAGTAGCTCCCATAAAGGATTATCACTTTTGTTGGCAAGTGAATAAAAGTTTACATTTTGACTTTAGAAACAATACCACTTACGAAATAGAGCTACTAAAAAAAGAACGACATTACTACTTTGCAGTGTATGAATACCAAATTGTAAATACTTGTCTTACCCATTACATATACGCCAATCAGTTTGATGGGGAGTATTTGTTACCTCAGTATAAACACCTCGATTTTTTGTGGCTCATTAAAGGCGACTTTGTATCGCAACTGGAGTTGCAAATAATAATAGCCCAAATAAAAAGCATACACCAAGTACAATTAGTAACCGTACTTACCAATGATACTATAAAGCATAGAGAGCATTTGGTATTGTAAAAAAAATATAAAAAAATAAACAACAACTTATTACTACCCAACTTTTGTATGTTGGTTGGTACTATAATGCATTGATAATAATTTGGATTTATATATTGATTTTAACAGATCAATTTCCATTAACAATACTTCGTTTTCGTCTACTTTTTCGGTTAGGCTAATGTTGAGCATCTCATTTTTATTATGCAATTGATTGTACTCATTTTGTAACTGATTGTACTTGAGGTTACTTTTTTTATAACATTTGTACAAGTACACTAATAGTAGGGTACATAATGCTAGTGTAATAATAATTAATGCGATCATATAGTTATATAGGTTTATACATAGCAAACATAGCTATGCAGGTTTTTGATAATTAAAGTTACAAAAAATTAATAGAAAATTGTGATTATTCCCTTTTTTAACATTTGTTTAAAAATTGTACTGCTTTGTAAAAAAAAAAGCTGTTACCTATTATGTGTAGCAGCTTTTTAATTTTGTACTATTATTATCAGTTAAATTTTTATTTCTTCCTCATTACTATCGTAAAAATGGTACTCCGTAAGGTGCAGCACATTATTAGGCACTATTTGTAATTTTTGTTTATAGGCTTTTCGCCATTTCCACTGCTTGCTACTAAACCATAGCCCCTTGGTAAGGTAAGCATATATAATTGGGTGTACCTGCAAGGTTAGTTTTGCATGGTTATGTGTGTATAAGTAAGCTAAGTTTTGTTCTATTTCATCTTCTAACACCAAGGCCGACGATATGTTGCCTGTACCATTACAGCTTGGGCATATTTCCATTGTATTAATGTTTACTTCAGGCTTCATACGTTGCCTTGTAATTTGCATTAACCCAAATTTGGATATTGGCAGTATTGAATGTTTGGCTCTATCCAACGACATAAAATTTTCCATAGCATCACCCAGTTTTTTTCTATTGTCGGGGTTTTTCATATCTATAAAGTCCACTACTACTATGCCTCCCATATCTCTCAACCTTAGTTGTCGTGCTATTTCGGCAGCGGCTTCTATATTGGTTTCGTAGGCATTTTGCTCTTGGTTATTATTGGCACTTTTATAGCCGCTATTTACATCTATTACATGTAGGGCTTCGGTGTGTTCTACTATTAGGTAAGCACCGCTGTTGAGGTTTACATTTTTGCCAAAGGCACTTTTAACTTGCTTTGTAATTCCATACTGGTCAAATATTGGATAGTCCGAGTTATGGTACGTTACAATATCAGCTTTTTCGGGTGCTACTTTAAGTATATAGGCTTTAGTGTCGTTGTATAAATTTTTATCATTTACCACTATTCTGTTAAATGATTCGTTGAGCAAATCACGTAATATGCTATTTGTTTTGGTGGTTTCGCTTAGTATTTTTGCTGGTGCTACAGCACCTTTCAGTGTAGTTTGTATTTTGGTCCAAGTGGTGCTTAGGTTATTCAAATCTTCGTGTAGCTCTGCTGTTAGCTTACCTTCGGCAGCAGTACGTACTATAACGCCACAATTTTTTGGCTTTATGGCCTCCATTATTTTTTGCAGTCGTTTACGTTCATCGGCACTGTGTATTTTTTTGCTTACAGCTACTATATCGTTAAATGGTGTAAGTACTATAAACCTACCAGGCAACGATATTTCGCAACTTAACCTTGGGCCTTTGGCGCTTATGGGCTCTTTTAATATTTGTACCAATACATTAGGCTTACCAGCAAGCACTTCATTTATTTTTCCCGTTTTTATTATTTCGGGTTCTATAGTAAAGTTGTTGAAGTTAAAGCCGTTGGGGCTATTATCATTAATGGCTAAGTGAGTAAATTTAAGTAACGATTTTGCAAATGGACTCAAATCCGTATAATGCAAAAACCCATCTTTTTCAAAGCCTACATCTACAAAAGCTGCATTGTTGCCAGGCACAAGTTTTCTTACTTTACCTAAGTACAAGTCGCCAACTATATATTGCGAGTCGGGCTTTTCTATATGTATTTCTACCAGTTTTTTTTCTTCTAATAATGCAATTTCTATTCCGTTTGCATTAGTATTTATTATTAATTCCTTATTCACATTTTCATACTTTTAAGTTATACTTTACGTTGTTGTTAGCCAATCATCGTTAGTAGCTTTTTATTTTTTTGGGTAAAATGCTTTTGATGGCATTTAATTACATTAAATAAAATAGAGGTAAAAATTAATTGAGTTGGGTTTACCAAAAAATGTATTGTACAAATAACTGCATTTACTAATAGCATAATTGCTAAAGTGAGGCATACAGCTATTAGCATAACCATTATACTAACAAATTAGTTAAATTAATAAATAGTTACAAAACGTACAAAGTGTTGGTACAGCAAATAATGCCGAACTGTTTACAACAATTCGGCATATATAACATACTCAAGATGAAATATTACTTATTTCTTCTTATGACGATTTTTACGCAATCTTTTTTTACGTTTGTGTGTTGCTATCTTATGACGTTTTCTTTTTTTTCCGCAAGGCATACTTAATTTTTTTTAATTCAGTTAATAAATATTTATTTCGACGACTGAAACTCATTTTCTATTTGTTGTACAAGGTTAGGGTCATTGGCAAATATAACTTTTGCTTTTTGTAACCATTCATTGGCAAGTTCAAGTTTTCCTAACTTTTTACTCAACATTGCTATATAGGGTACCAACCCTACATCGTTATTGTTATAATTGTAAGCATTTATAAATCTATTTAAAGCTTTATCAGTTTGCCCATTTTGCAAGTTACCATAGCCTAACATTTTGTTAGCATAAGCATTTGTACTATCTTTTGTAATTACTGCTAGTACTTTGCTTATACCTTCCATAGGGTTACTGCCACCTGCACCAAATATATAACAACCACCAAGTCCTACATTCAAAGAGTCATTACTAGGGTTTATGGCAAGTGCTTTTTCAAACAAACTCTTTGCTACAGTGGCTTTAAACCCAGTTTTTACAAAATCGCTACTATTCGTTATGCAATCTTCTAAAATGTAATTGGCTGCAAAGGTGATGTTTTTTTCCGAGTTTTCCAATTTAGCTTTTTCGGCAAAGTATAATACGGCTATTTCATCGTTTTTGGCATCCTTACCCCAAAATGTAAATAGCTCATCATTTGCTCTAATTTTTGCTGTATCGGTGGTCGCTTTTTGTAAAGTTTCGGTAAGGTGTTTCCAGTGCTTTTGCTGAGGTGCAGTAAGGGTTTGCAAACTTTCTGTTTCTAAAGTTTGCATTGTAATAAGACTTTGCTGTATCGCTTTTATTTTTTGCTGTGGGTATTTGGTATTACCCAAAAAAAACATTACACCTACTAGTGTAATTGAAATTATGAGTACGGCTATTTGTTTTGTAATCAATTTATTTTATTTACTATTATTTATATTTTTTTGTAAGCTTTCAATAAGCTTTGCTTGTTCGGCTATAATTTTTTCTTTTTCTAAAATAGCCCTTTCTTTTTCTGTTAGTTCCTTATCCTTTTCTGTTATTTCCTTTTCTTTTTCTGTTATTTCCTTTTCTTTTTCTGTTATTTCTTTTTCCTTCTCAGTTATGGTAATTTTATCAATAGCTATTATTTTTTTATTAGCAATAATTTCTATTTCCATTGCAATTACTTCTTTTTCTTTCTCTGCCAATTTTTGGTTGCTGTTTCCATAAAGCGCTTCCATTACCCTAATGGCTTCTTGCTCGTTTTGTATTTTCTTTTTTTCTTCGGGGTCAGTACAAGAGTAATGTAATATATCGGTTATTAATTTAAGTTCAACTATATCTGTGTCGTGCTTATATATTTTTGCCAACGTATCATCATCTACAAAGTTGGCTTGCTCAAATATGCTCAATAGTTTATCTAACCTAGTTTGGTATTTATCGGTTATTCTTTCTACTTGTATTATAAAGCTATCATGTGTAATTTTTTCTATAAATTCGTCGGTAGAGGTTAAGTAATCACCTGTTATCATATCCCTATACTTTCGTTCTATCATTACACTTGGTGTAAGTATTTGAGGTAGTTTAAAGCCTAATATGTATATAGTTGTTATGGGCAATACTACTTTTACACCATCTATTATATCTACCTTTTTGTATTGTTCGGCTAGGTAGTTTCTAAATCGCATTATATCAATTAAATTCTTGGCTTTTTGAATTTCAATAAGTACCTTCTTAAGTTCACCAGTATTAGTTTTTATAGTAGCTACATAATCGAGCCTGTATACCCATATTGAATAACGCTTTTTTATTCTATCGTTTAGTATTTCTATATCCTCTGGGTCATCATAATTAAGTTCGCCCTTATAGGAGTACTCTGTTGGTTTTATTACAAGGTCAACCACCTGTAAATTAAGTAAAGTTCCAATAAAAAATTTAGCTATTCGCTCATCTTCCATTAGCTTTTTGAACACCACATCGTATATAGGATTTGCAATTAGCATACTAATTAAATAACTTTTGGTTACAAAGTTATAATAATTGCTACATAATACTACATTATAAATTGTACTAGCAAGGCTTAGTCAGTTACCGTATTAGCTTTAACCTCTTGTACAAATTCCTTAGCGGGTTTAAATGCAGGTATGTAATGTTCGGGTATTTCTACGGCAGTATTTTTTTTAATATTACGCCCTATTTTTGCTGCTCTTTTTTTTATAATAAAACTGCCAAACCCTCTAATGTATATATTTTCTTTTTTAATTAAACTATCTTTAACTTCTTTAAACATAGTTTCAATAGTTACCAATACATCCACTTTAGGAATACCAGTTTTGTCGGCTATAATGTTGATTAAATCTGCTTTTCTCATAATAGATTAATTGTAATAAATTGATTACTAATGTATAACAAAATATTGAACCTTGCAAATTTTTATAAAAATAATTAAAAAAATAAAAATTACAAACTGGCTTTATTTTACCTAAATAACTGAAAACCATATAATTAAGTACTTGTTATGAATTACTTTACCAAAAATATATTGCACTGGCACCACACCCAAAACCAACGCCAACTACCATGGAAAGGCGAACAAGACCCGTATAAAATATGGCTTAGCGAAATAATATTGCAACAAACTAGGGCTGAACAAGGACTTAAATACTACCAAAATTTTATACATTCCTTTCCAACTATAACTGATTTGGCTAGTGCTAAAGATGATGTTGTATTTAAAATGTGGGAAGGTTTGGGCTATTATAACCGTTGCCGAAATTTATTATTTACTGCAAGGCAAATAGCAAATGTAGGTAAAGGATTTCCTACACTGTACCATGAAATATTGGCACTTAAAGGGGTGGGTAATTATACTGCTGCTGCTATAGCTTCGTTTGCCTATAACCTACCTTATGCAGTGGTTGATGGTAATGTGTATAGGGTACTAAGCCGCTATACTGGCAATGCCACTCCAATAGATAGTACCGAAGGTAAAAAACATTTTGCTATACTTGCTCAAAGCCTTTTGCCTACAAACGATGCAGCCAATTATAACCAAGCTATTATGGACTTTGGTGCTACCATTTGCAAACCCAAAGTAGCTAGTTGTAGCAACTGCATTTTGCAAAAAAAATGTATAGCCTTCCAAACTAACACGGTATATGAACTACCCGTAAAAACTAAAAAAGTTTACATTAAAAAAAGAACTTTTACCTACTATATAATTAGCTACGCTAAACAAATATTAGTACACCAACGAACCGAAAACGATGTGTGGAAAGACCTTTATGAATTTGTTAGTATGGAAGAGCCTAATACCGAAAAAAAATATTTACAACAATTAGGCATAACTAATTATAAAATAATAAGTACAAGTATACCCTACCTACAAAAGCTTACACACCAATATATAACAGCACAATTTGTATGCATAACTATACCAACATTGGTTAATATTAAAGGTTATAATTGGGTTAGTAAAAATGCATTTTCAAAATTATCGTTCCCTGCTATTATTAATAATTTTTTGCAAAATGATAGCTTTCAACAACTATTTGATTAAATAAATACAGTATCTTTATTACAGCATAATTTTTATTAATATTAAAAAATACAATTAATTATGAGAGGTGTTAACAAAGTAGTACTAATTGGCAACTTAGGTAAAGACCCCGATATTCAGTTTTTGGAAGGCAATATTGGCGTTGCAAAATTTCCGTTGGCCACCACCGAAACCTTTAAAGATAAAACGGGTAAACTGATATCGCAAACTGAGTGGCACACCGTAGTACTGTGGCGTGGCTTAGCCGAACTAGCCGATAAATATTTGCACAAAGGCAGCCTAGTATATATTGAAGGCCGATTAAAAACTCGTAATTGGGATGATAAAGATGGGCAAAGAAAATTTGCTACCGAAATAATAGGCGATAACCTTATAATGCTCGACAAAAGAGCCAAAGAAGGGACAGGCTACCCCGATAATGAACCCGAAACTGAAGTACCTCCATTGCCACATACTGATGAGTTATTGTAATTTTTTTTTTTCACTACGTTAAAAAAAATCTGATTAATATTTAAAGTACCAACTATCATTTTTACCATTACTACTGCAATTGTACTATATTTGAACTTATTAATAATTACAAAACTAACACTCTACTTTGGATAGTTTTTCGATACTCAATTGTTCACAACAATACCTAGCTATTAGTATTGCACCAAGTGCTATATTAATTACACTTACGGTTGTATTAATACTTTTTTTGTTTTTTGTGAGTGGTGCCGAAGTTGCCCTGTTTTCACTTACTTACAAAGATATTAGTATGCTCAAAACCAAACAACACGATGCAGCAAAAAGAATTGTTAGTTTTTTAGAAAACCCCAAAGGCTTACTAGGAGCTATTACCATTGCCAACATTGTACTTACTATTGCTATTATTATATTATCCAACTATATTATTGTTTCCTTTTTCGATAAATATGTAATAAGCCGAACCCTTTTATTTTTGGTTGAGTTTGGTATTATTAGCCTTATGCTAGTACTATTTGGCAATATATTACCTAAGGTGTGGGCAAGCCAAAATAATATTCGCTTTGCCTACCAATCATCATTTATTGTAGAAATTATTTATTTGTTATTTGGCAATATTAGCAAACCCCTTATTAAAGTAAGCGACAATTTAGATAGTAAATTTGGCAACGAAAACAAGCCAAAAATTGATGGCGAATTACTAGATTTTGCTATTGATAAATTACCAGACTCCGAGGCAACAGCCGAAGAAAAGGAGATACTAAAAGGTATAAGAAAATTTGGTAATACCACCGTAAAGCAAGTAATGAGGCAACGCTTAGATGTAAATGGAATAGAAATAAATACCACTTTTGAGGCCTTAATAAAACGAGTAGAAGAGCTTCACTATAGCCGATTACCTGTATATAAAAATACCTTAGATGAAATTAAAGGAATTATATACACTAAAGATTTGTTGCCACACTTACACCAAGATGCAAACTACGATTGGCAAACACTTATAAGACCTACCGTATTTGTACACGAACAAAAATTAATAGAAGATTTGCTACAAGAGTTTAGACAAAAACATATACATATTGCAGTAGTAGTTGATGAGTTTGGCGGTACAAGTGGCATAGTAACGTTAGAAGATATATTGGAAGAAATAATAGGCGAAATAAAAGATGAATTTGATGAAGAAGATAACAACGAAAATTTGCAGGACGAAAATAATTTTATATTTGATGGTAAAATTATGATTAACGATATGTGCAAAAAAATGAATGTACCCGTTACTACATTTGATGCAATACGTGGTGAGAGTGACTCACTAGGCGGCTTAGTATTTGAAATAGCCGAACGAATACCCAACCAAGATGAAACTATAACTTACCACGGCTATGCATTTACTATATTAGAATTAGAAAAAAATAGAGTTAAAAAAATAAAAGTTGTACCTAATTAATATGAAATTAAAATGCTGTAGCCTACTTATAAGTATTGTAATTGCTACTGCTTGCAATAGTGACTACCAACCTAAGCCACAGGGTTACTTTGCTATACAACTGCCTACTGTACGTACTTACACTAAGTTTACACAACCCAACTACCCTTATACTTTTGAGTATGCTAACGATGCCGTAATTGAAAAAGATAGTAGCATATTTGATACCGAAACCAATAATAATGATTGGATTAATATTAGCTATCCCAAGTATAATTGCAAAATATATATTAGCTACAACAGCATAAATGGATCATCAACCTATAAAAAAAAAGACCCCCTAACTGGTATTTACAAAGACTCAATAGGCGCAAATAGTTTTGAAAAATTAAAGGAAGATGCCTTTAACTTAACCTCCAAGCATATATACAAATCAACCGATATTAAAAACGAAATTATACATTCGCCCAATAATATTAATGGTATATTATTTAAGGCTGGTGGCGATGCTGCTAGCCCTATTCAATTTTTTATGACGGATAGTGTTACACACTTTTTACGTGGAGCAATGTACTACGATGCTCAACCAAAAGAAGATAGTACACGGCCAGTTACTGCATTTGTATTAAAAGATATACAGCACTTATTTAATACCTTACAATGGCAACAAAAATAAGTAAATAAAATGACTATAGAATTTAACGACATAACCACAGCCCAAAAACAAAATTACTTACAATGTGCTGTAGCGCCACGTCCTATTGCTTTTGCAAGTACTATTAATGAACATGGCGAAGTAAATTTAAGTCCTTTTAGTTTTTTTAATGTGTTCAGTAGCCAACCCCCAATTGTAATATTTTCGCCAGCAAGGCGAGGTAGAGATAATACTACCAAACATACCCTACAAAATGTAATAGCCGTACCCGAAGTAGTAATTAATATAGTGGATTATAATATGGTACAGCAAATGAGTTTGAGTAGTTGCGAATACCCAGCAGGTGTTAATGAGTTTGAAAAAGCAGGTTTTACGGCACTACCTAGCTTGCATATAAAGCCACCACGAGTAGCCGAAAGTAATATACAAATGGAATGCAAAGTACTTGAAGTAAAAAGTATGGGTAACCAAGGTGGAGCCGGCCAATTAGTAATAGCAGAGGTAATTACAATGCATATAAACGATGCAATACTTAATACCGATAACACTATAGACCAAACCAAAACAAACCACATAGCAAGGCTAGGAGGCGATTGGTATTGCAAGGTAGATAGTACCAATATGTTTACAGTAGCTAAACCCAACACACAATTAGGAATAGGTGTAAATGCCCTGCCACAAAGCATTAGGCATAGCACTATACTTACAGGCAACAACTTAGGGCAATTGGCTAATGTAACAACCCTACCGCAAATAGATGCAAACTTTAACGATAAAAGGCTAAAGCAAATAGTACAATACTACAGCATTAACCCTACCGAAATGGAAATGGAAATACATACTTACGCCAAACAATTGCTTGACAATAACGATGTAACTACTGCTTGGCAGGTATTGCTATAGGTAGGCAATTTGGGGTTAAGGAGTCAATAACAAATCAATACGTTCCTTTATAATAGTAAAGCTAGTATAGCCATTGGTAATAGCATGTACGGCTTTGTTGGGTAGTTGTAAGTACAGTGTAGGAAAGCCTTTAACTCCTAATTGCTGGCATACTTTAAACTCTGCATAGGCTGCATCGTTATAGGTTTTTTCTTTTATTTTTTGGTAAAATGTAGTTGCATCAATATTATATTTTACCAATAAATGCCGGTAACTTTCATCGTCACACAAATCTCTACCATCGTAATGCAAAGCATAGAGCAAATCATTTGCAAATTGCAATTGCATTGTAGGGTATGTATCTTTAAATACACTCATAGCAATAGCAGGTTTTTCACTGCTAGGGTACCAATCGCTTTTATGGGGGTTGTTAATGTGCCATAGGTAATCGGCCCCAAAGGTGCAGCCAGTAGCAGTTTGCACATTGCCATAAGCATTTTTTATGTAGTCGGCAGTAAGGCTTATTGGCTTTGGGGTAGCATTTATTACCATACCACCACTTAATACTTCTACACTTAGTGTTGTATTATATGTTTTATAAACTTGTGCCATTGTATCTCTATTGCCAAAGCACCAACCACAGTAAGCATCGTAACAGTAGTAAAGTATAGGTTGCATTATAGGTATAATTAAAATTGTAGATTATTATTAATAAAATAAATATTATTTTGCACAAAATTACTACATAATGACAAAGGAAATTGCAGGCTACAATATATTAATGCTACTCAGTATGGTTGATGGTGAACCGCATAAAAAAGAAGATGCTATCATTAAAAAGTGGTTAGAAAATGAATTTCAATTCACAAAAAATTTAGATGAGGAATTGGCTTTTCTTACCGTATTACCCTTAACAGATTATGAAGCATTTATGCATAGCAATATGGATACTTACCACACACTTACTACACAAAATGAGCAGCACAAATTACTACAATTTGCAGTGGCTATTATTAAAGCCGATGGCAAAATAGTACCCGAAGAAAACAAATTATTTGATTACCTGTACACCAATTGGCATACCGAAGATTAATAACTTATGGCAACACAACAAGACAACACCAACACCATATTTACCCTAGCAGTAGAGTTGGTAAATAATACCAACCAATCAATTTTTTTAACGGGTAAAGCTGGTACTGGCAAAACAACCTTTCTTAAACATATAAAAGAAAATACTATAAAAAATACCGTAGTAGTAGCACCCACAGGTGTAGCCGCTATTAATGCAGGTGGCGTTACTATGCATTCGTTTTTTCAATTACCATTTAGCCCTTACATACCCCAAAGCCATAGTGGCAGCAAGTTTGGTGGTAGTGCAGCAAATATATCTGATAAGCATACCTTATTTAAAAACATAAAATTTAACAACGACAAACGTAAACTAATAAACGAATTGCAGCTACTTATAATTGATGAAATAAGTATGGTACGAGCCGATGTGTTAGATGCTATAGATGCCATATTACGACAATACCGACGTACCTACCATTTGCCTTTTGGCGGTGTACAAGTACTACTTATTGGCGATATGTACCAGCTACCACCTGTAGTACCAGAGCAAGAGTGGCAACTGCTAGAAGGCTACTACGAAACCCCATTTTTTTTTAGTGCCCAAGTAATGCAGGAGCATAAACCATTGTATATAGAACTTAAAAAAATATACCGACAAACCGATCAACAATTTATTGATATACTTAACAGAATAAGAAATAACCATACCACCAACGATGATTTGGAAATACTGAATGATTTGTATGTGCCTGAATCATTAGCCTCAAAAAATACGGCCATAGTACTAACTACACATAACTATAAAGCCAACAATATTAATGAAAAAGAACTGGCAAAACTTAACACCAGTACAGTAACATTTAAAGGTGAAGTAAAGGGCGACTTTAACGACAAGCTACTACCTAACGATATGGAATTGCAATTAAAAGAAGGTGCTCAAATAATGTTTATAAAAAATGATAGTAGCACCGAAAAAAAATATTACAATGGCAAATTGGCTACCATTAACAAAATAGAAAAAGATAAAATAACAGCAGTATTTGAAAACGACATAACACCCTATGAGTTAAAAACTGAAACTTGGAAAAATATACGCTACAGTATAACCGATGCTAACGAAATAGAAGAAAATGAACTGGGCAGCTATACACAATACCCAATACGGCTAGCTTGGGCCATTACCATACACAAAAGCCAAGGGCTTACTTTTGAAAAAATTATAATTGATGCAGGCCAATCATTTGCAGCAGGCCAAGTATATGTAGCCTTAAGCCGTTGTACTAGTTTGCAAGGACTTACATTACAAAGCAAAATAGATAGAACAGCAATAAATACAGATGCTAGAATAATTGCATTTGCAAAAGAAGAAGCAAAAGAAGATGAACTACAACGAGTATTAACAATGGAAAAAGATGCTTATATGCAAAACCAGTTAATCCAGTTTTTTAGTTTCACTAAAATGATTGTGTTATTGGAACAGTATAAAAATTTGATACCTACCAAAAAAATACCTGAACAGGAAAAAGCACTTAGTACAGCTACCAGTATGTACAACAAAGCAATTGCATTAAATGATATTGCTATAAAATTTCAAACCGAGTTAAAACAAATATTTACGAAGCAACCAATTGACTTAGAAAATATAAAAAGTAGAACCAATAAAGCATTACTATATTTTAGCAGCGCAATTTGCAATTATATATTACAACCTTTGCAACTACATAGCAAAGAAATTGGTGCAGCCAGTAAAATAAAAATATACCTTGCTACAGTAAAAAAATACGAAACAGAACTTTGGACAATGCTACAAAAGCTTAACCAAGCCAGTTACAATAACGAAGTATTTGTAGCAGCACATGATGCTATAAAGCCTTACGATCCCAAACTACAACAGCCAACAAAAGCACCAAAAAGCGAACTAAGCAGTGCAGCACTTAGCTTTGAGGCTTATAAAAAAGGAATGTCAATACCCGATATAGCAAAAGAAAGATACCTAGCCGAAAGCACTATAGAAGGGCATTTGAGTACTTATTTAAAAAAAGGGGAGATACCCATTTCCTACTTTGTAACGGACGAAAAGTTAGAAACTATACTAGCAGCAATTGAACGTAATACTGAACCGGGCTATAGTGCCATAAAGCAAAACCTTGGCGATAATTATACCTTTGCCGAAATAAGAGCAGTAACATACTTTAAAGAATGGGCAGCTGAATTAGCCAAAAATTAACTTTTTTATACAACTATGCAACCCTACTAATTTTGTACTTTTGCAACATGTTTACCAAATATTTAAGTGCAGTAATAGTAATTGCATTTTTATTTATAATTAATACTTTACCAAGTGGGTGTGCCAATATAGTGCCTCCAGTAGGTGGCAGTAGAGATAGCCTAGCACCTGTATTACTAAAAGTAAACCCTACCAATAATGCACTTAATAATAAAGAAAAAACAATTACCCTCAACTTTGATGAATACATACAGGTAGAAGATGCTATAAATAAAGTTGTAATATCGCCATTACCCAATATACCACCCGAAATAAATGGAAAACTAAAAACCGTAACCATAAAACTTAAAGATAGCCTTGAAGCAAATACCACCTATAGCATTGCAATAAATGGAGCAATAAAAGATGTAAATGAAGGCAATAAATTAAATGACCTAGTATATACATTTAGCACAGGCAATTATATTGATAGTAACAAAATAAGTGGTAAAGTAATACTAGCCGAAACGGGCAAAGTAGATACTACATTAATTGTAATATTACATAACAACCTAAGTGACTCAGCGGTAACCAAACAACGACCAAAGTACTACACCAAATTAAGTGCCGACGGTAGCTTTAGCTTTATTAACTTACCCTCAAAAACATTTAACATATACACCATTGCCGACGAAGGAGGACAAAAAAAATACCAATCGCCAAAGCAATTATTTGGGTATAATGCTACATCAATTAATGCAGCAAATAATATAACTAATGTGCAATTATATGCCTACATACAAGAAAAAGAAATACCCAAAATAGATGATACTAAAACCACCCCAAAAGATAAACTAAAGTACTCCACCAACCTAAGTGCAACAGGGCAAGATATTTTGAGTAACTTAAAAATAATATTTAACCAAAAAACACTAACTATTGATACTAATAAACTAACACTTACTGACACTACATACAAACAAAACCTAAGCAAGCAAATAACAGTTGACTCCAACAAAAAAGAAATAACATTAAAAACTAATTGGGCACCACAAACTAACTACCGATTAATAATACAAAATACATTTGCTACTGATTCAAAAAATAATTTCTTAACAAAAACAGATACCTTAAAATTTACTACAAAAGCTATAACAGAATATGGCAAAGTAACTATAAGGTTTAATGCACTCAACCTTGCCCAACATTGGATATTGCAGCTAGTACAAAACGACAATATTGCATTTACCTACCCACTAAAATCATTAAAATTAACTATAGCCAACTTACCACCTGGTGAGTATGACTTACGCATATTGCAAGATGATAATAATAATGGCTTATGGGATACGGGCAGTTATTACACTACCAAAAAACAACCAGAATTAGTAACCCTTATATCCAAAAAATTATCAGTAAGAGCCGACTGGGATAATGAATTAGACTTAGACTAGAAAAAACCTCCATCAAACCAATAACCCCTAACACCCACTTTCAACCTCTTACCTATCACTTCTTACCTCTCACCTCTCTCATCTCAACACTCACATCTCACTTCTCACCTCCCACCTCTAACTTAATTCCTTAATTTCTTAATTTGTACTTCTCACCTCTTACCTCCCACCTCTCACTTCCCACCTCTAACTTAATTCCTTAATTTCTTAATTTGTACTTCTAACTTCTCACCTCCCACCTCTAACTTAATTCCTTAATTTCTTAATTTGTACTTCTAACTTCTCACTTCTACCATCTAACACTTTTCCTTAATTCTAGTAATTTTACTATCTACTACTATTAGTAAATTCTACATTTTAATTACGAGTAGCACCCAATTTTATTGAAAATGTACTTTTTTGCAAAAAAAAGTTAATATGATTGAAACCAATTGTAAAAAATTAGCGTCATTGGAATGTTATAGTTTTTAACATCATTAATTTATAATTTTTTTTATGAAACAATTGACCTCTCTTATTTTTTTACTCCTATTACTTACCAATAGTTATATTGGGGTAAGTCAATGTAGTGTAATGCCAACAGCTGGTACAACTACTTTATCCACTGCTAATTTTATAGCTAATAGTTATTACCCTGGTGCTGGTGGTGCTACTTGTACACCTGGTGCTACAAGTACAACTGTTGGTACTATTAATGCAGCAGGCAATGCCTCTACTATTGTGGCAGGAGATTTGGTAGTACTAATACAAATGCAAGGAGCTGATATTAACACTACAAACTCCGATCAATATGGTGACGGTTCTGGTGTAGGTACAGTACCAATTGCAACTACTACAAGTGCTACTGGTTACACTAACGCCAACTCAGTTGGGTATTATGAATATGCTAATGTTGCATCGGTAAGTGGTACTACTATTAACTTTAGTGCCCCATTAAAGTATGGTTATTGTAACCAAAACTATACAGCAACTACTGCCATACGTAGATACCAAGTTGTTAAAGTACCAAAATACTATGACCTAACCGTTAGTGCAGCATTAACAGGTGCACCTTGGAATGGTACAAGTGGTGGAGTAGTTATATTAGAAGTAGCCAATACATTTAACCTCACTGGCTCTATTAATATGAATGGAAAAGGCTTTAGAGGTGGTGCGGGAATTAATTATGGTGGTAATAATACATTTGCTAACACAGATGTACGTACTATGTCAACCTCTACACTTAATGCCTCTAAAGGTGAGGGTATTGCAGGTACACCAAGATATATTTTTGATGAACCAACAGCAGCAAGAGTTGATAATACAGCTGAGGGTTATATAAACGGCTCTTTTGGTCGTGGAGCTCCTGGCAATGCTGGTGGTGGTTCTACTGACGGTTCACCATCAGACAATTCGCATAACTGCGGTGGTGGTGGTGGTGCTAATGCAGGTGTTGGTGGCAAAGGTGGTAACAGTTGGTCATCTTTACTTACAGTTGGTGGCGATGGTGGTAGTCCATTTGCACAACGTGCATTAGGTAGAGTTATAATGGGTGGTGGTGGTGGCTCTGGAAATGCTAATAACAGTACTGCTGCACAAGAAGCTTCATTAAGTGGAGCTACTGGCGGCGGTATTATCATAATTAAAGCAAAATCATTTACTGGTACAGGTGCATTAACAAGCAATGGATCTAATGCCATAGGAATACAAGCAGGAGCCAACAATACCGATGGCGGTGGTGGTGGTGGTGCAGGGGGCAGTATTGTATTGGCAGCTACCACAGTTTGTGGTGGTAATATAGGCTACACAATATCTGCAACAGGTGGCAATGGTGGTAATGCATTAGCTTATTATGAACATGGCCCTGGCGGTGGTGGTGGTGGTGGTTTTGTATTGAGCAGTTGCACCGTTACTACTGCCCCTAATGTAAATGGTGGTATTTCAGGTTTAACTTATACCACTTCGGCCAATACTGCAACTCAAAAATTTGGCGCTACCGATGGTGGTGTAGGCGTAGGCAATACAGGCTTTGGGCCTATTGCTACCACTACTACTAATAATGTACCTACCTTAGGTTGTGGTAATATAGAAGTTAGTAACCCACCTGTAAGTAGCAATATTGCTAGTTCGCCAATAGCAAATAATGCTGGTGCTACAAGTATTGCACCATTAGTAGGTGCCGATGCAGATGGCACCATAGCATCTTATTCCTTAAGTTCAGTACCAACTGCAGCACAAGGTACACTTACAGCAGTTATAGGTGGCGTAGTTACAGTATTAGCGGCTGGCCAGGTACTTACACCTGCTCAAATGGCTACACTTAAGTTTACACCAAACCCTACATTTATAGGTACAGCTACATTTAATTATACAAGTACTGATAATACTGGCTTAGTAAGTAATACAGCTAGCTATGCTATACCTGTTACTAACAAACCACCAACTGCAGCTAACGTATTAAATACTGCAATTACAAGTTATAACGACGCAACAATAGTACAAGGACTTAATGGTAGTGATGTTGATGGTACGGTAACTAGTTACAATATTACAAGTTTACCGCCTGCTAGTACCGGCACCTATTTTTATTGTCCTAATGGTGTTGGTGCTTGTACACAAGCACAATTAATACCTTTAGCCGTTGGCACACCCTTAACACCAGCTCAGGCTGCAAGTTTATACTTTTACCCAGCTATTACGGGTGCTGGTACTACTGCTACCCTTACCTATACTTCGGTAGACAATAATGGACAAATAAGTACTCCGGCAACATATAGTACTCCAATACTAGCTAATACACCACCAGTAGCACAAAATATTACTGCTCCTGCAATGAGTAATAATAATGCCGCTACAAGTATTCCTAACTTAGTAGCTACTGATGCTAATGGTACAATAGCTACTTATACAATAGCTACTATACCAGCCTCAGGAACACTTACTGCTGTTGTTGGTGGAGTTACAACAACAATTACTGCTGGTACAGTATTAACACCAGCCCAAATGGCAACCTTACAATACGATCCTTTGCCTGGTACTCCAGTAGGCAATCAAACCTTTACATATTTTGCAACCGATAATCAAAATACGGTTAGCAATACAGCAACTTACACTTTACCAATTACTAACAACCCGCCGGTTGCAAATACAGTCGTAAACCCTACTGTACCAAATACAGGGGCAATTGCTGCTGTAGCTGCACCACTTAGTGGTACAGATGCTGATGGTACCATTGCTAGTTACAACATTACTACAGTTCCGCCATCAAGTACTGGTGTATACTTTTATTGTGCTACTGGCACTTTGCCAAGTTGTACTCCTGTTGCAATAAACGGTCCTATTACGCTAACAGCTGCACAAGCTGCTACATTACAATTTGACCCAGCAACTACAGGTACTGGCTTAAATGCCACTTTAACTTTTAACGTGGTAGATAATAATGGTAATGTAAGTACAACACCAGCTACTTATACAACTCCAGTAGGAACACCACCTGCTAACCCTGCACCAGTTGCTCAAAATTTAGCAAACACACCAATTAATACAGGTAGCGGTTTTGCAAATATTAACCCACCAAGTGCTACAGATGCTAACGGCACTATAGCTAGTTATAACATAAATGCACCAAGTTGTGGAGTGTTACAATATAAAGTTGGAGGTGTAGGAGCAGCTTACACAGTTATAGCTACATACCCTATTACGCTTACTCCTGCCGAAAGAGCAACTTTACAATTTAGCCCTGCATCAGGCACACCTTGTGCTGCTGGTACTACTGCTTCATTTACATATACAGCCACCGATAACTTAGGTGCAGTGAGCAACACTGCTACAGTTACTATTCCAATTAGAGCTAATACTCCACCAATTGCTAACAATGTAGTTAATAACCCAGTTGGACCCAATCCTCCTGCAACTCCTGCTGCACCACTTACTGCATCTGATGCAGATGGCACAATAGCAAGTTATCAAATATTAAGCCTACCACCTGCAAGTAGTGGTATATATTACTATTGCCCTAATGGTGCAGGTGCTTGTACTCAAGCACAACTAGTAGCATTGGTAGTAGGTACGCCACTTACTCCTGCTCAAGCTGCCTCAATATACTTTGATCCTGCTGTAACTGGTGGTGGAACTACTGCTACTCTTACATTTACTGCTACAGATAATAGTGGTGCAGTAAGCTCAGTTGGTAGCTATAGCACGCCTATAAGCAACTTACCTCCAAATGCTCAAAACTTAGTAAGTACTCCAATACCTAACACTAATGGGGCTACTACATTGCCAGGTTTGGTAGGTACAGATGTAGATGGCACTATTGCTAATTATAATATTACTAGCTTACCAGTATCAGGTACATTATCATTAAATGGTACCGCCGTTACTATAGGGCAATCACTTACGGTAGCACAAGCTTCTCAGTTGGTGTACACTCCTGCTACAGGTGGTGTTACCCCGGTAGGTAACCAAACTTTTAATTATACTACTACCGATAATAGTGGTGCAGTAAGCAACACAGCATCAGTAACAATACCAATTACAAATACGCCACCAGTAGCAAACCCCACAATTACTAACCCAGTAGTAGTAGGTAGTGGTGCAGCTGCAATACCTGCACTTAGTGGTAGCGATGTACAAGGTATTATAACAGGTTATAGAATTACAACAATGCCTACCTGTGGTACTTTAACTTATGTAATTGGTGGAGTAACTACTACAATTACTGCTGCAAGTTTACCATTGAATTTAACACCAGCACAGGCTGCAACTATTCAATTTAACCCTAGCACTGGCTCTACTGTATGTGCAGCAGGTGCAAGTAGTACATTTAATTTTGTAAGTATTGATAATAACGGACAAGCAAGTTTGCCAGCACCTTATACAATTCCAATTGTAACTGCCACTAACCCAATATTGCCGGTGGGTACCCCACCTGTGGCTAATAACCTCACGGCAGGTGCTTATGCAAGTAGTAATGGTACTGCTCAAAATTTAGGTAATTTGGTTAATGGTGTGGTTACTGGTTCAGTTCCTCTATCAGCAACTGCTGGTAGTAGTGCAGTTACCAATTTCCTAATAAGTTCACTACCGCCTACAAGCCAAGGTGTACTTAGTATTGGTGGTGTACCACTTACAGTTGGTCAATCACTTACACCGGCTCAAGCTGCAAGCATTCAATTTACACCGGCTGCTAATTACCAAGGCCCAGTTACATTTAACTACGCTGCTGTAGATGCTAATGGTAACACAAGTGCACCTGCTACTTACACTATATTAGTAGTAGACCCTGCTCCTATTGCAACTAATACTACTAGCCTTACAATTATTAAGTCAACAGCTATTGCTAATAATATACCAGCACTTACAGGTAGTGATAATGGAAATACCATAGCTGCTACTACTTCAATAACAAACTATACTGTAAGTAGCATGCCTCCTGCCAGCCAAGGTACAGTAACTGCTGTTATTGGTGGTGTAGTTACTACGTTAGCTGTTGGTACGGTACTTACACCTGCACAAGCTGCTACATTACAATTTACACCTAACCCTACTTATACGGGTACGGCATTTGTATTTAATTATACTGCTACCGATAATTTGGGTCAGGTGAGTAGCCCTGCTGTATATACTATACCATTAAGTGGTGGTGCATTATTGCCAGTAAGTTTACTTAGCTTTACTGCTACCAAAGAGGGTAATAATAGCCAACTTAAATGGGCAACTACAAGGGAAATTAATACTAAGTATATTGTAATTGAAAGATCTAGCAATGGCGTTACTTTTAATATCCTTACTACATTAAATGCGCAAGGCAATAGTAATAATATTCAAAATTATAACTACCTCGATATGGCAACTAACACAGGTGTTAATTACTATAGGTTAAAAATAATAGATATTAATGGCGCAATTACATACAGTGATATAAGAAAAGTAAACTTTGCTAAAGTAATAAAAATAGATGCATACCCTAACCCTGTTACTAATTATGTAATGGTTACACTGCCTGATACTTGGCTTGGTAAAAAAGTACAGTTTATATTAGTAAATACAATAGGCCAACAATTGAATACTAAAATTATTGTAAATGCTATACAAACTGAAAGATTACAAACTGATAACCTAGCAAAAGGAATATATATGTTACAAGCTAACAATATTGATAATGGTGAAAAAGCAGTATTGAAAATTATAGTTGAATAATAGTAAGTAACAACTTAAAATTTGTAAAAAAGGAAGTTTCCCATTTGGGTGCTTCCTTTTTTTTATGGTCACAATTTATTTTGTTATTAAGGTATTCTATTTATTGCCTTTGGCATAAATAAAATAGTACTTATAATATTACTAGTATGGCATAGGCTGAACAATGCTTGGTAAGGTGATGGGCTGCCACGCTTAACCGAAAATCCTATGCCGTAGGCATAGATTGTAGGTGGGCGTGGAACTGTAGCTGAATAGATAAATAATGTTGATAGCCCCCAATAATAAGGCTTAACAAAAAACTTAAGTTTAATTAAACTACTTTTGCAAAAAAAATAAATAATGACTGTAGAAGCAAAAAATGCGGAGGCAAGTTTTACAATAATGAATGAATTGGTACTGCCCAACGACACTAATGTATTTGGCAACTTAATGGGTGGTAGGCTTATGTATTGGATGGATATAGCGGCTGGTATTGCTAGTGGCAAACATTGTAATGCACCTAGCATGACGGCTTCGGTGGATAATATATCGTTTAAAAACCCTATAAAATTGGGTAATACTGTACATATAGAGGCTAAGGTTACTCGGGCTTTTACTACTAGTATGGAAATATATATAAAGGTATGGGGCGAAGATCATTTGCAGCAATACAAATACGAAAGTAACGAGGCCTACTTTACCTTTGTAGCACTTGACCCTAACCGCAACCCAAGGCCTGTACCACAGGTAATACCTAATACAGATGAGGAAAAAAGATTGTACGATGGTGCACTGCGGCGCAGACAAATTAGACTTATATTGGGTGGCAAAATGAAACCGAATGATGCTGAAGAATTGAAAGCATTGTTTATAAAAGATTAATTTTTTTTTGGTAAAAAGTGTTAACTTTGCAATCCAAAATTTACTTTGGCGAGGTAGCTCAGTTGGTTAGAGCGCAGGATTCATAACCCTGAGGTGATGGGTTCAATTCCCATCCTCGCTACAAAATAGACCTTCATAAAAATGAGGGTTTTTTTATTTAAAGGGTTGTAGAAAATAGGTTTTTAATTTTGCAGGGATACATATCCGCCTAAGGCGGAGATGGGTTCAATTCCCATCCTCGCTACAATTTTTATATTGCGTTTGGCTTTGCCAAACGCTTTTTTTATAAGGTTGGGCTTTACGTTTTTGTCGTTGGGTTACACCCAACGTTAGTATAGTTCAACCCTTTCAGGGTTGTATTTAATTTGACTGTTTATGTTAAGCTATTGCTTGTTATGGTTGAGTTAGGCTATGCATTGTATAGTAGGGTTGTTTCGTTGGGTTACACCCAACGTTAGTATAGTTCAACCCTTTCAGGGTTGTAGGGTATTAATTATTAAATAACAAAAGTTCAAATTATAAATGCGTAAAATGAGATTTATTAAAATACTACAGACTTATGTTATACAATTGCTATACTATTTTTATGGTTTACCATATAATCCAATCGTATTATAAGTGCATGAAATAACAACTTTGCATTTGCATTTCGCTCTATATGGTATATTTGTTCGTTAAGTAATATAGCCATTTCCTCCAGTGTATCAACCGTTACAATATCTTTTAATTTGCTTACAAATACCCTTTCGTTGTCGCTAATATTAATGCTATTAATGCCTGTAATATTGGCTCTTATGCACAAAGCTACAATATGTATAAAGTACCTTACAAATTGCTTTTGCCTTTCTCTACCCAATTCATTGAGTTTGGCTACCCATAGTAACATACCCTGTGCTCTTGTTTTTTTTAGGGCATTTAAGCAGTCCTTTATAAGCTGGAGCCAATCATCGCCATCGGCTTGTAATAAGTGTAGTGCATCACGTACATTGCCTTCGCATACACCTGTTATTTGCATAGCTTTTACTACATCTGTTTTACCACGTAGGTATTGTATTATTGCCTCATTATGTGGTAGCGGTACTTTTACCAATTGGGTACGGCTTATTATGGTTTGCAGTATTTGCTCTTCGCTTTGTGCTACTAATATAAACAGTGTATTGGGTGGTGGTTCTTCTATTAATTTTAGCAATTTATTACCTTCTTTACCTAAGTATTCGGGCATCCACAATACTAATATTTTATACTCACTTTCAAAACTCTTTAGGCTTAGCTTTCTTATAATTTCATTACACTCTAATGCCGATATGTTGCCTTGTTTATTTTCGGCTTCTATATACTGCAACCAATCAAATACGTTGCTATAAGGCTGTTCAGCTATAAATGTTCGCCATTGTTTTATGTACTCGGTACTTAATGGTTTGTCGCCAGTTTTTTTAATTATTACGGGGTAAGTATAATGTATATCGGGGTGTACCATAGCTGTTACCTTACCATAGTTAGGGTGGCTTTGCATAAAAGCATCGGCTTGGGCAATAGTGGTGGGGACTTGTACAGTGGCCACTTCGCCAAACATATCGGGTGCTGCATTAATGCTGTCTGTTTGTAAGGGATTAAGACTTATATAATTAGCAAAGGCTAATGCTAACGGTAACACACCACTACCATCTTTACCTACAAATAATAGGGCATGGCTTAGCCTATTTTGTGCTACTAAAGTTATTAATTTTTGTTTTACGGCATCGTTGCCTACTACATCGGTAAACAGCATACCTCAAAGGTAGAACAATAATGGACAATTGTGAATTACTAATGAAAAATTTTAGCACTCAATATTATGAATCCAAACTCCTCAAACTTATAACCTCCAACTTATAACATCTTATCTCTAACTTAATTCCTTAATTCGTACTTATAACTTCTCACCTCCAACTTAATTTCTTAATTCCATAATTCGTACTTCTAACTTCTCACCTCCAACTTAATTTCTTAATTCCTTAATTCGTACTTCTCACCTCGTTTCTTAGCACATTTTATTATTATATTTGCAAAATGTTAGCAGCCTTACAAAATGTAACCCTCGAGTTTGGGTCAAGAGTATTATTAGACAGTGTAAATTGGTCAATATTTGAAAATGAACGTATAGGATTAATTGGGTATAATGGTACTGGTAAATCAACCATACTAAAGTTACTTAACAACCAAATGATGCCGAGCAAAGGCACTATTGAAAAAAGTAAAGAAACTACCATTGGTTACCTACACCAAGACCTCTTAAGCCTGGAAACAGAAGAAACTATACTACAAGTAGCCAAAGGTGCATTTGCACAGCAAATAATATTGGAAGCCGAAATAGCCCAACTCACTAAAGATTTGGAAAACAGCGAAGATGAAAAACTGCTAATGAACTATGCCGATAAACTACACGAATTTGAGGTACTTGGCGGTTACGAAATGGACTACAAAACCGAAGATGTATTGCAAGGACTCGGCTTTAGAAACCAAGACCTACAGCGCCCCTTTAAAGAATTTAGCGGTGGTTGGCGAATGAGGGTTATACTTGCCAAAATGATACTGCAACAACCCGATTTGCTAATGCTAGATGAACCTACCAACCACTTAGACCTGCCCAGTATAGAGTGGCTCGAAAAGTACTTACAGCATTACCAAGGTACAGTTATAATTGTAAGCCACGATAAATATTTCCTTAACCGTATGGTAACCAAAGTGGTAGAACTGTACCAACGAGAACTCCACTTTTATACTGGCGATTACGATAATTATGAAACCGAAAAGGAAATGCGAGTGGAACTGCAACAACGTGCCTTTGAAAACCAACAAGATTATATACGCCAACAGGAACGATTTGTAGAACGGTTTAAAGCTAAAGCTAGTAAGGCAGCAGCTGCACAAAGCATAGTAAAACGATTAGATAAAATAGACCGTATAGAGGAGGCAAGCATTGAACGGCCTAACCTTAAAATTAACTTTAAGGCCGAAGTTATACCCGGCAAAGTATTGTGCGAATTAAAAAACGTAACCAAACGTTTTCCTACGGTGGATATAGTAGATGGTGCCGATGCCGAAATAGAACGTGGCGACAAAATAGCCCTTATTGGTGCAAATGGTAAAGGCAAATCGACCTTACTTAGGGTAGTGGTAGGTACTGAACCATTTGAAGGGGAACGTAAATGGGGACATAATATTGTAGAAAGTTTTTATGCACAGCACCAACTAGAAAGCCTTAATGTAGACGATACCATAATAGCCGAAATGATGCAATGCGGTAGCCAAAAAACGGAGATGGAATTACGGAGTTTGCTGGGTTGTTTTTTGTTTAGTGGCGACGATGTAGAGAAAAAAATAAAAGTACTTAGCGGTGGCGAAAAAGCCAGAATTGCTTTGGCAAAAACCATAGTAAGCAAAGCTAACTTTTTGCTGCTCGATGAGCCAACCAACCACTTAGATTTGGTAAGTATAGACTTACTCATAAATGCCCTCAATAAGTACGATGGTACATTTATAATGGTAAGCCACGATAGGCATTTTATTAGTAAAACCGCCAATAAAATATGGGAAATAATAGACGGTAAAATAAAAGAATTTAAAGGTGGCTATGAGGAATATTTGGAGTGGCAAAGCCGAATAGCTGCTAATAAGGTAGAAGTACGAGGTACGAAATTAGAGATGGGAGGTACGAAGTTGGAAGTGGGAAGTAAGAAGTTAGAAGTGGGAGGTACAAAGTTAGAGGTGGGAAGTAAGAAGTTAGAAGTGGGAGGTACAAAGTTAGCTATTAAGAATGAGGCTAATATACCCACTGCTAATAAACCAATAGATAAAGAAGCAAAAAAAGAACTACAAAAACAACAACGCATATTGCAGCAACAAGAAGAACAAATTGTTAACTTAAAGCAGCAACAAACCCAACTAGAGCTTGACCTTGCCGCACCCAATATATACAGCGATAAAAATAAATTTGCTGCCACCGAAGCCAACTATAAAAAAGTAAAAGTACAACTAACTACACTTGAAACAGCCTATGAAAGGCAGTTTGAAGTGGTAATGGATTTGGAGGGGTAAGGGAGAGTTACTTTTCAAATTTTAAAGAGTATATATAATAATGTACAATGCCAAGTTTTATGTACCAATCTTTATAGGGCACTTCATTATTATTTATTTTACAAAATTCTGCATTACCACTATTGCAACAAACTGTTGCCCTACGGGTGATGTGAATGTGAGTACGGGTAAAATACTATCGATATTAATAACCAATTTTTTTTTATCGAAGTCTGATAATGATTTCCATGAATATTGCAAAGTATCTATTAGTTTCAATTTTGAATTAAACCCAATACCACCCACTCCTAATTTTAATTTCAATACACTATCATTTATTTTTTGACTTATAAATGTTATCTCAAATTTTTCTTTTTGGAACTGGTCTGATTTCATTTCAAACTGTAATGATATAGAACCTAAATTAATTACTGATTTATTTAATTATTTTAAACGGTATAAAAAAGAATTGTTTTAGTTTAATTTTTTCTTTTGTGACTCAATAGAATGATTTTTCTTAAATATAGACAATTTTAAAAGGTATTTAAACCCTTCTTCTAATTGTAGACTTATGGTTATTGCCAAATCTCCCCACCGAAGTAATTTAGCTCAATATCCACCCACCCAAAAACCGAAGCCTAACAAACGAAACCTTATTGGTATAGGCACCACTTAAAACCTCGGACACCTAACGGCATCTCTTGCACTGTTATATTTTTCTTTAAAGGCTAGGTACGATATTGATATTTCAAAGCCACCACGGCCACGGCTTGCAGGTTTTAATTGCGATATATTGGCATCGTAGCTAAAGCTTACTGCAAAAGGGTTATAGTCTAATTTTACTACTGGTATTATAGCATCTTTCCAACGCAAAAAAGCACCTGCATGTATGGCATATTTTGTTTCCTTTACGCCATTTACCATGTTAATGGTGTATAGCATACCGCCTATAGTTTCGGTATAGCTGCCTTGCTTACTATAATCAGCTAGTACAGTTATATAACTGTCTTCGCCAAAGTGGTATTTTAATCCACCCGACAATACAATTTTGGTGGGTATTACTTGTTTACTATTTTCATAAAAGCCTACTTTGGGCTTTGTAAAATGGTGTAATGCAGCTCCTACAAAATAATTGTTTTCATCACTTTCGCCAATATTACTGTTATAAGTTGTACCAACAGTAGCATCCCAATAATCATAATTGGAGTTAATAAAAGTTTCGCCAGTGGGCAGGTTTGCATCGTAGCCACCACTACCCCATTGGTTGTTAGTGGTTATTTTGGTACGGTCAATGCTACGGTTTACATAGCCACCCATAAAGCCAAGGCTGAGGTACCTGTTTTTTTCGGAGCTTAATGATTTGTGGTAATTTATAACGGGCAATACATGTACCGATTTAAAGTTGGTACTACCCGCTACATCGTATAGTAATTGAGTACCAAATGTTACAAAGTCATTATTGTTGCCAACACCTAATTTCGATTCTATATTAATACTGTTAGTAATATACGGTGTGGTTACACTATTCCATTGGTTGCGGTGTGCCATTTGGGCTCTAAAGTCGCCAGTAAAAATGCCTGCTAATGAGGGGTTACGTAACAAAGGAGTTTCGCTAAATTGTGAGAAATGAATATCTTGTGCAGCAACCCTTAATGGCATACAAAGCAATGCAGCAAAGCATATTGCTAGTATTATTTGAGCCAGTATAAGTACACTTGTTTTCATTTTATTATTTTTAAAGTTCTTATCATTTTCTTCATTAGCACATTAGCACATTAGCATATTAGCACATTAGCACATTAGCACATTATCACATCAGCACATTCTTACCAATTCCTTCATTAGCACATAATCACATTATCACATTATATCTAATGCACTACCGTTATATTCCCCTTAAAGCTCAATGCATTTCCATTTTCGCAAAATACTTCTATTATATATACAAATACATCGGGCTGTGCCTTTTTGCCTTTGTAAGTACCGTCCCAACCTTTGGCAGCATCGTTTGCCGAAAAATTATTTTTTTCAAATACTAACTCTCCCCACCTATCAAATATTTTAAATGTTTTAATGCCATATATACCATTTCCCCTTGGGTACAATACATCGTTCATACCATCGCCATTTGGCGAAAATGTGTTGGGTACAAACAGGTTGCCTTTATCGCATAGTACAAATACAGTTATTTCATCTTGTGCCTTGCAGCCGCCACTATTTACTACATCTACCGTGTAAGTAGTAGTAGCTATAGGTTTGCTTATAGGGTTAGGGCAATTAATACAACTAAGTGTAGCCGTTGGCGACCAAGTATAATTGGTAACACTGCCAGTAGTAGTTGTAGTTATTTGTGCGGTAGCACCACCAATAATGGTAACGTCGTTACCAGCATTTACCGTAGGTATAGGGTTTATTATAATATTAATAAAGCCTGTATCTTTAAAGCAATTAAATGCATCGCTACCTATTACTCTGTAGTTAGTAGTTACGGTTGGCTTTGCCACTACAGTAGGTGCAGTAGTACTTGATAAGCCTATACCCGGCGACCATTGGTAGCTATTAGCACCTGTGGCTACTAGTGTTATACTTTTGCCTAAGCATAAGGCTGTGCCAGGGCTTTGTGTCATTACAAAGGGTTGTATTACTTTTACTTGTACGGTATCTTTAGCTACACAATTATTAATATCGGTACCTGTTACGGCATATATAGATGTACTATCGGGGTTAGCTAATGGGTTGTTACAATTGGTACAGCTTAGCCCCGTTCCTAACGACCATACATAACTACTTGCACCAGTTGCTAATAATTGAGTAGGAGTGGATCGGCATATTTGTACATCGCCACCGGCACTTACTACGGGCAATGCATAGGCATTGTAGGTAAGGGTTGCAGTATCTTTGCAGCCGCTGCTGTTGGTTACTATATTGGTAACTACATAAGCTCCTGCTGTGTTGTAAGTTATAGGTGGTGGGTTTTGGTTGGTATTATTTTGGCCATTGCCAAAATTCCAATTCCAACTTAAAGCCGAAGAATCATTATAAATAATATTGGTGTTAAATTGTGCCGTTGCTGGTATGCAATTACCAATTGGTCCTGTTACAGCAATTTGTGGACTTTTTATAATATTTATGGGCACTTGCAAAGTAGCGGTATCCTTACAACCTTGCAGTGTAGTTACTATACATTGTATGGTATAATTGCCATTAGTTGTATAGTTATGGGTAGGGTTTTGGGCTGTAGCAGTATTGCCATCGCCAAAGTTCCATAGGTAACTATTTATAACATCTAATGTTACGGGTGTAGCGGTAAAGGCTACCACCCCACTATCGCAAAGCAATGAACTTGATGAGGCTAGTGTATTGTCAACACCATATACGGTTACACTATCTAGGCCTAGTACGGGTATGCTGCATCCAGCATCATCTTTAAGTATTATACGAGGTAAGTATTTGCCAATAGCTGTGTAGGTATATGTAATGGCACTACTTGTAGTACTTACTGTTTGCCCGTTATTAAAATCCCATACATAATTGGTAGCATTACTCGTATTAGCACTTAGGCTAATTGTAAGTGGATTGCACCCTTGCAATGGTGTGTATGAAAGTGTACCACTTGGGCCTTTTACTATAATAGTACGGGTGTAAATGCTTATGCAACCACCATTAGTTGTAATTGTAAGCTTTGCAACAAATGTACCTGGTGAGGTATAAAAGTGAGTTGGGTTAAGGTTGTTAGATACTGAACCATCGCCAAAATCCCAATTGGTAGAGGTATAATTAATACTGTTGTTAGTAAACTGTACAAACAGTGGTGGGCAGGTGCTAAATGAATCGCTTACAGTAAAGTTAGCTTGTGGTGTTGCAATAAGTACATATTGTACTTTGGTAATTGAGTCCATACAGCCGTACTGATCAGTTACGTGTAGCTTTACTGTGTACATACCATCATTGGCATATTGGTGTACTGGGTTAGTTGCAGTTGAGGTTTGGCCATCGCCAAAATACCATACATATTGCAAACTAGGACCAGTAGATGCATTTGTAAATTGCAAATTTACGTTAGGACAAAATACTGTATCGGGTGTATTAAAATCAGCTACGGGTTTAGAAATAATAAAATAATTTGGTTTATTAATACTATCAACACAGCCAAAGTTATCAATAACTTTAAGCGAAACGGAATATGCACCTTGTGCTATGTATTGGTGTACAAATGGTGGAGCAGTATAGCTTTGGGTAGTACCATCGCCATAGTTCCATTGCCAAGTAAGTAATGGGTGTGTGCCATCGGTAGTGGAAAGGTCGTTAAATACTACAGCTGAGTTAAGGCAACTACCCGGCACCGCCGATGCAAAATTAGCAGTAGGGCCAAACACAGTTATGTATTGCAACCTTGTAAATGTATCAATACAACCATTCAAATCGGTCATTATTAGCTTTACTGTATATACACCACTTTGGGTATAAGTATGGCTAATTAGCGAATCGCCAATAACTATGCTACCATCGCCAAAGTCCCACTTAATGGTACTTATATTACTACGCATATAATTGGTACTAGTAAAATCAATAACGGTATTTTTACATACAATTAATTGATTGGCTGTAAATTGAGCATTCTCATCTATTACCCTTACTGTATCTGGTTTGGTATGTGAGCATGTACCATTAGTAACGGTAAGCGATATAGTGTAATTGCCAGGTGTAGCATAAGTATGGTTGGGGTTTTGTAGGGTACTAGTATTGCCATCGCCAAAGGTCCACAGCCATGTAAGTGGTGCTATTGATTGGTCGGTAAAGTTATAGGTAAGTGGTGTAGTACAATTGGCACCTTTTATAAACTTAGCAACGGGTGGTTTTATATAAATGTATCCTATTTTTGTTAGGGTGTCATAACAACCGTTACTCCCTACTATTAATGTAATGGAAAAAAATCCAGTATCTTGATATTGGTATGCAGGGTTTTGTTCTATACTTGTACCACCGTCGCCAAATGTCCAGTACCAACTTGTTGGTGGACCACCAACTGTAAGGTCGGTAAATGCAACTGGAGTAAGTGCACAAGTAATTAAAGGTGTAGCCGAAAATTGAACAGTTGGTTTAGTACCTACTTTTACAAAACTTGTAACACTATCTTTACAACCGCTGTTGGTAGTAATTATTAGTGTAATACTAAATGTACCGGCTGTATTGTAAGTATGGCTTGGGTTAACAGCGTTGGTAGTAAAGCCATCGCCAAAGTTCCATTGGTAACTAGCAATACCATCTACTGCATTAGCAGTGTATTGAGGCATTACAGTTAATGGACGGCAACCACTATCGGGTAGGTTAATAAAGTTAACACTTGGTGCAGTTATTTTAATATAATTAGTACGGGTAAATGTATTGACACAGCCAAATGCATTGGTAACAGTAAGTGTAACTGTAAACTGACCAGTAGTATTATATGTATTAGTAGGGTTTTGTAAGGTGCTAGTATTACCATCGCCAAAGTTCCAAGCATAAGTTACTGCACTACTTGCATTACTTGTAAAGGTTACAGTTAAGGGTGGTTTACAACTAACAGTATCACTACCTACAAATGTTACCATAGGTTTTTCCAACACAGTAATATTTTTACTTACACTATCCTTACAAGCTCCAAAGTTGGCTATTAACTTAATGGTATAGTTACCCGCAACTGTATATATTTTGGTTGGGTTATTAAGGTTGCTTGTAGTACCATCGCCAAAGTTCCATACTGAGCTGCCAGGGCTAGGTGCAGATGTATTGGTAATGCTCACAGGCACATTAACACATACACTATCGGGTGCTGTAAATGCAGCTGTGTTATTGCCAATACTAACCGCATTATTTAAGGTGTAAGTGCTAGTACAGCCTTGGTTATTGGTAACTAATAGGGTTACATTATAACTACCATTAGTGGTATAAGTATGTGTAGGGTTTTGGGTGGTAGCAGTACTACCATCGCCAAAGTTCCAAGCATAGCTTAGTATGCCTGTACCAGTAGATGTATTGTTGAAGTTAATTGTAACAGGTGTGCTGCAAGTATTAGGACTTATAAAGTTAAAACCTGATTGTACACCAAATTGAGCTTTTATATAATTATTTTTTACGTAAGTAGTAGTACAACCTTTATCGGTAGTAACCCTTAGTACTACTGTAAATGTACCTTGAGGGTAAGTGTGTATAGGATTTTGTGTGGTAGCACTTGAGCCATCGCCAAAGTCCCATTGCCATGTTACTATATTGCTACCAACAGCAGTACTAAGGTCGGTAAACTGTGTAGTGAGTGGGTAACAACCTACGGAGTCCGAGGCTTTAAAGTTAACTACTGGCTTTGCAAATACTTCAATATAATTGGTACGGGTTAAGGTATCTTTAGCACCATTAGCACTAGTTGCTATTAACGTAATGGTATATAACCCGCTATTAAAGTAAGTAGCCGAGGGATTTTGAATTGTAGATTGTGTACCATTGCCCAAATCCCAAAGATAACTTACAGGGCTTCCTGTACTTGTACTAGTATAATTAACCAATAAGGGTGCACATCCACTCAATGGCATAGCTGTAAAGTTAGCTTGCACTTGTGAGTAGGTTTGCAATGTATTTAGTAATGCTACTAAAATAAGTGCAACAACTTTATAGTATCTTAGGTTTTTATTTATCACTGTTGTAATGTTGGAGTAATCAACATTAATGCCAATCAATATTAGGATAGTAAAATTACTATAATATTGTTTAACTTAATATTAATTCTTTATTACAACGTAAAAACTTAAGATTTATTTTTTATCCAACCGCATTGTTTTGGTAATTGTACCATTTATTTGTTGAGCCTCTACAAAAGTCCAACTATTTTTGGTTATACTCCAAGTACCATTAAGCTTGGTAAGTGGTGCACCAGCTGTAGTAGGAAAGTCACAAGTGGTGGTTAGTGTAGTTCCGTTACCCGTCCAATTGCCTAATTTTCTATTGCCTTGTGGGTCTATACCATCTACTGTATAATTTTCGTAATACTTAAATTCGTAACCATTAAAGTCAGCTTGGTCAGTTCCGTTTTCTCTGTACCAACTCATTTTCCATTGGCCATTGGTCATTGCCTGCACTACATAATCCTGTGCTTTTTCTTCTTTTATTTTTTCAATAGTTTTTTTGCAAGATGTATTTGTTATTGTAATACTAAAAAGTAAAACTGCTATGGCCACTATATTTTTCATGTATACTAATTTTTTATTAAAAAAAGGAGTGAAGAAATTTACACTAAATTAAGTAAATTTACTAGTAATTACTAGTATTGTTAACTTATTAATAAGTATTTGTACTATTTAGTTTGTTTTAGCCTTTAAAAGGTTGCATCCAAAGTTTTAAACAATTACATACTAAAAAAAGTAGTTCAATTTTTTTGCAAAAAAAATTTGCCTTAACTTTATAGCAATTATATATTTTTTGCAAAAAAAATAGTTAATAACCTAATCTACAATTACATGAAAAAACTTTTACTAATACTACAAGTAGTAGGCTATAATTATGCCCTATTCGGGCAAAATGAAATGGCAAACAATGTACAATTTTCACTATTGAGTAGTACTGCATCACAAGGAACGGAATTGAAAAACAGTTTTTTAAACCAGAACTTTAGCTCCATACTTAAGCAAACCAATAATAACTCGGTAATTGGCTACATAGGCTCCAATTTTGAACGATTCCAAATAAAATTTACTACCATAAAAAAGTACCCTTACCCTTATGCATCAAGTTTGGTGTATACTGTACAAGGGCAAACAAAAACTAAAAAAGGTATTGCAGCATTTTATGGTAAAATAACAATTGCCAATATAATGGCACTACAAACTGATGATACTAATATTGAAAGCCAATTAAAATACCAAATTGTAGGCAACTATAAATTAAAGGAGTACCGCAATCATAAATATATTGGAGTTTACGAAGGGCAATTTAGCTCCTTGTTTGCCACTAGTAGTGACAGTTTGCATTATATAGAAAACATAAAATCGGAAGACAATACTTATAGCAACAACCAATTTGAAGGTACTTACAAAAGCTATTACAATATTGCTGTAATGCCCTGCAACTGGGGTAACCAACGTATACCCAATAGTAATAATTTAGATGTTGGACTTACCGAATTTGTACCTGCACCTCAGTATTTAAAAAACGGTTGGCAAACCTATTTTGATGCCTATATTAATAACAAACCACTAGCCTTAAAAGAGGAAAATAAAAAATGGTGGTGGCAGTAAAAAAATAAATAAAATTAATACAACTGTATACAAGTAATTAATAGTATTTGCTACATGCTACAGTGGCGTAAACAAACATTAACTATGGTACTAGTACATAATAATAAATTAATTAGTAGCTACAGCCAATACAGCAATATATAATTGTACACCTGCAACTTGTAGTAATATTTCACCACAAGCCTCTAATGTAGCACCAGTGGTTATTACATCGTCAACCAATAGTATATTTTTATGTTCTATTTGTTGGGTATTTTCTATTTCAAATATGGCTTGCATATTATCCCAACGTTGTTGCCGTGTTTTGTTGGTTTGGGTTTGGTTGTGTTTGGTACGGAGGGTAATATTATCTAACACAGGTATTTGCAATACGGTAGCCATACCATTACATATAGCTAAGGCTTGGTTGTAGCCACGTTTTTTGAGCCGTTGTTTGCTAAGTGGTATTGGTATTAGGTAATGGAGTTCGGCAAACCTTCCACTGTCTCGTAGGGTAATAGCCATTAGGTTACCAAAGTACTCGCCTATTTGTTGGTTGCCTTTATACTTTAGTTGGTGTAGCAATACTTGCAACAAAGTATCTTTATTAAAAAAATATAAGCCAGTAGCCGCTACAATATTAATACGACCATAAAATATTTTTTCCACATAATTGTCGGGCTTGTCAGCAAAATAAGTTTCGGGTAATTTGCTAATACATTCAAAACACAGCAACTCATTTTTAGTTACCAAATCGCTACCACAACCATTACAATGCACAGGATACAGCAATTGTGATATACCTGTAAAATATGATTGTAGTTGTTTGGTTAGCATAATAAAATGTAATTTCATTCAAAAATATGAAAATGAAAACAATAATAATAATTCTACCATTTCTTATTAAACTCTCATTAGCACAACACTCTATTTTAGTATTAGAAAAGCAAACTAACATACCATTATATACTGTTAATGTGGCCTTACTTAAAAAAGATATTGGAACAACTACTAATGAGAATGGAGTTGCCTTATTAAACATAAATAAGAACGATTCAATATTAATTACACTTGTTGGTTATATAGCTATAAGAGGAACTATAGTTAACACAAATAGTGATACATTTTTTTTAGAAAAAAAAATTATTGCAAATGACAATATTACAGTAAAAGCAAAAAAATATATTAATACGAAACAACTTGGATTTACAAAAGGTATTGCAAAAGATAAACTCTCATTAACAGGAAATGGATATACAACAGCTGTATTTATAGAAAATACAGAAAAATTAAATGGCATTTTAAAGTCAGTAAAACTGCAATTAGAAGTTCCAAAGAGTAAAATTAATTCAAGTTTAAGAATTAGAATATTTGAGGCTGATGAAAGTAAAACCCCACAAGAAGAATTAACATATGAAAATGTTCTCATTAAATATTCGGAGTTAAAAAGAAATACAATAATAGATTTAGAAAAGTACAATTTACCAATTACTAAATTTGGAATATTTATAGGTATTGAATTAATATCGATAAATGATGATATTAGACCTACAATAACTTTAAAATGTATAAGGACTAATGAAAATGATAACAACTGGAGTAATTTTAAAGATAAAAAGTGGGTAAAATATTATCCAAAAAATTTTGAATATATATCAACTCCAAAAATTTCTATAAAAGTTAAATACTAAAATGAAAATAATATTATTTGCCCTTTTGTTTTTGTGTAACTTTAGCAAATCAAATGCCCAAAACAATTGTATAACTGACTTAACACTTAAAAGTAAAAGTGGTTATATGATGTATGGCGAAAATAAATATGGGGCTATGTTTGATATAAAAGCAACATTTGATAGTTTAAAAATAGTTATTAAATTTATTGGGAATCCAGGCAAAGACAGTTTAACGTTAAACATAATTAGTATGGAAAGCTGTAATGCAATTTCTAAAACATTTAAAATAGCCTCTTTTTTATGTACTTCAAATGATGGCTATAATGATAGTTTACAAACATTCAAATCAAAAGCAATTTTAATAAAAAATAAAGATAAATATACATTTGACTTTGTAGTAAATGAAGGTGTAGAAAATAAAATGCATTTTGATATGATAATATATGTACCAAAATTAAAAAAGCCTAAGAAATAACACCCTACTTCCCCCGTACATTCAGTGCATCTCTCAAACCATTACCTAGTAAGTAAAAAGCCAATACCAATAGCATTATGGCAAAGCCAGGAGCAAGGGCTAATATAGGGTTGTTGGTTAGTATCAAGTTATAGTTTTCTTTTATCATTAAGCCCCAACTTGGTTTGGGTGCTTGTACCCCAATACCCAAAAAACTTAACCCTGCTTCTATTATAATGGCACTTGCAAAGTTGCTAGCTGCTATTACTATTATAGGGCCAAATATATTGGGCAGTATATGTTTAAACAATATACGGAAATTGCTGAAACCCATTACCTTAGCAGCTTCTACGTATTGCATAGTACGTTCTTTTAATACTTGCCCTCTTACTAGCCTTGCTACATTAACCCACATAGTAAGCCCAACTGCTATAAACACTTGCCAAAAACCTTTGCCCATAGCTATTGTAAATGCAAATACTAAAAGTAATGTTGGTATGCTCCATACTACATTAATAAGCCACATTATAGCAGCATCCACCCAGCCTTTGTAGTAGCCCGCCATAGCACCCAAGTATATGCCAAGGCTAAGCGATATAAGTACAGCAATAAGCCCTACACTCAAACTCACCCTTGTGCCAATTACTATTCGGCTCCAGGTATCTCTGCCAAAATTATCAGTACCGAACACAAATTTTTTTGTTACAATTATATCATCAATATTGGTAGTAGCAGGTACTGCATACACTTGTGTTTGGGTTATATTATCGTCTATATATTTTTGTATGTAAATGCTATCATTATTTACTACAAAGCTTTGTATGGGTATATAGGTGTAAGCATCGTTAGTGCCATTTGCCAATTGTTGCCACCAAGTAGTTGGTATAGTATTATTTTTTATTAGGTAAAATGTTTGTTTGTACCCAGGTTTTTTTCTACCAATTTCTACTATTTGCCTATTGGCATTGGTGCTACTATCGGGTGCAATTAGGTAAGCAAATATTGCAATTAAAAAAAAGCAACCAATTATAACTATACCAATTAAAGCACCTTTATTTTGTTGTAACCGTCGCCAAGTTTTATTTTTTATTGCCATAGTATTTTTTAAAAAAAATTTATTTACGATGCATTAACCAATAATATACAAACATATTTATATAACCAATTTTAAATTCACTAACTACATATATCTATGCTCATCTCATCTTTTCCAATTTAATATTTAGTGTCTCACAAAGCCCCCTTTGGGGGGTTGGGGGGCTTTGTGGGGGGCTTTGTTGGGGGGCTTTGTGGGGGGCTTTTTAAGGAACTATCTCCCTCCCTTTCCAACTGTACTTGCCAAACTTACCAAATGCACCTGCTACCACCGTATATATAATGTGCAGTGTTATGCATATAAAAAACCATTTCCGTAATTTTTGTTGTTTAAAAAAAAGTAGTACTGGTAACAAAAACCAATACTCCACACTCGATTTTACAACAATATATAACAACACCCACAACCAATTTTGCGAAGCAAAAAATAAACTAATACACAATGCTACTACAAACACATTTACAAAATACACAATTAATAAAGCATAAAAAATATTTTTATCATCATAAGCTGTTGCTTTGCTTGCCCACCTAATACGTTGGTTTATAAATTGCCCCCAAGTTGGTACAGTAAGGCTTTGTACAGTTGCAGCTTCACTTTTTAAGTATTGTATTTGAGTGGGAAACTGTTTTTTTATTTTATACATCAACAACATATCGTCGCCAGTTGGCAAGGCATCAATACCAGCAAAGCCGTTAACAGCTTCAAATGCTTGTTTGGTATAAGCTAAGTTAGCACCGTTGCACATGGTATGAAAATTTTTGTAAACCGATGCAGCAGTAATGCCTTGCAAGGTAGCAAAGTCGAGTGTTTGAAATGACCTCACCCCCAAGCTCTCTTTTTTGAAAGTAGGGCTTGGGATTAGGCATACAGGTGCTGCTATAAATTGTGCATTCGTTTTTTCGTAGTACGATACTATATTACTAACCCAATTAGTGCCTGCTGTACAATCAGCATCGGTACATATAATTAACTCACCCGTAGCTTTGCTTATGGCAATTTCTATTCCTTTTTTTTTGTAACTATTGGTACTACCCTCTTGTATGTAATGTTGCAAATGCAGCAACCCAATAGCCAAACCATTTGCTACAGACTGTTGTAAGTTTATTTGCTGTTGTACTACTGCACAAGTAGCATCGGTACTAAAGTCGTTAACCACTAGCACTTGCAGTAAGTGTACAGGGTAAGTTTGCTTTATAATTGATTGCAAACAAGGTCCAATAGTATCAGCTTCGTTACGGGCTGGTATTACAATAGTAACTTTTGTAGTGCCTTTAATATTGGTGTGTTTATAGCTTTTAAGTTGCCTAAAGCCGCGGTGGTAATAGCTTATAAGCAATACATATAATACTAACATACATAGTGCCGTTATAAAAAATACTGCCATTAAGCAAATGTAAGTTAAAGAATGTTCCAATTTACATTGATTAGATTTTTAACAAGACAAACTGTTAGGTGAATTGCTATATACTAATAAATTAAAAAGCTTCTGTTGAAATTTTAAAAACCATTGTCTTTGGCGTTTAGTAATATATAAGTATCATAAATCTTTTTTATATAACATTTATTGTAAAAAATGCTATCTATTACAAAGTAATTAGGGCAATAATCTTCCCTCATGTCTTTATACTTTATATGAAAAAAGTCGAGTGGTGAATTACCGATTTTAAAATAAACATCTTCTAATCTACTTTTATCAAATTGTATTACTAGTTTTTCTCGATATCTTTTATTTTTACTCCGTTCAATATAAAAATTATGAAATATAGTATCCTTATTTTTTTGTAATGAATATATTTTTATTTCACTACTATCTTTTCCTTTTAACAAGTCCATTTCATAATTTCCTAAATAGAAAATTGAAAATTTTCCAATAATTTTTTCTATACATTCTGTATTTTTTTTAATAATGCAACTTGACAATATAAAAACATTAAATATAAAAATTATAATTTTTTTCATAAATAAATATATTGAAAACACTATTTACTATTTACAGTAAATAGTAAATAGTAAATACAAAATTTGTTACCTAACTAAAAAAAATAAAGATTTTTAATTTCATTCCGAAAAAAACATATCTTTGTGTAAAATAGTTGCATAACTAACTATATGTTAAACAACCAATTTACTAGAGGCGAATTGTACAGTTTTGTTACAGGCAAAGCTTCAACTGCTATTGCCCGTAGGCTACAAAAAAAATTTGCTGAAGCTAAGTTGGTAATTACCATAGAGCAATGGAGTGTACTACACCAGTTGTGGAAAAAAGATGGGCTTAGCCAACAGGAATTATGTGCTGTAACATTTAGAGACAAACCAAGTATAACACGATTGGTTGATAACCTTGAAAAACTTGACCTAGTAAAAAGAACAGCACATAAAAGCGATAGACGAAAAAACTTGATTATGCTTACGCCAAAAGCTGAGGCACTACAACAAATAAGTATGCAATTAGCTAACGATACACTTAACGAAGCATTAGACGGACTACCTATAGAACAAATAGAAAAGTGTAAGGAAGCTTTGCAAATAATATATGATAACCTGAAATAAAAGCCCCCTAAATCCCCCTTGGGGGACTTAAATAACAATTAAAAATAAATTTATTATGGAAACAACATTAACCCCAACTGCAACCGTATTACAAGGTGGCGAGTGGCTTATAAAAAAAGCAACTCCGGCTGACACATTTATACCCGAAGAGTTTAATGAAGAGCAACACATGATATACGATATGTGTTCCCAATTTTTGGATGCTGAAATAATACCAAACATTGATAGAATTGATAAACTAGAGCAAGGCCTTATGCAAAGCTTAGTAATGAAAGCTGGAGAGCAAGGTTTGTTAGCCACATCGTTCCCGGAGCAATATGGTGGACTCAATAAAGACTTTATAACAAGTACCATAGTAAACGAAGCACTAGGTGGTGGGCATAGCTTTAGTGTGGCTATAGCTGCACATACAGGTATTGGTACATTGCCAATCTTGTATTTTGGCACAGCCGAACAAAAAGAAAAATATATACCCAAACTAATAAGTGGCGAGTGGCAGGGTGCTTACGGCCTTACCGAACCAAATGCAGGTAGCGATGCACTAAGTGCAAAAACTACGGCAACCCTTAGCGAAGATGGAAAACATTGGATATTGAACGGACAAAAATGTTGGATTACTAATGGTGGCTTTGCGGATGTATATACCGTATTTGCCAAAATAGATGGTAAGGATTTTACGGGGTTTATAGTAGAACGTGGCGCCGAAGGATTTACCCAAGGTAACGAAGAACATAAAATGGGTATTAAGGGAAGTAGTACCGTACAACTATTTTTTCAAGATTGTAAAATACCTGTAGAAAACCTACTAGGCGATAAAGGTAAAGGACATGTAATAGCATTTAACATACTTAATATAGGCAGACTCAAATTGTGTGCAGCTGCATTAGGTGGTAGCAAAAGGGCTACTGATATAAGTGTACAATACGCCAATACCCGTGAAGCATTTAAGCAAACAATAGGCAACTTTGGTGCTATAAAACATAAACTTGCCGAAATGGCCATACGTATGTATGTATGCGAAAGTGGCTTGTACCGTGCAGCCAAAATGATTGATAACAAAGAAGAAGAATTAATGGTCAATGGAAAAACATTTAGCGAAGCTTTATTAGGTGCAGCCGAAGAGTATGCAATAGAGTGTGCTATACTTAAAGTGTATGGTAGCGAAGTGTTGGATTATGTGGTGGATGAAGGTGTACAAATACATGGTGGTAATGGTTATAGCGATGAGTACCTAATAAGCAAAGCCTACCGTGATAGCCGTATTAATAGAATATACGAAGGCACTAACGAAATTAACCGTTTGCTTACTATGGATATGTATTTGAAACGGGCTATGAAAGGTAAAATAAACCTTATGGGGCCAGCTATGGAAGTGCAAAAAGAATTGATGAGCATACCCGACTTTGGTAGCGATGACACTACACCATTTGCCGAAGAGCAAAAGTTAGTGGCTAACTTTAAAAAAGCAATACTAATGGCAAGTGGTGCTGCTGCACAAAAGCTAATGGCAAAGTTAGATACAGAGCAAGAAGTATTGATGCATATTGCCGATATGGGTATAGTAGCTTACCATGCCGAAAGTGTGTTGTTAAGGGTAATGAAATTGGTAGAAAAAAATGGCGAAGCAGCTACCAAATTACCTATTGCTATAATGCAAACCTACCTGTACGATGCAGCCGATGCAATAAATAAAAGTGGTAAAGATGCCATTAATGCATTTGCCACTGGCGATGAACAACGTATGATGTTGTTAGGCTTAAAAAGATTTACTAAAGCACAAGCATTTGATAGCAAAACGGCACGTAGAGCTATTGCTGATGCACAGTTGGCTGCAAATAAATATTGTTTTTAGTATTAAAAATACAAAGTATTTATAGTATAAAAAACCTCCAATTTACAATTTGTATTGGAGGTTTTTTTTATAAAATGTACTATAGCCATAGTAATGAATATTGATTAAAAAAATGCTAAGGTTCTAGCAATATTATAACATAGGATTATTTTACCATTCCTTTTATTTCTTGCAATTTAAGCAAAGCTTCTACCGGTGTAAGTCGGTTAATATCGGTATTGTTAAGGGCAGTTCGTATATCTTCAAAAGTTTCGGTATGGGTATCAAATATTGACAATTGCAATTTTGGTAGGGTTACATTTTTTAGCGTATCGGTATTATGACTAGTATCATTTTTTTGCTCCAATGCCAATAATATTTCATTGGCTCTATTAATTAATTTGTTAGGCATACCTGCCATTTTTGCTACGTGTATGCCAAAGCTATGGGTACTTCCTCCGGCTGCTAGTTTTCTTAAAAACACAATTTTATTTCCAATTTCCTTATTAGTAATATGATAGTTTTTTATAGTGTCAAATTTGTTTTCAAGTTCATTTAATTCGTGGTAGTGGGTTGCAAATAATGTTTTTGGTTTTTCGCTACTTTGTTGCAAATACTCCACTATACTCCAAGCAATACTTATGCCATCGTAGGTGGAAGTGCCTCTACCTATTTCATCTAATATAATTAAACTACGAGCCGATAAATTATTGATGATACTTGCCGTTTCATTCATCTCCACCATAAAGGTACTTTCGCCACCACTTAAGTTATCACTTGCTCCTACTCGGGTAAATATTTTATCGGTTAGGGGTACTGTAGCTGCACTTACAGGCACAAAACTACCACAGTGTGCCATAAGTGTAATGAGTGCAACCTGCCTAAGCAAGGCACTTTTGCCACTCATATTGGGGCCTGTTAGTATTATTATTTGTTGTTGGTTATTGAGTTGTATATCATTAGCAATATACGTTTCGCCTATGGGCAAATGTTGCTCTATTACTGGGTGGCGGCTATCACTCAATACCATATTTTGCTCGGTACTTAGGGTTGGTTTGCGGTAGTTATATTGTACTGCATTGTGTGCAAAGCACAGCAAACAGTCAATAATAGCTAGTATATTTCCATTGGTTTGTATAGGTGCTATGTAGTCAATTAATTCGTTAATAAGTGCATCAAACAATTCAGATTCTATTTTAATTATTTTTTCCTCAGCACCCATTATTTTTTCTTCATACTCTTTTAATTCGGGTGTTATATACCGCTCAGCACTAGCTAATGTTTGTTTTCGTATCCAAGTATTGGGTACTTTACTTTTGTGTACATTAGTTACTTCGAGGTAATAACCAAATACATTATTGTAGCTAATTTTAAGTGAACTAATACCCGTTTCTAATGCTTCTTTTTGTTGTAGTTCTAATAAATAGGCTTTTCCATTATGTGCAATATTTCTTAAGGTATCAAGCTCGGTATGTATGCCAGTTTTTATAAGTCCACCTTTGTTAGTAGCTACTGGCGGTTGTTCTACTAAGGTATTACTAATTTTTTGTTGTAGCAAGTTGCAAGGGTGCATACCATCTACTAGTCGTTTTAGGTATGGCTCTGCTATTTGTTCGTAGTTATTTTTTAAATGTATAATTTGCTGCAAACTTTTTGCAATACCAATTACATCTCGTCCATTTATTTTCTTATTCGGTATTTTGCTTACAAGCCTTTCTACATCACCAGTATTTTTTAAGGCAAGTATAAAGTCTTTTTTTATATCAATTTCTTTTATAAAAAAACTAACTACATTTTGTCGTTCCTCTATTTTAATAATATTTACCAAAGGCATTACTAGCCAACGTTTGAGTAACCTAGCACCCATTGGTGTTACTGTATTGTCAAGTACTTTAAGTAGCGATAAGCCTTTTTCATATTGGCTTTGTAGTATTTCCAAATTACGAATCGTAAATTTATCCATCCACAAGTGGTCGCCTTTATCTATTCGTTGTAGGCTATTAATATGTTGTAAGTTGGGGTGCTCTGTATCTTTGAGGTAATGCAATATTACACCAGCTGCAATGGTAGCATCGTTCAAATCATCAATACCAAAGCCTTTGAGTGATTGTGTTTGAAAATGTGTGAGTAATAAATTAGTGCAATATACAGTTTCAAATAACCAACTATCTAATAAGTAAGTATAATAACTTACACCAAATTGTTGTTTAAAATTTTTATGTTCTTGCTTGGTTACTAATATTTCGGCTGGTTGTAAGGCTTGCAATAATTTGTCAATATATTCTGTGTTGCCTTCGGCCACAAAAAATTCGCCAGTACTAATATCTACAAAAGCTGCACCTATGCTACCTTGGTTAAAATGTAATGCTGCTAAAAAGTTGTTGGTATTGTGCTCCAATAATTTATCGTTAGTGGCTACACCTGGGGTTACCAATTCTGTAACGCCACGTTTTACAATTCCCTTGGCTAATTTGGGGTCTTCTAGTTGGTCGCATATAGCTACTCGGTGTCCGGCCTTTACTAGTTTATGCAAGTAGGTATCTAAGGAGTGGTAAGGGAATCCTGCCAAATCATTGTCGCCAGTTCCATTGTTACGTTTGGTAAGTGTAATACCCAGTATTGGTGCTGCTATTACAGCATCCTGTCCAAAAGTTTCGTAAAAATCGCCCACTCTAAATAACAGAATGGCATCGGGGTACTTTTGTTTTATTGCATTGTGTTGCTGCATTAAGGGTGTAATAGTAGCTGCTTTTACCATATCGCAAATGTAGTATAGTATAATGGTTTGTCCAACCAATTAGATTGGTTGTAATTATAATTCCAGCCCATCGGACTTTTGTAATTGTACCATCAAACCACGAAGTGGTTAAATTTTAATTGCCATCAATAGAATTCATAGCTATAGTTTTTTGTCCAACCAATACCAAAGGTTTTATCCAACCAGTTACTTTGGTGTAATTATAATTCCAGCCCATCGGACTTTTGTAATTGTACCATCTAACCACGAAGTGGTTAAATTGTAATTGCCATCAATAAAATTGATGGATATAATAATTGCCAATAATGAAATTGATGGATA
>JAYWGN010000046.1:0-174960 GCA_043778255.1 Chitinophagaceae bacterium | reverse complement strand
GCGGCTTTGTTGCATATATTAAAAAACCCCAAATAAATAACATGAAAAAAAACAAACAATGGGTTTGGCTTATACCCCTTATTGCATGTATGCTTACTGGTGTACAATGCAAAAAAAGTACCCTGCCCTCAAAAACAGAGCTACCACCAATTACTCAAACTGGTGCAGGCACATTTGGCTGCCTAGTTAATGGCGAATTATGGTTACCCAATGGTATTGATATACAGGGAGGTAAACCACGCATACAACTTTACGTTGACCCATCATTTCAAGAGGGCGTATTTTATGTAACTGGGCATCAATTCAAAGATTTGAAATCTGCAATTACTATAGGTTCAGCAAAATGTAAATCAGTAGGCACTTACAGTTTAGTTACTAACCCCAATAATTATAATGCTGTCGATTATTATAAAAAAGTAAATGGTGGTTTTCAATGCGAATTACAATCAAATGGAACACCTGATACTTATCAGCGGGGTAGTATTATAGTAACTAGGTATGATTTGGTAGCTGGTATTTTTTCTGGCACTTTTGAGTTTACACTATACAGCCCTACTAGCTACTGTGGCGACACATTAAGAGTTACAAATGGACGATTTGATGTAAAATTATAAATAACAAAAACACCTATAAAATGAAAATGCTAAAAAACACCCCCCCCCTTATTAACAAGTTGTTAACAGTTTTAATACTTGTTTTTTCTTTCTCAGTTACTACCACTGCACAACAAAAAGATACCCTCCGCACTCAGTTAGATTACTTATTTGCACCACTTAACAAAGCTGCAATTCCTACTGGCATACTTGCCGAAAATATGTATCAGTTCTATAATATAGATAATTATAACGGTACACTTACCCCTAACAACACTTTAGACTTTGCACAATGGAGGCTATTATATAGCCAAGCACTTAGTGGAGCTTATGTAGCACCAGTAGGCTTACCTAGTGTAGCACAACTTAATACCTCTTTTAAATTATAAACTGTTTTTTGACAACAGGCTTACCATTTTGCCAAAGGCGAAAAGAAAATATAGTTATAAGTTGAGGTTCAAAAATAATTAGAGGAGCTAATAATAAGAAAAACCCCTATTTTTATTTATCCTTTTATTAATGCAAATATTATTACATTCGCCATACAAATGCTGTGGGTTTGCTAATGTATTATACCCTAAATAAAAACTACTGGAAAGTTAAAAAAATAACCACTTATAAACTATGAACTTATTACACAATAAAACTGCAATAATAACAGGTGCAGCAAGAGGTATAGGCGAAGGTATTGCTTTAAAATTTGCCGAAAATGGGGCTAATATTGCCTTTACTTATGTGAGTGATAATAGTGCAGCAAAAGCTACAGAACTAGTTCAAAAGCTTAGCCAAATGGGTGTACAGGCTAAGGCATACCAAACCAATGCTGGCGACTATACAGCTTGTGATGCTATGGTAACCGATGTGTTAGCCACCTTTGGGCAAATAGATATACTAGTAAATAATGCAGGTATAAGTAAAGATAATTTGCTACTACGTATGACACCCGAACAGTGGGACGATGTAATGCAAACCAACCTTAAAAGTGTATTTAACATGACCAAATTAGTAATGCGACCTATGATTAAAGCAAAGCAAGGCAGCATTGTAAATATGAGTAGCATTATAGGTGTAATGGGCAATGCAGGGCAAAGTAGCTATGCAGCAAGTAAGGCTGGTGTAATAGCATTTACCAAAAGTGTAGCCAAAGAGTTAGGCAGCCGCAACATACGTTGCAATGCCATAGCACCAGGCTTTGTAGAAACAGATATGACTAGCTACCTGCAAGATGGTGAACAGGCTGCAAAGTACAAAGCAAATATACCCTTAGGCAAATTTGGAACGGCCGATGATATTGCTAATGCTACCCTATTTTTAGCATCGGATATGAGTAGCTATATAACTGGCCAAACCATACATGTATGTGGTGGGTTACTTATGTAGCTAGCCTAAGTTATTTTTTAATTGTGGTTACACCCAAAAAAAAATAACAATTCATTAATAGTACCACCTATTTTATTGATATAATATGAAATCCATTTTTTACTTTTGTATAACATATACTAACCTATGTTTAAAAATATTGTAAAAGATTTACCTGCTTCGGTTGTAGTTTTTTTTGTGGCACTACCCTTGTGCCTAGGTGTAGCCCAGGCAAGTAACCCTGCAGGGTTGGAGGTAGTGAAGCCCATATCGGGCCTTATAGCAGGTATTGTTGGTGGCATTATAATAGGGCTAATAAGCAAAGCTCCCTTAAGTGTAAGTGGCCCTGCAGCTGGCTTAACTGCAGTAGTAGCTAGCAGCATTACCAATGTGGGCACTTTTCAATTGTTTTTATGTGCTACCATTATTGCTGGGTTTTTACAAATACTTATGGGTTTGTTAAAACTTGGTGTGGTAGGTGCTTACATACCTAATACTGTAATTAAAGGGCTATTGGCAGCCATAGGCATTATACTTATAAGCAAACAAATACCCAAGCTAGTAGGTTGGGAGAAAGACCCCGAAGGTGATGAAACTTTTTTGCAAATTGATGGCGAAAATACATTTTCGGAAATTGCAGAATCGCTAAACCATATATCGCCAGTGGCATTATTTATAGGCATAGTTGGCCTACTTATTTTATTTGTGTATGAAATACCAAAGGTAAAAAAAATAAAAATTTTACAATACATACCTGCCCCATTAATTGTAGTGGTGGTAGGTGTATATATCAATTATTTATTTTTACAATCGGACAATACTTATGCTTTGGATAGTGAGCATTTAGTAAACCTCATTGTACTTGAGGAACCCTCAAAGTTAATTACCATATTACCCGTACCTGATTGGGCAGGGTTTGGCAATTATAAAGTGTGGGTGGTAGCAGTTACAGTGGCTTTGGTGGCTAGTTTGGAATCGTTGTTAGGCATAGAAGCCGTTGATAAAATAGACCCTGAAAAAAGGAACACACCTACCAATAGAGAATTGTTAGCACAAGGTAGTGGCAATATTGTAAGTGGTTTATTGGGTGGGCTTCCCCTTACATCGGTTATTGTGAGGAGTAGTGCTAACGTAAATTCGGGTGCAAAATCGAAGTTGTCAACAATATTACACGGTACTTTTTTATTGTTGGCTTTACTTTTTTTAGCACCTATAATTAATAAAATTCCTATTGCTGCATTGGCCTCTATACTCATATTTACAGGTTACAAATTGGCAAAGCTATCTTTATTTAAAGATATGTATAGCAAAGGTTGGGATCAATTTGTGCCATTTTTGGTAACTATTGCAGCAATATTATTTACCGACTTGTTAAAGGGTGTAATACTTGGCTTAATAGTAGGTTTATTTTTTGTAATTAGAAGTAACTTTAGAACCGCAATTACCGTTATAAACGATGGTTCTAATTATTTATTAAAGCTTAAAAAAGAAGTTTCGTTTTTAAACAAACCCAAAATAAAACAAACATTAGATGAAATACCTAATGGCAGTTATATACTTATTGAAACCACACATGCCAACTTTATAGACCTTGATGTACAAGAAGAAATTAAAAAATTTATAGAAACTGCCGAATCGAGAAATATTAGAGTAGAGGTAAAATCGACTTATGAACGTAACTATTTATTTAATTAAAAATACAAAAAAAACTACATGAAAACTTACGAAAAATTATTATTAGAAAACAAAGCTTGGGCTAAAAGTGTAACCGATGAAGACCCCAAATTTTTTGAAAGGTTAGCACAGGTGCAATCACCCGACTTTTTGTGGATTGGTTGTAGCGACAGCCGTGTACCACCTAACGAAATAACAGGTACTAAACCTGGCGAAATATTTATACACCGTAATATTGCTAATATGGTAGTACATACCGACCTTAACTTACTTGCAGTATTGGAGTATGCTGTAAACCACCTTAAAGTTAAACACATAATTGTATGTGGACACTATGGCTGTGGTGGCGTAAAAGCAGCTATGACACAGCATAACTTTGGCATTATAAACAAATGGATACGAAATATTAAAGATGTATACCGCATACACCGAACTGAAATTGATACATTTACAACCGATGAAGAACGTACCAACAAATTAATAGAGCTTAATGTAATAGAGCAAGTAACCAACCTTGCCAAAACGAGTATAGTGCAAAAAGCTTGGAAGGATGACCAACGACCCTACCTACATGGTTGGGTGTACGGCCTTAACGATGGTATTATAAAACCAGTGTTTGAAATGACACCTAACAGCCACGATTTGGATTCATTGTATGAGTTTGACGACTTATAAATATAACACAACCTTACATAAGCTTAGTACCTATTAGTTTCATAAATTCGCTACGGGTACTATGCTTTTCAAATTCGCCATAAAATGCCGATGTGGTAGTACTACTATTCTGTTTTTGTACACCTCTCATCATCATACACAAGTGCTTACTTTCTATTACTACAGCCACGCCTAGCGGATTAAGGGCTTCTTTTATAGCATCTAATATTTGGGTGGTTAATCTTTCTTGTACTTGTAGCCTACGGCTAAATACATCAACAACTCTTGCAATTTTGCTAAGTCCAGTTATATAACCATTAGGTATATATGCTACATGTGCTTTGCCAAAAAAAGGCAGCATGTGATGCTCACACATACTGTACAACTCAATATCTTTTACCACTACCATTTCGCTAACATTTTCGGTAAACTTTGCTGAGTTTAATATAGCCACAGCATCTTGTTGGTAGCCTTGTGTTAAAAACTGCATGGCTTTTGCAACCCTAGCCGGAGTTTTTTCTAAGCCTTCTCTTGTAGCATCTTCGCCTAATAATTGTAAATTATCCTTAAAGTTTTTACTTAATGCTTCAGTTATATTATCGTCGTAAGTTTCTATTTTTTTGTATGCCATTGTTGTTTAAAATGTTATTGTACAGGGTACTCTACAAAATTTCGTGGAGTTTCGTACAAGGTTATGTAAATTTCTTTTTCAGGTTCTATTTTGGTTCGTAATATGTTGTATATAACTACTGCAATATTTTCGGCAGTTGGGTTAAGGGTTTTAAATTCGTCAGTGTCGAGGTTAAGGTTTTTGTGGTCAAACTTTTCAAGTATATTATCCTTAATTACATCGCTAAGTATTTTCATATCATATACATAGCCAGTATTAGGGTCTATTTCGCCTACTATTTTTACTATTAATTCATAATTATGACCGTGGTAGTTAGGGTAATTGCACTTGCCAAATATGGTGGCATTGGTAGCGGCATCCCAAGTATTGTTGTGCAGCCTATGTGCCGCATTAAATTGTTCTTTACGAAATATTGCAACTTTGCTCATTAAGAGATATATTGATTTGTAATTGGTGAATATTTTTTTTAAAAACGTTTGTATGGTTAAAAAGTTGAGTTAACCATAATATTCCACAAATATTTTGGTAGTTTCATATAGCTTTATACAATGCAACTGCACTGTGGCAGGTAGTTGTGGCAATAATTGTTGCCATATTGCAATAGCCAAATTTTCGGTACTACACATTTTACCTTGCATAAAAGGCACATCAATGTTAAGGTTTTTGTGGTCGAGTGGGTCAAGTATATATTGCTTAATAAGATGACTCAGTTTTTTTGCATCATACAAAAAACCTGTGTCAGCATCTGGTTCGCCCTTAATGGTTACAAATAATTCATAGTTATGCCCATGCCAGTTTTCGTTGGCACATTTGCCAAATATAGCTTCGTTGTGGCTATGCTCCCAATTGGGGTTGTACAGCTTATGAGCAGCATTAAAATGTTCAATACGAGTAAGGTAAACCATAGGTACATTAATTTTGCAGGGCAAAGGTACTATCATTCTAGTTTTTGGGGAAATTGGATTTTATTTGGAGGGTATAAAATATTACTTCACTCCTTTACAATAATAATAAAGTAAATTTGTAGTACAACAAACTAACCGTAATGAACTGCTTATTAATAGCTGCTACTGGTACAGAAATTGCACCATTTATGCAGCATTACAGTACAGCCGATAAAAAAATTTATATTGATTTTGACCTTCAAGTATTGGTTACAGGTGTGGGTATAATGGCAAGCACCTATAGCCTTACTAACTACTTGGCACAGCACAAACCACAACTTATTATAATGGTAGGCATTGCTGGTACTTATAACAAACTTACCGAACTTGGCACTGTAGTAGCCGTAAAAAAAGATACTATTGCCGATATGGGTGTAGCCGAAAATGGGAGATGGGTAGATATGTTTGACCTAAAAATGCTAACAAAAAATGCCCAACCCTACACCAATAAATGGCTAGTAAATAATAATAAAACCTTACTTAAACGTACCAAATTACCCTTAGTAAATGCAGTAACCATTAACCAAATAGCTACACAAAAAAAAGCTATAGCTTTAATAGCAACAACCTACAAACCCCATATAGAAACTATGGAAGGTGCAGCCTTACATTATGTAGGCTTACTACACCAAATACCATTTGTACAAATACGTGGTATAAGCAACTATGTAGGCGATAGAAATAAAAGCCGTTGGCAAATAAAAAAGGCTATTGAAAACAGTAATCAAGTTTTAATAAATTTGTTTGAATCATTATAAAAAAAATTTTTTATACAACAAGTAAATAAAATACTTACCCCTACTATTATGAAACTCACACTTGGCTTTAGCCCATGCCCCAATGATACTTTTATATTTGATGCCTTAGTAAATGGCAAAATAGATACTAATGGCTATACATTTGAAACATACTTAGAAGATGTAGAAACCCTTAACCAATGGGCATTACAGGGGAAATTAAATATTACCAAAATGAGCTTTGCGGCAAGTTGTGGTTTGCAACAGCAGTTCAGTTTGCTACCTACTGGGGCTGCCTTAGGCAAAGGTGTAGGACCATTATTAATTAGTAAAAATGTAGTTGCCACACAACAGCAGCAACCTATTACAATAGCCTTACCTGGCCAACTTACTACAGCACATTTTTTATATAATTACTATGGTAAAATGCAAGGACAAAAAATATATTTACCCTTTAACCAAATAGAAGACTGGGTATTAGCACAACCCACTAACCAAATAAGGCTTGGGGTAATAATACACGAAAACAGATTTACCTACCAACAAAAAGGCTTACAATTAGTACAAGACCTTGGTACATATTGGGAGCAGCAAACTAGCCTACCAATACCACTTGGCGGTATATTTATGCAAAAGCATTTTACCCAAACAATACAAAATGATATAAACCAATTACTACAACAAAGCTTACAATATGCTATTACAAACTATAGTACTACCCTGCCCCAATTTGTAACTACTAATGCACAAGAAATGAGTGAGTCAATTATGAGGCAACACATTAATTTATATGTAAATAATTATAGCCTACAATTAGGAGTAGATGGAAATAAGGCCATTGCCATAATGCAAAAAATGTTAGCTTAGTACTTTTAAAACAAATACCTTACTTGTAACCTTACGTCGGTTTTTCTGTTCCCCTGTATCTCATCTAACCCGCTACCAATGGGGTTTCGGTTAATATAAATACTTTGTGCATAGCGTACCCAAACACTAATTTTTTTGCTTATATCATAATTTATATTAGCATAATAACGGTAGCCTTTGTTGTAAAATAAAGGGATGCTAAAGCTGTACAATACATCATTTTCGTAAGCATATATACGGCTATTATAATCATCGGTATCAAAATATTGTAAACGAATATTTGCTGTAAGTGGCTTTAGCATTGGCTTATACAACACATCGGTATATATGCTAAAGCCTCTGCTAGCTTGTGATCCTTTAGTGTCAAACCAGCTAAGCTCAACCCTTTGCCTTACTTGCAATTGAGTACTTAACTTGTAGGCAATGTGTGCCCTAAAGTTTTGGCGAGTTATGCCTACTACAGGCCGTGTTGGCAAGGCTAATCCACTTACATTTTGTGCTTTATTTTCGGTTTTGTACCTTATATAAGCATCTACCACTTTGTTGGGTTTGTAGGCCACCTGCACCAAATAATCTCTACCACGGCTTGGCGCATCTACTCTATATTTTAAAAAAGGGAAACTATAGAAGTCGCCATAAGCATCTATTTTAATACTATTAATGGGGCGAATAGTAATACCAGTGTAGGTTCCATTTTCGTTGGTTGGTGCTGTGTTTTCGGTAAATGCAGTAGCATTAACAGCTTGGTAATTCTTACTTATTTCTCGGTGTAATATACCAATATCCACTTTAGGGTCAATGCTTAACATTATAGCATCTAAAAAAGCATAGCCATTATTTTTACTCAAAGCCGACTCGCCAAAGTAGTGAAAGTTTTTGTAGGTATAGCTATAATCCATACTTGCATTATACCATTGCTTACCACCAATTGCATAATAGTTATAAGGGTCAGTTGCTTTCTGTAAGCGGTTTTCGTAGTTAGTTGCAATTGCATTAAGCCCTACATTCCAATTTTTTTTACGGGTATTTATATTAGCTCCGTATGTTAATTGGTGTATTTTATTTTTGTCGGCCAGTTCGCCTTTGGTACGGTGTAAGCCACTTGTAAGTAAGCTGCTAGCAAACTCATCGTTAAATAAGGTAGTGTCACTATTCAAATTAGCATCACGTTGCCTATAGCTACCAAACACGGTGGCTTCGGTGGTTTTGCTCACTTGTACAGTAATTCCAGCACCTCTAAAGTAATTAAATTCGCCAGCCGAATTGTAAGGTCGCAATACGGTTGAAGTACGTTCAATAGCCAAAGCATCGGCACTTTTTCTAAAAGCTAGTGCTTGCCATTGTATAAGGCCTTGCCCCATATTAACGGTAAAGTCGCCTAAGGCTAAGGCTTTTATTTTACCAATATTACGGGCAAAAAAATGAGCGCTATAAAAATCGAAACCATTTTTTTGAGCTCCTTTAAAAAACTGTTCACCCGGATCTTTTTCGGCTGTAAAGCCGTACTGCAACAAATTTTTGTAACTATAACGATACCTAATAAATAACCGTTGTGCAGAGCCTGGGTAAAAGTTGCCGCTACTTGTACTATCTATAAATCCCCTCGCATTTTCTAAGGTTTGGCTTACCCTTGCTAGTAAGTTATAATCGCCGTTGTGTAGCCTAATACGGAGAGCATCCAACACATTAACCTGTGTACTAACGGTTACAAAAGGTAATACCTTTTTTATAGTTTCTATATCCCAATTGGGTACTGCTTGTAGTTCGTATATGCTTAACAAGTTGCCTAATAATTTTTTGTAAGTAAGCAAACTATTTATTTGTAAGGTAGTTAATACCCGTAGTTGGTGCAACTCATCTATATCGGTATAATTGAGGTTAATAGGGTGTTTACGTAGGTCGTCAAGTTGTTGTAGCCATATATCATCTTCCGTTTCAGTATCGTCGTTGGCAGCTGTTAGGTCTTCTATTTGTTGCTCAGTATTGTTATTGGTTTGTGGAGTTTCTGTTTGGGCGGCACACCAATTACTTACTAGTGTAATTAATAATGTAAGTAAATATTTGTAGCCGCCAAGGCGGATGTTTTTGTAAAAAAAATTCATACGGTAAACTACTTTATAGTTGATGCTACTTTTTAAATTATTATTTATTTTTTGGATTCTTTTTTGGCAAAATTATATAGCAATACCACACCTGGAGTAAGTCCTAATTGTTGGTGGTGTGCTATGCTAACATCTAACCTAAATTGATTATTAACGGCAATACCTGCTGCCACAAAAAAGTTAGAAGCCAATGTAGATAAGCCAACTTTTGCAAAAAACTTTTTTTCAAATTGGTAATGCACTGCTCCTATTAAACTAATTGGCTCATTTTCAGTTTTTACAATTTCGGTAGCAATATTTACCTTATTACTTACATCGTAACCTAATCCAAATTTGTAAATTGATTGTAACTGTTCGGCTTTATTAGCACCAAACTTGCCACCTGTGGGGTTATAAGTGCTTATGCCTGCATTTAACTTAGGTGTTAAGTGTAGCAGCATACCAGCCTCTATATTTAAAGTACTAGCTGTACCGTAGCTTGGTATTTGTTGGGTGTAGTAGTTTATTTTGCCCCCAACACTAATTTTTTCACTTAATGCTCTGCCATAGCCAAGCCCTAGTTGTGTTTCGCTAAAGCCCTCAAAGCCATACCTATTAGCAGTTACAGCAAATGCACCAGCTTGTACAGGTATTGCTACTATGGCATTTATATTGTTTAGCTCCTGCAGGCCATATCGCCTTTCGGCATACAAACCAATAGCGGCATTTTTGGCATTGCCTAATGCTGCAGTATTGCTGTAGGTGCCAAATGCATCGGTGTTTGTTTTGCTGTAAGCACTAAGGCTAATGTATGGGCTACCTACATTGTTTTTAAATTGTTGTGCATTGGCTTTTGCAAAGCAAAAAATAAAACAACCATATAATAGTATGTACTTCAAAATAATATTTTTATAAAAATAAACAAATTGTAAGTGTAAAATGTATTTACCTGTAAATAAAATTAAATCGTTATTTGTTATGGGTTAATCATAATTATTTAATAGTAATTATTTAAAATAAAATTAACTTTGTTTAATTATTTTTTTACAAAAAAAATAAAAATATGTCAGTTATAAAACTTCCATTATTGTATGTTGGCACCAAAGGTGAAAAGCATTTGTACACTTTGTTTGGTAGCGATGCAAATTTGAGTTGCATACACCCCGACTATGTAGATGCCATTGAAAATAAAATTAACTTAGGCAGAACACGAAAAGTTGCCACTGCTGCAGAAGGTCATTATACGGAAATTACACATCGTGTTGTAGTTGATTTTTATTTACACGATGTATTATTGAGTGATGAGTTTTTGGTAGTGCCAGGGTTAAGTGATGAGGCTATTATAGGTGCTGCTACCATGCAAAAATGGCGTATAAAATTAAACTTTGAACATGATACGGTAGCGGTTGACCCTAAAGTTGCTAAAATGCAATTGAAATAATTATTGAATATATTTATGAAAAGTTTTTTAGAAATAGCCACTGAATTTGAAACACATTTTGCCATACAACACTTTGCAAACAAACCTGCTAATTTGTATAATGCTGCGCAATATTTGTTACAATTAGTTGGCAAACGGGCTAGGCCAATTGTATGCCTTATGGGCAACGAATTGTTTGATACCATAAAGCCCGATACTTACCATGTAGCTACGGCACTCGAAATATTTCATAACTTTAGCTTAGTACACGACGATATAATGGACAATGCACCACTTAGGCGTGGAGTGCCTACTGTGCACGAAAAATGGAACGTACCAACCGCTATATTAGCCGGTGATGTAATGTTGGTAAAATGCTATGAGTACATAAACAAAATTGATAAAGAGGTACTGCACCTCATACTATTATTATTTAACCGTACTGCAAAAGAGGTATGCGAAGGGCAACAAATGGATATGGATTTTGAAAACCGTAACGATGTAACCTTGCCCGAATATGTAGAAATGATAACCCTAAAAACCTCCGTATTATTAGCTGCTAGCATACAACTTGGTGCTATAATGGGTGGTGCTAGTGATGGTAATCAACAGCACTTATATGAGTTTGGCAAAAACTTAGGCATTGCATTTCAAATACAAGATGACTACTTAGATGCATTTGGCGACCCCGAAAAATTTGGCAAACTAGTAGGTGGAGATATACTGGCCAACAAAAAAACTTTTTTATTGCTTCATGCTTTAGAAGTAGCTACAGGCACTGAAAAAGAGAAACTACAACATATATTACATACCAACGAACCTAATAAAGTGGATAGTATGAAAGCACTCTACAGCCAATGTAATGTAGATGCTTGGGCTTTGGCACTAAAGCAAAAATACTTTGATATTGCCCTGCAACATTTGGATGATGTAGCAGTACTTAGCAAACGTAAAGCACCACTACTTGAAGTAGCTAATTTTTTGATAAAGCGGGATTATTAGGGAGGGATGATATGTGTAGGTGCAGAAAGATAAAGTTAATTGTAAGTGCCACATATGCTATTGATTATGAAAAGCTTTAAAAGTAACTTCAGGAATAGATAAGGATTTCTGCCCTGTTAGAGTTCTCCGTTTACTGTATAAGGTTGCACAGGCTTTGCCGAGAGTCCAACTTATAAACCATTTACCCTTTCTTTTTGTCTCTTTAAAGCCTTTGGTTTTTACTCAAACCTTTACTAAATTATAACTAGTAATTGTTACAAAATACGTAGTATAAAAATCACTATGCTTAAATTTAATAGCCTACTAATTACCTTTTTAATATTGATAAAAATAATCATTTTATTCAATTAAAATATGCAAAATTAACTTTACGGTATAGTCGGTGGCGAAGCCTGTAACGCCAAATACGGTAAACCATATTACCCTAATGAGACAGGAAGTTGTTGCAAGGCTTCGCCATTCCAACAAAGGCGAGGTTATGACATTAAATTATTATTTACAAACATCTTTCGGTATTTCTTTCCACCCGTCAGGTGGTAATTTATACTCTATACTATCTATTATACATTGAGGTACTTTGATTTCAGTAATTTTGGAGAACCCTGTTGGATTATTTTTGTCAATTTTAATGTAATAATACTCACCTTTTTCTAAATTTCCAATATTACCTAAAGTAGATTCATATATTTTTCGGTTTATTAAAACGTTTACATAATGCTCAGATCCATCACCCCCAGTAGTCGATTTAATATATTTGGCTATTGTATAAATAGCAATTTTATTTAATTTATTTAACCTATACCGACCAAATACGAATAAAATAATTGTAAATACAATTACAAAAATGTAAATATCATTTTCTCTTTTAAAAAAAGATTTAATTTTCTTCATATTTTTATTTTACATCTAGTCCATTTTTATATTCAGCTTTTTGTCCCGTTGGGGTCTTCGGTTCTTGCCGAGACACCAACGTATATTAATTAAATCTTTTTATAAATAAAATTACTCATTTTATTTAATTAAAATATGCAAAATTAACTTTACGGTAGGGTCAGTGGCGAAGCCTGTATCGCCAAATGCGGTAAACCACAAGAGCCCACCGAGACGGAAGATGGCTTTTGTAATTAATTAAATTTATTTTGCTTTCTTAAAAAATTTAGGTCTATTGCTTTTCGTTCTATAATTTTTTTTACTACTTTAGTATTGTATGGTATCCTTTCTTCTTGCATACTTATTTTCGTTATGAAAATAATATCCACTTTGCACTCATACGTATAAACTTCGTGAGCATTATCAAACGTTCCAACATAGAATCTAAAGTTTGCAGAATCTGTTAGATAATCAGTCATCATATCACCACCATATGCACCACCGCTAAATATTTTATAGGTTTCAATATGTAAATTACTACCAATTGTCCTTTTAGATGAAAGATTATTTTTACTCCAATTATTTTTGCAGCTAATTAACAATAAAGTTAAAATATTTAATAAGATAAATTGCTTAAACATTGAAATAATATGTATAAGTGATACCCACTGGCGCTGGTCAATGAAAAAAGTAACACTAGAGTTAGGCTCTGCCCAGTTCTTAAAAATTACTTTTATTTGAAAATAGGCAATATAAAATAAACAAGTTGATTTCATATACCAAAATAATTATTTCATTTATTAATTACTTAATACACCTCACTACCTTAATAACCGCTAAAAAATAACCCTAAAGCACTGGGCAGGAGCCCAGCGCTAGTAAGCAAGACCTTCGGCAATGGGGCATTTTTATTGTTGTTGGAAGACATCGCCATTCCAATAACGGCGAGAGAACATTTAGCATTCAAATAGCCCCACTGTTGCTGTAATTGCCCACGGGCTGCACCGCTTAATGAAATAACACCTACAAAGCCAAAGGCTGTAGGTTTATGTAATGGGCGGTGAACAAATGCTGCACAATGGTTTGCTGCTTACAGCCCCAAAAAATAACTATTAATATTTAATTTTTAATTGTGAATGGAATTGATTTAATATTTTTACAGTTAAATATAATTAATGTATCCTAACTTATACTTTGCCTTAAAGCAATGGTTTGGCGTTGAGTGGCAATGGGCTCGAATTTTTAATTCATTCGGTTTGCTGTTGGCATTATCATTTGTATGTGCGGCTATAGTACTCCACAAAGAGTTTAAACGAAAAAAAGCACAGGGCTTTTTTGAACCTATGTACGATACTGTGGTGGTAGGCAAACCTGCCAGTATAGCCGAATTACTAGTGCAATTTATAGTAGGGTTTTTTATTGGGTACAAATTTATAGGAGGCTTTGTAGATGGCGGTTTGCAACTAAATGCCCAAAGTTATATAGCTAGCAAACAAGGTAATATATGGTGTGGGCTTGCCATTGGTGCTGTATTTACCTACCTTAAATGGCATGAAAAAAATAAACAAAAGCTTGATGTACCTATTACAAAAAAAATTGCGCTTTGGCCACATGACAGGGTAGGCGATATTACCATATTGGCTGCTATTAGCGGATTGTTGGGGGCTAAATTTTTTCACTTTTTAGAAAACTGGAGTACCTTTATTAAAGACCCCTGGGGCAACATTACTGCCTTTGGTGGGCTTACATTTTATGGTGGTTTAATAGTAGCGGCCATAGTATTATTGTGGTATGCTTATAGCAAAAAAATACCTTGGAAACATTTGGTAGATGCCGTAGCACCGGGCTTAATGATAGCTTATGCCGTAGGCCGATTAGGCTGCCAAATAAGTGGCGATGGTGATTGGGGAATATTTAACAGTGCCTACATAAGCACACCCGATGCTAAAGTAGTACTTGCCGATAGTACCAATAACTTTGATAAAGCACTTACCAAAAATGCTGAATACACCCAATACTTTAACCGAATAAAAGAGGAGTTGGCTATAGTGCCACACAAAAGCTTTGCTGCACCAAGCTACCTACCTACTTGGCTTGTGGCAATGAACTACACCCACAATGTAAATGAAGAGGGTGTACGTATTAGCAACAGTAAAGAGGAGCAGTTTGCTACTATGTTGCCCGTGCCTGTGTTTCCTACACCGCTGTACGAATTTGTAATATGCAGTATATTATTTTTAATACTATGGCTGCGCCGAAAAGCTATAACCACACCAGGTGTACTATTTGGTATATACTTAATGATGAATGGTGCTGAACGATTTATAGTAGAAAAAATAAGGGTGAATACAGAATACCATTTATTGGGCTTTAGACCCTCACAAGCTGAGCTTATAAGTACTGCATTGTTTGTACTTGGTGCTGTAATTATATGGCGTTGTAAAGCAAAAAAAACTAACCCTCAAACTGCATAAATTATTAAATAACAACCATAAAAAAAAAATAACATGCCCTCATTTGATATAGTAAGCAAAGTAGATATACAAACACTTGATAACGCTATAAATATAGTAAAAAAAGAAATTACTAACCGTTATGACTTTAAAGGTACACATGTGGTAATAGACCTTAACAAAAAGGATTATAAATTAACCTTAGAGGTAGATAGCGAAATGCAACTGAACCAACTACTCGATGTATTAATTAGTAGGAGTATGCGACAGGGTTTGGAAAGTAGTATATATGACTTTAAAAAAGAGCATTACCAAAGTGGAAAAATAGTAAAAAAGGAAGTGATTATAAAAAATGGGTTGGGAAAAGATGATGCTAAAAAAGTAGTAGAAATAATTAAAAAATCGGGCTTAAAAGTACAAGCTGCTATAATGGATGATGTAGTAAGAATAACGGGCAAAAAAATTGATGATTTGCAAGATGTAATAGCATTATGCAAAGGCGAAACTTTGGAATTTCCGTTGCAATATATTAATATGAAAAACTAGTTATACCCAATTTTTTTTGTGGGCAATATTAATAACTTGAGCTCTGCTGTTAACGTGTAATTTTTCGTATATATGGCTTACATGTTTTCGCACTGTCATGGGTGATATAAATAGTACTTCGCCAATGGCTTTATAATTTTTACCACTTACCAACTCCTTTAGCACATCTTGCTCTCTACTACTCAATGCTATATTGGTAGTGGTTATGGGGTCTTCATCGTTTTTGTGAACTAGTGCTGTTGTTGGCACTTGCTTTAATAATTCCATTGCTTTGCGGGCTATTATAGGGCTCATTGGTATACCATTATGAAAGTGTACATTGGTAATGGCATCAATTATATTTACGGCTGAATCTTCTTTAAGTAAGTAGCCACTTGCACCTGCTTTAATAGCATCAAATATTTTTTCATTATCTTCAAATACAGTGAGTACAATAAACTTAATACTGGGGTAATTAGCAGTGGCCATTGCAATGGCTTCAATGCCATTCATTTCGGGCATTTCCAAATCCATAAGTACTACATGGGGCAACTGTGGTATAGTTTGTAATTGGGTTAAAAAATCGATACCATTTTTGGCTTCAAATATTAAAGCAACTTCATTATAGTCAGCAAGTTTTTCCTTTACGGTTTGTCGGTTTATTTGTTTATCATCAACAATGGCTATTAATATGGGCATAATGTAAAGTTGGTGTATTAATTGTAATAAAGCAATACTCACTTTAGAGTATTTTTTTTTGTACAATTTTTTCAATAACTAATTGAATTTTAACCTTCGAATATATATGCTAATACTCTTTTGCCAAATACTCAGTTGGTATTCTTAAAAATTTGCTAAACTTTCTAATCATGTTTAGCGACAAAGGCTGTTTATAATTTAATACTTTACTTATGGTGCCTTTATCGCCATATTGATTAGCTAAATCAACTGATTTGTAACCAAAATCTTCTAGTCTTATTTTTATTAATTCAATAGGGTCTAAGTGAGGATATTTCCAAATACTTGTTTCGTATTTATTAATAAGAAAAGCCAACAAAAGCTTTTCCTTATGTAAAGGTGTTCCTTTTATTGACTTTTTTATTTCACCATACCTTTCCATGGCATTTTGATAATCCGTTTCATTTTCTATTAAATACCATTGAGTTTCAGTAGTCATTATCTTATTTATATTTAAATAGTTGCAGGATTTATTTTGTCATAATTACTATGCGTCCCTATATACCTTATTTCAATTATTGAGTCATTATAGTCAATTTCACTAATTAGTCTATATTGATTATGAGTTATTTCAAATCTTGCTCTATTATTTTTTATTATTTTTGCTTTAGGAAAGTCATTAAGTACATCTTGCTTTTTTTTCCAAATTGCTTTTTCTGTTACTATATGCCAAACCTGTAAACTTTTACGAGAGTCAGCATGTTTTTTGCTAAAATCATTTAATAAATTTAAACCAATGATTAGCATAATTATTTTTTTTTAAATTAAACATTTTTGTTTTTGTCATACTTTTATTTTAGCATTTTTACCTTGCTTTGGATTTTGTACAAAGTTAATAAAAAAAGTTGGCAATTTGCCAACTTTTTTTATTAACTATTTTCAAAGTTTACCTTACCTACTCAAATACATACTCCTATCTTTATACAACTGTCTAAAGTAAGGGTCACGTAGGTCTTTAATAAATCGTATAGCCTCAACCTTGGAGTTGTATATAAATTTAAGCAAAATAATAGTTTGAAATGCCCCAATTACTAATGCTTATTAATTAACAATGTAGTTAATAATGGTAGCCATTTTAATCAAGCTTAGTTCCGTATAATTTGAGGAGTTGTTGCAAATCATCGAGGGTATTTATATCCTCGGCTTTTTTATCTTGTCGCCATTTGCTTATACGTGGAAACCTAACGGCAATGCCACTTTTGTGCCGTTTACTTTCGCCTATACCTTCAAATGCAATTTCAAATACTAGCTCGGGCTTTACGGTACGTACTGGCCCAAATTTTTCAATAGCGTGTTGCTTTACAAAGGCATCTACTTTTGCAATTTCTTTATCGGTAAGGCCGCTATAGGCTTTGGCAAATGCAACTAACTTATCGCCATGCCTTACGGCAAATGTATAATCGGTGTAGAGATTGCTCCTACGGCCACTGCCTTTTTGGGCATATATCATTACGGCATCTATAGTAAGTGGGGCTACTTTCCATTTCCACCAATCGCCACGTTTACGACCAGTTTGGTACACACTATGTTTATGCTTTAGCATAAAACCTTCGGCATAGTTGGCCCTACTATTTAGCCGTAAGGCTGCCAACTGCTCCCAAGTAGTAGCCGTTACTATAGTGGATAATTGGAGGTTGTGTACGGGTGTAGCCGCAATTATTTCTTCAAGTTTTTGTCGCCTTTCGGCTAAATGTTTGGTACGGTAATCCTCATAATTGTACTCCAATACATCGTAAGCAAAAAAACTTATGGGTGCTTCGCTCAAAGTTTTTTTGGTTATATTTTTTCGCCCTATACGGGTTTGCATTATTGCAAATGGCAAAGGTTGGTTACCATTGGCTACTATTATTTCGCCATCGAGCACCGTACCATTGGGCAATGCATTTTTTATAAGTTCATACTCGGGGAACTTATCGGTCATTAACTCTTCGCCCCTACTCCACACAAAAAACTCGTCGTTTCTTTTTATTATTTGTCCACGTATACCGTCCCATTTCCACTCAACTTGCCAATCGGCAATGTTGCCTAGTGTTGCCACTTCAGCTTCCAAAGGGTATGCAAGGTAGAATGGGTAAGGCTTTGAGGCATCGGCAATATTATTTTGATTGTGGAGTAAGTTAGTATAGGTAATAGTAGCGGGGTTCCACTTACCTATAAGCTGATGCGATATGGCCGAAGGTTCTACACCACTTACTTTGGCTAAGGCTTGCACTATTAATTGCTGCGATACACCAATTCTAAATGCGCCACTTAGTAATTTGTTAAACACAAACTTTTCGGTTACAGTAACCAAGTTGGCCCAACTGAGTAGCATAAAATTTTTTTTATCGTCCTCCGTTGCTTTCTCTAATTGTATAAACATTTCGATGTAATAATGCAAGGGCTTGTTAGTAGGTTCGTTGGTGTAATTATAATAGGCATCTATAAGTAAGGCTATGGTTTCGGAGAGGTCGCCAGTGGTGTGGTAGCACTCCTCCAATAGCCATAGTGGTATATTGCAAAAGTGGGCACACCAAGTTTTAAGTAATGTAGCCGATATGGTTCGCTTAGGCCTACGGCCTGTAAATAGTGCTATTACCCACACTTTATCTTTATCGGCTGCCGTGGTAAAGTACTGTTGCAAGGCTACTAATTTCTCATTTGTTTTGGTAGTGGTGCCCAATGTTTCTATTAATATTGCAAAGTTTTTCATGCTGTTTCGTTTTTATTGCTTACAGCTGTATCATCATTTTCTTCTACACCATAATTAGTTTTTACTTCGGCTGCTTCTATTCCATTTTCATTTAAGTATTTGCTCAGTGTACTTTGAAACCCATGTGTTACATATACTTTTTGGGCTTCGGTAGCTTTTATGGAAGTTAGTAATCCGTTCCAATCGCAATGGTCGCTTAGTACAAAACCCTTGTCAGCATTTCGCCTACGGGCATTGCCTCGTACTTGCATCCAACCACTGCATATACCAAGCCTGTAAGGTGCTAACTTTTTTATCCAAGGTGTACCATCGGCACTAGGTGGTGCTATTATTACAGCATTTTTGTAATCATTTTTATTAGTATCGGCAGTTACTTTTTGCACGGGTACAAAGTTGTAACCTTGCTGCTGTAGTAGCTGCTGCATATTGTATATAGCCCCGTGCCCATACACATTATCGGTTACTGGTGCTAGTGCTTGTAATACTCGTTGTGCTTTGCCTAAGCTGTAAGCAATTATTACCGAAGCCTTACCATCAGCTTGGTTGGTGGTTACCCAGTTTTGAATATCATTATATATTTGTGCTTGTGGTTTCCACTTATATATAGGTAACCCAAATGTAGATTCGGTTATAAATGTATTACATTTTATAGGTTCAAATGCGCCACTTATACCATCGTTTTCGGTTTTATAATCGCCAGTAAATACCCATACTTCGCCCTTATACTCCAGCCTTACTTGTGAGCTACCAATTATATGCCCTGCTGGGTGTAGGCTTATTTTTATACCGTTTCGGTAAATGCTTTCGCCCCAACCTATAGTTGCATAATTGCCAGTACCTAGCCTTAGTTGTAGTATGGGTTTGGTAAGTGTATGGCATAAGTAATTGGTACTACCTTGGGTGGCATGGTCGCTATGGGCATGGGTTATAATGGCATAGGGTACTGGCCGCCAAGGGTCAATATAAAAATTACCTATGGGGCAATACAAACCTATATTAGTAAATTGAATTAGTGCGGACATTATATAATTTGTACTAAATATAAATATAATTATTGGTAAATGCTTATGGTAGTATTAGTATTAAAAAAAAATGTTTATACCTTTTTTTTATTGCGATGTTATTTTTATGCGATGGGTTGTGTTGGGTATATACGATGGGTTGTACCCATCGTTATTGTAATTCAACCCTTACAGGGTTGGGTGAGTTTTAACTCCATGGGTTGAGTTGTGTATACACGATGGGTTGTACCCATCGTTATTGTAATTCAACCCTTTCAGGGTTGGGTGTGTTTTAACTCGATGGGTTGAGTTGTGTATACTCGATGGGTTGTGCCCATCGTTATTGTAATTCAACCCTTACAGGGTTGGGTGAGTTTTAACTCGATGGGTTGGGTTGGGTATATACGATGGGTTGTGCCCATCGTTACTGTAATTCAACCCTTACAGGGTTGGGTGAGTTTTAACTCGATGGGTTGAGTTGTGTATACACGATGGGTTGTGCCCATCGTTATTGTAATTCAACCCTTTCAGGGTTGGGTGAGTTTTAACTCGATGGGTTGGGTTGGGTATATACGATGGGTTGTGCCCATCGTTATTGTAATTCAACCCTTTCAGGGTTGGGTGAGTTTTAACACGATAGGTTGTACCTATCGTTATTGTAATTCAACCCTTAAAGGGTTGGTTGAGTTTTAACTCGATGGGTTGTGCCCATCGTTATTGTAATTCAAACCTCTCAGGGTTGGGTGAGTTTTAACACAATGGGTTGTGCCCATCGTTATTGTAATTCAAACCTCTCAGGGTTGGGTGAGTTAACAAGGTTTTTGAAAATGGATTTTTTAGCGAAAGCTTAAAAGAGCTGAAAGAAAAAAAGAAAAAAAATAACAATTAAAATAAATATAATTAATAAAAAAAAATTTTGAAGATACATGTATTATAGTTGAGTTACTTAACTACCCATATTGAAACTGAGCCAGGTTGGCATTTGAAATCGCCATAACCCTCTTGATTTATGGTAACTTCATCGGTACATTTTAATAGTGCATCAACAAATATTTTATGAGCATATTGTTTACCCATTTCCATTGTTTTGGTACCGGCATCGCCATTGCTTAATAGTACTGCACAGCCACTATGTTCTTCATCGCCCTCTCTTGTCCAGCCTATACAATTGGCATGGTCGAGGTAGTCTTTTTGATCGCCATAAGCATTATTTTTTCGGCAATGCAATAGTGTTTCTATACCGTCAGTTTTGTTAATTATAATATGTTGCTCGTTGCCTTCTTTATCATTATCGCTATAAGTACAGCCATACAAATCGGGGTAAAATATACAAGGAACAGCATTTTGGCGAAGCAAAATAATAGCATAAGCTAAAGGCTTAAACCACTCTTGTACATTAGCCTCTAGCGACTGCAAAGGCTGTGTATCGTGGTTATCTACAACGGTTACAGCATTAAGAGGCATTGCTGTAGTAAGTGTATTGTTGAGTATTGTGGTAAGGTCATAATCATTTCCACTTATTGATGCAACGTGAAAATTATGTTGCAAGGAGGAATCAAACAACGACATTTTACCTTCGGTAGCATCAATATATTTGAGTAACAAATCTAATTCGCCCGGCGCCCAATATTCGCCTACGGCAAATAAATTAGTTGCTGTTACATGCCTTAATTGTGATAACCACTCATTAAAAAATTTGGGGGAAATGTGCTTGACCGCATCTAATCTTACACCGCTAAATCCTACTTTATCAAAATACCATTTGCCCCAGTTGAGTAGCTCCTCTCTTACAGCCGAATTTCTAAAATCAATATCGCAATACATTAAATAATCGTAGTTTCCTTTCTCATCGGATATCATATCTTCCCACTCGTTACCATACTCATTTATAATTTTGAAAATAGCATTTTCTTTTGTGCTATGGTCATAATCGACCCCAGAGAAGCAAGTGGCATTCCATTGAAAGTTACTGTACGTATCTTTTCTAGGAAAATTAAATTTTGTAAATGCTTCTATTTCTATTGGCTCTCCAATTTTTTCATTTCGGTTATCAGCATTTACTTTAGTGGCCATTATTTTTTCTTGTTTATCGGCTCCTGCTTTGTGGTTAACCACTATATCAACAATGGCACTAATATTATGTTGCTTTAACGTTGCAATTGCATCCATATACTCTTTTATATTGCCATACTTAGTTGGTACTGTTCCTTTTTGGTCAAACTCGCCAAGGTCGTACAAATCATAAGGGTCGTAACCAACACTGTAACCACCGCCAGCTGCTTTGTATGCAGGTGGCAGCCAAGCTGCTGTAATACCTAGCTCACTTAACTTTAGGGCATTTTCTTTTAGCTCTTTCCATAGCATACCATTGGGTATGTACCAATGAAAATATTGTATTAGGGTAGCGTTTTCCAAAATTATTTATGTTTTACATTAATATATTTTTTTAGCAAAATTATTATGTGGCTTCATAGTTTTAAAGATACTACTATTTGTGTTGGATTTATTGTAGCTGGTTGTTTTTTTATACGATGGGTTGTGCTTTGTATAAACGATGAGTTGTACCCATCGTTATTGTAATTCAACCCTTTCAGGGTTGGGTAAGTTTTAACTCGATGGGTTAAGTTGTATACACGATGGGTTGTACCCACCGTTATTGTAATTCAACCCTTTCAGGGTTGGTTTTGTTTTAACACGATAGGTTGTACCTATCGTTATTGTAATTCAACCCTTTCAGGGTTGGGTGAGTTTCAACACGATAGGTTGAGTTGTATACACGATGGGTTGTACCCATCGTTATTGTAATTCAACCCTTTCAGGGTTGGGTGAGTTTTAACACGATAGGTTGTGCCTATCGTTATTGTAATTCAACCCTTTGTGGGTTGGTAGTAACCAGAATTGTTATATAAAATACCTACGTAATGTCCAAGCTATAGTTTCGTGGGTTTGTAATATTTTAGTGAGCAAATCGGCTGTTCCAGCATCGTCTAATTTTTCAGCACTTTCCTTTATAAAATCCCTCATTTGTATAAGCACTTGTTCGTGGTCGGCTAAAAGTTCTTTTATCATTTCTTTTGATGTTGGGTACTCGCCTGGTGTTTCTTTTACTATACTATGCTTTGCAAACTCTTTGGTAGTGCCTATTGCCTTACAGCCTAACTTACTTATACGTTCGGCTACCTCATCTATGGCTTCTTCTAACTCTTTGTAGTGTACTTCAAATAATTTGTGTAATTCCATAAAACTTTCGCCAGCAATATTCCAGTGAAACTTACGTGTTTTGGTGTATAGCATTACCTCGTTAGACAATACAATTGATAATAAATTAGTAGCACCTTCAATTTTTTTTGGCGTAAGCCCAATGTTAGGTTTCATATATTTTTATGTTTTAAATTTTTTGTTATTTTATTTCCAATTACTATATTATTTACTTTTAATTTTGTTTTCAGAATTTATTTTGTAGGTGTAATTAGGTGAAAAAACTATATCATTACAATCAAAATGTTTTACTACGCCATCTTTTTTTAAGGTTACTATCCAGCATGTATTTTGATCCATACCATAATCAATTAAAAAAATGGCAAAGCCATCACCTAATGGAGTAATTACGGACATAGCAGGGTTGAGTTGTAAAATCATTTTTTTTACTTTATATTTCTAGTTTACCCTCTATACCGCCATCATCACCTTTGGTGCCTGTAATGGCCATAAAACTCATTTTTATAAAACTCATTATTTTACCATCTTGTGTGTCCCAGTATTGCGAACTTATTGGCTTTATGCTAATGAGTGTAACGTTTTCATCCTCCTTACCATCAAACCAAGCATTTGCAAAAGGCGTCCAGTATTTTTCAATTATTTCTTTATCGGTATGTATAGTTGCTGTGCCATTTACTTCTAAAAACTCATAAGCACCATTGTTTTGAAAATACAGTGTTACGTTATTATTTTCAGCAATATCAATATTTTTTTGGCTTTGTTTTGAGCTAATGTACCACAAATTACCTGCTTCATCAACACCTTGTAAGTTCATTGGTCGTGCATTGGAGGGGAACTCTTTAACCTTGGTAACAAACATACAATTTCTTGCTTTCTCGGCTAATTCTTTTAATTTAGTAATTGCCTCTGCATTATACAAATCTTGTTGTGGCGATTGTTCATTGCTATTCATAAGTATGGTAGTTTTTTTTTATGTAACCTATTGGTTACTGTATTGTGATAAGATATTATTTTAGGTAGTTTTTATTTCGGTAGTGGAAAATGTATTTTCTAATGCATGCATTAAGCCCGATATTGGGCCATCCATTTTGTGTGTTGCATCGTCGATTACATTATTTTCAATGGTTAAACCAATATGCATTTCGGTTGGCAAATATTTTAAAATATCTGGTTTTTGTTCTTCAAAAAAATTGATTATGTCGTTATCTGTTTTGGTAGTTGGTAATGTTTGTTGCATTATAGTTATTGCTGTATCGGCAATATCATTCATTTTAAGTTTTGTATCAGCCTCATTGGTACTAGCATAAGTAGCTACTTTTGTAACTACCTCATTGGTAGCTGTAGCAAATATTTGTTGCATCAATGTATCCTTGTTAACTGCTGCAATTAGTTTTTCTATATTTTTATTATGCCTTGTAAATGTAGCCAACCCTATTAACACAGTGGGTATTGCAGCTTGCTCAAATTGTTTTGTATCGCTTATAACTACGTTAGCTTCTATGTTAGGGTCAACCTCTATAATTTCAATTTTGTGTAAGGGTTGGTAATTTAATTTTTGTTGTACTTGCTCTAATAAGTTAATTGCCATGTTGGTTAGGTGTTTGTTGTATGTTAAAAAAAATTTATTGTGTATTAAATATCTATAGTGTAGCCTACATTGCCATCGGTGGCTTGTATTAAGTATAACATTATAGGGTTTTCTGCATTTTCGTTTTTATTAAATCTGTATAATTTTATAATTTTTAAATCTTTGGCATTATATATTTTGTCAGTTTTTAATTTGAACCCTAATGAATTAATTATAAATTCTGTATCCCATTTTTTTTCTTTTAAATGCTGAAATACAGTTGTTATGTTTGGTATGTGTTCTATAGTGCTTTCCATAGTTCCAATATTTAGTAGTTAAGCAATATGATGTTATTTTATTATAGCAATATATTTATTTTCACTTTAGTTACATATTTACTTATGCATAGTTGCCATAGGTATATTATTTATAAATTCGGCATAACCATCGTTATGGTGGTGTGTGTAAGTACCATAAGCATCTAAGCTGTAGCCTATAGTACCATCATTGGTTTCTATGAGGTATAGTATTGAGGCATCGGCAGGGTCAGTATCGGACTCGAACCTATAGGTTCTTAAAATTTGTAATTCCTCTGGCTTGTAATGTTTGGTAATTGAAAGTTTAAATTCGTTGTTTTCAATACTAAATTCATTATCGTATTTTCTAATTTTAAAATCTTCTAATATGCTCGACAATGAAGTCATTTCGGGTATTCTATTTTTCATACTTAGCATTTTATAATTAATACAGCAACAATATTAATGCCACCTAACTTTTTTTGCTTACCCCACCGCATTGTAAGTATATAATTATAAAAGTGTGGGTATTATTATACACAGTACGGGTATATAATATTGAATTGTTATAAAATAAGCATCGGCAAATATGGTACTATTACAATATCTTTATTAACAATACCACAGCATACTATTATGATAAATAATGAAAGTACAACTACTTACCCACCCTACTTACAAGGCAATAGTGAAATAGTACAACACATAATAAATTATGATTGGTTACATACACCAATGGGTGCTATTGAAAAATGGTCACAAACATTACACACTACTTTAAGTATAGTGTTACTCTCTAAATTTCCTATGTTTTTATATTGGGGCAATACTTTACAATGTTTTTATAACGAAGCATTTAAGCCTAGCCTTGGTATTAACAGTAACCATCCTACTGGTATAGGCCAACCGGCACACTTATTTTGGGCAGAAATATGGGAAACCATAAAACCACTTGTAGAAAATGTAATGGCAGGTGAACCATCGGTGTGGATTGAAGACACATTGATACCAATATATAGAAATGGCAAAATGGAAGAAGTATATTGGACTTATGGAAATAGCCCCGTATACGATGAGCAAAATAATATAATTGCTGTATTAGTAACCTGTACCGAAACAACTAAAAAAGTAGGATTAGTAAATACCTTATTTGAACGTAAAAATGAATTGACAGAGTTAGCTAATGCAATGCCACAGCTAGTATGGGTGGCAGATAATATGAATAAAATATCATTTTACAATAATCAAATTGCGAACTATGACCCCAGTGTAATAGATGAAAATGGTAAATGGCTATGGAGCAAATTATTATATGCAGAGGATTATGATGCCACTATGCAACTATGGAACAAATGTATAATAGAGGGCTTAGACTATACTATGGAACACCGATTGAGAATGAAAAATGGCAGCTATAGATGGCACTTAAGTAGAGCATTTCCCCAAAAAAATGAAGAGAACGTAATAACCAAATGGTTTGGTACGGCTACTGATATTGACGAAATAAAAATGCTGGAAAAACGTAAAGATGACTTTATAAAAATGGCAAGCCACGAATTAAAAACACCTATAACCTCCATAAAAGGGTATGTACAATTGCTACAAGAAAAATATGGCAACTCAACTGACACCTTATTGCCTATGGCATTAAATACTGTAGAACGACAAATAAATAAACTCACCAAATTAATATCGGAATTGTTAGATGTGCAAACTATAGAGAACGGATCATTTATGCTTACTAAAATAAAGCTTTGTATTAATGAATTGATAAAAGAAACTTTAGAGGACTTAAAAATAATAGCTACCAAACACACTATACATTTTGAAAATATCAAACCTTTGTATGTACATGCCGATAAGGAACGTATAGCACAGGTTGTAATAAACTTAATTACAAATGCTATAAAATACTCAGCTACAGAAGATAGTATAATAGTAAAAATTGGTTATGATGCCGATAATGTAATTGTAAGTGTACAAGATAATGGAATAGGCATTGATAGTACAGAACACCACAAAATATTTAAAAACTACTATAGAGTTAGTGGTAATGTAGAGGAGACTTTTCCGGGGTTTGGCTTAGGCCTGTTTATAGTACACCAAATACTGAAACAACACGATGGTAAAATATGGCTTGACAGTAAACGTAATGCTGGTGCTACTTTTTATTTTTCGTTACCTTTGGTATAACAAATTACATTAACCCTGTGTATGAACACTATTGATATTATAATATTAGAAGACGATGAAGATATAGCTACAATGATTACCTTAATGCTATCGGCTTATAACTATAGCATAAAAACATTTAATACGGTTATACCTTTTCAAAAATATTTGGAAACTACACAACCTTACTTACTCATAATGGATATGCTACTATCGGGTACTAAAGGTACGTTAATATGCGAAAACCTAAAGCAGCAACCCAACACAAATACCATAAAAATATTAATGATGAGTGCCCACCCCGATGCCTCACAACTGTGTATAGCAGCGGGTGCTGATGAATTTATACAAAAACCATTTGACAAACAACAACTCACCAACGCTGTAAATGTTATAATGGCTACTCGGCTTTAACTAATTGAATCTTCGTAGGTTTTAATTTTGTTGTACAATGTTTTTCGGTCAATATTAAGTAGTTCCGCTGCCTTGGATTTATTAAATTTTACTTGCTTCAACACCTCCATTATAGTAAGGTATTCGGCCTTAGTAGCACTATCTTTAAGGTCTAATTTTTTTTGGGTAGCGGCTACTGTTGTATTACCGTTTGGTATAGCTGTTATTGTGCTAGGTGTGGTAATTTCCCAAGGTAGTACCGATGCTACAATACTATTATTATCGGTTAGCAATACAGCCCTACGTACTACATTTCTAAATTCACGTAAGTTGCCTGGCCATGTATAACTTTCAAACATTTCAAATACATCATCATCAAAAGTTTCAATATTTTTGTTTAATTCCTCATTTGTTTTTTGCAGAAAATAATTGGCAAATAAGCGAATATCTTTTTTTCGATTTCGTAAAGCCGGTAGGTTAATTGAAAATTCGTTAAAGCGATGGTACAGGTCTTCTCTAAAATTACCAGATTGGTAGGCTGCTTGTAGGTTTTCGTTGCTTGCTACAATTATTCGTATATCACAAGCTATTTCTTTACTTCCCCCAATTCGTTTATACTTTCGTTCCTGTATTACTCTTAACAATGAGGCTTGCACATCTATTGATAAGTTGGCGACTTCGTCTAAAAATAATGTGCCACCGTTAGCTAATTCAAAATGCCCATCTTTATCATTAATAGCACCCGTAAATGAACCTTTTACATGCCCAAATAATTCGCTACCTGCTAGCTCTTTGGATAGTGTACCACAATCTAAAGCTACAAAAGGTTGGTTTTTTCTACTGCTTTGTTCGTGTATAGTTTTTGCTATTACTTCTTTGCCTGTACCACTTTCACCATATAATATTATACTGTAATTGGTTGGTGCTACCATAGCAATTTGTTTGTACAATTCCTTTGTGGCAGTGTCTTTGCCAATTAATATGGCATCGTTAGCAATAACTTTATGGGCTTTATTGGGTACAGTTTGGCTAACCACACCATCACCATTATTGTTATACTGTGCTATTGATGTTTGTAGTACTTTTAATATTTCGTCGGGTATTAAGGGCTTGGTTATATAATCGTAAGCTCCATGTTTTATTACATCAATAGCTGTTTTTATATCGCTATAACCAGTTATAATAAGTACTATAGTATTGGGGTTATGTTGTTTTATTTTTACCAATATATCGGTACCACTTGTGTCGCCCAATCTAAAATCGCAAAATATAATGTCGTAAGTTTTTTGTTCAAATTGTAACACTCCTTTTTTACCGCTGTAGGCGGTATCAACATCGTATCCGTTACGTATCAAAAATTTTTGGAGCAGCGTACATAAGTCCACATCGTCATCTATTATCAATATTTGTTTTTTCATACTAAGGTTTATAATAGTATAAAAATACTAATTTGTTACTTCATTTAACTTAATATTATTTACCTCAATTTCCTCAACCTTTATAAATGTAGCATACTCATTTGGCAATATTTTGCCTCCATATAACTTAGCATACACTTTAGTACACACTGCACCAAGGTATAATATTATGGAGCTGTAGTACGTCCACACCAATATAATGATAACTGTGGCGGCTGTACCATACAAACTTGCTATTTTGGTAGTACCCAAATAATAGCCAATTGCAAATTTACCTATGGTAAATAATATTGCCGTTATAATGGCGCCAAATATTACATCTCTCCATTTAATTTTAGCATCGGGCAAGGTTTTAAATATAATTGCAAATAAAAAAACGATAGTAGCAAACGAAATTATATTTTGAATAATAGGCAATAAGTAAGTATTGCTCCCATATAATAAGTAGCTTAGTTTAGTACCTACTACCATTACAACACTATTAATGGCCAATGATACCATTAGCACAAAGCCTACACTAATTATTAAGGAAAAGGAGATAAACCTATCTACCAATAACTTCCACCATATTTTTTTTGTTTTAATTTTAAGTCCCCATATTTTATTTAAGGAGTCTTGTATTTCGGAAAATATTGCGGTAGCACCTATTAGCAATATAACAATACTTAATACAGATGTACCCCAACTATCGTTACTTAAATGAATGTTTTTTATGGCTTCTTGTATTTGCAATGCTGCATCGTTACCTACCAATTCGTTAATTTGCGAATATAGTTGCCCTTGTATTGCATCGCTACCAAACAATGTACTACAAACAGTTATAATAATAAACAGCATAGGAACTAACGAAAATAAAGTATAGTAAGCTAATGAAGCACTATACTTAAAAATGTTATCCGCTACAAATTCGGAGAGTACAATTTTTATAAAACTGTAAACGGTAATAATTTTTTTACGTACCAATTGAAATTATTTATTTTTTGCCACCAATGGCTTTAAATACTAATACTACTAACAACACAGCCACTATAACAGCTATAATTATACCTAACTTAAAACCCGCACTAAATATACCAGTAATGGCACTACAGCTGCTTAGGGTTATTATTAACATTGCTAAGGCAAAAAGGGAGAGGTTAATTTTTTTCATTTTAAATAATTTTTTTAATTGCAAAAAAAAGTTAGGGCTAAACTTAATTAGCCCAAACTTATACTCAAAAACAAAACACAACAAAGGTTAGTGTATAACACAATATTATTATAAACCTAAGGTTAAATACACTTGTAATACAGAATTTTTGCCATTGTTAAATCGATAGGGCTGTCCAAGTACTGTTTGCTCTTTACCAACTTCTTGCAAACCGTAGTTGTAACGTACACCAACACCTACTTTATCGGCATCAAAACCAAAACCACCTGCTACACCATAATCTAAGGTTTCAAAATTATCTCTACTTACGTTTTTTTCAAAATCATACTGGCCTGCACTTGTACCTTTGTTACGTGTAGTAACACCAGCTAAGTAGGCAATATATGGGCCAGCTTGTAAGTTAAAATGGTTGCCTAAGTTAATAACAGCCATTACAGGCAACTCAACATAATGTAAGTTAAACTTTGCTGTACCCGTTGCAAACAAATTATTATATTCTAATTGCGAACCCTTTTGAGAATAGATTAACTCAGGTTGAATAGAAAAAAATTTGGTGATAGGTGCTTTTACAAACAAACCTGCCTGGAAACCAATTTTTGCATTTTCATCCTTTACATCATTAACATATAAGTTAGATAAATTGGCACCACCTTTAATGCCAATTGTAGTTTGTAATTTGCCGGTTGTAGTTGCTGGTGACTGTGCATTAGCTGCTGTTACAATAGTTGCTATTACTAGTAGTGTTAGCATACTTTTAAAGTTTTTCATTGTTTTCATATTTTATATTTGTTAGTACTTAATAAAAAAATATGCCAATTATGCAATGTAGCCTGAGTAAGCATTGTATAATTTTAATATTATACTTGGTGTTACTTTACTACCAATAATAGTGTATATATACCACTACAATTTGTGGAATTATATATACAACTAACTACTATAATAACCAATAAATTAGGCTTATTATAATTTGGTTACACATTTGCATTAACTATACATAATATAGAAACAATATTAAACAACAATTACTTTGAAAGTACTCATAATTGATGATGAATTGGATATCTGCTTTTTATTGAGCAGTATACTATTATATGAAAAAATAAATACCAATTATGTAAATAATATTGCATCGGCCAAGTTAATATTGAGCCAGTATGAGCCCGACCTTATATTCCTTGACAATCACTTACCCGATGGCTTAGGTATTGAATTTATACCTTACTTAAAAATACTTTTGCCAAAGGCAAAAATAATAATGATAACCGCCCATGATGATATTGATAATAAAAGGAAAGCATTAGTTAAAGGTGCTGATATGTTTATTGGCAAACCATTTAACAAACAAAGCATTAGAGGCATATTAAATGAAATAGCGTAGCTATTATATACACAGTTTGAGTAATTGTTTCTACAAATATTGTTTTTGTAAAATGCATTTAACAAAAAAAAATTAACAAAGTGTATAATAACACACTATAAAAAAAGTAAATAAATAATGGCAAAATGTTTGCAATTTAATTGCTATTAATAACAAATAAAAATAAAAAATTATGGGAAACTTACTTTACCTAGTGGCAGTAATATTAGTAATATCTTGGGCGGTAGGCTTTTTGGGGTTTCATGCTTCGGGTGTAATACACATATTATTAGTAATAGCAATTATAGCTGTACTGCTTAGGGTTATTAGAGGCAATTCCTAATTTTTTTATTTTGTATTCACTTACTTTTACCTCCAATAAATTATAATTAATGGTTGCAAACCCTAACGGTACTTATATTAATAAGGTAGCCCTTACCTTACTGTCAATATGCCTTATAGGTTGGTTAATATATATTGGTAAAGATATTATTGTGCCGCTTTCATTTGCCATTCTATTAAGTGTACTATTACTGCCTGTTGTACGTTTTTTCGAAAAAAATGGAGTGCCAAAAATATTATCAATTACAATTGCCCTTGTTACATCGGTATTAATTATATTTTTTGTAGTGTACTTTATGGGTTCGCAAATTAGCAGTTTTGTTAATGATATACCTGCCATACAAAATCAATTACATTTGCACTTTGTGCAAGTACAAGAGTTTGTGTTACACAAATTTGGTATTAGCAAAAATCAACAAATTGAACTTATAAACAATGCTACCGAAAAAATAAGGAATGGTGGCGAAGTGTACCTTGGAGAGTCTATACTTAGTGCTACACAAACAATATTTATTATAATATTACTACCCATTTACAGCTTTTTAATACTGTATTATAGGGTTATGATACGTCAATTTTTTTTGGATGTATTTGATGCTAAGCATGAGCAAAAAGTAACAGAAGTACTATACCAATCAAAAAGTATAGTTCAAAATTATATGACAGGCTTGTTAATTGAGTTGGCAATAGTAGCTGTAATTAATGCTACTGGCTTTTTAATAATTGGTATTAAGTATGCCATATTTTTAGGCTTACTTTCGGCAATACTTAATGTAATACCCTATATTGGGCTACTTATAGCCTCGGTACTTTGCATGGCTATTACACTTACTACTGCTACTAATATATATGATGTAGTATGGGTTGGCGTTATATTATTTGTAGTACATTTTGTTGATAATAATTTTATAACACCTAAGGTTGTAAGTTCCAAAGTAAAAATAAATGCTTTACTAACCATTATAGGTGTATTTATTGGAGGCTCACTTGCTGGCATTTCGGGCATGTTTTTATCTATACCTGCTGTGGCTATACTCAAAGTAATATTTGACCTTGTAGAGGGCTTACAACCTTGGGGTATGCTACTTGGCGATGAAATACCTATACCAAAAAAGTTTAGTACTTTTTTAAAATTGAAAAAGAAACTTACTCGGCAAAATCTAAAGTAATGGTAAATGTAGTACCATTATTCACCTCGCTTTGTACACTAATATTACCTTTATGGTTAAGTATAATATTTTGAGTATTAGTTAGCCCAAGTCCATTACCTTTTGTTTTGTTAGTATAGTAAGGTTCAAATAATTTTACCACATTGTCGGGCTGTATACCTTCACCATTATCGCTTATAATTATTTGGCATTTGCCTTTGTACCCTCTTGTAGTTAGTGCTAGTACACCTTGGTTAGTTGGCATAGCTTCTATAGCATTTACAATTATATTAAGTAAAGCAATTTTAATTTGCTCTACATCAACCAATACATCACATATATCAGTGGAGTAGTTTTTTTCTACTTTTAAGTGGTGCAAAGCTATTCTGTCTTCGGCTAATAGCATTGCCGCATCTAGTATAGTGTTTACAGAAACTTTTGTTTTTTTGAGGTCTATATTTTTTGTTGCATTAAGCAACTCACTTACTAATTGGTTTATTCTATTGCTATTTCTTGCTATCATATCAAAGTACAAATCGGTATCGTCTTTACTATCAATAGTATCTTTTAGCTGCTCGGCAGCTAATGTAATATTGGTAAGTGGGTTTCGCACTTCATGTGCTATTGTACGGGCTATACGCCCTGTAGCTGCAAACTTTTCGTTTTGTTTTAGTGTTATTAATTCATTATTTACTATTCGTAAATCATCAATTTTTTTTACCAAATCAAGTTTATAGTTATGTTTTTGTTTGTTCTCTTTTAGGTATGCCAGTATAGTATAAGCCGAAAGCAATAAGGCAATTATTAATGATGAAATATTAATAAAATTAAGACCATACCTAAATGATTGCATTTGAGCATTACGTTGGTTTAATATTTTCACCTCTTCATACTTCATTTGCTCGGCAATTGATCTTACTTTATCCATATAATTTTTGGAGATGTATGATAGTTTTTTTAAAGTATCAGTCATTACAAAACCATAAGTAGTAACAGATAGGGGAACAAAATTTAAAGCCTTATATTTTTGTTGTATATAATATTGCATACTATCCAATATTTGTAGCTGACTTTTATTGTCGCTTATTAATACTTTAAGTTTAGCTAAGCTGTTAGGGTAATTTTGCTGAGAGTTATAAAATGGCTCTAAAAATATGGAATCCTTTGCAGCAAAGTATCCTCGCATACCGGTTTCACCATCTTTTACATCGGATATGAGTACCTCTATATGGTTAAGCACATTGTTGCTATGTATTACTAGCTCGGTTTCGTGTTTCATTTGCCTATATACATATATACCTATTACAAATGAAATGAGTAGTAATATCAAGGCAGTTACAAACCCGTAAATTATTCTATTTTCCGATGTTGTTTTCATATATTTATTACTCTATTTACTAAAAAAGATTTGTAGCCATTTTGGTTATTTGATAAATTAAATATACGTTTTTATTAGAGATGCTGTAGGTTTCTTTTTGTAGAAATGTGTTTGGCTTCAAAATCAGAAATTGGACTCACTCTAACATTTAAACCAAATAAAATAAAGTATAAAAAATTGTAGAAAATTATGCTCAATTGAGTAAAATTGTAGGCATTTAATATGGATAATAGCATAACAGTAAGGTTAATTAGGCACGGCATAGTTATTGGCTTTGTACTAACAAAACAAATTATACATTATGGAAAATCAAACAACATTAATTGAAGTACTAAATGATTTAATTGAAATTAATCACGACAGAGTAGTTGGTTATGACAAGGCTATAGAACAAACCCAAGATGTAGATATTGACCTCAAAGCAATATTTGCAACAATGGCTAGTAACAGTAAGAAGTATGCGGCTGAATTAGCAGAAGAGGTAAACAAACTTGGCGGCGAACCAGCAGAAGGTACTACTAACCGAGGCAAAGTATATAGGGTATGGATGGATATTAAAAAAGCCTTTGCTACCAACGACAGGCAAGCCATACTCACCTCATGTGAGTTTGGTGAAAGTGCAGCACAGAGTGCTTATGATGAAGCCTTAGCTTCGGATGCAGAAATAAGTGCAACATTACGCATATTAATATTAGCTCAAAAAGACAGCCTACAAACTGACCAAACTATTATTAAGAAATATACTGATTTGCATAAAGCAGCGAATGCTTAATGAGAAAATAACTAATCAAAAAAATAGACATACAAAGCAAACAGAATAAACAAAATGCCACTGAAAAGTGGCTTTTTTTGTAGCATCAAACAATATAATACCTTATATAATTTAGGGTGTTATAGGTAATTTTGTTTTATGTTTTTTAGATGCCTCATCTAGTGAGTGAGTTGAAAATAAATCATTTTCTTTTTCGGATAATTGCGAAAGCTTTACATAAAATAATTTTAACGCTTTTAATTCTTTATCCGTCAAATCCTCAATATCAATAAGTCTGTTACTTGCCCCTTTGGTAGCTGCTATTAGTTCGTTAAGTTTGAGGTGTAAGGCCATAGTATCTTTGTTTTGCGACTGCTGTATTACAAATACCATTAGAAAAGTTATAATAGTAGTACCGGTATTAATTACCAACTGCCAAGTATCGGAAAAGTGAAAAAAAGGCCCTGTAATAATCCATGTAATTATAATTAAAAAAGCCAGTACAAATGCACCCGAGCTGCCAGTAGCTTTGGTTACTTTGCTTGAAAATCCATCAAAAAATTTACTGAATGCTGTATTTGAATTTTTCATAAATATATATTGGAGTGTTTAAAATTAGGTAAGTGGGTACATTTTTTTTCTGTTTCACAAAAATGCTATTGTGTAAATATAGGCTACAGCAAATGACTATTCCACAATATGTAGAAAATTATAATCAAATAGCATTGCTTAAATATTGTGTGCAAGGCAAATAACAGTTATGTACACATAAAATAAGCCTATTATAAAATGGCAACATTTTTGGAATTGTATCAACAGTAATCTTATTATAAAAAAAAACTTAAAACTTAAAATTATGAGCAAAAGTCAAGTATTACCTAGTGTACTATTAGGTGCAGCAGCAGGTGTTATTATTGGTGTATTATTAGCACCAGAAAAAGGATCGGATACAAGAAAAAAAATATCGCAAAAAAGTAAAGATTTAACCTCGAATTTAAAAACTAAATTCAATGATTTTATCGACAGCGTATCCCATAGCATAGAAGACGTAAAAGAAGATGGTGAAGAGTTGATAGACGATACTAAAGCTAAGGCAGCAAACAAATTAGATAATTTGAGAGATGCAATAGCCTAACATTTAAAAGACCAAATTAAAATTGAAATTTATTATGGAACAAGAATCAAATATAGAACAATTGATGCTTAAGGTTAAAGATTATGCTAAAACCTACATTGAACTTATTAAATTAGAATCAATTGCAAAGTTTTCTAAAGTTGTAGCATCTGCAACTTGGCGTACTTTTTTGTTAATATTTGTTTTAACTTCTTTATTATTTCTTAATATTGGAGCTGCATTTTGGGTTGGTGATTTATTGGGTAAAATGTATTATGGTTTTTTTGTAATTGCAGGTTTTTATTTAGTACTTGCTCTTATTGCCTTTGTTGGTCGTAATGTATTTATAAAAAAGCCCCTTACTGATCTTATAATTAAAAAACTTATAAACTAACCAATTATGAAACAAAATGCAGCTACTGATTTAACCAATGCTATTGCAGCATTAAATGAAAAATTAGACCAAAAAGAATTAGATGTTATAACTTGCTACAAAACGACCATTGAAAGCTTTAAGCCGTTAAATATTATAAAAAGTGGCCTTAAAAATTTGGTAGGTAGCACCACAATTAAAGATGACATTATTAACTCTTCAATTGGTATTGGGGCTGGCTTAGCTACCAAAAAATTGATTGTTGGTAGCTCTGGTGGATTTTTAAAGAAAATACTAGGCGGTGTAGTTGAGTTTGCTATAGCTAATACTATATCTAATAACGGAAATATTTTAAAAAATAAAGCCGTTAAATTTTTATCCCAATTTTCAAACAAAAAGTAAGTCCTAATAACCATTTGTTATACCAATCTGTTACCGCAAAATTTTTAAAGTCAATTGGGTCTATTATTTAATCATAATCTACATTTACCTACTTAAGTACATACTCCTATCTTTATACAACTGCCTAAAGTAAGGGTCTCGTAGGTCTTTAATAAATCGTATGGCTTCACCCGTACTTTTCATTTCGGGGCCTAATTCTTTATTAACACCCGGAAACTTATTGAAGCTAAATACGGGTTCTTTTATGGCAAATCCTGTTAATTTTTTTTCGTAGGTAAAGTCACTAATTTTATTAACACCCAACATTATTTTAGTAGCTATATTGAGGTAAGGTATTTGGTAAGCTTTTGCAATGAAAGGTGTAGTTCTACTTGCCCTTGGGTTGGCTTCTATTACATACACATTACCATCTTTTATAGCAAACTGTATATTTATAAGTCCTTTTATATTAAGTGCTTTGGCTATTTTGAGGGCATAGTGTTCCATTTTGGTTACTATAAGTGGTGTAAGGTTAAATGCTGGTAATACGGCATTACTATCGCCACTGTGTATGCCAGCAGGTTCTATATGCTCCATTACACCCATTATATGTATTTGCTCTCCATCGTATATGGCATCTACTTCAGCCTCTTGGCATCGGTCGAGGAAGTGGTCAATCAATATTTTATTGCCAGGTATATGTTTTAATAAACTCACTACTGCTTTTTCTACCTCATCATTGTTTATTACAATCCTCATTCGTTGTCCACCTATTACATAGCTAGGCCTTACTAGTACAGGGTAGCCCACTTTGTTAGCCACTTGTATGGCTTCATCTACATTATAAGCTGTGCCATACTCAGGGTAGGGTATTTCAAGCTCTTTTAATAAGTCGCTAAATCGGCCACGATCCTCGGCTATATCCAAATCATTATAACTTGTACCAATTATTTTTATTCCCTTTTTGTGTAATTTTTTAGCCAATTTAAGGGCTGTTTGCCCACCTAATTGCACTATTACACCTTCGGGTTTTTCGTGTTCTATTATTTCCCATATATGCTCCCAATATACAGGTTCAAAGTATAGCTTGTCTGCCACATCAAAGTCGGTACTTACGGTTTCGGGGTTGCAATTTACCATTATAGCTTCGTACCCTGCTTCTTTTACGGCCAATATGCCGTGTACACAACAGTAGTCAAACTCAATACCTTGCCCTATACGGTTAGGACCACTACCAAGTACTATTATTTTTTTCTTTGGGGTAACTATGCTTTCGTTATGTTGTAAAAATTCACTATTTTTATAATCTTTTATTAGGGGGTTAGCGGGTGAGCTATTCCGTAAGTTCCCCCTATTTTCAAACGTACTATAAAAGTAAGGTGTTTTTGCCTCAAACTCAGCAGCACAAGTATCTACCATTTTATATACCCTAGTTATGCCGAGTCCTTTACGTTTTTCGTATAATTCATCCTCAGTACCATCGTTCATTATACGTACAATTTGCTCATCGCTAAATCCATTTATTTTTGCAGTTTGCAGTAGTTCGGTAGGTATAGTATCTATTTTATAATTAGCTATTTCTTTTTCTAGTGTACATATTTTTTGTATTTCATACAAAAACCATTTGTCAATACCATTAGTAGCTTTGCTAATACTGCTAATACTTATACCCGCCATTAGGGCATCTTTTATTCTAAACAATCGGTCCCACTTTGGTACTTTTATATACTCCAATAATTCATCGGCTTTCATTAAGCTTTTACCATAGTAGCCTAAGCCAATAGCATTGTTTTCGAGGCTCTGGCAAGCCTTTTGTATAGCCTCTGTAAAGCACCTACCAATTGCCATTACTTCGCCTACGCTTTTCATTTGTAAGCCCAAGGTATCGTTAGCCCCTTTAAATTTATCAAAGTTCCATCGGGGTATTTTTACAATTACATAATCTAATGTAGGTTCAAAAAAAGCGGAGGTTGTTTTAGTTATCTGATTTTTTAATTCGTCGAGCCTGTAACCAATAGCCAACTTAGCGGCTATTTTTGCAATGGGGTAACCTGTGGCTTTACTAGCCAAAGCACTACTTCGGCTTACCCTTGGGTTTATTTCTATTGCTATTATTTCTTCAGTATCGGGGTTAAGTGCAAACTGTACATTACAACCACCTGCAAAGTTGCCGAGGTCTCTCATCATTCGTATGGCAGTATTTCGCATTAGCTGAAATGCAGTGTCACTCAGCGTCATAGCTGGTGCTACAGTTATACTATCGCCAGTATGTACACCCATAGGGTCAAAGTTTTCTACGGTACATATTATACATACATTATCGGCAGAGTCTCTCAGTAGCTCTAGTTCAAATTCTTTCCAACCCAACACGGCTTGCTCCACTAGTACTTCGTGTATGGGCGATGATTGTAAGCCGTGCTGCAAAGCGTCATCCAACTCACTTGCATCATGTACAAAACCTCCACCCGTACCACCAAGGGTAAACGAGGGTCGTATTACTAAAGGGAAACCAATATCTTGTGCAAACTCTTTACCCTCCAAAAAGCTATTAGCTGTTTTAGCTGTAGCCACACTAATGCCCATTTGTATCATCCATTGTCTAAATTGTTCACGGTCTTCGGCTTTATCAATAGCTTTTATATCTACCCCTATTAATCGTACACCATATTTATTCCAAATGCCTAATTCTTCACTTTCCTTAGCTAGGTTAAGGGCAGTTTGCCCACCCATTGTAGGTAGTACAGCATCTATTTGAGGGTTCTCCTCTAGTATTTGTTCTATACTATCGGCGTTAAGTGGTAGTAGGTACACTTTGTCGGCCATTATTGGGTCGGTCATTATAGTAGCTGGGTTACTATTTATGAGTATTACCTCTATGCCTTCTTCTCGTAAGCTCCTTGCAGCTTGGCTTCCACTATAATCAAACTCACAGGCTTGGCCTATTATTATTGGCCCCGATCCTATTATCAATACCGACTTTATACTTGTATCTTTTGGCATAATATTATGTAACAGTTTTGGTAAGTATATTTTTTTATTTAGTACTGCCTTCGGCAAAAAAAATAAAAACAAATTACGCAAAGATAAGGGGATTGATGCAACGTTACAAACTAGAAAGCTAGTTACTTATTAACAGTAATTGGTGTATAAATTTGAAAATGTGCTAATAGGCTAATTTAGATAATATGCTAATTCGCATATTAGATACTACACTAATCTCGAATACTTAGCACAAGGTGAGCAAATAAATAATTTGAATATTAAAATTTCTTATGGCTTTAAAAATTCGTATTCATAAATCTTGGGTTCAATTTCGTTTACAAGTAAGCTTAAATTGTAGCGCAAATTGCTTAACAGTTGCCAATAAGTTTGGTCAGTACTTGTATTGTTCATTCTACCCTTTTCATTTCGTCCTTGAAAATATTCTTTTATATCGTAGTAGGCGGCATTAACATTACAATTGGGTTGTGCATGGTAGTATTTCCAAAGTTGTTTACCTGCTTCAAATACCGCCAAACCTACTTTAGTAAATGTAATGGGCTGTTGCTTATCAGCCTCTACTTTTGAAAACAAATCGTAAGTAATATCAGTATCTACTTTACCACTAATATACTTACTCATAAAGTTGCTTTCCATTTTTTCCTTAGCATTTATTTCCTTTTCGGTAAATGGTATCCAATGGTTAGTACCATATTTACATTGTACTTGATTGGTAAATAAGGTATATACAAAACAGTTAGATTGAAACGTTGCATCGGTTTCCCATTTTTTATTTGGGTGCAAAAATTGGTCTCTATCATTTAACCAAGTTGCCTCTATACATTTGCGTACAGCAAAGTAAACGGCTGCTATTATTACATTTTTTTGGTTTATTAAAAATTGTCCTGCCTCAGTATTATAGGCCATTTTGTTGTGTACAATTTGAATCATATTTTGATTTTGAAAATCGCTACCTTTAAAGGGAAATTTACCAATCAATTGATTTTTTTTAGGGTCTGCCCTGTAAGGTTTTACCCAATCGTTTATTAATTTAAGTTGGTCATAAGTGTAAAAGTATTTTGATTTTTGTTTTACACCTTTCAAATCATACACATCAGTTCTTATTTTTTTAAAATCTTTTTTTATACTAGTATCCCATATCATAAATCCTATGGGGAACTTACCTTTTACATTATCAAAACTCATAGAGGGGCAAATAAAACCTTTATTAAATTTTACTTTAAAAAACTTTCTAAACTCCTCAAAGTGTGGCCCAGAAACTGTTTTAAGTTTAGAAAATTGAGCTATTTTACAATTGGGAATTTCAAAATATATACGGGTTAAAAACTGTACAAATAGTTCGGCATTACCTTGCCCTAATTTATTAGCATATTTTTTATTTGTTTTACTTTGTTCTACACCAGTTTTTCCGGTTATTCGCCTCAATGTTTTTTTATCACTAGCTTCAGCATAAGGAGGGTTTATGTACACCAACAACTTTTTACATTTGGCTTCATCATTTATAATGGCTTGTAAGCCTTTTGGCAACTTGGAGCCACCCCCAACCCCTCCATTGGAGGGGAAGAACTCGTCATTTAAAAAGTCAAATTGAAACACATGTTCATCTAACAAATTTGCCCCATTTTTTATACGGTCGTGCATTACTTCTACATCTTGCTTGTCCAATGTAGAGGCCCAAATGTTATACTTATTAGTGAGCCCTGTAAGTAAGTTGCCTGTACCTGCTGCACAGTCCCATATATAATACTCATCTTGCCAGTCATCGCCCAATACATCGGTTAAGTATTTTTGTGATAACTCCACCCAAATTTGGGGTGTAAAAAAACTTCCCTTTCGTTCCCTTACATCTTGTGGTACTAGCAAATCTCTTCGTTCTACTACGTAATCCCAATACTCTTCTTTGGGTGGTCGGTCGTACTTATTCCAAAATTGGGTATGGGCTACTTGCTTATCGGTAAATGATGTATGGCTATGGCTAAACAAACCTGCTTCACTTAGTTTTCGATCAAGTTCGTAATGATCATTTTTTAGTAGTACGTACAGTTTTTCCTTAAGGGTAATATTTTCTTGCGATAATAAATCGGCCAAATAAAAATCACCATCAATAATACCACTCTTTTTGGCAATAGCCCAATCAACCGATATAGTAGGCTTTACTTGCTGCAACCATTTGTTGTATATTACTATAAAATTGTTTTTATCAATCTTTGTTTTTGTGAGTCCATATTTGCCTACTACAAAGTTGTTTTTTATAAACTTTTGTAATGCTGTATTATCGGCTATGTAATTAAATAATAGTGCCTTGTTATCAATTATTGCAGTTATTTTATGTTGTATTAATTTAAACTCTTTGGTTTCGTAATTAGAGGGTGCTACATTCCAATTAAAGTCGTTCATGTAAAAAACCTCATGTATGTCGTTGTAGGGTATAAAGGCAATTTTTTCGCCATCAAAAGCACCTAGCATTGAGGGTGGTAGGCATTTGTCAAACGTTCTTGCTTTACCTATTGTTAATACCAATTGCACAATTGATTTGTATATATCTGCCGAACCTTTTTTAGCTTCAGCCCATAGTAATGATTCTTGCTCCAATAAGGCAGTTTCGCTTTGGTGCATACTTACGCTAAAGTCCACATTGCCTATTATTTTGGTACAATCATATTGCCAAAAATAATCTTGTGCTACTTTGTTTTTAAGTTCTTCTTCTCTACTATTTTTATACTTCATGTAATTTGGTGTACACTTTATATTTACTACAAATCTACTGTTTAATTACTTGCTATAGGTGATGGGCTGCCGTACTGAAGTGGTAGCTACCCTTGCCTACGGCAAGGGTACTACAAACGTAAGGACGGAACTACAGTTGACCATTGTTAATTAGCTGACGGCCCATAAAATAAATTACTAATTATCCGTTAGTTTTTATCGTCCAACTCTTTTAGTTCTTTTATTTTGTCAATGGCACCTGCTACTACATCGCACATAATGGTATATAATGCACCTGGTTTGGCATTTTCATAAATGTATTGTAAGGCTTTATTTTCGTTAGCAATTATAGTTACTGGTATGTTTTTGTTGGTACTATTTATTCCTTCTTGTAGTAAGCCAATTATTTCTTCGGCCGTACGGCCTCTTAAATTTTTGTCGCAACGGATTATAATTTCATCAAAAAAACTAGCACTAATAGCTCCAATTTCTTTTATATCCTCATCTCTCCTATCACCTGTACCGCTTATTACACCTACTTTATAATTGTAGTCAGTTTTACCTATAAAGTCAATTAGTAGCTTCAGCCCGTGGGGGTTGTGAGCAAAGTCGGCTAGTATTGTAAAATGCTTAAAATTAAAAAAATTCATACGCCCTGGGGTAGTATTACTGCCTGGCACAAAGGTTTGTAAGGCACTTCGTATATCTTCAATTGTTATATCTCTAAACAAATAAGTAGCCAATACGGCTGGCAATACATTGGCAATATTGTGTAAGGCTTTGCCTTCAAATGTTATAGGAATATCTTTTACTTGTAGTACCCTAATTTTCCAATTACCTTTCATTATGGTAATGTATCCGTTTTCGTATACGGTTGCCAACCCACCTGCATTGCAATGTTCTTTTATTCTTGCATTGTTTTCGTTCATACTAAATAAACCAATATTGCATTTCAAATCTTTTCTAATAGCATATACCAAATCATCTTCGGCATTTAATATGGCGTAGCCATGGTTAAATACAGTTTCGGCAACCACCGATTTTACCCTTGCCATTTGCTCCACACTATGTATGCCACCAAGCCCAATATGATCGGCTGCTACATTGGTTATAATGGCTACTTCACAATGTTGAAATGCCAATCCACTTTTTAATATACCGCCTCTTGCACACTCCAATACTGCAAAGTCCACCGTAGGATCTTTAAGTACAAATGTACTTGATACAGGGCCTGTACAATCGCCCCGCATCATTAATTGGTTTTGTATATACACACCATCACTGGTGGTATAGCCAATTTTTTTGCCGGCTGTTTTTGCAATATGTGCAGTAATACGTGTAGTGGTGGTTTTGCCATTGGTACCTGTAATAGCTATAATAGGAATACGACCAGCACTGCCTTTGGGGAACAACATATCAATAACTGGCTCAGCCACATTACGTGGCAAACCCTTTGCTGGCTCTATGTGCATACGAAAACCAGGTGCAGCATTTACCTCTAATATGGCTCCGCCACTTTCGGTTACTGGTGTTCGCAAATCACTCGCCATTATATCGATACCACAAATATCGAGTCCAATTATTTTGCTTATACGTTCACACATAAAAATATTTGCAGGATGCACCTCTTCAGTTACATCGTCACTAGTGCCGCCAGTACTTAGGTTTGCTGTGGTTTTTAATAATACTAATTCGTCCTTTGTTGGTATGGTATCGAGTGTATAATTAAGTTCGTCAAGCATTTTAAGGGTGCTTCTATCCACCGTTATTTGGGTGAGCACTTTTTCATGCCCAAAGCCTCTACGGTCGTCTTTATTAGTTTGGTCAATTAGGTATTGTATAGTGTTAGTACCATCGCCAATTACACTTGCAGGTGTACGTAATGCAGCACATATAAATTTGTGGTTTATTACTAATATTCTAAAATCGAAACCTGTAATAAATCGCTCTACTATTACTTTAGCACCATACACTTTAGCAGCTTCAAGTGCTTTTACGGCTTGTTCCCAATCGTTAATATTAGTGGTATTACCTTTGCCGTGATTGCCATCAATTGGTTTTATTACTAGTGGATACCCTAATTTTTCGATGGCATCTTTTAGTCCTTCTTCGGTACGTATTACTACACCTTTGGGTACAGGTATTTCGGCAGCATCGAGTAGTAGTTTTGTTTCCTCTTTGTTACAAGCTATATCTACCGCTATATTGCTTGTAGTACTTGCTATGGTTGCTCTTATTCGCTTTTGATTAACGCCATAGCCAAGCTGTACAAGGCTTTGCTTATTTAACCGTAGGTGTGGTATGCCTCGTTTGGCAGCCTCATCTACTATACAGCCTGTACTTGGGCCTAGCCTAGTATCTTCTCTTATTTCTCTAAGTTTTTGTATATCAGTTTGTAGGTCGTATGGGGTATTATTAATTAATGCTTCGGCTATACGTACCGATGCTTCGGCGGTGTAACGGCCAGCATCCTCCTCCATATAAGTAAATACTACAAAGTACACACCCTCCTCACCAGCACCTCTGGTACGGCCAAAGCCACACTCCATACCTGCTAGGGTTTGTAGTTCTAAGGCTATATGTTCTATTACATGTCCCATCCAAGTGCCCTCATCAACCCGTTGAAAAAAACCACCAGGCACACCCTCACTGCAACGATGCTCATACATAGTAGGAAACATAGTTTGTAACCGCTGCCTAAAGCCGTCAATGGTATTGGTGGGATGTTGTTCTAACTCTTGTAGGTCGAGTTTCATTTGTATAAGCTTATTACGCCTTACACTCCAATAGTTTGGGCCTTTCAATACTTTAATTTCTACAATTTTCATGAGCAGTTGGTTTATGCAAATGAAGATAGTAAATAAATATTATTATTGTAAAATAAAAAGTTGAGGGTAGGGTATTGTATGTTACACCGCCAACATCCAATTATGAGTATCGGGTAGTTTACCTTCTCTTATGGCATTTAAAGTATTTTTTATGGTTGGGGCAGTTTGCCACTTATCCACATCAAATGTCATGGTAAAATCTTTGTACTTTAATTCCTTTATCAATGTAATAGTAGCTGCAGTACCTGTACCAAATACTTCGTACAAAAGCCCTGCATTGTAAGCATCTATTATATCATGGATACTCAATGCTTTTTCGGCTACTTTAAAGCCCATATCGGCTAGTAAGGTCATTACACTATTACGGGTAACACCTGCTAGTATGGTACCTTGCCCAAGGTCGGGTGTATAGGCTGTATCGCCAATTATAAAAAACACATTCATAGTACCACATTCCTGTACATATTTATGTTCAAATGCATCGGTCCATAATACTTGGTCGTAACCCTTCTTTTTAGCTTCGGCAGTAGCAAACATAGCTGCTCCATAGTTGCCAGCAGCTTTTGCATACCCTACTCCACCTGGTACAGCTCGTACATATTGCTCCTCTACATATATTTTCATGGGGGCAGTATAATAAGGGCCAGTTGGGCTAAGTATTATCATAAACTTATAGCTTTCCGATGGGCGAACACCAATCATTTCGTCGCTGCTAAACATAAAGGGACGGATGTATAAGGAATGATCTGGTTTTTGAGGTATCCAATTGCTATCGAGTGCTATTAATTGCTTTAGTCCATCCATAAATATGTCTTCGGGCACTTGTGGCATTTGCATTCTTTCGGCACTTATATTGAACCTCACAAAATTATCGTAAGGGCGAAATATGGTAGCATTTCCTTTTTCATCTTTAAAGGCTTTTATGCCTTCAAATATGGCTTGCCCATAATGTATAGCAGCTATAGAAGGGCTTAGCAGTAAGGGTTGATAGGGTTTTATTTCTACATTTTTCCATTCGCCATTATCATAATCGGCTTCAAGCATGTGGTCAGTAAAATATTTACCAAAGGGCAAATTTTCTAACGATATATCAATTAACTTACTTGTTTCTAACTTGGTAATGGCTATTTTTGTATCGGTAATCATACAGCGTAATGTTGTTTATATTTTTAATAAAATAAGTTGTATCAATATTGCAAAGAAACATAAAAACTAACAACTGTTAGCCTAAATAATGATAAGCATAAAAAATTTACACTTAAACCCTTTGGGCGTACACTTTTTGTATCAAAAAAATGTGTTGTATGGTACAAAAGTAGATAAACCTTTGGCAGTAACCAACAATTTATTTTTGGGTAATAATGAAAAGCAAATAACTGTAGTGGTAAACGATGCTAACCATAAACATATTAGTGAAACTGAGCTGGAGTTTGTAACCAATATACTTACTGCCTGCAAGTTAAGCATAGCCGATATTGCTATTGTAAATATGCATAATGGTGCTATAAATTGGACAACGTTAAAAGAGCAGACTAAAGCCACTACCCTGTTATTGTTTGGTGTAGATCCTATAAACTTTGGGATGCCCATTTTATTTGAAAAATACCATGTACAAAATTATGATGGCACAGTATGCTTGTACAGTAACGACTTGGCTAATATAGCCACCGATAAAGATAATAAAGCAAAACTATGGAAAGCTTTGCAACAAATTTTTTTGAAAAAATAAAATATAAATTAACCAATTATAAGTAAATAATACTATGATAAGTGAACTTATATTTGCTACTAATAATAACCATAAATTAGCAGAAATAAATGAAATATGTGATGCTACAAAATTGAAAATAATATCGTTGCAAGATGCAGGTATAAATATAGACATAGAAGAACCCTATAACACCTTACATGAAAATGCAGCCGAAAAATGTAGGGTAATATATGAACTAACCCATAAAAACTGCTTTGCCGAAGATACGGGCTTAGAAATAGCTGCATTAAATGGTGAGCCAGGTGTAAGGAGTGCAAGGTATGCAGGTAGCCACGGCAATAGTAACGCTAATATGGATAAAGTATTGGCAGCCATGCAAGGCGAATTAAATCGTAAAGCAAGATTTAGAACCGTAATTGCATTTATGCAAAATGCTACTACTTACTACTTTGAAGGTATATGTAATGGTACTATTGCTATAACCAAAAGTGGAACTTCGGGCTTTGGCTACGACCCTATATTTATACCCGATGGTTATACTATTAGTTTTGCAGAACTTGATAAGTCAATTAAAAGCAATATTAGCCATAGAAAGTTGGCATTTGAAAAATTATCTATATTTTTGAATACTTTATAACAAAAATACCGTTTATAATATATTATAAAAATAATGTACCCTTTAAGCAACCATATTACTGCAGATAGCGACTTAATAAAAGGATGCATTAGTGGTATTAGGAAACACCAAGAGAACTTATACCAAATTTTTTCATCTAAAATGTATGCAGTATGCCTGAGGTACTGTAACAATAGCGACGATGCACAAGATGTGCTGCAAGATGGATTTGTGAAAGTGTTTAAAAATTTGGAGAAATTTAGATTTGAGGGTTCGTTTGAGGGTTGGGTTCGCAGAATATTTGTAAATACTGCTATAGAGCATTACAGAAAAAAATCGAACTTGATATCAATAACCGAATCGGTAGAACTATCACATGAGGACGATAATTGGACAGGACTTGACAGATTAGCAGAGAAGGATATACTAAATATAATCAAAAAACTTTCGCCAGGTTACAGAACTGTTTTTAACATGTATGTAATTGAAGGCTATACGCATAAAGAAATTGCCGAGTTATTAAACATCAATGAAGGAACAAGCAAGTCGCAATTGGCAAGAGCAAAATCGCTTTTGCAAAAATTGATACTTGAACAAAAAATTTAATAACATTGTAACAACAAAACAACATGCTTAACAAGAACAACATATTTGAAACGCTATATGAGCAAGAAGTGTCAGCCCCAAAAGGTATGTGGCAGCTTATAGCTCAAAAGTTAGATGAAGATGAAGCTGAACAAAAAATAATTACTGCTAAGGATGCACCTGTATATGAATTAAATGCATCAACCCGTAAAATAAATTGGACTAAAATAGCCCTTGCAGCATCGGTAATAGGCTTTGTAGCTATGACTGCACTTTGGCTAACCAACAACCCAAGCAATACTACAAATACCAACACAGCTGCAACTACACCAAATGCAATAATTAAAAAAGATACCGTATACCTACAAAACGATAATGTTGCTAAAGTGGATAACACAACTAGAGAAAATATAGGGCAAAAACCAACAAATAATACTACAAGTACCGCTACTATTAATAATGGTACCAAGCAAAATGCAACTACAAATGCTACCAAAACATACACGCCACAAGTAACAGATTATAACAATAATACAATTGCTAAAAACAATACCGATATTGTAATAAGAGATGCCGATGGTAACCCCATAAAAAAAGATATAAGTGTAGTAAAAAGTACCGATGTTAATAATGCTAACCCTGGTGCCGTAAGTAAAGGCAACAAAACAATTGGAAACATTACCAATAAAATAAGCCTAAAAAGCGACAACGAAGAATTAGATAGCATTATAGATAACAGCACAACTTGGAAAAAGAAAATAGCAGCTTGGCGAAAAACGTTAATTCAACGTGGTAACAGCCCCAAACTTATTAATAGCTTAGATGCTACCGAACTTAAAAAAATGATTGATAAAAATTAATATTTATTACTGAACAATGGAAATAAAGCTGTCTCTAAAAGGCAGCTTTTTTGTATTACTATACCTCAGTAACTAGCTGTACACTTGCACTTGCACCAATTCTATTAGCACCTGCCGCTATAAGTTCTTTTGCAAAAGCTGCAGTTTTTATACCACCACTTGCTTTTATTTTAATTGTATTATTCAAGTGCTTTCTTAATAATACCACTGCCGCTACTGTAGCACCAACTGCTGCATAGCCCGTACTAGTTTTGAGGTAATGCACTCCTGCTGCACCATATATATCGCAGCATTTTATAATTTCTTGTTGGGTTAGTACTCCAGTTTCTATTATAATTTTTATGGTTTTATGGTGATTAGTTATTATAGCCATTATATGGTTTATTTCGTTAGCTAAGTATTGCCAATCATTGTTTTTGAGGGCAGCTATATTCACTACTACATCTAACTCATCGGCTCCATCTACAATGGCTAGTAATAGTTCGGCTATTTTAGCTTCTACTGCACTATAGCCAAATGGAAAACCTATAACCGTAGCTACTTTTACAGTAGTATTATTCAATAATTGCTTTGCCTGCTTTACAAATAAAGGTGGTACACAAACGGCTGTAAATTGGTATTGCATAGCCTCACTACACAGTGTAGTAACCTCACTTATAAGTGTAGTAGGTTTGAGTAGGGTATGGTCTATATATGTGTGTAGTTGCATAATTGTATTGGGTTTGTAATAGGATAAAATTAAATAACAATAAGCACTTTTAATAAATATTAAATTAATCTACTTTGTATCCATTTTATTTTAATAAAAAAATGAAAAAATGTAAGGAAGAACAAGTACCTACGTATTACTATTAAAATATAAGAAAATGAAAAAAATTACTCTGGTATTATTTACATGTACCTTATTACTTACTGCATTAGCACAAGATAAAAGTGCCACTAGAAAAACAACCTTTAATTATGCCAACAACGTAGCCATTAAAGGGTATGACCCTGTAGCTTACTTTACTCAAAATGCCGCAGTTAAAGGTAAAAAAGAAATTGCTATTTCGCACATGGGCATAATATATTATTTTGCCACAGTTGCTAACAAAGAGCTATTTAAACTAAACCCTAACAAATATGAGCCACAGTATGGCGGATGGTGTGCTTATGCAATGGGCAACGATGGCACCAAAGTAGAAATTGACCCAGAAACTTTTAAAATTGTGGATAGTAAGTTGTACTTATTTTACAATAGGTATTTTACCAATACCCTAAAAAGTTGGAACAAAAATGAAAGTAAATTAAAGTTAACTGCCGATACAAATTGGCTTAAAATTTACAAATAAATATGAAGTATAACAATATAATACTAACTATGCTATGGTTAACAGTAGGTATAGTAAGCCAAGCACAAAATACTGCAATATCAAAACCAAAAAAATTATTTTTTACTTCATATATAGGGTTAGCAAAAACAGATGCTGGTAACCAAATTGCAAAGTCAAATGGATTTCAAGCTATGACTGGTATTGAGTATAAAATAAAAGGTAGTACAGCTATATATGGCGAAATAAATTTTGATTCGTACAAATACAGTAAGCAAACAGCATTTTACAGTATTAATGGCAACATTAGTACAATACCTGTAACGGTGGGTTACAAACAATACTTTTTAAAAACAAAAGTAAACCTTTATTTTAAGTTGGGTGGAGGGCTAGCCAATATTACAAAACCCGAAGTAACTTATAACGGTGGCTTTACCACTATTAATAACCAAAGCAAAATAGTACCGCAATATCAAATAAACATAGGAATTAATTATAGTTTTAAACCAGATTATAGAATATTTGTGGAGGGTGGCTACCAACACTTTAGCAACAATGCTTTGCTTAACCAAACATACAGTAACAAAGCATTTAGAATTGGCTTATCGACCGCATTATAAAAAAATAAAAACTTATGAAAAACAAAACAACAATAATTATATGGGCTTTACGCCTTGTAGCAGTTTTTATAATGCTACAAACATTATACTTCAAATTTACGGCAGCCCCCGAGTCAGTTTATATATTTACAACTATAGGGCTTGAGCCTGTTGGCCGTATTGGTATTGGCATTATGGAATTAATAGCATCGGCACTTTTATTATACACTCCAACAGTAGTATTTGGTGCAGCCTTAGCTGTTGGCTTAATGAGCGGAGCTTTGTTTTTTCATATTAGCAAACTTGGCATATCAGTACAAGGCGACGGTGGACAACTATTTTACTATGCATTAATAGTATTATTTGCTAGTATAGCTTTGCTAATACTTAATTATAAAAAAATATTGGCCTTATTAACCCTAGTTAAAATTAGAAAATAGGATAACTTTATGGAAAAATTGAACAAAGCTGTACAACATAACATTGAACAAATAATACAATTGTTGCAACAATTAAATGAAGGGTTATATACTCAGCCCATAACAAGCCTAAGCAATGCAACTATAGGTGCACATGTAAGGCATATAATTGAATTGTATTTGGAATTGCAAAATGGTTACCAAAGTGGACTTGTTAATTACGATAATAGAAAAAGAGATTATACCATAGAAACTAATATGGACTTTGCCATACAACAGTTACATAATATTGTAAATAACTTGCAACCTAATAATAAAAATTTGTTATTGCAATCGTGCTTTGTAGCCGATGAAAGTATAGAAACAGAAACAAATTATTATAGAGAATTAGCCTACAATATAGAACATACAGTACACCACCAAGCATTAATAAAAGTAGGACTGTTAGAGATTAGCACCGTGCCAATAGCCAATGAATTTGGAATAGCAGCTGCCACCTTAAAATATAGAAATTTATGTGTACAGTAACATTTGCAGTTACTAATAATAGTGTAATAATTACTAGCAACCGCGATGAAAATATTGACAGGGCTACCACCGCAATGCCAACCATACACCAATATAATACCCACCAAATAATACACCCTACCGATGGTAAAGCTAAGGGTACTTGGATAGGTGTAAATAATAACAATACCATAGCCGTATTGCTTAACGGTGCTTTGCATAAGCATACAAAGGCTATTAATTATGTAAGGAGTAGAGGCTATATAATACCAGCAATATTACAAACTAATAATGCTGCCTTAGCAATTACAAAGTTAAAATTATTGGGTGTAGAACCCTTTACAGTATTGCTATTGGAGGCAACCTATTTATATTTATATAGGTGGAATGGCACGGCACTAAGCACAGATTTGTTAAGTGCAAGTAGGTACCATATATTTAGTTCGGCTACGCTATATAATAGTGTAATTAGCCATCATAAAAACACGGCATTTCAAAATTACACTAACAATACAATTGTAAATAAAGAAAGTATAATGGACTTTCACCAAAGCCAATATTACGAAAACTGGTTGCCAAGTGAAGCTGCAAAAAATAATATTAAAACAATAAGCACATCACAAATAGTAGTGCAAAATAATACGAGTACATTTAGCTATTATGATTATGTTAGTAACAAAGTAACCGTTTCAAACTTTAACAATAATGAAGTAGCAGCATGTTGAAAAAACTAACATACAGCCCGTTTTACATAAAGCTTACTCATTGGGAGTATTGGCCGTTTCATGTGGTGTACTTCCCTATATACTTTTATTGGTTTTGGTTAAGTGTAAAGGCTAGGTCATTTTTCTTTTTTAGCACTGCTAATCCAAGTATTGAGAACTCTGGTTTTTTAATGGAAAAGAAAAAAGATATTTATGACCTTATGCCCAAAGCATTTTACCCAAAAACAATATTGATAAAAAGTGATACCGATGCTACTACATTACTAAACCTATTTGTAACCAACAATTACACTTACCCTGTAATTACAAAACCTAATATTGGCGAAAGAGGTGTAGGGGTAGCAAAGTTAGAAAATGAACAAGAATTAATACAATATTTGCAACATTCAAAAGTTGATTTTTTGCTACAGCAATGGATTGGTTACTCACAAGAAGCTGGTATATTTTATTACAGGTATCCTAACCAACAAACTGGTATTGTATCGGGTATTGTAGGTAAGGAGTTTTTGCAAGTAGTTGGCAATGGTGTAAGTACAACCGAACAATTACTGAGGCTTAATACAAGGTTTGTATTGCAGTTAGCAAAGCTTACAACTAAGTATGGCAAAGCCTTGCAAAATGTATTGCCACTTAACGAAGTGCTAATATTAGTACCTTATGGCAACCATAGCCGTGGTAGCAAATTTGTAGATGCAAGTAATGCAATAACGCCACAATTGCAAGTTGCTATTGATAGTATTTGCAAACAGATATCGGGCTTTTATTTTGGACGATTGGATATAAAATTTAATACTTGGGACGATGTGGCCAACCAAAAAAACTTTAGCATAATAGAGTTAAATGGTGCTGGTAGCGAACCTACACATATATACGACCCCAAACATTCCATTTGGTTTGCTTGGAAAGAAATAATAAAACACCTCAATATATTGTATACCATAAGTAAACAAAATAAAGTAACAAATAATTTACAGTATATGACAATAGCCCAAGGGCTTAAAATGTTTAGAGACCAAAAAGAATATTATAAAATGTTATAAATTAGTGATACTTGTAAGTATATATTTACTGCAAAACTTAAAATAAATGGAAAACACTAAAAAAATAAATGCAGACAAATGGGTACAAAATTATGGTGATTTATTATTCGCATTTGTATATGCAAGGGTGCAAAACACTAGTACAGCAGAGGATATAGTACAAGAAACCTTTTTGAGTGGTTGGAGAGCAAGAGACACCTACAATGGCACTGCGTCGGAAAAAAATTGGTTGTATGCCATTTGTAAAAATAAAATAATTGACCACTACCGCAAACAAAGTACTAGCCCTAGTGTAATTGATAACGATACAGCATATACCGATAGCATGTTTGCAAGTGATGGGCATTTTGAAAATGAACATAAGCCCACACAATGGGCAATAGAGGATGCAAATACAATTGACAAAAAAGAGTTTTATGGCATATTGCAACTATGTAAAAACAAGTTGAAACAGCTACAACAAACAGTATTTACATTGAAATATGTAGAAGATGTAAACAGTAATGAGATATGCGAAACCTTAGGCATAACTACCCAAAATTATTGGGTGCTTATACACCGAGCAAAATTGCAAATAAGATTATGCCTCGAAAAAAATTGGATAAATGCGTAAAAAATTAATACTTGAACTATGAAAAATACTACACAAATAACATGTAAAACGGCTACTTACTTATTATCCAAAAAGCAAGAAGTTAGGCTAAGCCTAAAAGAAACCGTACAATTAAAATTACATGTAGCCGTTTGCAGTGTATGTGCTATGTACAAAACTCAAATTAACTTTATAACAACCCTCACTAAAAAAACACCAAAACAAACAAAGCAACTAACTGATACAGCCAAAGCAAAAATGGCTACTACTTTGCAAACCGAAATTGAAAATACAAAGCAGTAATAACATTGTATAACAAACTATTCCGCCACATCAAACCACACTTTAGTAGCATCGTTGTAAGTACCATTATAATTAATAGTAAGCTCGTGGTTGGCAGGTATTGCAGTTACGGTGGTTATTATAATATGCTTAGTTGCATAATCCATTGTGTACTGGCAATTGCTGTTATAACTATGGTTATATAGCGGCACCCAACCTAAGGCCATACAACACTGCTGTTCGTTATTGCCCCACATAAATATATAATCGTGTAGCAAAGTATTATCGAGGTGTTGCTTATGCAATAATGGCATTATAATTACTGGTGCTACCTCTACTACGGTATGGGCTTTTATGGCCTTAGTAGTATATACGCCTAGCCCTTTGTTGGTGGTATGTGCTACTAACAACCCTTTTATAATTCCCAAACTGTGTGCTGTAGGTGCTTTTAGTGGCATTGTATAAGTAGTATTGTAGGGTTAGGTATTTTATAAGTTTTTTTTCGCCTACGGCGAAAAAATAGTACTTCGGGCTAATAAAATACCAAAATTTGATTTATGAATATAATACAATACAATACGTCTTAACTTACTCTACTTTAAAACTTATAGTTAATTTTAATTCTTTTCCTTTTTGTAACGGATTTTCCATTAATTTATTTTGAATAATTTCTTCAAGGTTACTCATTATAACTTTTTCAACATTAAAAAAGCCTTTTGAATGGTCGTTGAATGTATTTGTAATTAAATTATCGGGGTGATAATTATTTATTCCATTTATTGTTGTATGATATAGAACTGCAAGTTTTACTAACTGATCTTCATGTGGAACTCTTATATCATTTTCAAATTTGGATAATAAATCTTGTGTTATACCTGTTTCAGCTTCTACTTGTTTCTGAGTTATTCTATAATGACCTCTTAAGGAGGATAATTTTTTACCTAATGTAATATTGTTATTGCTTGGTGTCATATAATATGTTAAAGTTACATTAAAATAGTACAGATTTTATAATTATACAACAAAAAAATATTTACAACTTTACTAAACAAAATAATCAATAAACTTTTAACAATAATTTTTATGCAAATAAACAAATCTCCACCAATTTTATTTAACTTTAATGTAACCTACACTGCAAAAACTAAATATTATGAAAACCATTACACTAATCACATTCCTTATAGTTATAATAAGTTGTAAAAAAAATAAACCAGTTGTAAATTCGTGCAATGGGGCTACTATGCCAGTTGCAGAGTTTTATACACAAGAAATACTTACGGACACAGCATTTAATGCTGATACCATATATAAAGATAATTATGTAAACTTTATAACAAATTATAATTACAATACTGTACTGTGGAAGGTAGGTAATGACCCAAGAGATTTTACAACAAAGGATTTTAGCCTTGTTTTTTATAACTATATGGGTACAATACCAGTTAACTTTACGGGTAAGGCCACACCAAATACATTATGCTTTCCAAATGATAATGGTACTTACTTAGGTAGTAAGCAATTAACACTTGTAGAGCAATTTGATAGAAACACTTTGACATTAAGCCCATTAATTGGTATTTACAAAGGTTCATTTACAGATAATACAAGTTTTATATTTAGTACTGAAGTCAAATATTATGATAGTTTAAAATATATTTCAACTACAGGTCGAGAAAACTTTTATTATATAAATAACTTTCCTTACGGGTTTAGAGATACAACAAGTAATGCTGGTATAATTTATAAAGAGTTATCCTACGGACTTGAAATTGAAATGGGTTATAAATGTGCACAATTTGGTTACGGTGGAATATTAGATGGTAAAAATTTTGCAGAATTAAAAACAGATACATTAATTATAAATAGTAACATAAATGGAGTAAGAAAAAAATTTATAGCTAAACGAATTTAAAACACAAAAGATGAAAATTAAACTAATACAGTACATAATATTTACATTTATCACAGCCAGTGTTATGGCTCAGTACCCTTGTTATAATGGCATAAGTACTAATCCTTTAAATCCAATTAATACACAATTGCCAAGTAAGACAAATACTTTTTTTAATTGGCAAGATTCTATTTGGCAGCAAAGAATTTTAACAACATGTGGTAGAGACACTGCATTTCAGGAATCCCCTTTTTTTAAAACAGATAATCTTGAAGAATTAAGAGTTGCTAAAGATATGAAATGGGAGGATGGTTGGGAATTGATATTGAGGCGATTTGGTTTAACAGAAACTAATTCATATTCTACAGACCCACATCCTAACATGATAACAGTACTTTATAATAGATATACTGGTATTCTCAGAATTTTATTGAAAGCATGTAATGGACAGGACTACAATGCTGCAAGAATTAGTCTACAATTTTCTAATCTTACTACTCTAAAAACTGATTTACTAGAATTTACTAATAATCAAATGGGGACATTAACTAAAAAGTTTATTCCGTCATCATTTACCACAGCAGTTATTTATTCATCGGATAAATATAAATGGTTTTATGCTGATTTTCCTATGATGTATGACCCCTGCACTTGTATGTATGCATCTAAGCTAAATATTACATCCAATTTAATAACAACTGCTACAATAAACCTTGAAGGTACTATTACTGGTGATATACAAACAAAGAATGTAAATGGTAAGGCAGAAGTACAAAAGGCTGGTACTTTTGGTTGGAAAGATTTTGGCAATTTAGTTAATGGAAAATTAACAGCAGTAAATAGTAGTATTACCGCTTTTAAAAAATATACACAAGACTTAGCTGATAATATAGGACAACAAAATACAGATGTAAAAAAAGCTGCAATTGATAGTTTTGCAAAGCAATTAGCAAATAGTAAATTTCTTAAAACTGGCTTAAGCTATGTTCCATGGTTAAAGAGTGCAGTAAATTTGATAGATGTTTTTTCTGCTGGGGGTAAAACTGGTACTGCCACACAAGAGGTAAAGTTATTACCACTATCAGTAAATTTAACTGCTAAAATATCAGGTACTCTATCTACTACTAATTTATATCATAATGTTACTTTTACAAATCCTGGAAGTAAAAATGCTGAATTAGACCCTCCAATTTATCCTTACTACAATGAGGTTTTAGGTATATTTAATTTATTATCACCACCAGAATTTTGGTACGAAAAAAGGGTAGAAGATTTAAGAAATACATATAGTTGGATGAATTGTCCAGTAACTCCTTACCCTAATTATGGACAATGCCCACAATTACAAGTAAATGTTCATCGGTTTAAATTAGATACTGCAACGTTCAAATATATTTTAAACCCTGCAGCTGGGCTTACTATACAAAACATGAAGCTTAGCCTTGTTACAGAAACAGATTACACTCCTAGTTATTATCAAAGTACCCCAGACCCCACTACTACAAGGTTAATGACTCCCGATTTTGACTATGAAGGCAAAGACCCAATAACTGGCGATTTTAAATTTAGCACTAATGAACTTCTTCACTCTAAAAACTTTGCAAAGCGTACTTGGAGGGTAATAAATAATAGTACCCCTTATATTCCATACACCAACTTTGGTTTTTGGAATGTTTATTCCCCTAAAGGAATTAGTTCAAGTGATTCTGTTACAGCTTATTTAAAAGTTGTTTTAAATCTTAGACGGAATGTAACTTCAAGTACTACACAAAATGTACTATATATAGCTACTTTTCCTGTAAAATTAAAACAAGGTAATCAGTCGCAATATTGGGAAAACGATGTAAGTTACAGGTATGGAACTCCCGAGGATACTACTTTAATATTAGGAGCAACACCAACTGAAGTAATAAATTTTTGTAATAGTTCAGTTTACTTTAACCCCGATAGACAGGGTACTCCAATAACGCAAACTCAATCCGACTCTTTACTAGTTGAACAAAGATTAAGAAAAGCAGGAATGGCTATTTTTCCTAATCCAAATAATGGTACTTTTAATGTAAGGTTTAAACCATCTACCAGTGTATTAAATTCATATTTTATTTCTGATATGTTAGGCAAAAGAATATATACAAGTACTGTAGAAAACCTAAGTCTAAGTAGTGGATTAACTAAACAAATTACACTAAACCTAAGTAAAGGCTCTTATGTATTAACAGCTATAACTAATGGAGGTAAATTAAATGCTAGATTTATAGTACTAGAATAAATAATTAAATATGAAACCCTTACTCTTATTTTTAACAGTAATTATTAGTAAAACTATTACTGCATAGGATACTACACCTAATAAGTATTTGCTTGTAAGGTTTTATGGGCGGTACGATAAAATTATGAAAAGAGAGTATTATATGCTATGGGCAGAGTATGATACAACTATAGCAAAGTATGCAAAAAAAATATATACACTAAAAACTTATGAACCTGTAAAAAAGCAAATTAATGAGGACAGTTTATATTATTACAATCAAAAAACTGATGTAGACAGTTTGTATAACTATTTTTTAACTATTACAGAAGGTTTAAATTTTATTGCAAAATATAATTGGGAATTATTTAGTACTTACGTTGATGTTAACTCTGGTCACGAAGAACGAAGAGCACTTGACGGTCCATATATTCCAATTACTACTATTGCTTCTAAGCCTGTATTTATTTTTAAAAAAATATAATTAATATATTTTCACTTACTATTAAAGGCTCAGTATTGAGCCTTTAGTAGTTTTAAGTAGAGTTATTGAAGTTCGCTTTTATTTATCTTTAAAATTAAAAAAAAGGCAGATACTTCCCTTTTAATTAATATGGCTATTTGAATTATTAGTACGAAATTTGCACATAAATAGCTAAAAGTAATTACTACTGCCCACGGGCTGCACTGCTTAGGCGGAACTCACCGCCGTAGGCGGTAGTGGAAGCCGGGCAGTGAACTAAAGCTGACCAAAGTTACTATGCCGATAGCCCCAAACAATAATAAAAAAACTGTATAATACTACCTACAAAAACCAATGCCAGAAATTATAGACGATATTGACTTTAATAATGAATTGGCTACCTTATTGCAGCTTGATGATGTGGCTTTGTTGCACTCGTTTTTGGATGATCAAAATATAAGCGACATTGCCGATTGGATAGATGAGAACGACGAAAATGCTACTACCATAATTGCTACAATGGCTATGAACAGGGCGGCTGCTGTATTTAAACTATTGGATAGTAAAATACAAAAGCAAATTATAAACCAACTTAACCCTACCAAAACGGCTGAATTAATTAACGAATTACCTGCCGATGATAGAACTGATTTGTTTGAATTATTGCCGAGCAATGTAGTACGTGAATTAATAAAAACATTAAACTTTAGTGAACGTAAAATTGCCTTGAGTTTGCTTGGTTACCCCGAAAATAGTGTAGGCCGACTAATGACCCCCGACTATGTATATGTGTATGAACATGACACCGTAGCCGAAGTGCTGAACACCATAAGGCGAGTGGGAAAAGATAGTGAAACTATAGATGTACTATACGTAATAAACGATAAAGGTGAGCTGCTGGATGATATACGAATACGTGAAATAATACTAAGCCAACCTACTGTAAAAGTGGCTGAACTTATGGATGGCAGGGTAATTACGCTTAGTGCTACTGATGACCAAGAGGTGGCTAACGAAGTATTTAAAATGAATAACAGGGTGGCACTGCCCGTAGTGAGCAAAACAAATAAACTATTGGGCATTGTAACTATTGATGATATACTATGGGTGCAAGAGGAGGAATATAGTGAGGATATGCAAAAAATTGGTGGTACCGAGGCATTGGATGAGCCTTACTTGGAAACACCCTTTTGGAAACTAATTAGCAAAAGGGCATCGTGGTTGGTGGTGTTATTTATTGGCGAATTATTTACAGCTAGTGCTATGGGGTTTTACGAAGATAGCATAAGTAAAGTGGTGGTACTTAGTATGCTAGTACCCTTAATTATAAGTAGCGGTGGTAATAGTGGTAGCCAAGCTGCTACCCTTGTAATACAGGCTATGGCTAAGGGCGAAGTGCTTATTACCGATGCTTGGCGAATATTTGTAAGGGAAATAAAGTCGGGTGTTGTACTGGGCAGTATACTGGGGTTTGTAGGTATATTACGTACTTACTTGTGGAGTTATATTGAGCCTTCATTGTACGGAAAATATACTTTTTTGCTATCAATGGTTACATTTTTTAGTGTACTGGGTGTAGTACTTTGGGGTACACTTATAGGCTCTATGCTGCCACTACTGTTAAAGCGATTAAAGCTTGACCCTGCTACTAGTAGTGCTCCTTTTGTAGCTACATTGGTTGATGTATTTGGCATAGTAATATACTTTAGCATTGCTTTGCTGTTATTGGGCGGAAAGTTGTTGTAGTGCCCCCAACCTTTACCAAATATTGTTCGTATATTGTAGTACATTAAAATAACTACTATGAAACAATTTGCAATTTTACTATTGCTAGTAACCCCTTTATTGAGTATTGCACAAAAAACAAATAACGGTACTATTGATATTTCGGGTACTCAAGGCATCACTTTTTTTAGATTTAGCGATGATAAACTTATATCGCAAAACCGACGTAATGAAACTGGTACAGCTACCTTAAATAGTTATATGGTACAGTATTGTTGGGCACCTAACAATAAAAACTATTATATAAAAACGGGTATTGGTATTACCAATCACTTTATGTTGGCTCGTAGGGGATTAACGCTGTTTACCAACCCTAGGTTTACATGGGTGAGTGATGATGGGGCTACTAGTTTTTTTTTACAAAAAGTAACCTTAAAAAATAAGAACGTTACCCTACCCATAAGTGCAGGTTACAAAGTGCAATTGAGTAAGACTAATAAAAACTATGTAGCTTTATTTGGACTACAATTCAACAATAATTTTTTAATTAATAGCTCCTCTACCATAACAGTGGACAGCACTGGCGGTTTGCCTAATGCAAAGCAAATGCAGGCTATTAAAGACTCCTACGAAAACCGTGCAGCCCAATATATATTAAGCATACAACCTGTTGCCGATTTTAGAATACCCCTTAATAATAATGTACAAATAAATTTGATGGCTATGCCGCTTACATTTTATACCAAAAGCTGGTATACTAATTTTAGTAATGGGCCAATTGCTGCTACATTTAGCATAGGCATTAATTACAAATTGTAGCGTTGGGCGTAACTTTTTTGCGAAACCTTAAGTTCTTATACAATGTATTTATACCCAAGATAAACCTAATTTTGGAAATATTCAAGTGAATAAGAATAAACAATATGATTTCAAAGCAAAACTTAAAAAAGATAGCCTTTAATAAACTTTCAGATGCAAAATTACTTTTTATATCGAATAGATATGACTCATCTTTATACTTAATTGGTTATTCAATTGAATTAGCTTTAAAATCGAAAATATGTAAAATTTTAAAATTAGATAAAGGATTCCCTGAAAATAAAATTGAGTTCGAAATCTATATAAAAAGTAATGAAAATGATTTAGGAAATGAAATTAAAGAGTTAAGGGAAATTAGAAATCACGACTTACAAAAACTACTTTATTACTCAGGACAAGAATATACTATTAAAGCAGAATTATTAGATGAATGGACAAATATTTTATATTGGAACCCTGAATTGAGATATAATCTTAAAATTGGCAACAGAAACTTTAACGAAAAAATTATAAAATCGGTAGAAAAAATTTTAACTTTAATTTTTAAATAGAAATAAAATGACTAAGAGAAATCAACATGTTGTTCCATTAGGAAATGGTTGGGCAGTTAAGGGAGAAGGTAATTTAAAATACACGGCAATTACTGAAAGAAAAGGTGATGCAACAACTATTGCAAGAGATATTGCAAGAAATAATAAATCAGAAATTATTATTCATGGTAAAGACGGTAGAATTCAAGATAAAGATAGTTATGGAAATGACCCTCACCCACCTAAAGACAAAGTGAAATAAAACTACACCTAACACGGGGTTTGGCAAAGTTGAGACTTGAGGTTGTAATTTTCATCATTAGCAATGTTGCAGCATTTATTAGGTCAGCATAAGCATCAATGGGCATTTGAAAGTTAACTTGTAAACCTGTTTGTCAGTAGGGAAGTTTGTTTTCATTCGGTAGCAGTTGTAGGATTAATTTTTTTCAAATACGCTTCCTTCATCAAAACCTGTTGGAGGGTTTATACACTATTATATTTTTCTAACTGCTTTATTGCAACAGCAATATCTTTAGGTAGGGGTGCTTCAAACTGCTGTGTAGTGCCATCAATACATACTGTTAAGTATTGGGCATGTAAGGCTAATCTACCAAGTATTGGTCGTTCCTCCAATTCATTTTTGTTGAGGTTAAATTTCTTTTTGAGTGTACTTAGGTAAATGCCTTTGCCATCGCCATACAGTATATCGGCTACTATGGTATGCCCAGCATTTTTAGTATGTAACCTTATTTGGTGTGTACGCCCTGTTAGCAAATCAAATTGTACTACACTATATTTTTTAAATGTTTGTAGCACTTTATAATTAGTTATTGAGGCTTTTCCTTTACGGTTAATTACCATCAAACCGTTTTTGGCAGGGTGTTCCATTATACCAGCATCCCAAGTACCCTCAGTTTGGTATAGTGTGCCGTGTACTATACCTACATATAATTTTTGTGTTAGTCGGTTTTCAAATTGTTGCGAAAGGTCTTTATGTGTGGCTTCATTTTTTGCAAATATAAGTACCCCACTTGTATCTTTATCGAGCCTATGCACTGTATATATTTCGCCATACTTGGCTTGTAGTATATCTTTAAGGTTTTGCTCCAATTGCTTACGGTCGGGTACGGTAAGTAAGCCGCTAGGCTTGTTGAGTACTATTGCATTTTCATTTTCAAAAATGGTAATTTCGCTAATAATGGCTGGGCTAATATTATGGAGTATTGGCAACATCAAACTTAATTACTATTAGTATTATCGGTTTTAGATGAGTTTAAAAACTTTAAACTTCTAATTTCTTTTTCGTTTAAAAAACGATACCTACCACGTTCTACATTTTTTTTGGTAAGGTTGGCAAACATTACTCTATCTAAGTTACGAACATCGTAACCCATGTGTTCAAATATACGGCGAACAATTCGGTTACGTCCACTGTGTATCTCAATGCCAATAAGACTTCTGTCGGTATTGTCAACAAAGGCTAAGGCATCGGGTATTATTAATCCATCTTCTAATTGTATGCCTGCTAGTATTTTTTCGGCATCGGTTTTAGTAAGTGGTTTATCAAGCCTTACTTCGTATATTTTTTTTACACCGTGCTTAGGATGAGTCAATTTTTGTGCTAAGTCACCATCGTTGGTAAATAATAATACACCAGTCGTATTCCTATCTAACCTACCAATTGGGTACACTCTTTCGGGGGTGGCATTGCCTATTAAGTCCATCACCGTTTTACGGCCTTGAGGGTCGTCGGCAGTGGTTAAAAAATCTTTAGGTTTATTCAATAATATGTACACCAAATTGTTTTGAGGCGTTATTATTTTTCCATCAAGTTTTATAATGTCGGTAGGCAATACTTTGTAGCCAGGTTCGGTAGCTATTGTTTTACCTACAGTTATTTTGCCTTGCTTTATTATTGCTACAGCATCACGTCGGCTACATACCCCACAGTGTGCTATATATTTATTAAGTGGCATTTCGGCATCCATAGCTTTTTTGGCTACATTTACCGGTTTGTTTAATGCTGCTGGTGCTACAAATGGTTTTTGTACCCGTGGTGTACGTTGTTGGGTTATTTGCTTTGGTGTAGTAGCAGCTTTGGCTGCAGTTGGTTTGGTAGGTGCTGGTGCTGGTTTTGCTGTACTGTTTAGCCCTTTTGGGCTATTATCCCTCACGGTGTAGGTTGCAAAATGCTCTTCTTTTTCTTTAGCTATAGTATCTTTAGTTTTAAAAAACGACTTACGACCTGCAGCAGGGTTGTACTTTGCAGTTTCGTCAAATTGTTTTTTGGGTGCTGTACGGCTACTAGTATTTTTTATACTTGGGTTAAATGCTTTTGTGGTAGATGCCCTGCTAGTGTTACTTACAGGTGCTGCGGAGGTCGCTTTTATGCCTCTTTTATTTTCATCAAAAAAAGTTCGGTTGGCTTTAGCTTCCAAGTATGCTTTTTTCTTTTCAGCTTTTATATTATCAAAATAAGCGGCTCTTTCTTTCTTTACGGCTCTCTTTTCTTGTTTATGATTCTCTTTCTTTTTTGCACCGCCAGGTGCTACATTTATAAATTTTTGAAATGCTTTACTCATAATTATATTTTTCTATTTTACAACAGGTTGAGTACAAAGGTAAGTAATAATGAATAATTGACAATTGATAATTGACAATTGATAATTGATAATTGATAATTGATAATTGACAATTGATATTTGATAATTGATAATTGATAATTGACAATTGACAATTGATAATTGATAATTGACAATGAAGAAATTAATGTAAGAACTAAAGAATTAATGTGGTAAAATGCTAAAGTACTTTTGCATGTAATGCTACTACGGAATGTTAGTTAATAAATTAGTGAAATTAATTTGGCAATTTAATAGGTGTTACAAAAATTTATTTTAAGCCTATCACATTTTACTGGCTAAGTTTAAAATTAAAATGCCAACAGGTTAATTTGCTAGTTATACAAAATATTAATACATTACACACTAATAATACAAATACCTACTATGCAAACAGCAAGTAAAAAAACTATTAACGGTTGGGCTATGTACGATTGGGCTAATAGTGTATATAATTTAGTAATTACTAGCACCATATTTCCTGCATATTTTGAAAGTATAACTGGCGATCATAGTAAAGAAACCAAAATAGATACCGTAACTTTTTTAGGTCGGCAATTTGTAAATACCTCCTTATATAATTATGCCTTAGCCATAGCTATACTTATAGTTGCCGTTCTATCCCCTATACTTTCATCTATTGCAGATTATAAGGGCAATAAAAAATCGTTCCTAAGTTTTTTTTCCACACTAGGTAGTGTAGCTTGTATGGGTATGTTTGCATTTAGCAGCCTTGGCACATTGTGGGTGGGTATATTGTGTATGGTGGTAGCATGCATTTGTTTTTGGAGTAGCCTTGTTTTTTACAATTCTTTTTTACCCGAAATAGCAGCACCACAAGATAGGGATAGCGTAAGTGCCAAAGGTTTTTCGTATGGTTATATTGGCAGTGTGTTGTTACAATTATTATGCTTTGTATTAGTGTTTGTTCCAAGCCTTGTTGGTGGTGTTGATACTGATAAGTATACTAGTACCATTCAGTTTCAATCATGCTTTTTACTAGTAGGTATTTGGTGGTTTGGCTTTGCTAGATACTCCATTAGTACATTGCCCAAAGGCACACCTATAGGGCAGTTGGGGAGCAATAGTGTACTTACTACTGGCTTTATTGGGCTAACTAAAGTATGGGGCGAAATGAAAACTAACCCAGTATTGAAACGTTATTTATTCAGTTTCTTTTTTATAAGTATGGGTGTACAAACTGTAATGCTTGCCGCTACATTGTATGGCAAAAGTGAATTGGAAATAGAAACTAATAGTTTGATAGTAGCCATACTTATTATTCAAATTGTAGCTATTGGTGGTGCTTATGGTATATCAAAGTTGTCGGGTATAATAGGCAATTTTAATACCCTAATATTATGTACATTATTTTGGATGATACTTTGTGTGGGAGGTTATATGATACCCAAAGGAGGTACCAACCAATTTTATATTTTAGCATTTTTTGTAGGTATAGTTATGGGTGGCATACAATCACTTAGCCGTAGTACTTACGCTAACCTTATGCCTACTACTAATATTACTACTTCGTATTTTAGTTTTTACGACGTTACCGAAAAAATTGCCATTGTAATTGGTATGTTTAGCTTTGGTATTATAACAGAGGTTACAGGGTCGCAACGTAACTCAGTATTGGCACTCACTGTGTTTTTTTTAGTAGCTGTATTATTGTTGATATACACTAAAGCTACCGCTAAAAAAATGACTAACCTTTCACAATACAATTTATAAAAACTACTAATGAAACTACACACTATTGAAACAGGATACTTTAAACTAGATGGTGGTGCTATGTATGGTGTAGTACCCAAAAGTATATGGCACAAACTTAACCCACCCGATGCTAATAATATGTGTAACTGGGCAATGCGCTGTTTGCTTGTAGAAGATGGCAACTCACTTACCTTAATTGATACTGGTATTGGCACTAAACAATCCGATAAATTTTTTGGCCATTATTACTTAAATGGTAACCATACGCTACAAAATAGTTTACAACAATTAGGGTTTAGTACTAACGATATTACCGATGTGCTACTCACCCATTTACACTTTGACCATTGTGGTGGTGCTATACAATTGCAAGGTGAGCAGTTAGTACCTACATTTGCCAATGCTACTTATTGGAGTAATCAAAGCCATTGGCAGTGGGCTATACAGCCAAATGATAGGGAGAAGGCAAGTTTTTTAACCGATAATATATTGCCCATACAACAAAGTGGACAATTAAAATTTGTAGAAAATAATACCACACAAACAATAACCGATACCACTGCATTTAACCCCTATATACAAATAGCCTATGCCAACGGACATACTGATAGTATGATGATTCCTTTGGTGCAATACAAAGGTTATACTATTGCTTATATGGCCGATTTATTGCCATCAGTTAGTCATTTGCCTTTGCCTTATATAATAAGTTATGATATGTTTCCGCTACAAACTTTAACGGAAAAAAAACAATTTTTGCAACATGCACAAGCTAATAATTACTTACTATACTTTGAGCATGACCCTACAAATGAATTGTGCAGTTTGCAACTTAACGAAAAAGGAAATGTAGTAGTTGGCGAAATACTTACATTACAAGATTTGTAATAGTGCTTGGCAAAAAAAATTAAGTAATAGCCTTTGTACTTTTTAACTGTTGCACATACTTATATTTTTTGTAGGTATATAGTGCATTTTCTAAGGCAATTTGTAAGCCAAGTTTACCATCTAAAAAACCGAGCTTTACTATATAGTTTTGTACAAAATTAAATAGTGGTGAAACTATTTTTTTTATCCCAATATTTTTTTTGTCATTTTTATAATATTTTTCGGCATTAAGTAGTGCATAATAATTAAGCTTGGTATGCATTGCAGCAATACTTACTGATGTTTTGTGGTGTATTTTTCCTTGTAGTTTTATAGTGGTTATAGGTTGCTTATATACCAAAGTTTCGTGTACTGTTGCATTGTTCCACTGTACTACAGCTTTGTTAAATATTCGTACATGCCAATCGCCACTCCACTCTCCATACCATATTGGTGTATTGCCTAAGTAGTTTAAAAAGTTAACTTTATATACAGTTGTAATGCTTTGTGGCAGTAAGTTTTTAATAGTATTACGTAGTGTAGTATCTATTATTTCATCAGCATCGAGGCTAAGTATCCAATTGGTAGTGGCAGCTGCAATACCTATATTTTTGGTTGATCCAAAGCCTTGCCACGTGGTATTTATTATAGTAATAGGTTGGCTTTGTAAGTAGGTTAATGTACCATCGGTACTGCCGGAGTCAACTACTATTATATGGGGTGTTACTAATAATGCAGCCTGTATAGTAGCAGCTATAGTGGCTATTTCGTTGCGGCATATTATTACAATTGTAAGTTCCATTATGGGGTAGGCAGTTGGGTAGGTGTACAATATTTATAAAACCATACAGTAAAAAAAGTAAAGATAAAAACCCCATATTGCCCTTCCAAATGTATTTCCCAAATAAATGAAAATAAAATAGGTATATAAAAACTTATGAAGTACATATTTTTTCTAATTTTTTTTACAAAAAAAACACTAACTAAACTTGCCACAAATAATAGTAACCCAACTAAGCCAGTTGCAGCTGCTACTATTACATATTGCGAACTTGGCAATATTTTTTCGTAGGGTAACAAATTGGTATTGCTAGCATAATAATTATAAGTAGCCGCCTTTACATTGCCATACCCTACACCTATTATGGGGTGTTGCTTTACTATACTAACACCTGCCTTTAGGCTAGTAAGCCTTACACCATCACTCATACCATGCAGCTGTAAGCCTTTGCTATACACACTATAATCATATTTTATGTAGTCAATTCTTTTTTTTACCGTAGGTAAAATGTTATAACAAATTACAGGTAAGGCTATTACAATTAACACTATACTTAGTACAATTTTGGGTTTTCGCCACTCTTTTTTTTGCGAAGCATACATAAAAAAAGTGGTGTACAATAACAACAAACCAGTTTTGCACATTAATATATGCAAAAAAATAATGAGCCAAATACCTATACCAATATTAATATTTTTTAATCGGTTGGTATGTATATGTTGGTGTTGGTAGGTAAGTAATAGTAGTGCAATTACAACTGTAATACTATATTGTATATGGTCGTTGTTGAGTATAGTAGGCAGTACTTGTGCAGTGTTGTAAGCTAGTAATGTAGCCTCTGGTTGTAAGTAATATATACTCATAGTATATACAGTACCTATGGTAACTAATACTATAAATAAGGCTTGTACAAAGTAAATAATTGTATGGTTAACTGTAATAATTAACAAACATATTGGTAATACTATCAAGGGCATTTTAACCAATAACCTACTTGCCCACTCTGTGGTATTGGTACTGTACAAACCGCTTAATAATGTTAGTATTACAATAGTAGCAATGCTAATAATTGCCCAATGTTGGTGTAGTAATTTTTTATTTATTTTATTGTAATATAATACAATTGATACTGCACAAAATGTAATGGTTGCTATACTCAGCACCACCCTCGATATAAATAATGATGAAACTAGTACTAGCAATAATAGCGCTATTATTTTTTCTTTATTATGTGTTGGTATTGGTAACATTAAGTGTAGTAAAACTATATTATATTTTGCAAAAAAACGATGTAAATTTGTTACACTATGCTATGGGATAATTTACTTATAGATGTTGCCAATAAAAATTTTTTAGCAATTGCTAGAGCCATTTCTTTAGTTGAAAATGAGGTGGAAGGATCTTCCCTTTTTTTACAACAATTACATAGTAACCATACACCTATATTGGGCATTACAGGGCCGCCAGGTGCTGGCAAAAGCACACTGGTAGATGCTTTGGTGGCTAACCTAATTACACAAAACAAAACTATTGCCATACTTTGTATTGATCCCTCCTCACCATTTAATAAGGGTGCATTACTTGGCGATCGTATAAGGTTAAGTAGCTGGTACAATAGTCCTAATATTTACATAAGGTCGTTAGCTACTAGAGGCTCACTAGGTGGGTTGCATTACAAAATAATAGAGATAACCGATATACTACAACATGCTGCATTTGATTATATAATAATAGAAACCGTTGGTGTAGGACAAAGCGAAATAGAAATTGCAGGCCTTGCTAATACAACCATAGTTACACTTGTACCTGAGGCTGGCGACGAAGTGCAAACAATGAAAGCTGGCCTAATGGAAATAGCCGATATATTTGTAGTAAATAAAGCCGACAGACCCGAAGCCGATATATTTGTACATAACCTAAAGCAAATGTTAGCACCAGTATATAAAAACACAGCTTGGAATGTACCTATTGTAAAAACAATTGCTAGCCATAAAATTGGCATTACTGAATTATTGGAAAGTATAACACTACACCAATTACAAAATATTACCAATACTCGTAAGCTTGATTTGCTTACCCTTAAAGCCTACCAACTAATACAACAACAACTAATGGCAACCTTGCAACAACATGATTTGAAAAATGCACTTGCCAATGAATATTTGTTGGCTGACTTTAATATATATACATTTATAAAAAAATATACTTATGGAACAAATTGAATTGCCTAAAGTGGCCGCTACATCACCCACTGTAATGGTGTTAGAGGCAGGTAAAACTTATGCTTGGTGTACCTGTGGCCTAAGCCAAAAAATTACATTATGTGATGGCACTCACAAAAAATTAGTAACCGAAATAAATGAGGAAATTATAGTGCCTTTTAAAAGTTTAAAATTTTCTGTTGATGAAACCAAAGAAGTATGGTTGTGTAATTGTAAGCATACCAAAAACCCACCTTACTGCGACGGTAGCCATAAGAGTTTATAACAACAATGCCACTTGTTATAGTGGCATTATTGTTTGTTTATGTTTGAGTAGTTGCTTAGTATTACTGTGCTATAACTTTCAAAGTTTTTGGCAATTCGCCTTGGCTTTGTAGGCTTATAAAGTATAGTGCATTGCCATATTTATTAAGGTCAATAGTGAGTAGGGTGTTGCCTTTGTTTAATTCAAATTTATTAACCAATTGCCCGTTTTGAGTATATACATTTAATACCGATACTGCATTTGTTGCCACGGTAATAGTATAATTTTTACCGCCATTATTTACAATTTCAAATTTGGTAGGTGTATTATTTTGTATTGCTATTATTTTAGAGTAACTAACCTTACTATTAGTTTCTAGTACTTGCAATCGGTAATACTTTTTACCAGTAAGTGGTGCAGCATCGTTATAAGTATAGTTATAATAGTTACCAACTCTTGTTGTGCTAACGGGTATAGTTTTTACAGTAGTGTAGTTTATACCATCGGTACTGCTTTGTATATTGTAGGCTACATTATTGGTTTCATTATTAGTTTGCCAATTTATTTGGGTACCAATAGTTGCTTTATTTACATTAAAATTAATGAGGTATAATGGCAATATGCTTTGTATTTCCCATATATCATAATTTACTACAAACGATGCTCTACCTTCCATACCAGGGTCGTGGGCTATCATACCATCGCCATTGCCAAAGTTACGAGCTAGTACACTTGCAGTGGAGTTGCTTACATATTTCACTTCAAATGTGCCACCGGTTTCCGATATTACATTAGTTGGTATTACAAATGATTGAGCAAATGATTGCCCAAAATTTGCAGTCCAATTAGCAACTTGATTGTAGTTACTACCACCCGGTTCGTTACCATTAAAGCTACCTGTTTGTGTTTGTGTACCACTACCACCAGCTTTGCCACCAAATGCTGCTGTTGACCAATCAACATTATAATCAACCTTAGCATTAAATGAACTTGTATTTGCACCACCATTACCACCAATAATCCAAGCACGGTTGTTAGTACCACCTGCACCTGTACCAGGTGCATTATTGCCACTAAGTATATTAAGGTTAGCAGCAGTAGGCAAGTACACAGTACCTACAATTGCACCATTACTTACGCCACTGTTAGGAAATGCATTTGTCCATTGTGTAAGGTTATGTGCCCTTTGCTCACATAAAGTTATAGGGTCAAGCCCATTGTTAGTACCAAACAATTTTTTGTAAATAGTACCAGGTGTAGTGCCACCAGGATAAAAACCATCGGCATTGCCACCACAACTGAGTGCTGCATTTGCAGGGTCACTATCACCTGCTACACCAAATTGTGTGTTACCACTACCAAAAAAAGGAGTGGTTGATGTAGGTCCGGCGGTGTAGGTATTACCACCAGTTTTTACCCATTGGTAGCCAGCTGCTGGCATTGCTGAGGGTTGAGCATAAATTGCTGTTGTTGCCAATAGTAATATTGACAAATTGAGTAGAAAATTTTTCATTTCAAGTTTGTTTTAAATCGTTAAATAAAATTAGTTAGGACACTAAGTTTAATAGTTACTGATGATCTTGATAGTTACGTTGATCTTTGTATAAGATATTTGGAAAAGTAAATATACGTACAATTTTTAATTTAATGTGTATTATATACACATTATTTTTTTAGTAGCCTTATAGGCTAAAATAGAACCCTTCAAATACAACAGCCTTATTGTTTTAATAGCTGTTGAAAACTAGCTGTGTTTATTGTATTATTTACATCTTCATGTATCAATTGTTTTTCGGTGTTGGTAAGGTGAAAGCTTAATGCAGCATGGTTTTGCTGATTAGTTGGTGCATACTGAAACACAACTTTTTGTAGTTGCTTGCCCATTTTATTTTGCAATAGGCTAAAGGTTTCATTTTGTTGGTAATCCTGCATTTTAAATATATTGTACTGCAACTGTGTAGCCGGTTTGGATATTGCAGTTATCAAATTATTAGTAATATAAGGGTTATCCCAATTGCCCACTTTTCTATCTCGTATTGTAATGAGTACAACTTTACTCGTATTTTTCACCAACCAATCTTCAAAGTTGGCAATAAATCGTACACAGTTTTCTTGCCCATAATTATCTTTAATACCTGCATCCATTACATCTATTATTGGGTTGGTTGGCAGCCATACTGTGGGCAATATATAGGGGAAAGTTGCATTCATCCGTAAGGCAGTAAGCAACCTTAAGTTAAGCGGATTTTGCTGTGCAAATAATGCAGTAAAATCAATAGCATCGGGTACAGCTTTGCTGTAAGTACTATCTACAAAGGGTTGCATCATATAGCTAATTGGCTGTGTGCTAATTATCATTTTACGGGCATCTTGCAATACTATAGCATTATATAGCATTAAGGGTATGGTAGCATTACTTTCAAATTGGGCATAATCGCCCACACTTTTGTTCAAATAATTGTGGGTATTGCTATTAAGCTTTTGTTCAAATGCATAAGCCCTGTCCTTAAGGTAGGTTTGCCCTTGCCACATAAATTGTTGTGCAGGGCTTATAATATCTCTAGCTACTAATGACGAAAATATGGGGTTCAGCATATCCTTACTTATATCATCGGCATAGTTAGGGGTATTTATATTTTTAAGCTTTTGTAACTTTTTTTGCAAATACAACTCTCTGTAATATGCTGCACCTAGCATACCACCACTTGCACCATTTATCATAAATGTTTGCTGCATAAGTGTGCCATTGGTTAAGCTATCAAGGCGTTGCAGCACATTCATTGTAAAGGCCGCACTACGGTTGCCACCACCACTTACATTTATAAAGTATATAATAGGTTTACTATTAGTTTGTTGTTGTTTCCACCGGTTAAGTATTGCTAGCATAGTAGCTTTATCGGCAGCAACTTTTGCTGTAGTACAAAGTTGTTGTATTGCAGTATCATTATATTGTGGCCTTGTAGCAGTAGTATAATTAAGCCCAAATGCTTTATTGGTAGGGTCTATTATTTGGTGGGTGTACAATGCATTTATTAATAAAAAAATAATGATTGTAAATGGCAAACTCCAGTTTTGTAAAAAATAAGCTAATGCACCAAATAATGAAATAAGTATAGCAAAAAAAACGGTAATACTTGCAGCAGCAGGTATTTGAAAAAATTTATTATCTAAAAAAAAGGAAATGCCAATTAAAAAAAAGAAAGCTAATATTATTAACACTACCGATGCTAAATGGTGACGGTTAAACACTGTTTGTATATATAACTTATTGTAATGTTGTACTTGCCTTACCAAAGCAGTTTTTCGTATATTGAGTAAGTAAGTTTTCACCTTTAACAACTCACTTGGTGTGGTTATATGGGCTTGTTTATTATTGTCAATATACGCTATGTAAGCTTTGCCTAGTATAGGTTTTATACGTTTGGCTATGGAGCTATTGGCTTTAAAAAAGTATGCAAATAACACTACTCCATTTAGCGTAAAGCCTAATAAAAAACCAAGACTCAATTCTATTATTTTGCTTACACTAAATAACTCATTGTATAACCCATAACAAATTGCTTTGTACAAGTAATATAACAAAAAACTTAAAGGAATTACAAAATTATTGAGACAGTAAGTTACAAAAGGTCTTTTGGCGGTAGCCAAAAATTTGATGTGTTTACTAAACAATATAAATGTGGTAATATTCCAACTCATTATAAATACACCTACAGCAGCACCTACCATTGCTGTACCTATACCATTAACAGTATCCAAATATTCGGGAGCTAAAAAAAGAGAATTGGCACCAAACATTTTCATGAAACTACCCCCTACCGTAGCAAACAAAATAGCCCAATACAAGAGTACTAATTGGTGTTTTTTAAAATGCAATAAAAATAATTGAACAGGAAACGAGTACCAAAAGTTAGAGAACCATTGTTTTGCTGTAAGCATAATATGACATTATAGGTTAACCCTACAAACTTACAAAAAATTAAATAGTTGCTGCCTTTTGTATTTTGGTTATAAGCAACAAGTACACCATATAGGCCAGTGCCATAGTGCCTAATAATAAGTGCAAAGGCTGTGCTAGTGCAGGTATATTGTTGTAGTACATTATAACACCCAGTGTAACATTGGCTACTGCTAATAGTAGTAATACGAGTGTATATTTTTTAAAAGCTGTTTGCTTAAAATGAAAATAACAGTACATAATACTGCCCATTACTAACCAACTAAAGCTACGGTGTATTACAAAAACCAACGGCATATCAACCAACCAAAGTTGGCGGTTAGTGTATTGTAAAGCCTTACTTACATCATCCACATGCATACGAACTATAGTACCTAATACAAATTGAATTGTAATGATTAAAGCAGTTAGGTACAATATTTTTTTTGATTTAATTGTAATGGCAATTGGTTGTATAGCATACGCATTTACCAATAAATATAATTGTGTTATAAGCAATAATAACGCTAATAACAAATGTACCGATATACTAAGGTGTGCCAAATTAAGCCTTACTACTATGGCGCCAAATAAGCCGGTAATTATAACTAATGCTAAAAATATAAGTGATGTAGTAAATACTTTTCTATATGTTTTTTTTACTTTGTAAAATAATATACATTGCAGTACAGCAAACACTCCTAGCAGTGCAGCAATATAACGGTTTATGGCTTCTATCCAAGTATGGTACACGTTAAAGGTGTGGTCAATATCTTGCTTACGCAGATAGCTTTCGAAGTTGGCAGGTAGTTCGCTTACATTGGTAGGTGGTATCCATTGGCCAAAGCAAGTGGGCCAATCGGGGCAGCCCATGCCACTTTGTGTGGTACGTACTATACCACCTGCAAGTATTACTATAAGCACATAAATAAATATGAATACGGCAAACTTTTTTTTCCAATTTTTTATATAACTGCTCATAATATATAGTAGTCCTTATGTAACAAATAATGTAGTGTAATTGTTAACAGCTACTACATATTTTCTTTAATTAGTGCAATAAATTGATCGAACAAATAACGGCTATCATGTGGGCCAGGTGTGGCTTCGGGGTGGTATTGCACACTAAATGTGGGTTTGTTGTTAAGCCTTATACCTTCTATACTATCATCGTTTAAGTTGCGGTGTGTTACCGTTACATTGCTATTGTTGGCAATACTTGTAGCATCTACTGCAAAGCCATGATTTTGTGTAGTTATTTCGCTTTGTAGGGTATGCAAGTTAAGTACAGGGTGGTTAAGCCCACGGTGTCCATTTTGCATTTTGTAAGTGCTTATACCATTGGCTAATGCTATTAATTGATGCCCAAGGCATATACCAAATGTTGGCTTGTTTTCGGCTAATATTTGCTGTACTGTATCAATAGCATATTGCATACTTGAAGGGTCGCCAGGGCCATTGCTTATAAAGTAACCACAAGGGTTAAATACTTTTAACTCCTCCAAACTTGTTTTGGCAGGAAACACTTTGAGGTAGGCTCCTCTCTCCGTCATACATTGTAATATATGCTCTTTAACTCCGTAATCGAGTACGGCAATACGTAGGGTTGAGTTGGCATCGCCAAGTGTGTATGCAGTGGGTGTACTTACTATGCTAGCAAGCTCCAACCCATGCATACTTGGTACTTGTGCTAGTTGGGTTTTTAATACTTCAAGGTCGTGCTCTGTGCTACTTATAATACAGTTCATAGCACCTTTGTTACGTATATATGCTACCAAAGCTCTTGTATCAAGCCCATGTATACTTACAATTTTGTGATGGGTTAGGTAATTGTTCAAATCATCGTCGGCCATGGAGCGGCTATATTTGGTTTCCAAGCTACGGGCAATTACTCCTTTTACTTTTACACTTTGGCTTTCTACATCGGTTTGTTTTGTGCCATAATTGCCTATGTGTGCAGCATTCATTATAATTATTTGTCCATAGTAACTTGGGTCGGTAAATACTTCTTGGTAACCCGTCATGCCTGTGTTAAAGCATATTTCGCCAGTGGCGGTACCCCTATAACCAAAGGCTTTGCCTTGCAAATAAGTACCATCGGCTAATAATAAATGTGCTATAGGTGTAGTATTAGTTGTTTCCATGGCTGCAAAGATAATGGCTAAAAGCCAAAAAAAATGTGGGATAATTATTGGTATTTTAATTAAATGAATTGCATTTTACAAAGTAAAAAAAATAGCATTTTTTTAATGTAACTTCATTTTTTTTGTACCATAAAATTACCACTTATATGTCAGCCAAATATGCTACTACGCATTACCACAGTTACTTAAATTTGCAAAAAGTATTAGATGCACAGCACCCCAAAAGTATAGAAACAGGTAAAGCAGCACACGACGAAATGTTATTTATAATAATACACCAAGCTTACGAACTATGGTTTAAGCAAATAATACACGAACTGCAAAGCATTGTTAGCATAATGAATGCTACTTATGTAACCGAAAAAAGTTTGCACAAAGTAGAACATAGGCTTACCCGAATTATAGAAATACAACAACTATTGGTACAACAAATTAGGGTATTGGAAACTATGAGTCCGTTGGAGTTTTTGGAGTTTAGAGATTATTTATTTCCTGCAAGTGGGTTTCAAAGTTTTCAGTTTAGAACCATTGAAACCTTACTAGGCTTACGACCCGAAGAGCGACTTAATTACAACGACCAACCCTTTTACTTATCGTTAGAACCTGCACAGCAAGGGCTGCTGCAACAAATAATGGAACAACCATCGCTATTTGTAATTATTGAAAACTGGTTGGCTCGTATGCCATTTACCCAAATGGAAAATTTTAACTTTTTACAATATTATGCCGATGCCGTAAACAAAATGTTTGCTAAAGAAAAAGAGCAAATACTCCAAAGTACTTATTTAGGCGAAGCCGAAAAAACAATGCGAATAACCATATTAGAAAAATCGGCTGATTACTTTAGCACCGTTACCAACCAACAACAATTTGAAACGGCAAGTGCCGAAAACGGTAACAGGCTTAGTTATAAGGCCACATTGAGTGCCTTATTTATACACTTATACAACGAAGAACCACTGCTAAGCACACCCTACAAAATATTGATGAAGTTGGTAGATGTAGATGAACTATTTACCACTTGGCGGTACCGCCATGCCCAAATGGTAATGCGAATGTTAGGTAAAAAGATGGGTACTGGCGGTAGCAGCGGACACGATTATTTGAAAAACACTACGGCTGCACATCAAGTATTTAGGGACTTTCATAACATAAGTACCCTACTAGTACCGAGTAGTTATATTCCTAATTTGCCAGGTGATATTGCCAAGCAAATGAGTTTTCATTTTACAAAATAAATAAATGGTTTGGTGTAAATAATTATGTATTTTTAAATATAAAATTTACACTTTATGATACTTAGCCCAGTACACTTACAACAATGGATTGCTGATAATAGGCATTTGCTAAAGCCACCAGTGGGCAACAAAGTAGTGTGGCAAGACGGTGCATTTATAGTAATGGTAGTGGGTGGCCCCAATAGCCGAAAAGATTACCACTATAACGAAACACCCGAATTTTATTATCAAATAGAAGGTACTATTGAAGTAGGCATACAACATAACGGCAAGGCCGAAACGGTAGTAATAAAAGAAGGTGAAATATACTGCCTACCAGGCAATACACCACACCAACCAAGGCGAGGTGCTGGTACCATTGGCTTAGTAATAGAGCAAAAAAGAAAAGATACCGAACTTGATGCCTGTGAGTGGTACTGCGAAAGTTGTAACTTATTACTACACCGAGCCACATTTTATTGTGGCAATATTGAAACTGATTTACCCATAATATTTAACAACTATTACAGTAATGAAACCAAACGAACTTGTACCAATTGTGGTACTATAATGCAACCACCTGCAAAGTTGGTGTAAGTAAAATGTTAAGGGTATTTTTTAGTTTTTTTGCAAAAAAAATTGAAGCTATATAGTACAATTGTAATGAAAATTGTGGGGCTAGTATTACAACTACACAATAACCCAAGCAACTTTACAGTATAAAAGTGCTTGAAAAATTTTATAAAATTATGAAAGCGAATAAAAAAGGAAAGCCTGATTTGGAAATTATAAATGATGATTTATTAGAAGCCTATTTAAAAGAAGTAAAGGGGTTAGCAAAAAAATTTGAAGCCCTAAAAGATGCTGACATAAGTACGGATACTTTTAGTTTTTATACTTCGGTGGCTAGTGTATATAGTAGCAAAATAGAGGGCGAAGCAATAGAATTAGATAGCTATATAAAACATAAAGCCATGGGTATTGGGTTACAGCCTGATTATACAAAAAAAATAGATGACTTATATAATGCTTATACTTTTGCAAAAACCAATATACTTAACGGGGAAAATATTAGTACGGCACATAAATTATTAAGTAAACACATTGTGGAAATTAATAAACAAGGTAAACTTCGTACTCAAAATATGTATGTAGCTTCGGACGACGGACGTATTGAATATGTAGCCACAAACCCTTACGAACTTAAAGTAGAAATGGCTAAATGGTACAATGATATTGGCATTTTATTAAACCAAAAAATGAGTATTGAAGAAGTGTTTTACTATGCAGCTTTTATACATTTAACATTTGTAAAAATACACTCTTGGAACGATGGTAACGGCCGTAGTGGAAGGCTAATAGAAAAATGGTTTATTGCCGAAAAGTTAGGTGAAAAAGCTTGGTACTTACAAAGTGAAAAAAACTATTATATTCACCATGCTAACTATTATAAAAATTTACGACAATTAGGATTAGAATATGAGCAACTAGATTATTCAAAAGCACTGCCTTTTTTGCTTATGCTGCCAAACACATTTAATTCCTTAATTCGTACTTCTAACTTAATTCCTTAATTTCTTAATTCCCACCTCTAACTTCTTACCTCTAACTTAATTTCTTCATTCCTTAATCCCTTAATTCTTACTTCTAACCTAATTCCTTAATTTCTTCATTCCTTAATTCCCACCTCTAACTTCTTACCTCTCACTTAATTCCTCAATTAGCTTATTAGCACATTAGCTTATTGGCACATTTTTTCCTCCCCCTATCCATGGCAATTTTTATATTTTTTTCCGCTACCACAAGGGCAAGGTTCGTTACGGCCGGGCATTTTTTCTACTTTTATTGGCATTTGCTTTATAGCTTCTTCGGTATCGGCTAGGTCATTTTCGTTTACTGCATAGTTATCGCCACGGCTGTCCACCTCTTCTTTATTGGCTATAGTACGGCTCATATCGGTTTTGCGCTGACGTCCTTCCTGTAAGGGTTTGCTAGTTTCCTCTACAGGTAATGTGCCATGGCTCAAAAACGATACAATGGCTTGATTTATTTCCTCATCCATTTTTTTAAACAAACTAAAGGCTTCTATTTTGTATATTACTAACGGGTCTTTTTGTTCGTAACTAGCTGTACGTACACTTTGCTTTAGGTCGTCCATACTACGCAAATGTTCTTTCCAATTATCATCAATTAAGGTTAGCGTAATATTTTTTTCAAATGTATCAATAAGCTCTGTACCATTTGTATCCAATGTTTTTTGCAAGTTAGTATGTGCATTCATTATTGTTTTACCATCGCTAAACGGTACTATTACATTTTCAATATGTTTGCCTTGCTGTGTTCTTATGTTTTCAAATATTGGGATAGCTTGTTTTTTAATATCGGCACATTTTTGTTCGTAGCGTTGTATAGTTTGAGTGTATAGCATATTAGCCAATGTAGGTGCATCAGTTTTTTCAAACTGTTCAGCAGTTATTTTAGTATCCAATGCAAAGTTTACAATAACGGCCAATTTAAAATCGCTGTATTGGTTCTCTATTTTGTAGGAGTTTACTAACGATTCGGCAACACTATAAAACGAGTTATCAATATCTACTTTAAGTCGGTTACCATGCAGGGCATGTTGCCTTTTGGTGTATATTACATTACGTTGTTTGTTCATTACATCGTCGTACTCCAACAAATGTTTACGTGTACCAAAGTTATTTTCTTCCACTTTTTTTTGTGCTCTTTCAATGCTATTAGTAATCATTCGGTGTTGTATTACATCGCCCTCTTTATAGCCCATTTTATCCATCATACCAGCTATACGGTCGCTACCAAACATCCGCATTAGGTCATCCTCAAGGCTTACATAAAACTGTGTACTACCGGGGTCGCCCTGCCGTCCACTACGGCCACGGAGCTGCCTATCCACACGGCGGCTATCGTGACGCTCAGTACCTATAATGGCTAGGCCACCAGCTGTTTTTACTTCGGGTACTAGCTTTATATCGGTACCTCTACCAGCCATATTGGTAGCTATAGTTACATTACCACTCCATCCTGCTTCGGCTACTATTTGAGCCTCCCTAGCATGTTGCTTGGCATTAAGTACATTATGTGCTATTTGTTTTTGCTTTAGCATACGGCTTAGCAATTCCGATACTTCAACCGATGTAGTACCTACAAGTACGGCTCTTCCTGCTTGTTTAAGTTTTTCAATTTCTTCAATTACTGCACCATACTTTTCTCTTTTGGTTTTGTACACCAAATCTTGTTCATCTTTTCTAATTATTTTTTGGTGTGTGGGTATAGTTACCACATCTAATTTATAAATATCCCATAGTTCTTTAGCTTCTGTTTCGGCCGTACCTGTCATCCCTGCAAGTTTGTGGTACATTCTAAAATAATTTTGTAATGTAATAGTAGCATAAGTTTGTGTAGCAGCTTCTATTTTTACATTTTCTTTTGCTTCTATAGCTTGGTGTAAGCCATCACTATAGCGGCGACCATCCAATATACGGCCTGTTTGCTCATCTACTATTTTTACTTGCCCATCAAGTACTACATATTCATCGTCTTTTACAAATAACGTGTAGGCCTTTAGTAGCTGTTGTATGCTATGTATTCTTTCGGCTTTTATAGAGTATTCGTTAAGCAATAATTCTTTTTGCTGTAACCTTGTTTCGTCGCCTAACAATATATTTTTTTCAATATCGGCAAGCTTTACACCAATATCGGGTATTATAAAAAATTCTGGGTCTTCACCACTTTTAGTAATTAGTGTAATGCCTTTGTCAGTAAGCTGTACATCATTATTTTTTTCATCAATTACAAATAATAGTTCTTCATCCACCTTGGGCATTTCCTTACTATTGTCGGCTAAGTAGTAGTTTTCGCTTTTTTGTAATTTTACTTTTACACCAGGTTCACTAGTAAATTTTATTAGGGCACTATTTTTGGGCAATCCACGGTAAGCCCTCATTATGCTTAGTCCAAATGTTTTGGGGTCGTCTTCATTTTCGGCAAACTTCTTTTTAGCATCGGTAAGGTATTGGGTTACAATTTTTTGCTGTGCAGCTACCAATATTTCTATACGAGGTTTCAATGCCTGAAACTGTTGGTCTTCGCCACCACTAGCTATTGGACCACTTATAATTAATGGAGTACGGGCATCATCTACCAATACACTATCCACCTCATCTACCATTGCATAATGGTGTTTACGTTGTACCATTTCTTCGGGGGTATGCACCATATTATCTCGTAAGTAATCAAACCCAAATTCGTTGTTGGTACCATACGTAATATCGGCTAGGTAAGCCTTTCGGCGGTCATCGCTATTAGGTTGGTGTTTATCAATACAATCAATTGTAAGGCCTAACCATTCAAATATTGGTCCATTCCACTCACTATCTCTACGAGCCAAATAATCGTTAACCGTTACTATATGTACACCTTCGCCAGCCAATGCATTGAGGTAAGCAGGTAAGGTTGCCACTAAGGTTTTACCTTCGCCAGTAGCCATTTCACTTATTTTGCCTTGGTGCAATATGGAGCCACCAATAAGCTGTACATCGTAATGCAGCATATTCCAATTTACTTGGTTGCCCGCTGCTAACCAATTATTTTTATGTTGCACTGTATCATTTACAATAGTTATATGTGGTCGTTTTGCAGCTAGTATTTTATCATGTTCGGTAGCTGTACTTTCTACTATTTCATTTTCTTTAAATCGTCTTGCCGTTTCTTTTACTACCGCAAATGCTTCGGGTAGTATAGCTTCAAGGGCTACCTCTATAGCTTTATCACGTTCTTTAATAAGGGCATCTTTTTCACGGTACATTGCATCTTTACCTGCTATATCATGCTCTGGTAGGTTATTAGCCTCTTGCTCTTTGTCAGCTATTTGTTGGTTTATTTGGGTTAAATGCTCTTGTACACGTTGTTTAAATTCGGTAGTTTTATTACGCAAAGCATCGTTACTTAATGTAGCATAGCTTTCATAATGTGTATTTATAGTAGCAATAACAGGTTGTAAGCTCTTAATATCTTTATCGGATTTGTTGCCGCCTAATAATTTCGATAGAAAACCTAACATTATAATTAATTTATTTGTTGTAAAAAATGTATTTCAAATTTGGTGCTATTGTACCAAACTGTGCCACTATGGCGGACGGCAAAGTTACTAAAAACCGTTGAAGTTAGAAAAGGCAATTTTACTTGTTCTACAATTAATGTTAGGCATGTTTACAAAAGGTAAACTAAAACATTTGCCAAATATGATGGATAGTAGTAATTATGCCTACCATACTAAGTAAGAAAATAATAAAACTAAAAACTAATATGAGTTGGTATTACTATTGTGTAGCAATTTTGTTCCTTATCAATTTTTTGTGAGTAGCTGCCTTTCATTAATTCTACCCTTGCAGTTATTTTATGCAATAGTTGTATGGAAAATATATCTACCGCTTTTGAATTTGCATTATCAATAAAATTCAAATTTATATTGTCCCCAACATTAATTACAATACTTATTTCTGTTGCCCCTAATAATTTTGAAATAGCTAATTGTTTTTGTACAACCTTGTACAAATTAAGTGAAAGGTCAATATCCTTAATATCTAATACAACTGCTTCGTTTATTGTAACATTAATATTATTTCTTTTTCCAAAATGTATAGCATAGTCGTAAATAAACCAATAGAGGTCAGCATTTTGTATTGTAGTAGGCGATATAGATTTGGACAGCTCTCTTATTTGTTCTATTATAAGCCCAATACCTTCTTTACTTTTTTGTAAAAAATAAGTTTGGAGTTCATTAGGCTCTATAGCAGAATCCAAAAATAATTTTATGGTGGCTAAAGTTTGGGCTACATTTTCATGCAACTCAATAGCTATTTCATTATCTTTTTTATTGTTTTCGGCTATTATAAGTTGTGCTATTCTTTTTTCAGCTTTTATTTGAGTATCAGCATAAGTTATCAATAATTCGTTTTTTGTTCTAAACTCTAGCAACTTCGAAACTTGATTTGCAATTATAGTTAATGCTTTTTTTTGGTTATCGGTAAGGTCATTTTTTTTAAAATTATCAATAACACATACCGAACCTAAGTTATGCCCATTAGAACTTACTATAGGTGCACCAGCATAAAACCCAATATGCGGATCGCCAATTACAAATGGATTATCGTAAAACCTATCATCAGTTTTTGCATCGGCCACTACCATTACATTATTTTGCAAAATGGTATGTGAACAAAAGGCTTCATCCCTTGATGTTTCAGTGACATTAAAATGTTTTTTTGCTTTTATCCATTGTCTATCGCTATCTATAAATGTAATTAATGCAGTTGGGCAATTACATATTTGCGATGCTAACTCCACTAAATCATCGTATTCTTTTTCTTTATCAGTATCGAGTATTTTATATTTTTTTAACTCATTAATTCTAAATTCTTCATTTTCTGGAATTGGAGCTATTTTCATTTTTTTTTTAATATTGGATATAAAATTTATACTACTACTCACTATACTATAACAAACAGCAACAATAGTATTCGGTAGATTGTTAACTTAGTTAAAGGTACTACTATTATAAATGAAAGCACCTATAAAAAAGGCATTTTACAATATTTTAACACCGTAAAGCATCTTATAAAAGCTTTACTAATTAATACTTTTTCAACCTTTGGTAAATGCACTTACATGGTAAACAATGTTGCAAAGTTATTGGGCATTTTAGCAATTTTATTGCTTGTATAATCAAAAAAAACCATACCCGTTTTAGCCTCAATGGCTATGGTATTTTGTTTGTTGGGCAGTAGCATTTTATAATATATATTAAATGCTTGTACGGTAAGGTCGGTTATGTAAGTGTGTATAGTTACTACATCGCCATAGTACATTTGGTGCTTGTAAGCTACCATTATATCGGCCATTATTAAGCCAAGCCCATGTATATTTAATTCGGTATAGTTGTAGTGTTGTAGTAGTTGTATTCTTGCTTCGTGTAGCATACTTACCACATTATCGTTACCAACGTGGTTGCCGTAGTTAAGGTCGCTTATACGTATTTGTAAAGTGCTAGTGTGGTGTATAGTATTGGGCAACTGTAATTTTACTCTGTTTGTCATAATACAATATTACATAAAAAATGAGGCATTATTTTTAAATGATATTGACATTGTTTTTTGCTTTGCAAAATATAGGTACAGTTAAAATATTGAGATGGTAATAATAAATGCTCTAAAAGCTGTAACTTTAAGTTAATAAATAAATGGTGTGTTGAAAAAATGAGAAATGTAAGTCTGCTTGTATTATATTCACTTATTGTTAATTGTAGTAGTTATAAAATTAGTGTTAAACCTACTTTAATTACTTATAATGCTACAAGAATACTAAAGGCTTCAATAGGTTATATTTATATTACAATAAAAAATGATACAGCATATTATGAAGCAATAGAACAAAAATCAGTACCTATTAACTTTAACCAAAATGATACATTGCTTAGTAACTCAAATAGAAATAAGTTTGAAAGTACTTCAAAAATGTTTGATGTAGACCTACTAAAACTTTACGATAAAAGTAAAATGATAATTCAGTTTGCAGATATAAAGCCTAAGCAATTGTATAATTGGAATGCCAATAAAAATGTATTTAAAATAGTACAATTGTATAGATCATTCCCTTATGGTACTATGCAAGATGCCTATAACGTGCCAGGCCTTTATAAGGACTTAGATAAGCTTAATATGTTATGTGGCACATTAAATCAAGTACAATTTGACTCAGCTATGAAACAAATAAAAAGTAAATACTCATTAATTAAATAACTCAAAAAAAAATTATGAAATATCCAATATTAATTTTTATTCTTAGTACTCTAGCTTGTGCTGTAAAGCTTCATAAATCATTAACTTATGATATAAATAGTAAGCGTATTTTATTTGCATCGGGTAGTCAAGTAAATGAAAGTTTTTTTTTGCTTAAAAAAGACACCTGTTTTGGTATATATCTCGAGAGGAAAACAAAATGGGTTGTAGCAGTTGATACATTTTATCGTGTAAACCTTGATTCTACCTATAAAAGTCGAAAAGAAAGTTTACGATTAAACCCAACGTCAATAACGGTGTACTCCTATAATCATAAAAGAGGTACAGTAGTAAAAAACGAGTATATTGTAGCAGATAGTAATGAAATAAATTTGTTTATATCTAGTTTATACTATAGTAATAGAAAAGCAGATAGTAATTTTAAAAATATCGATAAGAGAAAATATTACTTTTATGAATAGGAGCTTTGGGATTTTATTATCTCTAGTATTGTTTTGTTTTTATTCCAATTGTAAATTGGCTAAGACTTCACCATTTTTAAGAAATTAAAAAATAATATATGAACAAGTTTATTTTGTATGCAATGTTAATAATGGTTGTTAGTTGTAATAATTTAAAACTACCTAAAAAACAAGCTAATCAGTTAATTGAAGGTTATTATATGGGCTTTGCCCCATTTGAAAAAAATTATTTATTTATTAAAAATAATTGCATAATATTTGATCAAATTCATGTAGAGAAGTTTCCAAGAAGTTTAATTTCGGATACGCTACTTTTTAATAGTATAGATAATAATTGGACGGGTAAGCTTTTTTCTTTTTATTATTATAAAAATCATTTTCACTTACAAAATTTAAAATATGCTACTAATAAAAATAGATTTAGAATTAAACTGAGAAATGATGAAGTTTACTATAAAGAAAATATAAATGCAGATAAAAATTATGGCATTTGGCGTAAATATTATGAATCAAATATACGAAGTAACCCTAAAGAAGAAATGTTGAGAGTTAAAAAGTTTACAGCATTAATTGATAGGTATAGTTTATACAACAAAATTGGTGGCTATAGCCATCAAGATTTTTTACTACTATTTGAAAAAATAAAATTGGAACTTAATTTTTAAACTTTTGATGTATGAGATATTGTATTTTGTTTATCACACTTTTATGTACAGCATGTTACGTGAATAGAAAAAACAATAACGGTTATTTATTTAATTCAAATAATACAATGCTTACCACAATGGGCAATGTAAATGATTGGTGTATTATAGTAAAAAAAGACACAGCTTTTCAAATTGCATTTGATAAAAAAATTGCATTTATAATAAATGTTGATACATTATATACCAAACACAACGATTCTACTTATGTAGGATTAAATGATAGTTTGGCTTTAAGTAAAAAAAATGTGTATTGTTATACAAAACATACTAATAGTAAGCTAATTAAAATTAAATTTGTTGTAGCTGATAGTATACAAATTAATAAGTGCCTTTATAGAATAATTACCTACAATAAAATAGTGGATTCACGTAACGATAGTAGCTTGAAAAAATATAATATTACATTTTAAAACTTTTTAAACTTTACTATCTAAAAAACAAATGCTGTTTTTCTTTAAAGAATTAACCCCAATTTTTTACCCTTATTACACAATTAATTTTTGGTTAGTTTATAACATAAAAAAAGCCACTAACTTTCGTTAGCAGCTTTACTTCAATTATAATGGAGGTTAAGCTATTCTGCCCAACTCATTACATAGTTTTTATTTTCTATAGCTATGGCATCAACTGTAAGTTGTAACGGATGAAATGTATCGACCATTACTGCTAACTCTTTAGTTTCTTTAGCACCAATGCTTTTGGCTACTGCACCTGGGTGTGGGCCATGGGGTATACCAGCGGGGTGTAGCGTCATCATACCACGGGTTACATGCTTACGACTCATAAAGTCGCCATCAACATAATACAATAACTCATCACTATCAATATTGCTATGGTTGTACGGTGCTGGTATTGCCTGTGGGTGGTAATCGTAAAGGCGTGGTACAAAACTGCACACTACAAAGTTAGTGGCTTCAAATGTTTGGTGTATTGGTGGTGGTTGGTGTACCCTACCTGTAATAGGCTCAAAGTTATGTATGCTAAATTTGTATGGATAACAGCAGCCATCCCACCCTACTACATCAAACGGATGTGTGCCATAATGTAGCCCGTAAAGGTTACCCTGTTTTTTTGCCTTTATTAAAAAATCGCCCTTTTCGTCGTAAGTTTTTAAATTAGTGGGTGGTATTATATCTCTTTCGCAATAAGGGCTGTGTTCCATTAATTGCCCATACTTACTCATATATCGTTTGGGGTATCGTATTGGGCTAAAGCTTTCTACTATAAATAATCGGTTGCTATTGGTATCAAATTGTATTTGGTATATTGTACCACGGGGCAATATTATATAGTCGCCATAAGCAAATGGTAACTCGCCATACATGGTGCTTACTATACCCGAGCCTTCATGTACAAATATCATTTCATCGGCATCGGCATTTTTGTAAAAATAAGTAACCATGCTTTCCGTTGGTGCTGCCAATACTATATGCACATCTTTATTTACCAATATTGGTTTGCGGCTTTGCAAATAATCGGCTACTGGTGCTATACCAAAACCCTCAAGGCTACGATGTTGTAGCATTTTTTCTTCTGCCACTTTGGGGCTTACATCAATGGCTGCATCGGTACTTATAATTTGTGTTGGAGCATAAGTATGGTACAGCAAACTGTAATCGTTACTAAACCCTTCGGTACTAAATAACTGTTCACTATACAACTCACCATTGGGCTTACGAAACTGTGTGTGCCGCTTTGGAGGTATGGAGCCGAGTGTGTGGTAGTGAGGCATAGGAGAGTAATTTGATAATGTGATAATATGCTAATGTGCTAATGTGCTATTTTGCTAATGTGATAATGAGATAATTTGCTAATGTGATAATGTGCTATTTTGCTAATGTGATAATGAAATAATTTGCTAATATGCTATTGTGCTAATTAAAATACAATGGATTAAAATAATATAATTTATACTATACATTTATGGATTATGCTAAATTAAAACTATTAACTATTAATTATTAACTATTAACTATTAATTATTGACTATTAATTAACTAAGGCATTAAACTTCTCCCAATTTCTGCTCTACCTGGCCAAGGTATACCAGCAATAATTATTAATAAAGCCACTGCAAATAGTATTGCTGCTCTTTTATATTTTGCCTTTTTGGTACTAGTATAAGCTATGGTAATTAATATTATACTTAATACCATATAGGTAGGATGCTCCACCAAAAAAAATCGATTGGCTTTATTCTTTACTATTTCTTTAAAAGGCAATGGACTTATATCAGTAATACGTTTGTAATAATTATACACTTGGTATATGCCAATAAGTAAAGTAGTGTGTGCAGCTATTAGTGTAAATAACCAATACTTTTTGTTACTATTATTAGTAGCTGTATAGGTGGTATAAATGCTTATGAGTAATAATATTAAAATTACCCAACGTAATAAGTTGTGCAAATGCAAAAGTCCTGTTTCCATAAATTATGTTATTTTATTTGTTAAGGTTAATTATAAGCTTGTTTATATTTTAATTTAATTACTTCGCCCAAAGTCATCTTGTAGCCTTACTATATCATCTTCATTACTTGGGTTATCAATATCGGTATGTTGCCATATTTCGGCAATTATGCCAAACTGTTGTAGCCCTATCAATCTGTGCCTTTCGCCTTGTTGCAATACTACTATATCGTTTATAGTTAAGTGTTTGCTAGTTAGCTCCTCATCGTTGTGGCTTGTAACTATACCGGCTTGGCCAGCTATAAGTTTCCATAACTCAGCACGGCGGTGGTGGTATTGCCAACTTAACCTTTTGTTAGGTGCTACTACCAATATTTTGGGACTAAGTTTATTACCAATAAGTACCTCCTGTTGTTTTAACTCTGGAAAAAAAGCAGCCAGAAATTTTTCTGTTTCAATTTCATCAATTACAAAAAAACCACCCCATGGGCGATTAAAATCAAATGTACTAATTGTAAAGTTAAGCTCTGCCAAGTACATTTGTACTTGTTTGAATATTAGTTGTTTATCGTCTTTGTTTGTTACTATTACTTCCATTAATTCAATATTTTTTTTAATGCTGCTTTCATAAATGGCCATTTGGGTTGGCTCCATATTATTTGAATATCATTTGCAAAGTTATTGTCATCATCTAAAAACGACAACACTTTTTTTAACCTTACTTTTTTAAAAATATTTGCAAATACATTTTGCCCTGCTACATAATTATTGGCTAATACAGTGAGCAAAATACTATCATAATATTTTGCAGTTGCACTCATTACTGTTTTTGCCTTAGCAGGGTGTATATTTTGTATCAATGCATCTACAATTGCTTTACTGTTTTTTTGTATATAGTTAAATGTGTAGCCAGTACTACCCCGTGTGTTGCCACCTGCTGTACCAATATATACAATGTTGTCGTCACTTTTTTTAAAGTTATAATCAGTCATTGGTATTATACCTTGTTCGGTTTCTACAACTTTATAATTATTAATTTTTAAGTTATTTGTTATATAATTTTTTAACCCTTCGTCGTATTGTTCGGTAGTTAATACATTTTTGGTAAATAAGGTGTACTCCACCAAAGCCTTTGTGGCAGTAAATGGTAGCACGTAACCAAATGTAGTACCGTGGGTTTGTGGTACAGTAAAGTCCATATAAGTTGCTGTATTACTATCAAATACTGGAGTATCAGTTTCTATTATTTGCCCTTTAAAATGTTGGAGTAAATAATGTTGCTTATTACCTAAAATTGGCTCTTGCAATAATATGCTACTAAAACAATAAGTGGCAGTATACTCCTGTTGATTAACTACAACTGTGGCACCATTACTGTTGCTAGTTATGCTTTGTATAGTGCCTGTAATAATTTCTATATTAGGATGCTGTTGTATAGTTTGCAAACAATAATTATAAAAATCAATTCCCCGTATCATTTTATACACGTAAGGATGTATGTTTTCTAACTTATTTACATTGGGTGCATATACCTGCAAATTTTCCCATTTTTTATACACTATACTTTCAAACAAACTGGGTTCTTTTTGCCAAAAACACCAAGTACGGTCGTTAGTTTGTTTCGTGTCTTTATCAATAAGCAATAGTTTTTTGCCTTGCAACAAATTTGCTTCAAGCATATACATAGTAAGGCTTAGGCCAGCAGCACCCGAACCTGCTATAATGTAGTTGTAGTATAAATTAAGCAATTAAAAAATTAAGAAATTAACAAGACAATATTATATTTTGGTAGTAATGAGAGGCTATTGAAATGGGCTATTTAGATGATTCCGAATACTCGAAACAAGTTGTGCTAATGTGCTAAATGATGAATAAAAAACTTTTAAAATTAAAAACAAACTTAACGCTAAAGGGCAATTATAATTTTGACTTTTATAAATACTAAATTAAATTTCTAAACTATATTTCATCCATTACTTTAACTTCATTTAACCATTTTTGAATAGTAATACTATCAAACTTTTTTTGTTCACATACTTTGTCGGCTTCATCCATAGCTTTCTCCAATAAGTACCTCGAGATTATTTTTTTTATTTCAAATAACTGTACATCCGGCATTCCAGTTTTGTATATCCTTAACAGTTCTAACTGAAGATTATGTTAAGGTTGTGGAGTATATTTAACTTAAATAACTATTTTTTCATAACATAAATATTCAAAATAAATACTACTCCCCTACAGCTTCATACTCTACTGTTGCTTTGCCAGCCATAAGTTTTTTATCCTTCAATATTTTATCCCAATATTTTTTGTTTACCACCAAAAAACCGAATGATTCGCCTTTATGCCTATCCAAATGCTTATGGTGCATTTTGTGTGCCCAACGTATTGCCCTTACATAAGTATGGTTGCTCCTGCTAAACCATTTAAACCTTTGGTGTATTATTACATCGTGTACTATAAAGTATGCTGCTCCGTATAGCGTAATGCCAATACCTATTGGCTGCAAAAACCATAGGTTTTCGTTGTAAGTACCTAAAAAAATTAAACCAATTGTAGGTACTGCAAATAACAAAAAAAAGGCATCGTTTTTTTCAAAAAAACCCGGTCGTTTACGATGATGATCTTCATGCAAGTACCACAAAAAGCCATGCATTACATAACGGTGTGTTAGCCAAGTTAACCCTTCCATTATTATAAATGTAAGTAATATGATTGCTATAAAATAAATAAAATGCATAATTGTATTTTAAATGATTTAAAGTAAATTAAATTGATTGCGAAGCCCTGCTTTAGCTACTATAAATGCTTTGCCATAGTTGGGTATTCGTATTCGCTCTTCTAATATTTTTTGTGGTTGTATTTTCTTTATTTTGTTAAATAAACTTAAGTAATACTTATAGGCTACATATACACCAAACCTCGACTGGTTGGGCAATTGTACTATACCTTGGTAAGCATTTGCAAAGTCATTTTGTATGTCAGCCTCTATGGCCTGTTTGTCGGCTAGTGTAAATTTTTTAAAATCACACCCAGGAAAATACATCCTTTCTAAGCCTTCAAAATCGGCTTTTACATCACGTAAAAAATTAACCTTTTGAAATGCTGCACCTAAGGCTTTTGCCGAAGGCTCTAATAGTTTGTATTGTGCTAAGTTACCCTTACAAAATACAAACAAGCACATTAACCCTACCACTTCGGCACTACCATATATATATTCATTGTAACCTACTACATCATAATTTTGCTTATTCAAATCAAGTTCCATACTTTTAAAAAAAGCTTCAATTAAATGAGGGGCAATATTGTAAGTATTTACAGTAAGTTGAAAACTATTAAGTATGGGATTGAGGCTTATTTTACGGTCAATTGCAGCATAAGTTTCTGCTTTAAAGTCGGCAAGTAAGGCAGCTTTATTTTGCTGGTGAAATGTATCCACAATTTCATCGGCTAGGCGTACAAAGCCATATATATTATAAATGGGTTGCCTAATACTTTTGCCTAACAAATTAATTGCCGACGAAAATGAAGTACTGTATTGTTTGGTTACAACAGCACTACAAGCCTCGCTACTTTTATGGTATAATTCAATCATTTTTATTTTTACAAAAAATTCTATTTACATTTTTTAGGTATACTACAAAATTAAATATTAAAACGTAGCAAATTATATTTTGTTTAGCCTAGTTGCTTATGTACTAACTTAGCTACCAACTCACCACTTATGAGCGATGGTGGCACACCTGGCCCAGGAACTGTTAATTGCCCCGCAAAATATAAATTTTTCACTTTTTTACTTTTGCAAGTTGGTTTAAGTATTGCAGTTTGTAGCAAGGTATTGGCTAAGCCATAAGCATTGCCTTTGTACGCATTATAATCACTTACGAAATTAGTAATACCATAGCTCTTATTCACTACTATATTATTTGTTATTGTTTCCCCAATTTTATCTTCAAATCTTTTAACTATTTGAGCAAAATATTCATTTCGTTTTTCTTCAGTATCACTTGCCAAACCTGCTGCTACTGGTATTAAAAAAAATAAATTTTCGCAACCCTCAGGTGCTTGAGTACTATCGGTAGCGGTAGTATTACTTACGTAAAATAAAGGTTGCTTTGGCCATGCTTTGCTAGTATATATTTCGTTAGCATGTTGCTCAAAATCGGTATCAAAAAACAGGTGATGGTGAATGCTATTTTTTAGCTTTTTATTAATACCCACGTAGTACAACAAGCATGAAGGAGCCATTAATTTTTTATCCCAATAATTGGCTTTATAAGTTCTCCATTGAGGTTGCAATAATTGTTGCTCTACAAAGTTATAATCGGCACTTGCTATTACAGCATCGGCATACAATATTTGTGTTTCAGTACTTACACTCTGCACTTTTGCATCGTCAATATTAATACTTTTTACATTTTGTTCAAATTGAAATTGAACTCCCAAACCTTTAGCCACACTGTACATTGCTTCTACAATTTTATACATGCCGCCACTAGGATACCAAGTGCCTAACTTTATATCGGCATAGTTCATTAGGCTGTACAAGGCTGGTATATCATTTGCCATTGCACCCAAAAAAAGCACAGGAAATTCCATTAGCTGCTGTAACCTAGTATCTTTAAAATATTTGGCTACATGCTTTTTCATATTGGTAAATACATCTAACCTTACCACGCCTTTAATTACATCAATATCAATAAATTCAGTAATTGATAATCCAGGTTTATGAACTAGTTTATTAATGCCAATTTCATATTTATATTTTGCCTCTGTTATAAATTTATCTAATGCTACACCACTACCGCTTTCAATGTTTTCAAACACATTTTTTAATGTATCGTAATTGGCTGGTATTGTTATTTGGCTATCGCCAAAATGTACTTTGTAACTTGGGTCGAGCCTTACAAGCTCATAATAGTCGCTAGTTTTTTTTCCAAATAAATTAAAATAACGGTCAAACACATCGGGCATCCAGTACCAACTTGGCCCCATATCATAAGTAAAACCTTCGGTTTTAAATTGCCTGGCTCTACCACCTGGCATATTATGTTTTTCGAGCACAGTAACCTGCCAACCATACTTTGCCATAAAACTTGCAGCGGCTAAGCCACTAAATCCTGCACCTATAATAATTACTTTTTTTTGCACTTACAAAGTTGTGGGTGAAAAGAGTCAAACTAATTATTAATTATTAATTATTAATTAGTTGAAAGCATTCCGTAGTTTTCTTTCTTAGTTATATAATTTTTCAATAGCTTACGGGCAAAGTGTATTCTACTTTTTATTGTTCCTAATGGTTCTCTCAAATCTGTTGCAATATCTTGATACTTATATCCATTAAAATATAGTAAAAAAGGATGCTTAAATATTTCAGGCAACTTTTGTATAGCTCCCCAAATTTCTTTTTCGTTCATTTTTGAAACTGCATCGTTATGCACTATATTAACCGATGAATTTATAAAATATTCATTTGGTGTACTATCAAATATTACATTTTGCTTAGAGCGGCGACGGTAATCATTTATAAATATATTACGCATTATGGTGTATAACCATGCCTTTATATTGGTGCCTGTTCTATATTTTTCTTTGTTCAATAAGGCTCTAAACATTGTTTCTTGTATTAAATCCTTAGCCTTATCGTGGTCGTGGGTTAGTGTTACAGCAAATGGCTTTAAAAATTCAGTATTGTGTAACAACATTTGATTAAATTCTACTACACTCATTTTGTTTAATTTTTATACAGCAAAGTTAAACAAAGAAAATTGTATTTTCCAAATTTTTGTTTAATTTATTTTTAAAAACCTTAAACAGAATATTTAACCAAAAAAATTAAATGTTCACTATAAAATCCATAACCTGTATTATTGACTTTTTAAGTGTAACGTTAGCAGCCACTGGCTTACTATATTGCTGAGCAGCTAATCCGCTAATTACTATTCTACTACTGGGCAAATGGTGTTTACACTGTACCAAAAACTTATCGAAACTGGCACCGCCATGTATTGATGTAATGTGGGTGTATATGTAGTCAGGTTTTTTAAGTTTTACTAGTTGGGTCAAATCATTTACAGGTATGTTAGCACCAAGGTATATAGTTTTTATACCTTTCGATTTCATTATAAAATTTACGTATAGCAATCCAATTTCGTGGTGTTCGCCTTCGGGCATAAACAATAATACTGATTTATTATTAGTGCCAAATGGTACTACATTTTCTATTCCCATTATAAGCTTTTGCCTTACTATATTGGTTACCAAATGCTCCTGTGCTGGGTTTACATTATCAGTTTGCCATAGTATTCCTATTTTTTCTAAAAAAGGAAATAATATTTGAGTTATTGATCTTTCAATTCCTTTTTGAGCTATGTATTTATTTAGTACGGTTTCAAAACTATCCATATCCATATCCACCATATACTGTATAAGCTCCACCAGTAGCCGTTCTAGCAAGGCTTCACTATTGTTAAGCGAAAGTATTTTTTCTTTCAGCTGCACTGCAGTCATGTTAGTAATATGCGATATTTTATATCCATATTTATTTAACAAGGCAATGTTTAATAAATTTTTTAACTCGTCGTTACTATAATATCTTATGTTGGTACTAGTACGTTGTGGTGTAAGCAAGGCATATCTTTGTTCCCACATTCGTATGGTGTGAGCCTTTATGCCCGACAAGGTTTCCAAGTCTTTAATTGTAAATGTATTCATCGTTATTCAATTAAATACTATTACAATTTATATATAGTTTTGTTTAATGTTTTGTATTAAAAAGTTAATTATTGTACAGTGTAGCAATTTCGTTTGCTCTTTTTGCAGGGTCAAAATGTTGTAGTACAAAGTTGTAACCATTGAGTCCCATTTTGGCACAAAGTGCCTTATTGGTTACCAATAGTTGTACTGCATTGGTAAATGTGTTTATATTGTTTAGTTCAGTTACTATACCGTTTGTATTATGCTTTACTATATCAGTTACGCTGCCTGCATTGGTGGTTATTACTGGCTTTTGTGCTGCCATTGCTTCTATTATTGTAACTGGTGTACCTTCGTTAAGTGAGGTTAGGCAAAGTATATCTAAGCCATTCATTATTTCGTCTGTTGCTTTTATCCACGATGTAAATATTATGTTACTATCGTTACGGTTATTACTAGTTGTAAAGTTCAATTGTGCTTTTTGCAATTGTTGTTGCAAACTGTTTTTTTTATCACCATCGCCAATTATAAAAAATTTAAGTGAATCAAAATTGGGTAGCCTGCTACATTGCTTAATTACATCAACATACATTCCCATGTTTTTAATAGCCGTTATTCGTCCTACTATACCTATGGCTGTTTGTGAGTTGGTTACATTATATTTTTGTCTAAATAGTTTTCGTTTTTCACCTGCACTTTGTGCAAAATGTTGCAAGGATAAGCCCAACGGAATAATTACAGTTTGTTGGTTACTAGCAATTTTATAATTGTCAACTATTTCTTTTTTTAAAATGTTAGAAATGGCAATTATGTATGTAGTATGCTTTGCCAAATATTTTTCAACTCGTACTATAATAGTAGAAACAACCTTACTAAAATAGGAGTGAAATATATGACCGTGGTAAGTGTGAATAATTGTATGAACATTAAGCCGCTGTGCCACCAAACGCCCTAATATACCAGGTTTAGTGCCATGTGTATGTACTACATCGGGTGCTATGGTTTTAATTATATTGTATAATTGTAGGTAAGCCTTATAGTCGCTATACAAGCTAGGCATACGATGCATAGTTTGCAAATAAGTAATAGTCAGGTTGGGTATAGGTGTAAATAAATAGGCAGCATCTTCCTCATCGGGCAAGGGCATACCTACTATTAAATGAAACTCAAATTGACTATGTAATTGGTTTATTAATTCGGCAATAGCCACTGCTGGCCCACCAATTACTAACCTATTATGAATTATAACTACTTTTTTCAATCACTAATTCTTTTACAGCATTTCGCTATTAAGCAATTGATTTTGTTGTAGCAACTCAGCCAATAATTTATTACCGTCAACATGCTGCATGGCATCCTTATGTTTAAAATGGTGCATATCTGACCCTAACAATTTTACATACTTACGTTCTATTAAGTACCTAGCTAACTCCTGTGGTACTTTGCCATAGTAACCAATTAGCGATAATATATTGAGTTGGAATATGCAACCAATATCATATAAATCATCGTAAGCTTTTAAGTTTTTTTTAAAAAATTCGTACCTTTCGGGGTGTGCTAATATAGGTGTATAACCTGCCATTTGCATGTTGAATAATATTGTTTTTAACTCAGGTGGAGGCTGCATAAACGAATGCTCCACTAGTACCCAATTATTATGTACGGTCAGTAATTTTTCATTGTTAGCTAATGCCTGTTCAAAAAAGTCGTCCATATAATACTCAGCCGCATAACTCAATTGCACAGTTGGGAAATGTTGTTGTACATGAGGTAATAGCAATTGATAAGCTGCCTCAATTGTAAGTGGCGTATTGGGGTATATTTCTTTGTATATATGGGGTGTACACACTAGCTTAGTAAAGCCATTAGCCACCATACTTTTTATAAGGGTGAGGGAGGTTTCTACATCAGGCGAACCATCATCAATACCGGGTAATATATGAGAATGCATATCGCACTGTAATGAAGCCAAACTAGCCGTAGGTATGGCATTGCTGCCGTTTTTTTTGTTAAAAAAAGAAAACATTTATGTTATTTAGTTTTGTAAAAAATGCTGTTGATACACTTCTGTTATTCCCTGCTCCAATTCAATAGTATGTTTCCAACCGAGGTTATGCAGTTTGCTTACATCCATAAGTTTACGTGGTGTGCCATCGGGCTGGCCATAATCGAAACCAATTGATCCATTGTAGCCTACAATTTTTTGTACAAGCAAAGCCAAATCATGTATAGAAATATCAACACCAGTACCAATATTAACCAACCCTTCCTCGTTATAATTATTCATTAAATATACACAGGCATCGGCCATATCGTTAGCATGCAAAAACTCTCGTAGTGGCCTACCAGTACCCCATATAATTACTATAACTTGGTTGTTTACTTTAGCTTCATGAAACCTACGAATTAGTGCTGGCAATACATGTGATGTTTTAATATCGTAATTATCGTTAGGCCCATACAAATTAGTTGGCATTACACTTACAAAGTTGCAGCCGTATTGGCTTCGGTAGGCATCACACATTTTAATACCTGCTATTTTTGCAATTGCATAAGGCTCGTTAGTTTCCTCTAATAAGCCAGTAAGCAAGTATTCCTCTTTAAGTGGCTGAGGGGCTAACTTTGGGTAAATACAACTACTACCCAAAAACATTAATTTGGCAACGCCACTTAAGTATGATTGGTGAATTACGTTATTTTGTATTTGCAAATTTTCGTATATAAAATCGGCTCGGTAGGTACTATTAGCCATTATGCCACCTACTTTGGCTGCCGCCAAAAAAACGTATTCAGGCTTTTCCTGTTCAAAAAATTGAGCAACAGCAACTTGGTTTTTCAAGTCCAACTCACCCGAAGTTTTATATATAATATTAGTATACCCATTAGCTACCAAATTGCGATGTATGGCACTGCCCACCATACCTTTATGGCCAGCAATATATATTTTAGATTTTTTTTCCACTATTTAATTTTAATAATTTTAAGTAAAATGTTGTATGCTAAACTACTATTTTTTCAAAAGCATTTCACAATATTGTTGTACACCTTGTGCTACAGTTTTAAATGGCATGGTATAACCAACGGCTTTTAACTTTTCAATGGTTGCTTCGGTAAAGTATTGGTATTTATTTTTAAGTAGTTGAGGGAAAGGTATATACTCCAACTTTGCATCGGTTATAGTATGGGTAAATGCATTGGCCAATGCTACAAAACTTTCGGCTTTGCCTGTACCTACATTATATATGCCGTTAGGTACATGAAGTTGTAAACAAAATAAATTTACAGCCACCACATCATCAACATGTACAAAATCTCTTAATATAGCGTTGCTACCATCAAACAATTGGATAGTTTTAGTTTGCAAATACTGTTGGTAAAATTTGAATACCACACTTGCCATAGTACCTTTATGAGCCTCACCGTAGCCATATACATTAAAGTAACGCAAACCAATAATTTTATTAGTGGGTTGATGTGTAGTAATTATAGCTGTTACATATTTATCAAATTCTAATTTGGAATATGCATACCCGTTAATTGGTTGGTAGTTATTACTTGCATCGTTAAAGCCCAAAGTTCCGTTGCCATAAACGGAAGCACTTGAGGCATATATAAATGGTATATTATGATCTATTGCATAGTGCAATAATGCTTTGGAGTAAGCTACATTGTTGTGCTGCAAATAATCAGCATCAGCCTCAGTAGTGCTGCTACAAGCACCTTGGTGTAGTATTGCAGTTACATTGTTAAGTGTAGGCAATATACTTAAAAATAAATTTTTGTCGTAATACAAACTGTATTTACAATTGCTTAAATTTTGTTTTTTTTCGTTATGGTTAAGGTTATCAACTACTATTACATTATCAATTCCATTAGCATTTAGTTGTTGTAAAATGCTATTGCCTATAAAACCTGCACCACCAGTAAGGAGGATTGTTCCTGTAGCTCCCCCAGCTCCCAATAGGGGAGTAGGAGTGAGGGGTTTATAATTTGGAGTTGTGATGTTCAAATGAGTAGTTATTTTAAACTAAGTACTTACTTATTTAAAAAAATGTTTACGGCATTTTTTAAATCATTCTCAAATACATTAAATGCAGTTAAATTTCTTAATGGACTAAAATCCGTTATGTTTTCTGCTACTAACTGAATAGCTTTATTAATGTTAAAAGTTTTTAAATTTCTTTTTGTTTTACAACTTACTGTTTTAAGTAAATCTTGTAAAAGTTTTTTAGGCTCTCTCTCATTTTCAATAACTTTTGAAGAGGGCAGCTGTATTTTACCCTTATAGTTTCTATTTTCTGCAGCTTTTTTAATAGACAGTTCATCAAATAATAACCAAGCTTCCATCATCACAATAGGTACTATACAAATTAAATTATCAACAATCCCTGCAAACTTTAAAACCTCCTCTTTCCGCTGATTAATTATTGTATTAGAAATAATTTCAGCATCTCGGTGATAAATTATTAAATCAAATGGATAATACTTTTTTGCTTCAGCAATTTGATTAGCAATATCTCCTTTTGCTGGTGGATTTTTTAAAGGCCCAAAGTCTGCAAATACTCCATTATTGGCTAATGTGGGAAATAAATTATCCAAAGACCATTTAATTATATGAATAAGAGTTTTATCGGAACGACCATCCGCAATAAGTGTAAAGTTTAGCGATTTCATTAATTAAAACTTAGTTTTAATTGAGTTGCATCATATAAAACATTGCTTCTAACTGATTTGTTTTTATTATCCCTACTAGCTTCATCTTCATATAAGTCATTATTACTACTATTATCCAAATAGCAAATTATTTCACCTTTTGTTGTTGTCTTAATTAGGTTATTATTTGTTTTCCAAGTTCCACCTAATGCACTAAAATTGGTATATTTTATTTTCTTATTAAATTGTTCAGAATACATTTCAATTTCGGAGGCTAAATATAAACTTTCGTCTGGCACTATACTTACTACCAATGGAGAATGTGAATTTATTATAACTTGTCTTAATGGGTTGTTTTCGTCAACTGCAAAATAAGTATCGGTTGCAATTTCTTTTAGTAATTCAACCATCTCTTTAATTTTTTTTGGATTAATTCCATTTTCTGGTTCTTCTAAACATATAAGACCACTACTTTTAGTATCCTCCTTTATTATTGCTAACCCCAAATATCTTAAAGTACCATCTGACAAAGATTGAGCAGGAAGTACTAAACCATTTTTAAACTTAATTTGCAAAGTTAGTAAATCTCTTTTTTCATCTTTATCAACTTCTATTTCATCAATATCACTAACAAGTCCTTTCATTTTATTTGTTAATTTTTGATATACATCCTCTTCTTTTTTCTCAGCATGCAATTTGTACAAAGTAGATGGTAAATTACTACCATTCGCAGTAACTTCGGCGTTTAAAACTTCATGAATACTATTTGGTTGTCGTAAAGCACTTGGCTCAAATTGTAACAATACCCAATTACGCATTTCGTGCCTTGCTAAAAAAGCGGTAGGCGACTCAGCTGTAACATTAGATAAGAGTGTTCGTGGCATTTTATAAGCAATTGACTCTGTTGTTCTACCTCGGTTTTTATCCTTTGAATCAGAATGTAATTTTATTTTATCTCCTTTAGTTGATATAAATGGAGTTTTAGCTCGTTTGCCAGTTATTGTAGATTTTTCCCATACTACTGCTTTTGAAAAAAACAAGTTAGCTTTTGCATCTGTTATTGTTATAGGCACTAACTCCTCTTTTACAATTTGTATTTGCTGACCTTCATTATTACCATCGTCATTCATTTTTAATTCAAGTGAGTATCTTAAGCTTGTAATGCTTGCTTCCGCATCTTGCCCTAAATCATCGTCTGCTTTTATAGGCACTAACATATCTACTTCAAAAGTCATATTTTTTAAATAATCTTTGCCACTTTTAAAAAAAATATCTTTTACATTTGAATGTTTTTGATCTTCGCTTCTTATAGATTTTGCAGCATATAATATAGTGTTATCGGACAATTTAGATAAAAAAGATATGGCATCGAAAAAATTTGATTTGCCAATAGCATTTGCTCCAGCAATACAAGTAAATGGTCCAAAATACAATTCCGTATTTAGGAGACTTTTAAAACCATTAATTTTTATTCTTGTAATCATTATTTAATCAATTTAAAAAATGTGACTTCTACAAACTTTTAAATTATACTTGCAATCTAGTTATCGTCCTAATTTGTAAATTTTAAATCACAAATAAAAATACGTTTTTTTTAATTGATGGATTTTGATATTATAACAATCAAATTTTATCTTAAAATAGTCAACGATTGATTTACTTTTTACCGTTACTTATTTTTTCGTTTTGTATGGGTGAGTAGTCAGTTTTTAATTGCCCGTTTACTATTATTTTATCAAAATAGCATTTTGCTCCAGTAGCCGAAGTCATATCCTCAACGTTTTGTATGTGAAAGTGCAAATGTGCTTCGGATGAGTTGCCAGAGTTACCACACAAGCCTAATAGCTGACCTTGCTTTACTTTTTGCCCTTGCTTTACTACAATTGATTGTTGCTTAAAATGTGCAAAAAACAAATATTCATTGTTCACAGTTTTTATAATTACTGTATTACCCGGTACATATATAGGGTTCATAATGCCTGGTACATTATCTTTCACTCCATCTACAACCAATACAACTTCACCATCGCAAGGTGCAAATAATTGTTTGCCAAAGGCATAATAATCTTCATTTAATTTCCCATCGGTTTTATACGTTTTTCCTTTATCGTTAGTTATAACAATATCAAATGCATTTTTTTGTGCTACACTCTCTACATGGTAATTTTGCTCTTTAGTATCGCCACCCCATATTACCGTCCATTCGTCTTTAAAGGGTAGTATTAATTTTGTGGTATTTCTTTCAATTATTTTAAGTGTTGATTCTTTAAATGGACCAACAAAAAGTCCATTAATTTTTGAGTTTTTATCAACTGAAATATTTATAGCAAATAATGATCTTTCAAAATTTGTTTTGTACGATGCATAACTGTTATCATACTTTATAAATGCTCGTTTGGTAATTTTTCCTGCTTCTAGTTTTAATCCACTTAAAAATTCTTTTGTTTGCTCCAACGGCAATGCCTTTTTCATTTCGGTAGTAAAGCAATTAAATATAGCTTCGTAATTATCAGCATTATAATATGTTTCAAAACTATCAACTACAAGTTTGTATGCAAGTTTTTCTTTTTGCCCAAAGGCAAAATTTATAATTGCTACTAAAAAAAGGGTTACAAATAATTTGTTCATAATGATATTATTAGATAAAGAAAGATTTGGCAAACTTTATTACTTCCCCAACAACTCCTCCATAGTAACTGCATAAGTACCAAAATGTGCAACAGCTATAGCAGCAGCTTTGTTGGATAATAAAACAGCCTCTTTCAATGTTTTGCCTTGGCTTAACATGGCACCAATAGTAGCTATTACAGTATCACCAGCTCCAGTAACGTCATATACTTCATTAGCTATGGTTGGTATATGAAGTGCACTTTTATTTGTAATAAGCGACATTCCTTTTGCCGACCTGGTAACTAGTATATTAGCAATATTATAGTGCTTCATTAATTGCTTTGCATGGCTTTCAATTATAGCATCTTCGTTAGCTATAGTGGTGCCAATGGCATCACAAAACTCTTTAAAGTTGGGCGATATTAAATAACAGCAACTATACTTATTCCAATCACTACATTTAGGGTCTACCAATACTTCAATATTTCGATTAAGTAAGGTTTGTATAAAATGTTTACATAAACCATCTGTACACACACCCTTTCCATAATCAGATATTATACCAACTGTAGCTTTAGATTTTAATATTGATTTTTGTATTAGAGTTTCAATTTCAATATCAGGTTGAGTATTACTTTCTATATCGTACCGTAGCAATTGGTGTTTATTGCTTACTACTCTTACTTTGGTAGTAGTTGGTTGGTTGTGGGTTATTAATGTTGGTTTAATTAATTTATGCTTAAGCAATTCTTTTAATTCAGCACCATGTACATCATTACCAATTACTGCTACTATTTGGTTAGCCACACCAAGTGCTGCTATGCTTTTACTTACATTACCACAGCCACCCGCTGTACTATATACATTTTGTACATGTACTACTGGTACTGGTGCCTCTGGCGATATTCGGGTAACGTTACCATCAATATATTTATCTAACATTATATCGCCCAATATTATTACACTCATGTAGTTACGCTATTAGTATTATACAATTCAACAAATTGTTTTTCAATATTCATTTTAAAACTTTCGGGTAAGTGATGCCACAATTTTGCATCAACTATAAATGGTAAATTGGAGTGAGTAAATGCATTTTTCAATTGCCTAAATTGGGCAAAGCCATAATCAACACTATCCAAAAATTGAATAACCAAATCTAAATCACTACCGCTATGCCCACGGCCGTTAACCCTACTGCCATAAGCTAATACCCTTATTGGCAAGGCAATGTGCAGCTTTATAATACTTAGCAGTAGATCCTTATGCTTGGGTTGTAGTAGCATTTATTTGGTTAAATTTAACTATTAAACTATTACAAACTTCAATAAACTTAGGTAATATTTCCAATACTTCATCAGCAAGTATGCTTCCATATTCATGTGCAGTTTGGTTTCTTATATCACGGCATTGCAACCATATTTCAATATCATTTTCACTAATTATATTATGTGTTAAGGCAAGCCTAAATGTATCTTTATAAGCCAAATTATCAACAGTTTTGTTACTGCTAAAATAAGGATACAAAAACTTTTTTAACAACTTTGCTGTTTGCTCCACTATAAGTTCAAACTCTTTTACACAGGCTGATCTGTATATTTCAAATTCAATAGTATCATCAGCAACTTCCTTACTTTTTTGAAAAGCTAATTGCAAAGCACTTATACACTTACTATAGTTGCTAACATCAATCATTTAATACTCAATTTTATAACTACCATCGTTTTTAAACAAACTTACATCTGCTTGTACCATCTCTTTACATAATGCTGCTAGGTCGTACTTTGGTTGCCAACCTAACTTTGTATTAGCCTTAGTTGGGTTACCAATTAGCAACTCTACTTCGGTTGGTCTAAAGTATTGAGGGTCTATTTTAAGTACTACTTGCCCTACTTTTATATGTTCATTTGTACTTGCAGTAACTGTGCCTAACTCATCAATACCTGTACCAGTAAAGCTTACGGTAACACCAACTTCGGCAAATGCCATTCTTATAAATTCTCTTACTGTGGTGGTAACGCCAGTGGCAATTACAAAATCTTCAGCAACATCTTGTTGTAATATTAGCCACATAGCCTCTATATAATCTTTGGCATGTCCCCAATCCCGTTGGCTATCAATATTACCCATATACAGGCAATCACCTTTGCCAAGGCTCATTTTGGCCACTTCTCTTGTTATTTTTCGGGTAACAAATGTTTCGCCACGTAAGGGACTTTCGTGGTTAAATAATATACCGTTACATGCAAACATGCCATAAGCTTCGCGGTAATTTACTGTAATCCAGTAAGCATACATTTTAGCCACTGCATAAGGGCTACGTGGATAAAATGGTGTGGTTTCACTCTGTGGTACTTCCTGCACCAAACCATATAATTCACTTGTACTTGCTTGGTATATTTTTGTTTTATGTTGCAAACCTAATATACGTATAGCTTCCAACAAACGAAGTGTACCAATACCATCGGCATTGGCTGTATATTCTGGAGTATCAAAACTTACCTTTACGTGGCTCATTGCTCCAAGGTTATATATTTCATCGGGCTGTACTTCTTGTACTATTCGTATTAAATTGGTACTGTCATTAAGGTCGCCGTAATGCAATATAAAGTTACGATTATCTACATGTGGATCCTCGTATAAGGCATCAATACGGCCTGTGTTAAACAAAGAACTTCGTCTTTTGATGCCGTGCACTATATACCCTTTTTTTAATAAAAAATTGGAAAGGTATGCTCCATCTTGTCCGGTAACGCCAGTTACTAAGGCTACTTTTTTTGTCATTGTATTAAAATGTTCGTTTTGGTAAATTTTTAAATATTGAAAACATAAGCTTACTGTTAGGGAATATAATAACCCAAGCTGTAAGAAAAATTATCATAAAATCAGTGTAGAAGCTTTGGTGTTTATTGTACCACATTTCCAAAGCACCTTTGTAGGGAGCTATTACAGCTTCGTAATATTCGTGTGGTGGCTTACCACTATTGCTAATAAGGCTTTCCTCATCTCTAAAAAAAACGGAACCAATGCCCGTAATGCCAGGCACAGTATTATACACTTGCTCTCTAATGCCCACTGGGTAGGCATTGTAGGTACGGTCAACCAATGGCCTTGGCCCTACAATACTCATATTGCCGAGTAATACATTCAATATTTGAGGCAATTCATTTATTTTAGTTTTACGCAAAAATTTGCCTAAGGGTAACAACCTTGGGTCGTTACGTAGGGTAATGCTACCTGTACCAATATTGGGGCTATTTTTAAGCATGGTAGCAAACTTATAAATGTTGAAATATTTATTGTGATACCCAACACGTTTTTGTAAGTAAAAAATATAATGCTCCCCAGTACATTTAAGTATAATAGCAATAGGTATTAATATTGGGCTCAATATTATAAGCACTGTAAGTGCAAATAAAAAATCAAGTATTCGTTTTACAAATTTATACATTACATTTTTTGGTCGAGGTTAGTACCTGTTTCTATATGTTGAAAACCAGGAAGTAATTTATTTAATAAATTTACAACATCGGTCTTTTGTACATTTTGCAAAAATAAGTTTTCTATTTCGTTTATTATAGTATCAAGCTCCAATTTTGTACGTTTTCGTGCATTTTTAATAATGCCTAATGATTCAAATTGGGCTAACTCCAACTCTTCGGTGTCGGTATAAAATTCTTCGTATAGTTTTTCGCCACTTGTGTTACTACTGAATAATAATACAGGGTATTGTTTATGGGTAAATGCATTTTCCATAGCCAACTTTGCTTCATTTTCGGTAGTACATAGTAGCGGTTCAAAGCCATTGGCTTTTATAAAATCAATAGCAATATCACCAAAATTTGCCATTTGATTTTCTTGTAATTTAGGAAAAAATATTTCGCCAGTATTGCCCAATACACAAGCCATTAGGCATATTTGCCCACTCTCATCTGGCGATACAAAAAAACGTTTTACATCACTTGGGCTGCTGAGTGGTTGTTGCTTCATCATACGTTCTACAAAGCCGGCTAACAAACTACCGTTACTAAAGGCAACATTGGCAAACCGTGCAGTAGTAATGGGCAACACGTTGGAATAGGCAAGTATTACCTCCTCCATTAATTTTTTACTAGCACCCATTATATTTACCGGATTTGCAGCTTTGTCGGTACTTACACAAAAAAAATGTTTGGGTGGATGTTGTATTAAAAGGTCTAAAAATGCTTTAGCTTTTATTACATTATTTTCAATCATAGCTTCAATACTATACACATCTTTTTCGCTACGTACATGTTTGTGTGCAGCAAAGTTGGCTACAATATCAAAAGGTGCATCTTGCAAAAATATTTTTTTAAATACAGCATCACCAAAGTTTACAGGGTACGATTTAAAATCGGCAGGCAAATTAATATCAACTCTACTACGGCAATCTCTTACCAACTCTGTAAGTCCATTTTCGTTAATATCAACCACTACCAATTTAGCTGGTTTGTATGGCAACATAGCCCTTATATACGACGAGCCAATAGTGCCTGCACCACCAATTACCAATACCGATTTGCCTTCAATAGCTGCGGTAAGTTGTGTATGGTTATTAGCTATATCAGCTGCAAAAAAACTTTTGTTTCGTTGCGTTATATTTTCGTTTATAAATTTATTAGTGTTAAAAAATAGGTTCATTTTAAGTAGTTGTTTTATCAAAAGCATTTACCGTAATAGTAATGCCTTGTTCGGTAGTATAAGGTGGTACAAATTGTAGTGTGTGGTTGGTGTAAGTATTGTTAATATAAAAACTGCCAAATAACCTTGTGTATAAAGCAGGTCTTAATTTTTTTATTATGCTTCGCAAAAAAATTGGTATGCTAAATATATTTGGCTTTCGCTGTAAAGCTTTCCTAATATAGCTTACAAGTGTAGTAGTACTTATAGGTGCAGCATCACAAGGTACAAATATGCCAGGCTTTTGCTGTAGTATAATAGCACTAAGCATTGCCACCAAATTATGAATACCTACCATACTACGTTGGTTATTAATATTGCCAAATGGCAATGGTTTATTGCTGTTACAAAGTTGCATTATTTTAAGTAAATTACCCTTAACACCTGCACCATATATAAGTGGCGGTCGTAGTATAGTAACTACCATACTTTTTTGTAGTAATAAATATTGCTCAGCTGCTAATTTGCTTTTGCCATAAGCATCAGTTGGGTTACAAGGCGACTGTTCGTTTAATTCAGTAAGTATATCATCGCCATATACTTTGGTGCTACTAATGTATATGAAATGCTTAACACCATCGGCTACACATTTTTCAAATAATAATTTTGTTAAGGTATAATTTATATCAAAATAAATTTGGTCATCAATTGGCTCCATTTGGTGTGCCTTACCTGCTAAATGTAGCACAGTATCAATACCATTAAAAGTTTGAGTTTGCCAGTTATTATTTTGCAATGAAATTGCCATACAATTAAATTGTTGGTTAGCAATTGCCATAAAATGCTTACCTACAAAGCCATTGGCACCAGTTACAAGTATATTCATTATTGCTTTATGCCGAGCATTGGTTTTATAAATTCACCAATTTTAGTAAAATATTTTAAACTTAGTAATGCCATATTGGTACTTACCTTATTTGCCTTACAGGCTTTTATAATTTCCTGATTAAGTACATACCTACTTGCAAGGTTTTGGTTACTCACCCCACCAGTTCGCATATACACTAATACTTCGTTAATGTAAGTTGTGCTTATATTATGAGTGTACATCATTCGCATAAGTAACTCATAATCGGCAGCTATTTTGTAATCAATTTGGTAATAGCCATACTTATCAAAACATTCTTTTTTGGCATAAAACGAGGGGTGAGCCGGCATATAGCCATATTTAAATTTACTAGGCTTAAAATTATTGGAACTGTATAGCCTTACAATTTTTTGTATATTATTTGGCTTTACAAAAGCAATATCGCCATACACAGCATCTACATTATGTTGGTTAAATGCATTTGCAATTGATTGTACAATTGTATTATTAGGAAAAAAATCGTCGGAGTTTAATATGCCTACTATAGCACCTGTACTTGCTTTTATACCTTTGTTAATGGCATCGTACAAGCCTTTATCTTTTTCGCAAATTACTTTTACATTGACAAATTGATTTGCTATTGCCACGGTATTATCGCTGCTTAACCCATCTACTACTATATGCTCAATGTTGCTGTAGGTTTGGGTTGCAATGCTTTGTAAAGTATGTTGCACTGTGGCTGCACTGTTATAAGTGGCAGTTATAATACTAATTTTTGGGGTCAATTTTTTACTGTAACTTTTATAGGTTATACTTACAATTATTAGTTGATGAAGTGGTAGCCTAATCCGAGTGTTAGCACTTGCACTTTATATGATTTGGCTTGCTGATTATCGAAGCCTAGTGTAATATCAAAACCTTTGAACTCACCAATAGAGTAACCCAACTGAGGTTGATAAGTAAAGCCATTTTCTTTTTCGCCTAGTACAAATAGCCTTGTACCACCAACTTTTAACCCAGCAAAAAAGTTAGATTGAGCAATATAATATTTTACACCAAACCTAATGTACTTATAAGGTATGTCGTCATAAAAAGCTTCGGTATAAGTTGGGTTTGACTTATCTTTTTTCCCCAACAATGCACCACCACCTAATTGTAGGGACAATAATACAGCTGCAGAAATTGGTTTTTCGTATATAAAATTACCACCTACAAATACTGATTGGGTTGCTTTTAATTTTCCTATTGGTGTACCTATTGAGGGTTCTACTATAACATTTGCATTGGTTTCAAATTTTCTTTTTTGTGCTACTCCACCACACATTATAAATACTGTTGCAATTAGCAAGAAAGTTTTTTGTTTAGTTATCATTTATTTTTATTTATTTAAACCTTTAATCCAAGTTGCATTAGCAGCTTCATCAAATACAGCTTGTAATGGAATACTAAAATTTGGTATTACTACCGATGTTATTGTTTCGTTTACAATTGGTTGTAGTTCATATACCTCATTAATAAGAAGGTACTGTTCTACTTTTTGGGCAGTGGGATCAACAATCCAATATTCTTTTACTTTATGTATTTCGTAATCGGTATATTTTATAACTCTATCATTTTTTTCGGTGGACTTGCTAATTATTTCTATAATAAAATCAGGTACTGGAAATATATTTTGATTGGGCTTAAATTGGGCTGCTTTTTCAGCTCCAAAATAACAAATATCGGGTTCATAATCATTACGAGTAAAACGTGTTAATATTTTTTCAACTCCAACATATCCACTGGGCATATAATAATTACAAAATACTTTTATTGCTGTAAATAAATTGCCTGTAATTCTATTATGTTCAATACTAACTGGTGAGTGCATGATTACTTCGCCCTCTACATATTCGGCTTTTACATTTGGCGTTAGCCATTCGTAAAATTCTCTACGGCGTAACTGTTCATCGTGCCAAAACCATTGCAAATCTTCTAATAGTTTGGGTAATATAGGTGAATGCTTTATAGGGTCTAGAATATCAGAGGTGCTCATTTGAAATATTTTACTAAAGTTACTTAATTCGATTAAATAATTTGGTCTTTTCTGTCAACCACACAATTTTCTAAAACTAACATATCCATTTGTGTACGTAAAAAACAATTGAGTGCTTCCTCAGGTGTATTTACAATGGGTTCGTTTTCGTTGAATGACGTATTGAGTAATATGGGTACACCAGTTTTTTTTCTAAAGGCTTCAATCAAATTATAATATCGTGGTGTTATTGTTTTGTCCACTGTTTGCAACCTACCCGTACCGTCAACATGGGTTACGGCTGGTATTTCTTTTTGTTTTTCAGGTATTATAGGATATACTTTTTCCATAAAAGGAACTTCGTCGTGTTTGGTAAAATAGTCGCTTACATACTCCTTAAGTATTGATGGTGCAAATGGTCTAAAACTCTCTCTACGCTTAACTTTGGCATTAAGTAACTCTTTTGCTTTTTCGTTACGAGGGTCAGCTATAATACTTCTTGCACCCAAAGCCCTAGGGCCAAATTCGGCTCTACCATTGAACCATCCTACTACACCTGGCTCTATTAATTTATTGGTAACTACATCATACAATTCTTCATCGGGTAGCTTAGTATATTTTATATTTCGGCTTTTTAAAAAAGTTTCAATTTCGTCGTTTGTAAATTTGCTACCAGTGTATGCACTGTATATTGGTGCTGCCCTTGGCTGTTGCAACACATGGTTATATTGGTACAATGCCGAACCCATACTAATACCCGCATCGTGGCCTGCACTTGGTATATACACATTTTTAAAGCCTGTGGCTTCGGCTATTTTGCCATTGGCTACACTGTTTTGTGCTACACCACCTGCTATGCAAATATTTTCTAAACCAGTACGTTCTCTAAGTTTAATAAGTATGTGGAATATTAATTGCTCTGTTACACGTTGTACAGATGTTGCCATATCCTTATGGTATTGTGTTAACTCATCGCCCTGTTGCCTTACTGGCCCAAACTCTTCTACAAATTTTTGTGAAAACAAATTACCAACTAAAGGAACATTATTTTCATATTTTAACCCTGCTTTAGTTGGCTCTACAAAGTATTCGGTGTTCCAACTAAATAAACCATTAGGTAAAAAATTCAATGTTTTTTTAACCTTATCAATGTACTTTGGTTCGCCATAAGGCGCCAAGCCCATTACCTTATACTCATCACCATAATGTGGAAAACCCAAGTATTGAGTAAAAGCAGTATAAAATAAACCGCAACTCACAGGAAAGTCAATACTATCCAATACGGTAATTTGATTTCCCTTGCCAGTAGCAATCATTGTAGTAGTAAAATCGCCACTACCATCAATTGACAATATAGCCGACTCCTCATAAGGCGATGCAAAAAAAGCAGAAGCTAAGTGGCTACGATGATGTTCAATATTGCAAATTTTTTCTTTTATAATTTCGTAAGGTACAGTGGCGTCAATAGTTTTAAATTCTTGCTCTAATGAAGCTACTTTTTTACTATTTTTCCTTCTTATTAAGGCCTCTTTAACTGATGCGGGGTTTTTAAGTAAGTACATTAATTTTTTGCCAAATTTAGCTTTTGGGTCACGACCAATGGTTATGTAATCTACTTGATCTAAAGTAATACAAGCCTCTTGTAGGCAGAATTGAATAGCTAACACAGGAAAACCAGCCCAGTGTTTTATACGAGTAAAACGTTCTTCTTCTGTAGCTGCTATCATTACACCATCTTTAAAAATGGCTGCACTACTATCGGCATGGTAGGCATTAATTCCGAGTATATACATCTTATTATATTTTGTGTTTTTTTTAATGTTTTTTGTAAAAAAAGTTAAGCCAATAGCTCACTATATTTTTGTAAAAGATTACTATTGTTGTAAAAGTTAGTCGCCAAAGTTAATGCTCCATTACAATAATTATTATATTGTCGTTGATTTGTATTTATTACGGTTTGTAAAGCATTTACAAATTCGGTTTGGTTGCTAAGTGGCAAATCCCAACCGGCATTATAGTGTTGCAAATTAAGCCAAGGTGTTTGGTCGCTTATAATTACTGGCCGTCCTAATGCAAGTGATTCGTATATTGCATGACCAAAATTTTCGCCCCTAGTTGGTAGTATTAACAAGTGGTTATTTTCTATTATTTTTACTAGTTGTGTAGGTTCTATTTCGTTTAAAAAATTAACGGTTACATTGGCAGCCAAAGTATTAATTTGCTTTGTACACTCCTGCCAATAAGCTTCATCCTCTAACACTCCTACAATATTTAATACTATTATACCTTCAAGTTTTTGTACCCATTGTAATACCAAGTGTAAGTTTTTTATGGGGTGTATACGCCCAATAAATAATAAGTTAATGTGGTTAGTTATTTTTGTAATATGCTTAACCTCAGCTATTGGTATTGCAGGGCAATTACTCACTTGAGTTACTATTGCATTGGCTGCTATTTGTTTTTGTATATCGTTAATTTCAATAGCATCGGTTGCATGAAACTCAGTATGCTTATACAAACCTATAAGCTTAGCAACAAATAAAAATAATTTCTTTTTAAAGGGTTTAAATGCTAATGCACTTTGCCTTAACATGCCACGTGGTGCCAATACATATTTTATATTGGTGAAATGTTTTTGTACTCGTAGTACTTGTAAGGAAAAATGATTAGAAAATATACTATTCAAATAAATAGTATTTGGCTGCAAAGCCGAAATAGTAGCTATTAAATGTTGCTTGGTTTGGTGTGTAGGTGCATTATACTTCACAAATATATTATTACCATACTCAACCCAAGTATTTACTTCTATATTAGAGTAGGGTTGCTGCATTCCCAAATCTCGATCACTAGTATAAATATATAATTGAAAATTGATGGCAATAGTATTGGCAAGGTTTACAATTGACTTAATAGGACCACCTGCTCTAAAGCCTGGACTAAACCAATCAATACAAATCAATATTTTTTTTTGTGCCAAGTATAAAATTTAATCAACGTTTTTTTGCAACCAATATTCCAACACTACTAGTACCCATATTTGCGACCATTTCACATCTTTATTTTGTAAAAAATTATTCCATAACTGCAAGGGTATGCCATTTTCTATAAAGTCTCTATTGTTGAGGTCAGTTATAAGTTTATGGCAAAATGCCTTTAACTCATTTCGCATCCAATGCTCCCAAGGAAAGGTAAAGCCTTTCTTTTTACGATGTACAATTTCGGGTGGCAATAAATCGCCCAAACTCTCTACTAGCAACTGTTTAGGGTATGTTGGCAATTTAATAGCATCTGGTATTTGTAGTACATACTCAATTAAATCATGGTCAAAAAAGGGTTCTCTAACTTCTAACGATACTGCCATACTAAATTGGTCAGTATCTTTCAACAAAGTATTTTGGGTGTAACCCAACAACTCTGCAATTGAAAATTGTGATAAACTAGGAAAATTATTAGCCGTTAAGTTTAATTTAATATTTTGATTTACTGTATGTTGTTGTAATAATTTGTGTACTGTATTAGCATCATATACTTGCCTTATAAGTGGATAAAATGTATTGATATCAAGTTGCTTTTGTTGTAACAGCTTAGCTACTCTGCTATACTTACTATTGTTGGGCAAAAGGTTTGCTACAAGTTTTCGTAGTGCCATTGGAGATTTCCAAATCCACTGTTTATGATACATACTGTACCACTGCTTAAAACTTGGATAACCAGCAAATAACTCATCGCCACCAACACCACTCATAGCTACTTTAATATTATTTTTTACAATTTCTTTAGCTACCACATAGCTATTAATACCATCGCCACTTGGGGTATCCATTGCATTAAGTGCATTGATTAGTTCATCTAAAAAGGTTTGAGGACTTAATAATATTTTGTGATGTTTGGTTTTAAATTTTGTGGCAATAATTTCGGCATAAGTTGATTCGTCATAATCGGCTTCGTTAAATGCAATATTAAACGTTTGGGGTGCTTCGGTAACTTGAGCCATTAGGCCTACAATTGCACTACTATCTATACCACCACTTAAAAAAGCAGCAACTGGAACATCGGCAACCAAACGCCTTGCTACAGACTGTTGCATAAGGTGCAACACATTACTTTGTGCATCGGCTTTTGAATTTATTTCAAACTTTTGTTGTGGGTTTTTAATGTCCCAATATTGCTTTATTTCAACTTTATTTTCATTTATAATAATGTAATGCCCAGCCTCCAATTGCACAATGTTTTGAATAATTGTATGTGGTGCATATACTGATTGTAAGACCAAGTAATATTGCAACGCCAATTTATTAACCTTAGGTGGCACTATTTTGGTAGCCAATATAGCTCTTAACTCCGATGCAAATAAAAAACACGTATCATCCTTGTAATAATAAACTGGTTTTACTCCAAGCCTATCTCTTGCTATAAATACTTCGTTAGTTTGTTTATTATATATGGCATAAGCAAACATACCTTTTAGTAATTCCAATGATTTGGCTCCGTAGGTAATATATGCAGCTAACACAACTTCAGTATCGGAATTGGTGGCAAATTGATAAGTTGTTAAAGAGTTTTTTACCTCGGCATAATTATATATTTCACCATTAAATATAATAGCATAATTGCCACAAGTACTGTAAATAGGCTGATTAGCCTGTTCACTCAAGTCAATAATAGATAAACGACGATGCCCAAGGCTTATATAATTATCGGAATAAAAACCATCGGCATCAGGCCCTCTATGTGCCATAGTATTAGTCATCACCTTAATAATACTAGGGTCGTTTTGGTTATTGAAATTTATATTGCCTGCTATACCACACATATATTTTTGTTAAAAATAATTAAGTTAATTTGCTTTGTAAGTAATGTAAGATTGTATTGCTTCAATGTTAGCAACAGTCCAATTTTTTATATCCAATATACCTTGCTCTATTCCAATAAGTGGTTTCCATTGCAACAAAGTAGTGGCTTTATTTATGTTAGAAATATATACCTTTTGGTCACCAGCTCTCCAATTATCGTAAGTAATATTTAAAGTTGTGTTGAGTGCATTTTGTAATAATAATACTAACTCATTTAACGAAAGTGTATTATTGGTACCACCGCCAATATTAAAAATTTGACCATTGCATATTGATTTGTTATTAAGTATTAATTCGTACAAACAGCAAAGGTCGTATACATGCAACACATCTCGTACTTGGTTACCATCGCCAAATATTGATATGGGAACACTTAAAGTTGCAGCAATTGTAAACCAAGCAACCCAACCCTGATCCTCAATACCAAATTGGTGTGGCCCGTATATGCATGACTGCCTAAGCACCGTTGTAGGTATATTGTAAATACGTGCATAGTCGTGTACATACTGTTCGGCAGTGCCTTTGGAGCAACCATAAGGCGAATAAAAGTCAATTGGTGCAGCTTCATCAATACCTTCATTATCACTATTATATTGGTATCGGTTAGCTAATTTGGTAATAGCTACATTATCCATTTTGCCATATACTTTATTGGTAGATGCATATATTACATGAGGGCTTTGCGCATTGTTACGCAATGCTTCTAGTACATTAAAAGTACCGAGTGCATTAATTTCAAAATCTTCACGTGGATTAGTGATAGAAGTGGTAACAGCTACTTGCCCTGCTAATAAAAGGAGTGCTTCAACCTCTCCAATTTGAAGCAATGTTTCTTTTAACGTTTCATAATTTCTTATATCAACTTGTGCAAATTGCACCGTATGCTTTTGCTGCAATTGTTGCAAATTGTATGTACTACCCTTTCGGCTTAGGTTATCTAATACTATAACTTGATAACCCTTATTAATAAAATAATAAGCACTATTAATACCAATAAAACCTGCACCTCCAATTATTATAATTCTTTTCATTTATTTGTTTAAAACTTGGTTGTATAAGTCCATATACTGCTGTGCTATACGTTTGCTAGTATATTGCTTTACATTTTGTAAGCCATTTTCTATATTTTGCTTTCGCAAAATTTCGTTATTAATTACTGTATTTATTCCAGCTTTTATAGCATCAATATTATACGGATCTACTAACACTGCAGCACCATTTGCTACTTCGGGCATACTTGATATATTGCTAGTAACTACGGCTACACCTACTGATTGAGCTTCTATTATAGGCATTCCAAAACCTTCGTAAGTAGATGCAAATACTAAAATATCGGCCTCGTCATACCGAGCTTTCATTGCTACACTATCCAAATTAGAGTCATACTGAAATGGAATATGTAATTTTTTTATTTTACTTTCTATTTCTGGTTGGTACTTACCTACAATATTTACAAAGCAATTAATAGTAGCCAATGCTTGAAGGGTACGGTGTACATTTTTGTTAGGTGCAGTACCTATTAATAGTACTCGTGGTTGTATGGTATTAAATTGCTTTGGTGTGTACACAAACTCAGTGCCTACTGCAATGGGGATTACAATAATTTTATCGGCATTACAATTACTATGTTCTAATATTTCTTTTTTCACACTATGTGATATAGTGGTTATAAATTTAGATCTATTAATTGGCATTGTAAGCCAAAAGTATTTGAGTAACTGTTTTCTTATTCCTTTTTTATGTTGCAAAAACACACAATCCAATATGGTGTGAATGGTTTTATTTTTTTGCAAAAAAATACCCACATAACTTATGTCGCCAGTTACATGGTTGATATTGGATTGGTTAAAAAATGCTTGTATACAATTGTACACCCTAGGCAAAAAGCCTTTGCTATAATATTTAGAAATAATTGTTTTTTGTGAAAATTTTGATGATAAATTTTTACGTAAATCATTAAAAATAATTTCGACACTAAAGTGAAAACCTTTTATGGGTTTACGTTGAAAGTAAGTAATGAGCAATTGATTAGTGTTATAATTAAAGTGATATGGTTTGGTACAATTTGTAATACTGTTCAGCAATGGTTTGAGCATCAAATCTTTTTACATTTTCGTAGCCATTAGTAATTAGTTGTTCTCTATATGTGGCATCGCTTATAATTTTTTGAATACCCATTTTAATTTCAGCTATATTAGTTGGGGTTACATAATGTGCTGCATTGCCCCCTACTTCGGGCATGGAGTAGGTATTAGCTGTTATTACCACTCTACCGGTAGCTTGTCCCTCAAGTATTGGCATACCAAAGCCTTCGTAAGTTGATATTAGTGATACTATATCGGCATTAATATATTTTTGAATAATTTGATTATTAGTTAAGCCTTGGCTGTAAGTGTATTCTATATTATGAGCTTCCATATAATTGACCAAATGTTGTTGGTGTGCCCCTACAATATCAATAATACAGGGTATATCTTTTACGGCTTCAAGTAATGCTTCTATATTTTTATTATGCGCTGTACCAAGTTGTAGTATGGTAGGTTTTTGGGTATTAAATATTTTTGACGAAGCCTTAAATTGTGTAGAGATGGCAACTGGTATTACAACAATTTTATTAGGGTTGCAAGGTGCATACTTTAATATCTCATTTTTGGTTGATGTGGAAATAGCGGTAATATATTTACTTTTTTTTACCGGTACGGTAAGCCAAAAGAACTTTAATATTGTATGCTTTATACCTGTTGTACTAGTTAGTTGCACACAGTCTAATATGGTATGTATTGTTTTATTGGGGTTCAATAATAAACCCAAATAATTAACATCGCCGGTTATATGTACTATTTTTTTACGTTCAAAAAATAGTTGAAATACATTATATAACCTTTTAAAAACTCCATTGCTTTCATACTTGGAATGGAAAACGTAGCTGTCAATTTGATGTAATAATCTTTTACGCACATCTTGAAATATAAACTCGAGGCTGTAGTTGCCTACTGCTCTAGCTTTGCGGTGTACAAAAGTAACTTTTGGTTTTGTATTACTTAGCATAATGTTGTTGCTCTTCGGCTATTAGGTTATCAAGTACTTTATAAAAATCAAAATTTGCTTTCCAACCCAACACGTCAATAGCTTTTTTATTGCTACCGTATATATCTTCAATTTCGGTAGGCCTGTACAATTGTGGGTTAATTTTAATTTTATGAAGGGGTATATTTAGTTGGGTAAATACATAATTAACAATGCTACTTAGCAGTATTGATGTACCACTACAAATTAAAAAATCGTCGGGCTTTGGTTGTTGCAACATTAGCCACATAGCTTGTACATAATCTTTAGAGAATCCAAAATCCCGCTTTATATTAAGGTTACCAAATTCAATGTATTCTTTTTTGCCATTTACTATATCAAGTGCCCCAATTAATAATTTTTTTATAAAAAATGACTCCTGCCGTAAATAGCTTTCGTGGTTAAATAGTACCCCACAACATGCATACATATTGTACGACTCCCTATAATTGATAGTGGTATGGTGGGCGGCTACTTTAGATATGGCATAAGGACTAAGAGGATGTAGTAGTGAGTTTTCGGTAATAGGTAGTTGATTAACCCTACCAAACATTTCGCTACTTGATGCTTGATAAAATTTAATACCTGTATTGCTAAGCCTTATTGCTTCTAGTAAATTAACTACTGAAAGTATATTAAATTGTAGGGTTTCTTGTGGTAGTTGAAATGATTGTGATACACTACTTTGCGCAGCAAGGTTATATACTTCGGTTGGTTGGTAAGTATTAATTAATGCATTTACTTCAATTGCATTTTCTAAATTACAGGCTACAATTTTAATATGATCAAATACATTGAGGTATTCTAATTTAGACTTATTATACAAATTAGCCTTACGTACCACACCAACAACAGTATAATTGTGCTGCAATAAAAGTTGGGTTAGGTATGCACCATCTTGCCCTGTAATACCTGTAATAATTGCTGTTTTCAAATATAAATTATACTTTAACTTTTAATATTTCTTTATTAATTCCTTTTTGCTTGAAGTACAAAAATAATAATACTAAAAATATCATTGAACTATATAAACCATAAATTATTTGGGTAAAATCAACCTCAACCCTTAATAAGTTAAAAAACAAATAAGGGAAAAACATGATGATTAGTGGAATACGTTTCTCGGCACTTTTTACAATATTAATTACTATTAAGGAAACAGCAAATGAAAAAAATACATAAAAAATAGCCCCGCCATAATACCCGAAATTGATAAATGCTTCGGCAACTAAGCTAATTGATATAAAAGCCCCTCTTACATTTAAGCCTGCAAGTTCATAAAGGCGTCCGTTATCAAAACTGGGCTTATCGGGCCAAAATATACGTGGTATAAATGCTGCAAAAAGTGAAGTTAAAATTGTTTTTGGCCTTGGTTTATTTTCAATTTTTAATTCGTTTTTAAATACTAGATGATCAAAAAAGGTTTGATTAATTCTGTTTAATAACACCGATAAATATTTTTTTTTGAAAGAGGCATTACTTTCTTGTATTTGAGTACTCTTATCATTTAAGGCTTTTGAGAAGGTACTTGTGCTAGAATTAAGCCCTTGCTTTTGCCTTACCTCTGTTTTAACTGCTTGTACCAATATTAAAAAAAATGAAACTGCTACAAAAGCCCCTAACTTAATATACAAAGGCCATGGGTTAAGTATTTGTGCATACAAAAAGTAAAAGAACATCCACAAAAATGCAGTAAAAAATAAAGTAGAATTGAAGGCTATAGTTAACATTAGTAACAAAATAAGCCCAATGTAAACCCACTTAAAACTGTGCTTGGAAAAGAAAAAACAAATAGCACTTAGGTATAACAAATCGGCTAGGCAATTTACTAATTGCTTTACTGTAGGTATATTGGGTATAAGCCTGTTAAGTACAGTAAATATAAACCCTACCACAAATAAATTGATGGCAACACTTCCCATTTTGGGATAGTTTTTAAACCGATTTACTGTAAGTTTTAACTTTTCGTTAAGTTTGCTATGGTTAATGGTAAGTGTAGTTATAAATGCAAATATTGAAATATAGAGCAGGTTAGTTACATAATAATTATCGAGTGGGTTATATACAATTAGCAAATTAAGTTTCCACCGTGCCAACCAAATATTAGAACCTAAAAGTTGTAATGTATAGGTAGTTACCATAAGTTCAAAAAACGGAAACGTAAGTCCAATACATACAACAAAATACAAAAATTGATAAAAGAAATAGTAATCAATAAAACTTGTAACATCAATTGTAGGATCAAAAATAATAGTAAATATAATTAAGCCATTTACAAATAGCGTAGTTAACCTAAATATGCGGTACAGTTTATGTTTAATCATTTCTTTTTGCTTTTGTTTCGTTAGTAAAGCATCTTTTATTTTACTATTCAACATTACTAACTAATTGAAGCTATTAATTGAGCCTGCTTTACCATTGTATATTTGCTATGTGCATGGTTATGTGCAAGTTCGCCCATTTGTGTAATTAACGTGGGGTTATTAAGCAACTCCTCCAATTTATTAGCTAAGGCATTTACATCGCCCTCAGGTATTACATAACTACTATTAGGTACTAACTCCTTAAGTGTACCACTACTGCTTACCAATACTGCATTGCCACAAGCCATTGTTTCGGGTGCTACTCTACCATACTGCTCTTTCCATTTTTTTGATGATAAGGAGTGTACTACCGCAATATCGGTAGCACACATATACCAAGCTACTGTTTCGTGTGGTGCATCAAAGTAAGTAACTCTATCGGCAATGCCTAAATGTGCTATACTGTCAATTAATGATTGTTGGTAGGGTGTTTTGTATATACTAAATTCATCGACCAAAAACTGCCATTGCAAATGCTTTAACTTAGCCAATGCTTGTATTAATATATGCACCCCTTTTTCGGGTACGGTACGTCCAAAGTAGCCAATTACAGTTTCAGTTAAGTTTAGCTCCTTTCTTATTTGGTTACGCTTAGTAGGGTTGGGTGCAAACAATAATTCATCGAAACCCAAGTGAATTATTGATACACTTTTGTAACCGAGGTTTTCAAATATTCTTTTTCCATCTTGCCCAAGGGCAAAAATGTGATAGACATTATGTTTGCTCAGTTTTATAAACAAATTTTTGATAAGGCAAGGTAATATACCTTTTACACCTTCTCGTTGAAATACTGATTTTACATCGAGTTCTAAGTTTTCACAGGAGTTGCAAATAAGCTTAAATTTATACTTTTTACTCCACCAACCTAACACTACACCAAGCAAACTTGCAGGGTCGTACTCGGTATACACATACTGAGGTCGTTTGTCGGCAATTATTTTTTTTAACCCTTTATATTGAGTAAGCCTTGGGTTTTTAAAAAATGTTTTTGAAGGTATTGCTGTTACGGTTGTATTCGTTATTTTTTCGTAAGTCCGCATACCATCGGGGAATGGTAATTGCTCAGGAAACACAATAGTAACAGATTTGCCAAGCTTGGCTAACTCATAATACAATTGCCTATTAACCTCGGAAAAACAACCAATTGAAATGGCTACATAATCAGATTTGTACATACCAATTTTATTTATTTTACTGCTGTAATTGCTTGTTCAAAAAATTCGATTTGCTGGTTTGTTAGTTCAAATAGGTTTTGTGTACTTTGGTACTGTGTATACCAAGTAGCTATTAATTGTAGGGTTTGATTAGTTTGTAGTACGGGTATCCACTCCAATATACTTTTTGCTTTATCGGCATTTAATTTAAGTAACGATGTTTCGTAAAATGTAGCCCCTGCCTCATCAACCACATACTTACCATTGTTAGACAATGCAGAGAGTTGCTCTATCATTGTAACTACGGGTAAGTTAATAGTATTATCGGGGCCAAAGTTGAAACATTCACCGTTTAATTTTTCATTATTTTGCAATGCAATTGCAGTTAATAAATACCCAAATAGCGGCTCCAATACAAACTGCCAAGGCCTTATAGAGTTTGGCCGACGTAGTGGCAACACCTCATTACTATGCCAAGCTCTGTAAGCATCGGGTATTATTCTATCCACACTCCAATCGCCACCGCCTATTACATTGCCAGCCCTTACGGATGCAATTCTTTTATCATTTTGGTTTTTAAAAAACGAATGGTAAAATGATTCAAACACTATTTCACTCGTAGCTTTAGATGCACTATAAGGATCATAACCACCTAACTCATCGTTTTCTCTATAGCCCCAAATCCACTCTTTATTTTTATAACATTTATCGGACGATGCTAGTACTACACTACAAGGAGATGCCATAAGCCGCACTGCATTTAACACCGTAGCATAGCCAATTGTGTTATTCATAAATGTATCAACAGGGTCTTTGTAACTGAGGCTCACAATGGGTTGTGCTGCTAGGTGAAATATATAATTGGGTTTTACGGTATTAAAAATTTGTAACAATTTTTGTTCCTCCAATACATTTAACCTAATATCTTGTTGTAAATATTTATGTATTTCGTTGTTAGTGTACATACTTGGGTTGCTCGATATATCTTTAGAAATACCGACTACATTTGCCCCCATTTTTACAAGCCATTGGCATAGCCAACTACCCTTAAAACCAGTATGACCAGTTACTATTACCGTTTGCCCTTTGTAGGCATTGTATAACTTTGTTACCAAATTTTCCATTGTGCTTCGTTATTATTCCATAAATTATTTAATGCATTTTTATCGCTTAGGGTGTCCATACATTTCCAAAAGCCATGGTGTTTGTAGGCTACTAGCTGACCTTCATTAGCCAACATTTCCAAAGGTTCTCTTTCAAATATAGTGGAATCTCCTTTAATTATATAATCAAATACTGAAGGTTCGCATACAAAAAAGCCACCATTAATCCACTTACCATCGCCTTTTGGTTTTTCTAAAAAATGTTCCACTTTACCATCGGTATCCATTTGTAATGATCCAAATCGTCCTTCGGGCTGTATGCTTGTCATAGTAATGGCTTTGCCATGTTGCTCATGAAACTGTACTAATGCTTCAATATTTACATTAGCTACACCGTCGCCATAAGTTAACAAAAACCTCTCGTTGCCTACTATACTTTGGGCTCGTTTAATTCGTCCTCCGGTCATTGTTTCCATACCAGTATCAAGCAAAGTTACTTTCCATTGTTCACTTTTATTTTCTATTACCTGCATACTATTATCTTTAAGGTTAATAGTAACACTGCTTTGGTGCAAAAAATAATTGATAAAATATTCCTTAATGTAATAACCCTTGTAACCTAATAATATTACAAAGTCATCGTAGCCATATTGTGCATATATTTTCATTATATGCCATAGTATCGGCTTGTCACCTATTTCGGCCATTGGCTTGGGTTTAAGTGTTGTTTCTTCACTTAACCTTGTGCCAAAGCCACCTGCAAGTATGAGTACTTTCATTATTATTAGTTTTGTAAGGTTGTTGTTAGTAGTATTTGTAGCCTATTAGTATAGGTATGTTGGCTGTGTACCCTATTATAACCTGCCTGTTTTATTGCATTACGGGCTGTATCATTTTTTAAGTAGTATTGTAGTTTGTCAATAAGTTCATCATAAGATTTATAGGTTTCAATTTCCTTACCTATTTCAAATAATTCGCTTATACAATTGCGATGGCTAATAAGCTGAAAGCCAAATAGAGCGGGTATTTCAAATGCTCTACAGTTGATGCCATCTATTTCGCCAGGGTGCAAATTGTTAGTTACTATTTTAGCTAGGCTAAATGCCAATCCTTTTTGCTCATCAAGTACATATTCGTTTTTAATATACTTACTTACGGTGTTTGCATTCATCCATTTTGCTGCTGGGTTGCCCCATATTTTAATATCCCAATTGTACTTAGCTAATTGGTTAAAAAACAAAATTCGGTTTGCATATAAATTGCCAGCTGTTGTAATATCGCAGCTGTACTTTGCTACATCACTGTTAGTGGCTTCATATTTTTTGTGAACTAAAGGGTTACAACATTCGGGCAAATATACAATATGCTTTGTAGGAAATTCAGCTTTTAATCGTTCTACTATAAATACATCTTTAAAAAACAGTGTAGTATAATTTGCATTTAAAAACATGTGCCGTCCAAAATTTACAACGGCATCGGGAAACCATAAAGTTATAGGTGCTTTAGTTTTTTCAATTATAAAATCAACCTCCGATGGTCGTAAAAAGTCGTGGGTGCAAATTGTAATATCTATGGGTTGATTGAGTAATGCCTTATTTAATCGTTTTAAAGTTTTATTTTCTATATAGGCTGTATTCCAAAATGTACGTTCCACCACTAGCTCTATACTATTAAGTTTTTGATGCATAAAGCCACTATGCCTGTATTGTATACCATGTTGAAATTGTATAACCTTATGCCCTAACAAGTTTAATGTTTGGGCAATATGCCAAGCAAAAGATTCTGTATCAAATTTACCTACTAAAAAAATATTCATTTTTAAATTATTGCTATGCTGCAATTATACTTGCAATTTTTTGAAACTGCTTATCAAAATTATAAATGGTATTAAAGTTATGCTTATTATTGTTTCCCATAGTATGGGCAAATTGTTTATTTAATAATAATGTATCTAACGCCGCTACAATTGCATCTACACTGTTAGTATTGCATAGTACTCCAATATTGTGTGGTGTATAGTAGGCAATATTATCGTCGGTATTAGAGGCAATAATGGGTAGGCTGCAGGCCATATACTCCGCTATTTTGTTGGATGCTCCTGCTATAAACTTGTCGTTAATAGGAGCATACATATTGTTATGTGTAAGTTTGGCAATACCTACTGTACAGTACGAAGTAATGGCTGGTAGTGCATCGTAACTTACATACTCTTTCCAATAAAATATATTTGGCTCAACTTTATACTCTTTGGCAACTGCATTTAACTTATTAATAATACCCTGCTCAAGCTCCCTACCTATAAACAATAAGGCGGTATTAGCACTATGCTTTGGTAATGCAGCTACCAAATTTTGCAACCCAAAATAACTTGACAAACCACCTTGATACACTAATATATTGGAGTATGTATTTTTAATGCTTTGCAAAAACGGGTGCATAGGTTGTGGCTCTGCCACCCAAGCCAACCTAGGGCCATTATATACAATTAAAGGCAACGATGCCATACCCGTTTGCTGTTGGTATAACTCAGCTCTTTTTGTTTGCGGAAACGACACTACCGTTGCTTTACTACCCCACTTAAACTCTAGTTTATTTACCGTTTTTTGAAATAGTCCAATGGGTTGTTCCCACCAATCGTGTTGGTGATATATCCATTTAATATTGCGCAACTTTGCTGTAATGTAGGTAGGCCCAACTGAAAATGCATCGTAAGCAATTATCCAATCAAATTTTTTGCTAAAGCTATCTATTAACAACCTAAAATAAATAGTACAATACTTAAGCACATTAAAAATACCTTTAGCTTGTGACCCCCAGTACTTCATTGTAATGTTAGGATGCAAGGCTATTTTATCTTTGGTATCGTACTTAATACCATACACAAATACCCTGTGACCTTGCTCAGCTAATATATTTGCAGCATTTATAGTAGGCGGATATGTTTGTGGTTCGGATAATACAACCAGTGCCACAGATTTGGAGGTGTTCAAATATTACTGGTATAATTGAGTGTATATGGTATTAACGTGATTGCTGTAAGTATTAGCCACAGCATATTGCAATCGTTTTTCAACTATTTCGTTATTATTGTAGTTACTAATATTATTAATGACTTTGTCAAACAATTGATAAAAGGAAGGGTTACTGTCTGCCATTTCAAATAAATTTGTATGTGTATATATTGGCACAATAAAGTTAGCTACAAATACTTTGCCTGTACTTAGGTATTCAATTATTTTGTGTGAGTTGGAGCCATCGTAATCGCCACCTTCTACAATTTTGAGAGTGAGTATAAAGGCATCTATTTGTTGCATTTGCAAGGCTAAGTCTGCTGTATTAGTAGCACCATGTAGTATGCAATTTTTTTGCACTTGCAATGTACTTACAAAATCAATAGTTGCTGAGTCTGTATTGCCACTAAGGTTAGAGTCGTTAGCTTTATAAGCCCCCCAAAAATTAAACTCAATATTTGGGTATTTATTTACCAAAAACAAAATAGCCTCTTGATCAATAATAGACCGTACCAAATTGCCCACATAACCAACTTTAATTGTATTACTTGGCTGCCAATTATAATTTGTAGCGTCAATTTTTTGCGAAGCATAATTATAAAAATCATTAGCTAAACCATGAGGAAGTAGCAATGTTGGTTTGTTAGTAGGCACTAAACTATTTACAATTGTTTGCGATATGGTAACACACAAATCGGCTTTATTGGCTACCTTTACTTGATAGGGATACATTAACAAATCAGCTGGAAAATATATAATTTTTACTGCTTTAAATTTGCTTAAATTAGGGTACAAGTTTGTTTCAAAACACCATACTTCATCAAAGTGTACAGCGGTAGTTTTTAGTATTTTTTTTATGTGTAAGTTTACTATATAATTGTAAATGCTTTTGGCTTTAAACCTTAGTATGTAAGCCCATTGGGGCAAACTTGTATCAATTATTTTTATATTATCATACCCAATAGCTGCGGATAGTTGGGTATTAAATCCATTAAAAGTTAATGGATTTAAAAAGTAAACCTTATGCCCAAGTGCTGCTAATGCAACGGCATAATGATGCTTTGATACAAACATTTTACCCCAAGGATTGGGCGATATTATTAAAATATTTTTGGAACTATTACTCAATTAATTACTACTATTATTATAAAATGCTTTAATAGAAGTTGCAATATATTCAATACTATTTTCTGTAAGTTCGGGGTATATAGGTAACGATAATATTTGATGTTGCAAAGCCGTAGCCACAGCGAAATGTTGTGGGGTTACTTGTAGGTAATCATAACATTTTAAATTAGGCAATGCAGTTGGGTAGTGTAGTGCAGTTTCTATTCCATTGTTTTTTAAATGTTGCATTAGTGCATCTCTTTGTGTAGCTAATATTACATACAAATGAAAAGTATGTTTTGTATTAGGTCTTACTTTGGGTAAAGTAATTTGGGTAATGCCATTCAAATGTTTGTTATACAATGTGGCTTTTTCAATTCTACTTTCTGTCCATTGTAATATGTAGGGCAGCTTGGCATTAAGTATGGCTGCTTGTAACCCATCTAACCTGCTATTGATGCCTTCTATTTGGTGTTGGTGTTTTGTTAGTGCACCGTGGTTGGCATACATTTTACACTGTTCGGCCAATGCATCGTTGTTAGTTATAATGCAACCTGCATCGCCATAAGCTCCCAAATTTTTGCCAGGATAAAAACTAAATGAACCAGCAATGCCTGTAACTCCTGCCCTTACACCATCTTGCTCCGAAAAATGTGATTGAGCACAATCTTCGATTAAATGAATATTATGCTTTTTGCAAATTTCATTTATTACTTTTAAGTTACACATTTGCCCTTGCAAATGCACTGCTATTACGGCTTTGGTATTAGTTGTAATAGCACTTTCAAACAAAGCAATATCCATACTGTAGTACTCCAACTCGCAATCAACAAATACTGGAGTGGCTCCGGCTTGGGTAATTGTTTCGCTACTACTAATCCAACTATTAGCAACAGTTATTACTTCATCACCTTTGCCTATACCCAACATTTTCATTAGTATATATAGGCTATCTGTACCATTGGCACAGCTTATACAATGCTTTACGCCATATAATTGGGCAAAGTTTTTTTCAAATTCTTTTACATACTTACCACCTATAAAAGCCGTTTCGCTTATAACATTTTCAATGGCATTATCAATATCAACTTTAATGGATTGGTATTGTGCCTTTAAATCAACAAATGGAACGTTCATATTTACTATTTTGCAACATCTACAATACAATCATTATTACTAATGAATTGCTGTATTTTGTTTATTATATTATTATTTGGATTTTTATACTTTAAGTGTAAAATATCTTGTAGGTTATTTTCTACTTCGTCTAATAAAATTTTTTCAAAGCCTCGTCGTTCAGCACCAAGCCTGTTCATTTTTCTAATTTTTGCAGGTACACCTGCTACTGTCATAAACGGTGGAATGCTTTTATTATTTGCAGCCTGCATGGCTATCATACTACCTTCGCCCAACACCTTGCCGTGGTGTGTACTTGAACCTAAGCCTACAAACACATAATCCTCTATTTGTGCACAGCCACCTAATACCGAATTGGGTGCCATTACATTATTGTTGCCAATTATACAATCGTGTGGTATATGGCTACGAGCCATAAAATAGTTATCGTTTCCAACTTTGGTAAGTAAGGTTTTGGCAGGAAAACTAATTACAACAAATTCTCTAATTTTATTATTGTTACCTATTATCACTTTTCCATTGTCGGGTATTATATCGCCTTTAAGTCCCATTTCGCCTTGGCTACCTACTATTACGTAGTTAGAAAATAAATTGTTATCGCCAATAACAACATTACTATGAATAACTGTGCCGGTATAAAATATATTATTGCTGCCTATTATTACGTTTTCGGCAATGTGTACGTTCTCTTGAAATATATTATTTTCACCAACCTTAGTTGTTAATACACTACTATTCATTATGATACTGAATTATAAATTTTTTGAATAATTTCAACCGTTTTTAAGCCTTCAAAGGCACTGGTACTAATACTTGCATTATTGGTTAATACATCTACCACATTGGCATACACTTTATCATGATTGCTCATACTACCTTGGTAATTGCCATAGTTGTTAGCAGTATTGCCTTTCGGCAAATTTTCTATTGTATAGTCTTTTATACTTTGGTACTCCAGTTCGTTGAGGTACTGTCCGCCAATTTTTACGGTGCCTAATTCACCAAATATAGAGAGTGACCCTTCCATATTTTTACCATAACTATTTACCGTATAATTAATAGTACCTATTGCCCCATTTTGAAATTTTAATACCACCACTCCTGTATCTTCAAACTCAATAATATTTTTGTGAGCAAAGTTATCCATATATGATTTGGCCTCGGCTACATCCCCAATCATCCAATACAGCAAATCAACAAAATGGCTAAATTGGGTGTACAATGTTCCGCCGTCTAGTGTTTTTGTGCCTTTCCAACTATTGGTGTAGTAATCTTCGTTTCTGTTCCAAAAGCAGGTAAGTTGCACACTAAATATTTTACCTAATTTACCCTCGTCTATTATTTTTTTAACGGCTTCTACTGGTGGGTTAAACCTGTTTTGCTTTATAGCAAATAGTCGTTTGTTTGCCTGCTCGGCTGTTTTAATCATTTCGCCACAATCAATAGTAGTTAATGCCATTGGTTTTTCGCAAAGTACGTGGTAGTTAGCTTGTAAGCTTTTTATGCTATGCATAGCATGCAAACCGTTAGGTGAACATATTGACACAACATCTACCGTTTTTTCGTTTGCCAATAAATCATCAATATTGTTATAGGCTTTGGCATTATATTCAGCAGCTAATGCTTCAGCTTTTTCGGGTATTATATCGCATACGGCTACTAGTTTTCCAAAGTTATGTATATGCTCGGCATGCCGCTGTGCTATACGCCCACAGCCTATTATAGCAAAATTTATCATTTTCTTAATAATTTTTTTATTGGTTTCAATATTTTTAAAATGGGGTAATCCTCGGACAATGGTTTGGTACTACCATACTTGCTGTGGCTTTCGGGTGGTATACTTATATAGGCATCAAATGTTGCCTCGGTCATGCCTAATTTTTTTAATACAAAAGGTTTATCTATAGCCAATTGTGTAGCCGAATAAATGGGTTGTGCTAGTTCGAGTAAAGCTTCGGCTTTGGTAAGTTGTCCGCTGTATATTAGGTTGCTTAAGTGTGCTTTGCGCTTATCAACTTTAAACTTGTTAGGTAGTATATACCCTTGGTAAAACCTTGTAAACACCGACTCATAGTGCTTTCCACCATAATCTGTCCAATTTAATTCAGTAACAATTTCTTTTTTAGCGGCAGCTTTATTATACGCTAATACATTGAGTAAGGGTATGCTTTGGTATGCTTTTTTTACAAAATGCAAATTTCTTTTCACCCTACTAATTTTGGGGTAGCTCTTTAATGGTATTGTTCCAAATTGCTTATGAATATTGTATAAATTTTGTGCATCTTTATTAATCCAAGCACTTGGTATTACACTTTCGGTTACTATATTACGCCCATCAATTATATATTTAATGTTATGTTGTGAGCATATTTTATCGAGGCAAGCAAATATTGCAATATCGGTAACGGCTTCAATATCAATTACATTTGCTTTAAAGTAAGCCAACTGTATATCTTTAAATTCGTTCCAGTTTATAACATAAGTAAATAAATCGAACCCACATTTAGTTACTATGTTCTCAATATTTTGAACGGCAAGTTCGGAGTTCCACCCATTATCGAAATGTACACAAAGTACCCGTAAGCCCAACCGCTTAGTTATAAGCGAAAGGTAAGTACTATCTACCCCACCACTTACACCTAGCATACAATCGTACTTTTTGCCCTTGCCAGCCAATTTAAGTTTGGCTACAATTGCTTCTAACTCTTTTGCAGCTTGGGTTGGCGACAATAAGTTTTTTTTAGCCTCGGCTAAATATTCAAAATAATAGTTACATACGCCATCATCGTTAAAAGTAATATTTGGATCAGCAATATTATCCATTACAGATAAAGTACATTGCTTGTATAAAGGGTCAGTATTAGATAAAACCATTGGGGTAGTAATGCTTAATTTTTAATGTTTACTTATTAATTATAATAGAAGTTTAATTGTCAATTATCAATAGTAAAAAGTTTTTCTTTTAGTTCTTGTTGTGTTGGGTAGCTTATAAGTACTGCTTGGTGTGGCCGCTGTAGCACAAACATGCTACCTGCTGCTACTGCCGATGCTCCGTGTTGTACTGCTAACGCAAAATCAGTAACTGTACTAGCACCACCTGTTACTACTATTGGTATGCTAACGGCTGCTGCTATTTGTTGCAAAGTTTGCAAATCATAACCATTATAAGTACCCTCATTATCAATATTAGTAAGCATTAATTCACCTGCACCTGCTGCTTCCATTTGCTTTGCAAATTCAATAATTGTAGGGCTTATATTTTGCTTGCCATTATTAGTCATTATTTTTTGCTTGCCAAATAGGTTCTTTTTATAATCAATACTTACTACTACACTTTGGCTGCCAAATTGCTGAGCAATATCGGTAATTAGTTGGGGGTTGGTAGTAGCTGCTTTATTAATTACAACTTTTTCCATACCGTTATATAATATTTGCTTTACCTCATTTATTGTAGTAATACCGCCACCATAAGCCATTGGCATAAATGCTTCACTGGCTATTTCTTTAATGAGTTCAAAATTAGGTGGTTCCTTTTGTTGTGTAGCATCAATATTAAGTATTACTATTTCATCTACTTCTTTTTCGTTAAATATTTTTACGGCATTAATTGGGTCGCCAATGTAACGGTAGTTTTTAAACCGTACCGACTTAACCAAGCCACCCTGGTGCAATAGTAAAAGGGGAATAACTCTAGTTCGCATTTAAGAAATATTGCTTTTTATACTATCGTTCATTTTGTGTGTAGGTATGCCTACTATGCTACCATACACACCATCCATATCGGGCCAACTTGCATTTGGTTTTTTTATAATTTGCAACAGCTTATTAGTCGCTGTAATTTGCCCTTCGTTAAGCCTGTATATTTGGTAGCCACGATCGGTTAAAAATTGTGCTACTAGCAAATCTTGTGCAGGGCTATGTAACTCTATTATAAGTATTGGCTGTATTTTTTCAATAAAGTATTTGCCCCCATTTAATACATCACCCTCTGCACCTTCCACATCTATTTTTAGTACGTTGGGGTATATATTGTTATCGTTAGTATATTTATCTAATGTGGTAATATTAACTTCAATACCTGTATTGGTAGTGGTTATGTTGCCTACAGAATTATTGTGTTGCACATCAAAATAAATAGTACCTAATTGGTTGCCTAATGCTGTATTTTCTACTTTAATATTGGTAAACTTATTATTAGCAATGGTTTCTTTAATGTAAGTAACATTATTTTGCAAAGGCTCAAATGCTATAATGTTAACATCCCTTATATTTTTTTGTACGTAGTAACTATGCAGCCCTATATTGGCACCTACATCAAAAAAAACATCTTGAGGTTGTATTAATAATGTGAACACCAATTGCTTTTCGTACTCATAATTTTTAAACAAGAAAGTACCTTTTAATTCGTTAGTTAGCCTAAGCTTAACGCCTTTTAACGTACCGTTAAATACAGTAAATACTTTATTTAAAAATAATTTTTTTATAATTTGTTTTATCATGTTAACTTAAAAAAAATTTATAGCAGCTATTTATATTTTTAATGCAAATATATAACCTACTGTTTCCAAATTACTATTTGTTGTAGGGCAAATGTTTTAAACTTTTCATCTACCTCGGAAAAGTCAACCAAATCTACTTTAAAGGGAACAATACTTTCGTCCAAATCATCTTCAATTGCAAATTTGGTAAGTAGGGGAAATTTTTGATTTCCCAAAAAGCCTACATCAATATCGCTAAATTGCTTTGCATTACCACAAGCCCTACTGCCAAATAAAAAAACTTGAAAGGGCAAATTAGCTACATGCTTTAATATAATTGCTTTGGTAATATCTACATAATTATGCCTCATTAATTATAGTATATAATGTTTGTAACGTTGTTAAATGCTTTTGCAAATTTTGGTAAATGCTATTATACATATCTTCTTTGTATATATGGCTTAATTTATTTCTATCGTCAACCGTTTCAAGCAAATAAAGATATAAATCTTCTTTTATTACTTCATTTACCAACAGCAACTTATATACTTGTTTAGGAGATGCTATACTTTCGCCAAGTTTTATTTCACTGTACAATTTACAACATTTCCAAGCTATTTCAGCAGTTATTTCAAACTTTTGAATTTGTCCACTTTTTAAAGTATCTACAATATCTACGTCAAATTGTAGTGTTATAATTTTGAGTGAGTTTTCAAAGTTGAGTAAAGTATTGTTGAAACTACTTATTAGTTCGGTATATTTTTGGGTGGTACTCAAGTGTAATTAATTTTTATTTATCAAATTCATTTCTTAATTCCTTAATTCCTTCATTCCTTAATTTCTTAATTTCTTAATTAGCAAATTATCGCATTATCATATTAGCACATTTTTTTCCTCTCCCCTCTAATTACCGCTAAAAAAGTAACCTTTAAGCACTGGGCAACAGCCCAGCGCTAGTATAAAAGACCTGCGCCAGTGGGTTTTTTACTTACCTAAGACCAGCGCCAGTTGGTTATTTGCTCACTTAAGACCTGCGCCAGTGGGTATTTACTCACTTAAGACCTGCGCCAGTGGGTTATTTTCCATTTTTATCATAATTTATCTGTTGTAGTGCTTTTTGTCGAGTGTCGTACATAAACAAAACAAGTGCTTTATGTTCACTCGAACTTATATTATGGCTGTCAGTTATTTCACAATTTTTTATCATTTTCAATTCTTCGCTCTCTTTTAAAAACCAACAAACAAATCCAGAATATTTTGACATGTCAATTTTTTTGAAAACAGAATCTACTGCATATCTTATTTTTTCTATTGGAACACTATCTGAATAATCTACAGCGTAATATAATGTTAGATATGTGCCGTCTAAAGTTCCTGCATTATCATAAGTAAAGTTATTCTCACATGGTATTTTTCTAATAGTATTTTCTTTTTTAATACCACAAGAAGCTAATGCTTTCACACACAAAATTATTATTAAATATTTTCTCATTTTAAAATCCTCCGATTATTGTTCTTGTAAATTGAAAACCATTTATTAGTGGCTTATACCCCCTATTGTGCTGTAATATCCATTGTGCTCTTAGAGCATCATTTATTGGGGTCATATTTCTAATAGCACCACCTTTCTCACAGTCATCCGCTGAAACTCCATAGTCATCCCACAACCAAAATGTAATTTTTGCTGTGTACTGCTTTCCGTGTACTTTAATATCTGAAAGGTAAATATCAAGTTGTTGTGTACCTCCAATCATTGCCAATAATGGTTTTGAGACTGCACTAAAAGAAGGTAATTGAAATAAGTTATTAAGATTTATTGCTGAGTAATTTCCATTATTATTAATCATTCCTGCCATAAATGCTCCTGCAATTTGGTTGCTTAGACTCTTCAATGGCTTTGTTTGAATCATTTCTTTAGCTATGCCATAAGTATTTGTATTTATTCCACCATTACCTGAATAAAATTGATTATAAATATTTCCTTCTGCTGCAACCCAATCTTTATCATTACGCTTAAATATTGTTGCAGTAGTAGATACAGAGCTGTGTAATTTTTCTAATATACCATTTGGGATATTAGCATTCTCATCTGTTTTCATCCCAGGTGAAAGCATTCCAACTGAAGATTGGGCATCTTCACCTGTCCCAACTTGCCCTGTTTTGCCCACCAAAAGGTCTTCTGACGGGTCGGATACATTTAAAACATTTCCATCATAAATTTTATTTTTATTTTTTATATTAGGATTCCATTTAAGTAAGTCCTTAACTGTTGCTTTGTATTTTTTAGAGAGGTTTGTAAGATTGTCCCCCTTAGCAACAGTATGTTGTTTTGGAACACCATCTAATCCCGAAGGGTCAGTAAATACAATTGGATTATTATTAAAGCACATATACGGCGACTGCGATGCTTTCACAACTTGGTCAATATTCCAACGCTTTCCTAATCTACTATCATACTCCCAGAACTCTGCCGTATAAGCGTTTCCACTTCCGTAAATCTCATCATCTTTCATTTGACCCCCGAATCCATACTTATATGCTGTACCTGCTGAGTAGCTTCGGGCTGGCATGGCCATACCAAAGGGGTAGTAGTCGGTGGCGGTGAGTATATCGGCGGTGTAGCTGTCAATAGTGCCATCGGTATTGAGGTCAATGGCAATTTTTTTGTCGCTTACTGTTAGTAATACATTGCCTAAGTGGTTGCTTAGTTCAAAGATCTTTTCTGCTCTGGTAAAGGTACTTAATTTGATTTATAGTATAGACGGTAGGGTCTGCGGCAAAGCCTGTACCGCCAAATGCGGTAAACCACAAGACCCCACCAATACGGAAGTTCAAATTAATTCCTAATAATTTTTATTAAAATTTTCTAATATTTTCATTCCAAATTTATGGCTTTTTTCGGGGTGAAACTGTGTGCCCAAAATATTGTTATGCTCTATACCTGCTGCAAATTGGTAACCGTAATTGGCAGTAACCATACAATCGGTATTATTGTCGAGTGCTAAATGATAGGAATGTACAAAATAAAACCTTGGTTCGTTATACATACCTTCAAACAGTTTGGATTGACTGTAATTTTCCACTTCCGTCCAACCCATGTTGGGTATTTTTTGATTGCTCTCTAATTTTGTTTTGTCAAAGGCAATGGTTTTCCCTTTTATCCAACCCAACCCTTTTTCAGTACCTTCTTCACTGCTTTGGGTGAGTAGCTGTACCCCTAAGCATATACCTAATATGGGTATTTGTTGGTGTACTACTTTATGGTTAAGTATGGGTACTAAGTTGCTTTTATGCAGCTGCTGCATACCATAATCAAAATGCCCAACACCAGGCAGAATAAGCTTTTGGGCTGTTTGTATATCATCAATATTACCTGTAATAGTGTTAGCAATACCAAGCCTATTGAGCATATTTTGTATGGAGCCAAGGTTACCTACATTATAATCTATTATGGTTATCATTAATTTATTTGTAGCGAATATTTTAGGAGTGCTTTTTTTATTACTTCTGGGTCAGTTGGTGTATTAATCCATTCCACCGTTTCGGTATAATCTATATCTTCAAAGTATGCTAGTTGTTGACGGAATAATTTTTCGGCGTAAGCCTCTTTAAATAATTCTAATGCAATAGCAGAAACTTTAGGTATGGTAATATGGTTATTTACGAGTAATGAATATATGTCTACATAATCTTTCCACTTTGCTCTACGGCCAAGTTCATAAAATTTCATTGCACCTAATGTGAGTAAATCAGGAATTTTTATGTACTCATCAATATTAATAACACCTGTTATATTGAATGGATAATAAAAAAAAGTAACTTTCACTCCGTTTATAATGTAGTGGATTCCGTCTCCATCTTCAAATAATAATTGTTTGCTAAAGTCAATATCAGTAACTGCTTTTTTTATGGCAGCTTTGTTTATTGGTTTGGTACAAAACAAATCAAAATCTATACTTTTTCTATGCCCAATTTGTAATGCAATGGCAGTACCGCCAACCATTATAAATTTTTTGTTGAATTGAACTAAAAATGGAAGTAACTCCTCCTGCTCTTTAGAAAGGATATTGAGGTACATATTCTTTAAAATATAAATCGAAATAATTTTGTACTTGAGGAAAATAGTTGTTTCTATTGCCTTTTACAGCTTTAGAAAATTCTTTGGCAACGGCAGTTTCGCCCATTATTGCAAACAAATCTTTAACGGCTTGCATGTTGCCATAGTTCAATATAAACTCTACCAATACTGCATCGCTTATATTGTGTAAGGCATCTTTTTTAATATACCAAAACAAGTGTTGGTTATTATCTATAAATTCTGCTTTTGACATTAATTACCCAATTATAACTTTATTAAATCAACCAATTGTTTGTTGGCTATATCGGAATTGCCAATTTGGTTGAACCTATCTACACAGGCATTGGCATAGGTACTATTGTTATATTTTACCTTATGGTAAAATGCAGTTAACTCAACAGCCAATTGCTCACCAGTTACTGTAACGGGCAATAATTTGCCTACACTATCATCTACCGCCTCACGTACCGAACCTACATCGGTAGCTATAATGGGTACACCTAACGACAGCATTTCGAGTATTGATACTGGTATGCCTTCGGACTCACTAGTATTTACAAACACATCAATATTGTATTGTAGGTAAGTTTGCTTTAACTTATTAGGTGGTATAAAGCCTAAAAAATGAAATTTGCCTTGCAACTTTACTGTAGCTTGTAACTGCTCTAACTCCTCACTTAATGGGCCGTTACCAATATGATACCAATTAAAAGTAAAGGGTAAATTACTAGCTGCTTGTAGCATTATATGTACCCGTTTTACGGTGGTAAGTGTGGAGCAGCTAAATATTGTAATTGGGCTACTATTGCCGTCTGCCATAGGCTGCAAAGCTGTAGGTTGTACTAGAGTGGCTGAGGGCTTTGTACCTACCCTATTAACCACAAACTTAGCTGCAAATTGAGGGTATTTTTTTGTTAAATAATTATACCCTTCTACATGGCTGGGTAGTATTAACGTGGCTTTTTTTATTTGTTGTTTTCTAAATAATATACCATACTTGTATAGGTTCTCAAACAAATCGAACCGATGCATTTTAATGATTACTTTTTTAAAAATAGGTGTTTCAATAAACGGTACCATTTCGGCACTGCCTTTACCCCAAAAAAACAATAGCACAGTATTACTAGCTATGGCTTTGTTGCCAATAATACTTTTTATGTAAGGGTGGCTAATTAAAAACACCACATTAAATATGGCATTGTACCAAGCTATTACATTTTGCTTAGCGGTAAACCTTTTGTTTACAAAAAAATTTTTCCAAAAACTAATACTGCATTTTGAAAAAAATAAATATTTTAATACCGTGTATTTAGTAATACTATGTGTTGCCGTAAGTGGCTCAGTACATTGTACACCTTTGGGTAAGGCTACAGGCATTTTATTAAAGCCATAATCAAAAGGTACTACTGTAATATGGGCAAAAGTATTGGATAGGGTTGCTAACTCATCGTACTTCCACATTTCGCCAAAGCCATAAGGAAATGTTGCTGTAAAGTATATAATGTTAGTGTTATTCATTTATGCTTTCGCAAAATATTTTTGCAATATTTGTTGCAAATATGCAGTAGCTGTAGTGGCCGTATGTTCGGTTATAATGGGTTCAAAATTATTGCCCACTCTCTCCACCACCGCATTGTTAATAGTATATACTGCCTTGGTATGGAGGTACTGCTCAATATTGGCCATTACTTGTGGCATAGTTATATTGTGGCTATAGCCTAAGTTGAGTACCCTATTAGCCACATTATTATTAATGAGGTTTGTTACGGTAAGCACTACATCATCAATATCCAAAAAATTTCGTTCGGCATTTTGATACAGTTCAAAGGTTTGGTTAGTCTTTATTTTTTGGTACAAATAATTAATAACCGTATTGCTATTGCCAGCATTGCCTACTACATTGGTTAGCCTTAGTATTAAGTACTTTGGGGTATGCTGCTGTATTAGTTTTTCTATTAGTAACTTATGGCTTACATAAGCACTTTGCTTATAAGTAACACTGTACGAACTAAAGTAAATAAGCAGCTTAGGTGTAGTTAAATGTTGTTGCAACAATTCAATTTCACGGTTAAATGCGGTTATATTTTCCTCCAATGAGTTTGATACACCTGAGGCAAATATTAATACAGGAATTTGAAAAGTAGTATTTAAAAACTTACTGGCTAATAAGCCGTTACCAACAATGTGTACCTTGTATGTATTAAGCATTTACTTGGGTAATAGCTTATGAATAAATGTAGAAAACTGAAGCATAGTTTTTTGTAAAAATGTAGGCATTAGCGGATGTGTAGAAATGCCATAATTAAGGTACTTTGTTTGCTTAGCTTTTTTCAAACTTTTGTATTGGGCAAATAAGGTATAATACTTTTGTGATTGTACGGTTACATTATACTCCTGCTCTACCAACTGCTTACTAGCTTTGGATAAGGTGGCTAACAAACTTCTATCTTTATCAATTGTACTAATTGTATGGGCAAACTGTTCTATTTTGCCCTTGGGCAATACAAACCCAATATTGCTAGTTACTACCTGCTGTATGCCTTCATTAAAATTGCTTACTACTGGCACACAACCTACACTCATACTTTCGAGCATGGCTACTGGCAAACCATCTAAGTAAGAGGGTAATATAAATACATCTTGTTGTTTTAATATGGCTACAACCTCGCTATTATCGGTTGGGTTAATAAATGTAAAGTTGGGTTCGTTTTTTACCAATGCTACAATAGCTTCTTTTTCGGGGCCGTTGCCTATTATAGTAAAGTTAACCTTGCAATGTAGTGCTTTTAATGCTTCATTAATTGGTGGTATATCGTATATGCCTTTGTGCTTGTTAAGCCTAGCCAACCATACTATATTAAGGGTATTGTTGGTATTTATTTGTTTTTGGTAAGTAGTATAGGTGGTAACGCCGTAAGGAATATATACAATATCGGCTGCTCTATTATTGAGTTGTTGGTTAAGTAAGGTTACAAATATGGGGTTGTGCACCACATACACATCAATTAAAAACTGGTACTTAACGGCTGCTGTAAGGTATGCCTCATCGTGACAGAAATAAAAGATGGTCTTCTCATTTTTACGATGCAGGTGTAAACTCCTTAACTCCGTATCAAAATTAGTTAGTACTGCACCCTCAGTAGGGCTAATGCTATTGCTTAATTGCTTGGATACATGGTACACCGTATCAGTTTCGTTATAGGTAAATATAACATCGGCACAAGTGCCAAAAGGCTTACTGAGGGTAGTTTCGGTGGTAGGTTGGCAGTCTAAATAAATAACTTTTTTATCAAAAAAATTAGAGGCATCGTTGCTTACCAAATTTTTCCAAAAACTAGCTACACCACCCACCACATTATTGGTAACTATTATTAACTCTGGCTTACTATCCATTCATAAGTTTTTTGCAACCCACTAGTAATAGGCAGCATGGGTTGGTTGTACAATTGCTGTATTTTTTCAATATTTGCTTGCCAGTATAATGGATCGCCTTGCTTTATTATTGTATTAAATACTATAGCCTTTGGCGTAGCAAACATACCACAAAATAGTGCGGTAACCTCACCAATAGTATTGGCATGGCCACTTGCTGTATTGTATATGTCAAACTCAAACTTGCTGTTAGTAATTATTGCATTTATAATAGCTACTACATCGGTTATGTATATAAAATCTCTTGTTTCGTTGCCTGTACCAAACATTTGTACGGTATTGCTACTTGTTGCTTTGTTATAAATATCCCAAAATAATTGTTTTTTCAACCTTGGGCCATACACTGAAAATGGACGAATAATGGCTGTTTTTATATTATACAATTTGGAGTACTCTTCACTAATTTTTTCGGCTATTAACTTGTGGTAACCATAAGGCGATATGGGAGCTAAGGTATGGTACTCGGCTATGGGCAATGTAGTAGGGTTGCCGTACACTGCGGCACTTGATATGTGTAAATATTTGCAAGCTGCACTGTGTTGCCTTATAGCATCTAACACTTGCATGGTAAATAATGCATTGGCGGTAAAGTCATTAATTGGCTCTTGTACCGACATGCCAACATTGGCACTACCGGCTGCATTAATACACACATCAATTGTATAGGTATTAAATATACTACTGAGGGTAGCATAAAGGTTGCTATGGTAGTGGGTTTTGTTGTGGTTATATATTGCATTGCTACTAGTATCGTACCCTATAACAGTGTGTTGGGTTACAAAAAAATCGCATAAATGGCTACCTATAAAACCCTCGGAGCCTAATATTAAAATATTCATTACTTAAGGTTTGAAAATAATACCTTGCCCTGTAGGTAAGGATAGTATATCAACATTTTTTTGCTTTGCAAATTCGTCAAATGCATACTTTTGGTTAATGTGTGGTGGAAAGCCATAGTCATCTAACACTATAATACCGCCACTTACTATACTATTCCAAAAGTAATTGATTGCGGCTATTTCGGGTGCTGTTACATTCATATCAATTGAAAGAAAACAAATGCTTGTGGCTTTGCACTCCGTCAGTGTATCTGGCACTAAGCCTTTTACTACTTTTACATTATAATTTTTAAAGGTAGCTTTTACATCTTCATACACATCGTGGTAGTTGCCTAGGTATTCGCCAATACCTGCTTTGTACTCGGCTTCGGTTATTTGGTTGGTATTAAGCCCACCAAAAGTATCGAAGAGGTAGTAGGTTTTATTATAGTTTTCAAAATTAATATAATTAATAGCTGCAATGGAATAAGCACCTGTGTTAACGCCACACTCTACATAATCGCCTTGTAAGTGCTTGGCCAAATTAGCAAAATAACAAAATATATAAGTTCGCCATTGCAACGTAAAGCCATCCCAAGGCTTGGTAGCTTTTGCTGCTTGGTATGCTTTTACAAACCGAGGCTCGGTTAAAAAATCGCAGTTGTTGCTAGTAGTTAGGCTATCGCAATTGTAGGTAATTGGCCCTAAGTAATGTGTGGGAGCAATGGTAGTTTGGCTATTAATTTTTCTATAGTTTTTGTACAACCATTTGAATCTATCTATTTGGCTTTGTATTGAAATCATAAGTTTGTTTTAATTTGATTTGCCAATAACGGTAGCAGGATTGCCTACCACTATTGCATAAGCTGGTACATCTTTTGTTATAAGTGTATTTGCTCCAATTATTGCTCCTTCGCCAATGGTAACACCTTTAAGTATTACTGCATTAAAGCCTATCCATACATTATCCTTAATTACTACTTCTTGCTCAGATAAACTGTTGTGAGATTGAAGTTTTCCATTTGCTCTTATATAATCAAAATCTTTTTGACGTTCTATGTGAGAAATAGAATGAGAATTATTGTCATGTATATTCACATTATGTGAAATGAGAACATAATTGCCAATTGTAATTTTTGCAGCCGACCATATACAAGAATTAGGACCAATAAATGTATTGTTGCCAATAATGATTTGTCCACCGTGTCCAAATATAGTGAGGTAGGCTTTATTAAGCCAACTATTATCGCCTATTAGTATTTTGGATTTGTCGTGTAATTGGTTATTAATAATAGTGCCAGTTTCAATTAATACTTTGTTACCAATTGTTGCTTGTTGTTGGTAGGTGAGTTGTTCTTTTTTTTGTTCTTCATTTTTACCCAAAAAATAAATTATTTTAGCAAAGCGACCAAAAAGAAATTGTAATATTTTAATTTTCATATCTTATTTTTCCTTCGATACAAATTGTTTGATTGAAAATTTTAAAAAATTAAAAAATCCAATATTATTTACAGCCACTAAAAATTCTTTTGGTATGTATTTAAAATTTTTAAAACCCAAGGTTTTTAAATGAATAATTGCGGCATTTGTTTTTCGTTTACAAAAAATATCAGAATATACAAAGTCAGTAATTTTATTCAAATAATCATTCAAGTATAAATTACCCCTAAATAGCTTTTTAAGCTTTTCAATACTAGTTGACTTTAATTGAGTTTCGGAATAGCCGCTGTAGTTCACTCTATACACTCCCAATACTTTTTTTATGAAGCCAATATTGCCTTGCTTTGCTAATAATACATGAAGTGGGTAATCACCAATAAAAAGGTTTACAAAATCTGAATTTAGTTTAATGTTTTTAAAAAACATTGTACAGCTTTTTATTGACCATCCGTTTTTTACTATGCTATCAAGTGTAGTTATTGGCTCATCGTTTTGGTTAGATATATTACGAACATGATCAATTACTAAAGTTTTTTCATCGGCCCAGTTTATTTGATGGTAGCACATTGAAAAGCTTGGATTGGCTTGCATGTAATCGTACTGTATTTGCAATTTATTTTCATTAAGCCAGTAATCGTCACCTTCGAGGTAAGCAATGTAAGTGCCTGTGGCACTATTAATTAAATCAACAAAGTTTTTGCCTCCACCTAGGTTGTGGGTACGGGGCAATATTTTAATTAAGTGAGGATGCTTTTGTTGGTACTCATTTATAATGCTAGTAGTAGCATCGGTGGAGCAATCGTCGGCAATTAATATTTCCCAACTAAAGTTTACCTTTTGCATTAACACACTGTTTAATGCTTGGGTTATATACTGTTGGTGGTTGTATGTAATTATACATACGGTAAGTTGTACTGCCACTTTAGGTTATCCTTTTTCGCACATTAGGAATATACTGGAGCATAAGTCGGGGTATTGTTGGCCAAGGTCATAACAACCGTCTAAGTATTGGGTTGATATTATATCGGTTTGTAACAACCTATCCCACTGAAAATTGGCTAATGCTTTAAAAAATATACCAGAACGGTGTACTACTTTTAGGCCTGCTGCTTTGCAATCTCTCTCCAAGGTATCGAGTGTATAGGTAATGCGGTGGCCGTGTTCGGCTTCGGCTGGTGTTATGGCACTGTTGTGGGTTATTAAGCCCATTTTTACGGCTATTTGCCTACTTGGGGCATTAGCATTGGGGCATACCAAAAAAAATCGGCCCGTAGGGCTTAACCATTCATTATTGATACGGGTAAGCAAACCCACTGCATCGTCAATATGCTCCAGTACATGGGTGAGTACTATATTATCGTAAGTGGTGGGTAGGGTTACTTGCTCAAATAATTGGTTGAAAAATGTAACTTTTTCACCAAATTCATTTTTGGCGATAGCCACAGCCTCATCAGATGCTTCAACACAAGTAATGTTGTTAAAATGTGGTAAAAAACGCTTTGTAAAGTCGCCTTTAAAACTACCTAATTCTAAAAAATTGCCTTGCTTAAAAAAGGGCAAAAATGATTTGAGCATATAGGGGTGCATAATGTCAAAATCAAAATTGTAAGCATACTTATGGTCGTTGGTATCGCTTAACTCTTTGTTATAATTACGTTGGGTACTCATATATTATTTAATTTGTTATGGTAAGTGTATTTGCATTGTAGTAATGGTTTCGTTTGTTGCCAACTTAGTAAATCCATTTTTTGTATACAGTTGTATTGCTGTATTATTAGCGTTGTTTACTTCTAATTGTAAAGTACTGTAGCGTAGTTCGGTTGCCTTATTAATAACAAATGTTAGCAATTGGTTGGCTATGCCTTTGCCTTGCATGGTGGCTACTACACTTACACTAGTTATAAAGGCTGTGTGTAACTTTGGGTCGTTCATATACACAGCTATTAACCCAACCAAAGTATTGTTACTCCAGGCTTCAAATGTTTGTGCTTTATCTCTTATTTTACTTGCATATTGGTTAATGTTAACTGTATGCTGTAAGGCAGGCACAAAGTTATTGGAGCAAGCCAACAAATGGTTTTCAATATTATGTTCGGAAGCCTTATTTAATGTTAAATGTATGATTTGTTTGTTAATTTATTAAATTGATTGCAATTGTGCTATTCCAAAACCATACTTTCCAAACTGATTACCGTTGTACAATAAATACACTTGGTTAAATGCTTGAAATATATGTGGGTAACACATCATTTCGCTATCCCAACTATTTGGTGTGGTATCTATTCCTTTAAGGGCATCATTACGTGTCCAATTTACCAAATCGGTACTGTATGCATAGCCAAGTTTATAGCCTCGTGTTGCATTGTTTCTAAAGTCGGTGGCTTCTCTAAAGCAAAAGTACATGTGGTAAGTATCGTGTACTTTAGTAACTGTGGGTAATGCTTGGCACTCATTAGGGTTAAGTACATCGGTTATTATTTGTACGCCTTCTTGCTTTGTCCAATTAATGCCATTGATGCTAGTGGCATAAGCTATTTTGTATACTCTTGCTTCAGGTTCGGTAGTAGTGGCTGGCATCCATTTGGTGCCATATATATACCACATGTGGTATTGGTTATTGTACTGTTGTACAAATGCATCGCCTACCAATACAGGCTCATATAAACTAGCCGATACTATTGGGCCATCGCCTACTTTGGTAAATGTAACTCCATTGTTGTGGCTAATAGCTAAGCCAATGCCAGTTTCAACCGATACTGATGTACGCCTACTCCAACCACATGTATAAGCATATACTTGATTACCATTTCGCATTAAATTTATGGGAAATATGCCATGTTCATCAAATGTACCTAATGCACCAAGTTCAATTATAGGTTCGCTATTTTGATTAATTATTTCAAAATTTTTATCTACATCTACAAATGCTATATGGCTAATGTATTTGCCATTTTCAGTTTTTTGCCTTGTAGAAAAATAGATACGTACATAATCATCAAACACTAATGTTTGTGGTGATTGTGCAAACTCCGTACAGCCATTATGCAACTGAAAAGTAGTTGGGTCAATTATTTTTCCTATTTTTTTCCAATTCATAAGTTGTAACAAGCAGTACTTGGCTATGTGTGATAATTTGAATTAAGTAAGCCAACAATTGAAGCCCAATGTTTGCAATATTTTTGATGTTTTAATTAAGAGCCAAATTTATAGAAACCACTTTGAACTAAAGCCGAATAGAGCTTAGAGGCGGATGAAGTTTGCAAAGCTAATCCACTATACTGCCAACCAAATGTTTGCCATTCGCTTTTACATATCACAAAAATCATTAAAATAATTACTAGCTTTTAGTTTCTGCCTTAAATTCCTCTAAATCTCCTTTAAAAAAGTGGGGGGGTAGAATTATAGGTATAATACCACTTCCTAAATTAGACGTTAACGTAGATAAAAAAGACCTCACATAAGGAAACATTATTGCAGGAGCATTGGTGTTAATGAATGTTTTTGATTCTAAATCGTTGGTTGGTTTATTTAATTCGAAGCTGCCAAAAGCAACAATTGCAATATTAAAATAATCCTTTGATGAAATTTTTAAATCGATAATTATAGTAAATTCATTTTGTTTTCCCTCAGGATAAAAAACTTTAGGCATAATTTCTAACTCCACTTCAGGTTGGTCGCTTTCATTATTAAAATGTCTTGTTAGGTTAACATTTACATTTGGAATATCTACCCCATGAAATTTTAATATTGGTTGTACTTTAATTTCCATTATGCAGCCATTGAATACTGTATGTTTGATTCAGTATTGTTTGTATTATTGGATGTACTTGTAGTAGATTTGCTAACAATTAACAATTGAATAAATATTGAGGTACATGGCTTTATATTTTCAATTTTACCTTTGCCTAAAAAAGTAAAGATTTCATTTTTCTTTTTATTTTCAAGCCAATTATTAAATGATTCTTGTGTTTCTTTCTCAAAAAGGTTGTCAAATCGTTCTTGTATTTTCTTTAAGTCTATCATTTTTTAACGTTTTATGTACACTGAGCCTCAAATTTATGTGTAAAGGTATTAATAATAGGCAAATTATATACCACTAATTGAATTCTTTTCTTGTATTGGAACTTTTTAACAATCCAATTATCTGGATTATTTGTAATATCTTGAAACAAAACACCATCGATACCATCAAATATACCCTTATCCTTAAAAAAATCATTAATGTACTTTAAAGATATTTCTTCTTTTTGAGTTTTGATATATTTTTCAATCGCTTTTTCTATATTTTTTACCCAAAATATGTAATGCTCTTCATTAAAAACCGTATCCAAGATATTTTCAAATTCTATCTCAGCTTTATATACTTGATAATAACCAGTTCTTTTTTTTGCAGTTCTTCCCCACCATATCGCATCATTTTCATAATACCAAAAGTAGTAGCCTTCGCCAAGCCATGCTTCAGGGTTTTTTGTAAGCACTGGCATAATTAATTTATGTTCCCATTTTTCTTGAGTATGGTATAAGTGCCTAGTTGTTGAATCCATTCTTTTATAAAAAAAAATTAAATTATATAATGAGCATTAAAAGTAATAGAACTTTTTTAAATTATAAACTTTACATTTAAAAATAACAAGATATAAAGCTATGGTATTTGGTACTTTTGCATACTGCAACTAGGGTGACGACGACCAACTTATTTATTGTTGCAGTGTAGCCCAACCAAACCCTTGTTTGCCTACTTGGTTACCTAAATAAAACATGTGTACTTTACCATCTAACTCAAATACATGTGGGTAACTTACCATTTCGCTATCCCAACCTGTGTCGGATACAGTAATGCCTACTTGTTTATCGTCTCTAGCCCAAGTTACTAAATCAGTTGATGAGGCATAGCCAATGCGGTAGCCATTTGTTTTGCTACGGTAGTTGGCACTATATCTATAACAAAAAAACATGTGGTATTTGCCGTTAAGCCATATTACATCGGGGCTAGCTTGTGCTTCGTTATCTTCAATTTTACTTTCTATTAAGTCATTATTATGTTTGGTAAAATTAATGCCGTCCTCACTCGTAGCCATTCTTATTTTGTATACAGGTTCGGGTTTGCCGTTATCCAATATCCACTTACGCCCTGCTATATAAAACAAGTAGTAGGTGTTGTTAAAAAATCTTATTTTAGGACCACTTAATATAAATGGTTCGTCGGGGGTGTAAGACAGTATTGGACCATTACCCAAACGGTTGAAAGTGTTACCACCATCGCTACTTATACCTAAGCCAATTGCAACATTAAAGGGTACTGATTCGCAACGGGTCCAACCGCCAAAGTAAACTCTGTATTCATCATTATGCTTTATAACCGATGCAGGGTAAGTGCCAAACTCATCAAAAGTGCCTAATTCGCCTAATGTCAATATTGGATGGTCGCTTATTTTTAGTATTTTTTTAAAGTCATATCTATCAACATCAACATAAGCCGAATAGCTAACATATTGCCCACTATCATTTGGCCTTGGCCTACATGAAAAATAAATTCGTATATGTTTTTCAAATATTATAACTGATGGTGCTTGAGCAAAAGCATCCATCCATTGGGGCTTATTTTCTATAACGGTAGGGTCAAATAACTGCCCTTGTTTAATCCAAGTAAACATTTACTTTATGGTATTTATATTATTTCAAATTGTTGTGTTAACATTTGTTGCACTGTTGGCAAATCGTTACACATTAATACATCAATAATGGAGAGGTATGGTATAAATTCATTATTAAATTGCTTGTATTCAAATGCTTTTGTTTTTAAAAACTGCAACTCAATATTGCTATTAGCAAATGTAGGTTTGCTGTATAAGGCTAACCCACCAATAGGGTTAATATAGGTGGTGGCACCTAAATGGTTACTAACAGCTAGTACTTTTTCTTCACTTTTCAAACTATGGTTTATAGCTAAGCTCGATGAGGTAGTAATGGTAGTAGTTATACCCAAGTGGTTACAAATATTTTTTATTGCATTGGCAATAAAATAATACAAATTGGTATTGTTATAATTCAAACAACCTTCTATTAAAGGCAATACTGTGGTGTATTGTGGTGCTTTGCTATAAGCTCCTTTTATTTTGTTAAGTATTTTTAATTTATCGGTTGCCCAAGTATCGGCCAATTGCCTTTGTACTATGTGTTTATAATCCGAATCTTTTTTGAGGGGTAGGCTTACAAATTCATCTTTACCATTTACTAATATTCTGTTACGGTTAATCCAACCTTTTTTGGTAAACTCTATATTATCGTATAGTACAAAATTATCGACTGCTTGTATAAGCTGAAAGTACCCAATATAGGGAAATATGTAAGGTTGCATTATTGCAATTTTCATACTTCGCCTATTACTGATTTTATAACGGCTACTATTGTATCAATATCGGTAAGGGCTAAGGTATTGCTTAGTGGCAAGCTTAAAGCCCTTGTGCTTACGGCTTCGCTAACTGTACACTCAGCTGCACCTATTACAAACGGTAACTCATTTAACGATGGGTAAAAGTAACGCCTAGCATTTATATTATTTTGCAGCAAAGCTGCTACAGTATTTTGCAAGGCTATTTCACTATCAAATATTACAGGAAAATATGCATAGTTGTAACTAGTAGCATCTAACGGTACGGGTATTTGCAAAGGCATGTTTGCAATAGCTTTGCAATAATAATTATAACATTGCTTTCGGGCTTCAATTATGCTTTGCAAGTGTGGCAAATTGCATAAACCCATAGCTGCATGAAACTCCGAATTTTTGCCATTAATACCTACACTATAATACTCATCGCCTATATGCCCAAAGCTTCGCATTAGTTTTAATTTGGTTTCGGTAGCAGCATCTTTACATATAATACAACCACCCTCAATAGTATGAAATACTTTGGTGGCATGAAAGCTGCATGTAGCTATATCGCCATAGCTTAGCAATTGTTTGCCCTTATACAATGTGCCAAAAGTATGTGCAGCATCGTATATAACGGTAAGGTTATGCTTGGTAGCAATGGCTTGTATTACCTCAACATTGCAAGGGTTGCCATATACATGTGTAGCCATAATGGCTACTGTGTTAGGCGTAATTGCTGCTTCTATTAGGGTTTCGTTAATATTATAATCGGTTGCTTTTATATCAACAAATACTGGGGTAAACCCTTCCCACAATATGGCATTGGTAGTGGCTACATAGCTAAATGGTGTGGTTATAACTTCGCCTTGGCGTGGCAATAACTTTAATGCCATTTGCAATACTACAGTACCATTGTTGGTATATAACAAATGATCAACCTGCAAATACTCCTTAAGCTGCTGCTCTAGTTGCTGTACTAATGGCCCGTTATTGGTAAGCCATTGCCTGCTCCATATACCCTTAATAATGGCTTGGTACTCCTCTATTGGTGGCAAAAATGGTGTAGTTACATTTATCATTTGAATAAAAATGCTTTAAGGTATTGCAACCCTTTGCTTTTGGTATAATACTGTAATAAAAAGTAGGTGCCAAAAAATAAAATGGCGGCTATTACACCATCAATTTCGGTGGTTATTAATGTGTATTTGGAAAATATAAAATAGAGTACCCCTATAATTATAGCAGCTGGTATGTAATAACTAAAAAAGGTTAACACGATTTTTTTAAAGTTAAATGGTATTTCAAAATTTACAAATTTTACATTTAAAAAAGTACCTATAAAACAAGCAATTAAGTAGCTGTATAAGTAAGGTATAATACCATGATAATAAGCAATAAAATAAGTGGGTAGAAACAATATTTTTTTAAGCACCTCCACTTTTAAAAAGTTTTTGCTATTACCTCTTGATTCTATAATAGATAACGATAATGAACTTAATGGATAAGCAAAACCTGCTATTATAAATATTTTGAAATAAAAAACCGACTCCGTCCATTGGCTACCAAATAGTATGTGAAATACAAAACCTGCTGCTAAAAACATGGCTCCACTGAACAAACAAAATATAAGTGTAACCATTTCAAAGTAGGTTTCGTACATTGTTTGGAGAGCTTGCTTATCATCACGTTTTTGTGCAAACAAAGGAAACAATACCCCTATAATACTTGATGAGGTGAGGTCACGTAATTGTGTATCAAACATTTGGGCCCGCCCATACTGCCCCAAACTACCAAACTTGAAAACTTTTGCTATTATAAAATAATCGAGTTTACTATATATGCTATCCAACATACCCGATAAAAACATAAAAAAGCCAAAATTAAACATGTGCCTAATACTACCAAATTGGTAGTACCATATAGGCCACCACTTGGTGGCTAAATAGTTACCAATAGTGTTAAATACTACATAGCCTAATTGCTGTATTACTATGCTCCAAACACCATAGCCGTTGTAGGCCATAGTTACGCCAATGCTACCGCTTAATATAGTTGATATTAGGCTACGTATGGCAATAGTTTTGTACCGCATTTGCCTAGTAAGCATACCTACTGGTACTATATTGGCTGCATTAAAAACAAAAGAGATACTGGATACAATTATTACATTTTGCAATACTGAATTTTCGTAATACTGAGCCAAAAAACCTGCTACACTCATTAGCAACAACATAATGCTAGTTGCTAACACCATATTAAAAAAAAATACCGACGAAAGCTGCTGTTGGTTAACCTCTTTTTGCTGTACTATGGCACTTGAAAACCCAAAGTTTAAAAACATACCTGCCACAGCATTAATGGATAATGAAAAAACAATTAACCCATTTTCTGCGGGAGATATTATTCTTGCTAATATAGCAGCAATTAATATTCCTATAATTGTCTGCCCAATTTTTTGGGAGTAACTCCACATAAAGTTGGTACGTACTATTTTATTTTCACTCATTTATACTTTACTGTTTCTTATTTGGTGTACTAACTCAATTACGGGCTTGCACTCCGCCAACGTAACACCTTGGCCTTGCAATATATTGTTATAACAATTGGTGTGTAGGTTACTAAGCCCATCGCTAAACTCAATGCTATGGCCATTAACAGTAAGGTTGCGGTAAGTTAATGCACCTAATAGCTGTGTAGCCTGTGGCAAATCGGCAGCACTTATGCTTAACAACCAAGTAACGGTAGCATTAGCAAATTGCAATGTACCAGTGGCTTTGGTAGTAGTAAGTTCAGTTACTATACTAAGCTGTACCGTACCAAATAACCATATTAAAATATCGAAAAAATGAATGCCAATATTAGTGGCTATTCCGCCACTTTTGGTTATATCACCCTTCCAACTGTTGTAGTACCAATTACCTCTAGCACTTATATATTGTAGCTCTACTATATGGTGGCTATTGGCTGATTGTTCAATGCTAGTTTTTAACGCTAACATTTGTGGGTATAATCGTAATTGTAATATTGTAAATACTTGCTTATTAGTTTCCTGTTGTAAGGTACTGAGTGCATCAATATTCCAAGGGTTGAGTACTATTGGTTTTTCGCATATAACATCGGCACCTAACCTTAGCCCAAACCTAATATGTGCATCGTGCAAATAATTGGGGCTGCATACTACTACATAATCAATAGTTGTATTATTTCGTTTAAGTTTTTCGCAATGCCTGTCAAACCTTTCAAACTCAGTAAAAAATTGAGCCTCAGGGAAGTACTTATCTAATATACCTACGGAGTCATTTTTGTCAATGGCGGCTAATAAATTATTGCCCGTATTTTTAATGGCTTCTAAGTGCCTTGGTGCTATATAACCTGCAACACCAATGAGTACAAAATTTTTCAAAAAAGTTTTATTATGTAATTATATTATTTAACTTAAAGTACACTCACCATTATTAAGTACATACTGCTCCATAGTAGCAGTACAAATTGCAATACCTTCGTTATTAAATTGTAATGTATTGCCCGCCTTACTTACCCACCCATTTTGCGAAGCAGCATTACCAATAACTACTGCAAAGTTTGGTACACTTTTGGTAACTACTGCACCTGCACCTACCATAGCATATTGCCCAATTGTAACACCGCAAAGTATAGTAGCATTAGCACCAATGGTAGCACCTTGCTGTACTACGGTTTGTTTGTATTCGGCTTTTTTAATTATAAAACTCCGAGGGTTTATAACGTTGGTAAATACTACACTTGGCCCTATAAAAACATCGTTTTCACATACTACACCGTCGTACAAACTTACATTATTCTGAATTTTTACTTGGTGGCCAACAATTACTGTTGCTGCTACATACACATTTTGCCCAATAGTACAATTGTTGCCAATTACTGCACCACTACATATATGAGTGTAATGCCAAATGTAAGTATTGTTGCCAATAGTACAACCTTCATCTACAGTAGCTGTATGGTGTATAGTAGTACTCATTACTGTATATATGCTTTTACAGCTTTTGTAATATTATGGGCAGCTTTTGCATTGCCAAATTGCTTTATATTCCAAGTAGTCAAGTTTATTTTTTTATGTAAAATGCTTATGATATCGTTTGCATTATTGCCAGTATATAGTGTATTCCAATTATGGTGTAGTGTTTCTGTCCACTCGGTATCGGCCCTTAAAGTAATACATTGTTTCTGTAGCCAATAAGCTTCTTTTTGCAACCCACCACTATCTGTTATTACAGCAGTAGCAGCTGTTACTATTTTTATGTTTTCAATATAAGCTATAGGTAAGGTTACTATTATATTGTTAGGTATGCTCAACTTTGCTTTTATACTATGTAACCTTGGGTGCATTGGCCATACTATTGTGTAGGGCAATTGCCCTAGCATTTTAAGTATTGCATTTACATTACTTACTTCAGTTGTATTAGCCTGCCTATGTAAGGTAAAGTATATGTAAGGTTGCTTAGCATTAACTAACGCTGCTACTTTTTTATGTACGGTAATAGCTGTATCATAATTTTTAAAATGTAGCAATGCATCAAGCATTATATCGCCAACTATGAGTTTTTTTGATTGGTATATTTTGTTAGCCACATTTTGTTTGGATTTTGCATTTACACACAACAACAAATCAGCTGCATAATCGGTTGCTATTCGGTTATACTCCTCGGGCATTGCATTATTATAACTCCTTTCGCCTGCCTCTACATGTATTAATTTTAAATGGTGTTTTTTTGCAAATAATGTACCTGCTACTGTACTATTGGTATCGCCATATACAAGTACAGCTTTTATTTTTTTATCCGCTAAGGCGGATGCATTTACCTGTACTTCAATATTGTAAATATAGTCGTGTAACGATTGGGGTTGTTTATTAACTAACTTATGGTTAGTAAACTGTAAGCCAAGTTCTTCACAATTTTTTTCAAATAAATTGACATCATAATGTTGGTAAGTGTATAGTAGTTGCTCCGCTATACCATTAACAGCAAAGGCTTTGCTTACCATTGCTGCTTTTATAAGTTGTGGTCGGTTACCAATAATTGTAAGTATCAAGGTACTTAATTATTTATTTCCAAAATAGTAAGAACCCTTTAATTTTGGACCATAGTTCTTTTGACCTATTACGTTTACTTACTTCAAAGTAGCCATAACCATAACCGTAAGTACGGCCATAACCGTAGCCATAACCACCGTAACCATAGTAACCACCAGTACTACCAATTACATCGTTAATTACAATTGATAATTTTGGTAATTTACCAGTAGTGTACAATTCATCTACCAATCGTATTTGTTTTTTCATTGTATACTTATGCCTTACTATATACAAGGTAGCATCGCTAAATTTGGATAGTGTCATAGAGTCGGTAACCAAGCCAACAGGAGCACTATCTATTACAATATTATCGAAGTTTGCTTTTAAGTATTCAAATAATATTTTTATATTGTTTTCTAACAATAACTCGGCAGGGTTAGGCGGTATAGCACCACAACCCACTACCCAAAGGTTTTCATAGTTCGGTATTGGGCGAATTATATCTTTAATTTCTGCTTTGCCTACCACAAAGTTGGTAATACCAGCCGATTTGGCCATGCCTAAGCCTTCTATAATTTTTGGCTTACGTAAGTCAAACTCTAATAGCACGGTACGTTTGCCAGTAAGCGATAAGGCAGCTGCAATATTGGTACTAATAAATGATTTACCCTCGCCACTAAACGATGAGGTAACGAGTACGGTATATTTTTCTTTATTGCCTACCAAGTATTGTAAGTTGGTACGTATCATTCTAAACTGCTCCGCTATTACCTTACGAGATTTACTGGTTACTACTAAAGTTTCCATTTGTTCATTATGTCCAACTTCGGCTATTATTGGTGTATCGGTTTGTTTTTCTATATCATCTCTGTACCTTATTTTATCGTTAAATAATTCAATAATATAAGCAATAGCTGCTGGTATTAAAAGCCCTAAAAATATAGCTAGAGAGTAAGTTTTGCTTGGTATAGGCGATATAGGTGCACCGTTAACTAATGCATAGTCAATAATAGAGGAGTTAGAAATAGTAGAGGCTGAACTTATACCAGCTTCTTCACCTTTTTTCTTTAAAAATAAATATAACTCTTCAACAATTTTTTGGTTTCTACCATAATTTAATAATTCGTTTTGTAGTGCAGGTACATCTTTTAGCTTCCCTATATTTTGCGAAATAGTAGTTTGTAAGCTATTTGCATTACCGTTGCTAAGTGCTACTACTTTGCTCAAGCCTTCTATAATGGCTAGTCGTAATCGTTTTACATCGTTTGTTTTTTCTACATAAGTAAATCCGTTATCGTCGTCGGTTTCTCTTACTCGTTTACGTTCAAACTGTATGGTATTATATTGCAAAAATAAATTTTCTAAATTAGGATCGGTTAACAACCCACCAGATGCTGGAGCATAGCCTTGTACTTTATCATCTTTTACAAACTTGTCTAGTATACTTTCAGCAACATTTTGCGTTATACGTTCTTTCGTAAGGTCTTTTTGTGCAGCATTCAAATCGGCTAAGTATATTTGCGATTGAGCATCAAGGTTAATGGAGTTGTTAACTTGTCTAAAATTTTTGGCATTATTTTCAATTTTTTCTAAGTCACCCGAAAGTTCTTGTACCCTTTGGTCAATAAATTGTTTTGTAAATTCAGACACCTCCTTATTTTTTTCTCTATTATCATTAATATATTCATACATTAACTGGTTTACAATATCGGCACATTGCCTTGGGCTTTCCCCTTCTATTGATACCCTTAATATTCTTGTTTGGTCGCCAAGGGTACTAATTTTTACTGACCCTATTAGCCCAGCACTTATGGCTTCTAAGGGTTGCCAACTTATTATAAACTTTTGTCCAATGCTTGATGGTGTATTATAACTATCTGTTTTTTCTACTTTTACTATTTTATTTTGCAGAGCAATTTCTTGCCCAAATTTATAATTACCTGCTACCTGACTTATTTGAAATTCGTTGTCGTTAATCACTTTTATTTCAAAGCTTAACCCAACTGAAGAATCAGTATTTTTTACAAGTGTTAAGTGTAGTGGTATACCGCCGTAAAGTAATGATGTTTTTACTTTACCTTTTGTTTGATAGTTATACTGCAAATTAAGAGAGGTAACCACTCGTTTCATTAATTTACGAGATTTCATCAACTCTATTTCAGTATACAAATCATTACCCGATTGGGAGGTAAATAGTTCTTCAATTGCTTTTTTATCAGAGGCTCCTTGCTTCTCTTCCTTTACTAACATTGTACCACTTGCTTGGTACATATTAGTGGTATAGCGTAGGTTAAGCTTTGCACCAAAATAAGCAATTACAACTCCCAATATTATTAAAGGAATATACTTTGCATACCGTATTACAAAATCTTTTAAATTAAACCCTCCAGCCGCATTACTTACTTCGGGTACAGGCAGTTTAACTTTATTTTGTTCAGTTGTTTGTTCCATGTAAAAGTGATTGTATTAAATTTTTTAATTTCGTTGACCAAATATGGTGAACATTGCCAGTAATATTGACAAAGCTGTAGAGGCATAACCAATAGTACGTGAGGTAGATTGGTTAGTACTAGCAATTTTTTCTCTATTTGCTCCTATCATTATAAGGTCACCTTGTTTTAAATAAAAGTATTCTTTTTTGGTAGTATATATTTCATCTTTACGTAAATCAATATGTGCTAATTTTTGTCCGTTATAATCATTACGAATAATTTGTACATCGTTAAGTGTGGCGTATAAAGTAGTACCACCTGCTAAGCCAATAGCTTGTTGTAATGTTATTACTTCGTTGGTAACTTCAATTGGTCCAGGTCGCCCAATTTCACCTTCTATAATTACCCTAAAGTTAGTAATACGTATAGTTACAATAGGGTCTAATAACTTACCCTTTAGTTTTTCTACAATCAACTCCGCCGCTTCTTGTTTTGATTTGCCAGCAACTGGTATTAATCCTATTGATACAATGTTAATACACCCATTTTTGGGGCTTACAATATAGCCTTGAGCATTAAGGTTATTACTATTAGGGCCGTTGTATATTGAAGCAAGGTCTTGTGCCGTTTTACTACCTGCTACACTTATATTAACCGATAGTATATCGTTTTTTTGAATTATGGGATCAAGTGCCGCTATTGTTAATGAATCAATATTGGTTTGGTACTTTTGGTAATTGGTCATCACAATTTGCTTACCGGCACCACAGCTTGTAAGTATAAGGTAGCAAATGCTAACACATACTGGTAATACTATTTTTTTTATCATAATAAATTTTAATTTTTTTTTAAGCTAATATTATATCACTTTTATGCAATTCGGCAACCATAGCAACACCAAGGCTGTCAAGGTATACAACTACTTTATTTTTTTTCACTTGTTTTACAGTGCCTTTATGTTGCATAAAAAGGCCAGATGTTACGATTATCCTTTGATTTTCTTTTAAGTCAATTGATTGTAAGGTGATATGAACATACTCATTCAAAAATTTTTTAATTGTAATTATATCTTCATTTGCTATAACGGCAGGTTTGTGTAACCAATAGACGAAGTTTACCACCCCAACCGTCAACCTTACTTCAGTTATTTCTTTTTGGGTAATATTTACAAATACATAGCTTTTAAATAGTGGTTCTTCTACAACTTTGTACCTATCGGTGTATCTTTTTTTAAAAGATTGTACTGGGCAGTAGCTTTCAATTTGCTTAAGTGTTAAGTATTGATGTACTTTTTTTTCGCAGCGTGGTTTGGTATATATTGCATACCATTTTTTATTGTTTTCTTCCATCTGTTTAGTTTTTTAGTATAGCTTCGCCACATCAGTCCCATTTAAAGTGTTGTAAATGAGGTAATTAGGTAAATTTGATACTTTAATGTTATCAAGTGTAACTGTTGGCATAATTGGAATTAAAAAAATAAAAATTAAATTATTTTAATAAATCACTTACCTTTAAAACTATTATAAATCAATAGATTAGAGTAGTTATATACAGCAGTTGAACTTGCCTTAGGCTATTAAAGCAGCAAGTGCAAATATAGTAATAAAAATGTTAACCCAAAGGCTATAATTATTAATAAAACACTATGAATCAAAGATATTATTCACTTGACGTATTTAGGGGAATGACCGTTGCTTTAATGATATTAGTAAACACTCCAGGCTCATGGAGTTACATATATCCGCCGTTAAAACATGCAGAGTGGCACGGCTTAACTGCTACTGATTTGGTGTTCCCATTTTTTTTGTTTGCAGTAGGTAATGCTATGGCATTTGTAATGCCAAAATTTTATGCTAGTGCCGATAGTTTTTTTTGGAAAAAAGTGATAAAAAGAACAATACTTATTTTTTTAATTGGGCTTGTTTTAAATTGGTTACCCTTTATTAAATGGCAGGTTGATGATGTTACCAAAATAAATAACTTAGTATGGAAGCCATGGGAATACGTAGATGCCAAAAATAATGTACAAGGTATTAGGTTATTGGGTGTGCTGCAAAGAATTGCATTATGCTACTTTTTTGCATCTGTTATTATATATTATTGTAAACGAAATATTGCAATAATTATTGGTATAACATTGCTATTGCTATACTGGGCCATTTGTTACTTTGGTAATCCAACTGACCCATATAGTATAACTGGTTGGGTGGGTACATCAATTGATAAGTATGTAATAGGTAGCCCACACCTTTATAAAGGTGAAGAAATTAAAGGTATTAAATATGTATTTGACCCAGAGGGTTTACTATCAACAATTGCTGCAATAGTTCAAGTAATATTTGGGTATGTAATAGGTAAGTACATAAAAGATAATGGCAGCGGTAGGCATACCATAGAAAAATTATTAATAGCAGGTATAGCGCTTACAATAATTGGTGTATTGTGGAGCACCTTATTTCCCATTAATAAAAAAATATGGACTAGTAGCTATACAGTAGTAACTACAGGTATGGGTACATTTATAATTGGTACATTTATATACTTATTTGAGTTAGTAAAAGTGCCAAAACTTTTTGGCAAATTTTTTGATGCCTTTGGCAAAAATCCATTGTTTATTTTTGTACTTAGTGGAGCTTTGCCAAGAGTACTCAATTTAATATTAATACCCAATGGCTTTACAAAAGATGCTGTACAAAAATTCACATCACCGTTAGGCTGGATTTATGAAAATGTATTTAAAAATATTAGTACCTCAGATTTGCGATTAGGGTCGTTTTTGTATGCCATTACCATGATACTATTTTATTGGCTTATAGCTTACCTTATGGATAAGAAAAAAATATACGTAAAGGTTTAATTACTTTTTTGCCTTAGCAAATATTTTTGCATACAAATAAAATAATAGTATAAATAAGGCTACTACTACAGCAAGTTTATACAACCAATCGGGGTATTTAGTGTACAATGTATGGTTAACGTTACTTATGGGAATAGTAGCCTTTATAGCACCATTGGTATTGTAAGGCAAAGTTTGTAACACTTGCCCATAAGGGTTAATAACGCCACTTATACCTGTATTGGCACTACGCAGTACATAACATTTATTTTCGATAGCCCTTAGTTTTGCATACGCAAAATGTTGCTGATGCCCTGGTGTATTACGCCACCAACCATCGTTAGTTATAATAGCAATTACAGTAGCTCCATTATGTATGTACTTACTCATAAAGCCACCATATATACTCTCATAACAAATTGATGGTGCTAATACTATATTACTGTTAGTAACAATGGGTGTTCTATTTATTTGCTTTACATAACCGTTGGTAGTGCCTCCCAAATCCTCGAACCACTTACCCATAAAGTTAAGAAAAGATGGTAAGGTTTCTACGCCAGGTACTAACATTGACTTATGGTAAAATGCCTTTGCTTGGTTACCTTGTAGTAGCACACTGCCATTATAACTTTCGTAACTTATGGTACTACTAGTCAACTGCTTACTATACTGTGTGGGTGTGTTAAAATATTGCATACTTTCAATACCTGTAAATAATTGCAGCTTAGGATACTGTTGCAAAAAAAGGAATACACTATCCAACTCTGCATTTTGATTAAGCTTACTTTCATTAAAGCCAAACTGGCTGTACAAGGCAGTTTCGGGCCATAGTAGCAATTGAGTGTTACTATCTACTTGCAACCTGCTAGTATTTAATAAGGTACTTATTTGCGATGCTGTATTGGTATTATTTACTTTAGTGTAAGGGTCAATATTGGGTTGGCATATAACTACTTGTGTACCATTACTATTTTTGCTAAAAATAGGTAAGGCAGAAAATGAAACAATTATAGGTATAATAATGGCTAAAATTGGAGCAATTAATTTGTAAATTTTATATTGCGTAATTAAATTATAAACAAACACATTTACCAACAAAACCCATAATGTACCACCACTTACACCTGTATATTGGTACCACTGCACCCAATTAGTATGGGTTGCAAATACATTGCCTACAGTAAGCCAAGGCCAACTTAAGCCCCAATCATGCAAATGAAAATACTCCCAACAAAGCCAAAATGCAATTAGTGCTACATAAGCTAAATGAGTGGGTAGCTTATGCTTTACTAACTTGTACAACAACCATGGCATACACATAAGCAAACTATTTGCTACAAAGGCTCCTATTGCACCAGCTGGTGATGCATACCATATCCACCAAGTGGTGGAAACGTTCCAAATTAATAGCGCAATATATAGGTATAAAAAAAAACTAAACCTACTTAATGGCAAATTAGCTATATGCAATATTGGTACAAATGCTATAAATATTAATGGTGTGGCCACACTCATAGGCCAAGCTGCAAATAATAATAACCCACTTAATATACTTAATAGTAAGGGTCGGTTTAAAATATATTGTGCTGCTTTATTATTGACCATGTTATTTAATTACTAATATAAAATAATTTACCAAAGGCCTTCTCATTGGTGATTTCGCTAGTTGCTAATACTAAATATGCACCACTGCTTACCCGTTTGCCTTGGTAGTTAAGCCCATTCCATACGGCTTGGCTACCTAATGCTTTTGTTTGATATACTAACTTGCCATTAAGCTCTGTTATTTTTACAATACTATTATTTGGTACATTTTTAATACCAATTAAGCCAGTGTAATTTGCTGGTACTGGGTTAGGAAATATTACTAATTTACTTTGCTCTTCGGCAGGTTCGGCTGCAGTACCTCTAAAGCTACAAAGCCCTTTGGCAGTAGCTATAAATACTTCGCCGCTGAGTGGATCAATGCCAATTTTCTTAATATCATCATTAAGCAAAGGGCTATTAGCAGCACTAAACCTATATATAATTTTTTCGCCATTGGCGCTTATTAGCCATAAACCGTTTTTAGTACCTACCCACTTACGGTTGGCAGCATCTACAGCTATGGTTTGTACTACTTCATTTTGAAATAAATACCCGGCAAACTGATCTTGCTGCACTATGGGCAATACGGCATCGCATCCTCCATTTACAAATACATTATCGGCACAGGCTATTATTGCAATACCTTTGGCAGTGCCTATCCACAGTATACCATCTTTATCTTTTACTATACAATTTACATCGTTAATAGGTAAGTTGCCATTGCCCGAACCTGTACGGTATAGCCTCCATTTATCATCATTAGTTACATTAATATTAGCCCCGCTATTATAACAAATTAACCCATTTGATTTTGGGCTTATTATCCATTTTTGATTTGCATCATCTATTACAATATCGGCAACTGCATTTTCATTTAAAAAAAATGGCACTGTAAAACTCTGCCAACTTTTATCGGCTTTAAGTACATGCAATTGCTTACTAGTACCATAATTAGCCACCCACAAATTGGCTTCGGCATCGTAAGCTAAGCCACTTATACGGTAACTGCCAGGGTCGCCTATAGCTGGTAACAAGGGCGAATTTTGTTTATATACTTGTACAGTATTATTAGTATTAATTTGCAACAATCCACCACCAAAGCTACCACAGTAAAGGCTTTGAGAGTTTGCTGCAAGGCTTACAAAATCATTCATAGTATCCATTGCCGCTATAGTAAACCGCCACAATGGGTTCCAATAATTATTGGAAAATGAATAGATGCCATTTGTATTATTAGTATATTGGTAGGCATCATTTACTGCCCCTGCTGTGGCATATAAAGTATTGTTAGCTACTAACATATCGCCACTTGCTGTACCAATGGGTGCATTGGGTTGATAGTTTACAAATTGGTTATTATCTACCTTAAATAAACCTTTATAATAATCGGCTATCCAATATGTATTACCAATTATAATTGCTTGTCGTGGGCTTTCGGGGAAACTGTTTTGCTTAATTGTATTGGTAACTGCACCACTACCATCAAGTTGTACTACCCTACCTGCAGTGCCACTTACACTTTCGCTCAATAACAGTTTTTCCTCACTTACAGTAACATTAACAATAGCATTTAGCGAAGCATAAAACAACACCCAATTAGTACCTACTTGCTTAAATATAGAATCGTTTTTAACCACCATAATAGTGCCTTTATAATTGTATACATCGGCTACTGCTCCACCACCCAAACCGTTACTAACACTTACATTGAGCCACGTAGTGTAGTTGGCTAATGCACTACTATTGCGTGGTGCTTTTTTTAAACCTTCGGCAGTGGCTGTATATAAAAAACTAGTATCACTTGTAAGTCCTGTAACTTTTACATTGCCGCCTGTATTACTAATATAATAAGTTTCTTTGGTTTGGTTACGAGCCTCATCCATTACCACTATGCCAAAGCCACAACATAAATAATTAAAATTATTGAGGCTATATATATTATAAATTGATTTGTCGCCAATTATATTTTTTCGTTTTATGTCATTATAATTTATAATAGTGTTGTTAACAATTACATCAACATTACTATTAGCATAAGCAATTATGAGGCTATTATTTTGTACATTTTTTTTTGCAACAGCTATACCAGTTTCACTCAACCCATTTACCCTACTTAGTTTGCCAATAGTATAATCGTCGGCATCTACATAAAAAATGGCTTGGCTTGTTGCTGTGTATATTTTATTATTAATGACACACACATTAATGCCGCTGTTATAAGGTAAATGCTCCCGCCATGTACCAATAGGAATTTGTGCAGTACAATGAAAAGCTATACTACATATAAAAATTAAAAAAGCGATGGGCTTCATTTAGTAAAGTTATTTAAAAAAGTTGCGTAATTGCCAATACATTAACAGAAAGTTTAAGTTTCTTTGCATAACTTAACCCTACAACACTATGTGGCAAAAAATTGGCGAACTGGTATATAAAAGCAAGGTGGCATTAATGGTACTACTAATAGCCTTTACAGCATTTATGGCATGGCATGCAAAAAATGTAAAATTAAGTTATGATTTTGCGAAAGCAATACCAAGTGACAATATAAAATTAAAAACTTACACTGAATTTAAAAGTAAATTTGGTGAAGATGGAAACCTACTGGTAACTGCCATACAAACGGATAGTTTATATACCGAAAAAATATTTACAGCCTATGTAAATATGCAAAAAAGCCTAAAAAATATACCAGGTGTACTTGATGTAGCAAGTGTAACAAGTGCTGTTAATTTAGTAGCTAATAATGAAACTGGCAAATTAGAATCGGTAAAAATATTTGCTGATACTACCTACCAACAAACGGCTGTAAATGAGAGTAGGCTTATATTTGAAGGCTTACCAATATACAAAAACTTACTATATAACCCTACTACAAAAACATACCTTTGCGGTATTAGAATTAATGCCGATTCGCTAAATAGTAAAAGTAGAGAAAGTGTGGTAGCACAAGTAGATGCCACATTGGCTGCATTTGAAAATGCTACAAAAATAGAAGTGCATAAAAGTGGGTTACCTTATATACGTTCCTCCTTAGCTACTCGTATATTAAAAGAGATGAAATTGTTTTTGGCACTATCTGTATTATTTTCTGCCATCATTTTACTGCTGTTTTTTAGGTCGGTATCGGCAATGTTATTATCATTATTGGTGGTAGCTATTGGTGTTATTTGTAGTATTGGTACTATTGAATTGTTGGGGTACAAAATATCGGTACTAAATGCCCTTATACCGCCTTTGGTAGTAGTTATTGGCATACCTAATTGCATTTATTTTTTAAACAAATACCATATAGCATGGCAAGAAAAACAAGATAAAAAACAAGCTATTATAAGTATGATTAGCAAAATGGGTGTGGTTACATTATTTTGCAATATATCGGCTGCTATTGGGTTTGCAGTATTTGCACTTACCAAAAGTGCTATACTCATTGAGTTTGGTATAGTAGCAGGTATTAATATATTGTTACTGTTTTTTATTTCGCTTATTATTATACCTTTTGCATTAAGTATAATGGCTACGCCAAAAAAAGCACAGCTAAAATACTTGCATAATAAATACATAACCAACCTACTACATAAAATGGAAGGCTGGGTAGTAAACCACCCCAAATACACTATTGGTGGCACTTTAGCCGTATTGGCAATAGCTGGCATTGGCTTATTTAACCTCAAAAGTGTAGGGTATATTGTTGACGATTTGCCTAAAAATGATCAAGTGTATATGGATTTAAAGTTTTTTGAAAAACATTTTAAAGGTATTATGCCTTTGGAAATAACTATACACGTACCTAAACAAAAAGAAGTATTAGGCGATAAAGCATGGCGACAATTTATACACAAAGTAGTAGAAAAAGTTAGCACATTAGAAGATAGTATATTTGCCAATGCCGCATTTGGTAAGCCTACAAGTTTGGTAGATGGAATAAAATTTGCCTACCGTGCCAAAAGTGGCAATGATACCCTAACCAACTTAGATGCTGAGGCTTGGAGTTTGGTAAAAACAGGGCTGTTGCAACAAGGCTTAGGCGATGGTGATACTACCAACAGTAACAAAACTACTATTACCAATAGGCTACTGAAATCGTTTGTGGATAGTGCTAAGCATGAAATTAGAATTAGTACCACCATGGCAGATGTAGGTACTATAGAACTTAAAAATATATTAGGCCAGGTAGAAAAACAAATAAACACCATACTAGATTCGAGTAAAAATGTGTATATAGATAATGGCATTAATAAAGCAGATAGTACTAAATTTAAAGTATCGCTTACTGGTACTACAGTTACATTTTTAGAAGGCAGTAATTACATAATAAAAGGGTTAAAAGAAAGTATATTTTGGGCATTTTTGCTTATTGCAATATGTATGATGTGGCTATTTAAATCGGTTAGAATATTGCTTTGCTCACTTATACCCAATGTAATACCACTGGTAATTACAGCAGGTGTAATGGGTTGGGTAGGTGTACCGCTTAAGCCAAGTACTGTGTTAGTATTTAGTATGGTATTGGGTATTGCTATTGATATTACTATACGGTTTTTGGTTAATTACAAACAAGAATTGCCCAACAATAATGGCGATGTAAAGGCTACCGTAAGTGCTACTATAAACCAAACTGGGTTGAGCATTATATACACATCGCTTATACTAATGGCAGGGTTTGTAATATTTGTATTTAGCGAATTTGGTGGCACTAAAGCCCTAGGATGGCTTACTACACTAACTTTGCTAGTAGCTACACTAACTAATTTATTATTGCTACCAGTGTTGTTGCTTATAGGCAAAAGGAAAATAAAATAATTAATAATAGTTAATTAACAATTTGTAATTATTATTTGCTTTGTAGCATTTGAGGGTTTTTGAAGGTTCGTTAATTATAAAAAAAAAACCACTCATTGCTGAGTGGTCATTGCTTTTTTCAAATTGTATAAATAGCTTAAGTTTAGTTTCTATCTCTACTATTATGTTTGGTACGGCGTATGGTACGGTCTAGTTGTCGGTCTTGTTTGGCTACTGTTGCTTTTTCTCTTTTAGTTACTACACCATCGGCTTTAGCTGCCGTTTTTGCTTGTTGTACATCTACTGCTTGCTTTTTTATTACTTTAGCTTCGCCTCTAGTTATTTCGCCACTTCTTACACCTTGTTTTACTCTTGCCCTTTCGCCTTTTAGGTTATTGTTTTCGTTAGTCCTGTTCTGGGCATTTAAGCCTACTGTAGCAATTATAATTGCTAATAATAAAGTTACTTTTTTCATGGTTTATTTTTTTATTTTTTTTAATAAATAATGTTGCTGTATTATGGACTTGCCAATGTTTACTTGGTTTAATGTACCGTATATTTATTTTTTACAAAAATGCTTAACTTGCTGTATAATTATACCTTATGGATATACCACTGGAGCATATTAACACTTGCTTTAACCAAACATTAGAAGCCCTAGCCACCGATAATACAAGTACATTTAGTATAGCTTTTGCACAGCACCACCAAGCACAATTAGAACAGGAATTAGCAGCTATGCAAAAAAAGATTGGTAGAAATTTTATAATTGTAACATTATTAATATTGCTAGTATTTGCCAACCAATATTGGCAAATTATAGATATACCCTACTTTAATAATCAAAATAGCTACTTTATGGTGTGGCTTTTGTTTGCCGTTACCACACATTTTAATAAAAATAGTACCAAACGTATGGCAGCCATTGAAAATCAAATTATGCTAATAGGTGTATACAAAAAAATAGTGGGAGAGTAAAGTTTAAGTTTTGTAAAAATCGTATTTCAATAAATGCATTTTACCCTTTAGGCAGTAATAGGTAAATATGTTAAAAGTGTATATGTATAAGCTAATTAGCTATAAATTGTTTTTGTTAGTGTATTAATAGTATGGTACAAACAGGCTAATATTTATTTAGGTTAATATTTCGATTATAACAAATAAAGCACAATCCACAGCAGCTAACCCTTTAAAGTTACTTTCCTTTGTGCGGTTTTTTTGCAGCCTTTTCCCATTAGCCCTGCTACATTTATGGTAGTTACCTTATTATGGAGTGGTGAAAGTGCAATCGTTTTTGCGACATTTCAAAATACTTTTGAAGTAACAATACCTACTTTATCTTTTTTATAATGAGTAAGTGTTATTTTAACAATATTTATAGTAAAGTATATTCCTTTTGCAAAAAATTTGAAAGATGCAACTAAAATACATTCGTTAAGTTATTGCTTTAGAAAATAAAATACACAATTACACCACCATCAAATTTATACAACCACTAATAGCTCAAATATGCCTATTAATTGGTACTTTTGCCCACCTATATGGCAATTATACCACCACATATTGATGCTCAAAAGCTACCCCAACATATTGCCATTATAATGGATGGGAATGGCCGTTGGGCTAAAGAGAAGGGTGAAGATCGTTTGTTTGGGCATTTTCACGGGGTGGAAAGTGTACGTAATATAGTGGAGGGCTGTGCTGAACTAGGTATTGGCTATCTTACCTTATACGCATTTAGTACCGAAAACTGGGACCGCCCACAGCAAGAAGTTACTGGCTTAATGGAACTATTGGTAGATACTATACGTAAAGAAGTACCCACACTTAACAAAAACAACATAAAGCTACACGTAATTGGTGAGTTGGCTATGCTACCACCTTATGCACAGCAGGAGCTACAAGAAGCGCTGGACGAAACAAGCCACAACACAGGGCTTAACCTCATAATGGCCTTAAGTTATAGTAGCCGAACCGAATTGGTAAATACTGTAAAAGCTATAGCAACACAAGTACAATTGGGGCAGTTACAACCCCACCATATTAATCAGGATACCATACAACAGTTTTTAAGTACTAGCCAGTTCCCCGACCCTGAATTAATGATAAGAACAAGTGGAGAGTACCGAATTAGCAACTTTTTGCTATACCAATTGGCCTATGCCGAACTCTACTTTACCAATACCCGTTGGCCCGACTTTAGAAAAGAAAACCTGTACGAAGCCATAGTTGATTATCAAAATAGGGAACGCCGATTTGGCAAAACAAGTGAACAAATAAGCCCCACTAACACCTAACTTTAAGTTTTTAACTATTTACAACTATATCTTAACAAACAATTTTCAAATTAATAATTAATTTGCCGCTTTAAAACCCAGTAATAATGCCAAAAAGTTTACGTATTCTATTTTTATTAACTTCAGTTATAAGTAGCTACTCTGCACTAGCACAAATACCCGACAGTAGTTTATCGGTTGATCCTGCATTGCTTAATATACTTACTAACCGTACACCTGTAGAGTATACAGTGGCCGCTATTGACGTAAAAGGTGCTGATCATTTTGACAATCAATTACTTATTTCTATATCTGGCATCGCCGTTGGCGATAAAATAAGCCTACCGGGTAGCGACAAATTTGCCAAAGCTGTACAAGCTATATGGAACCAACGATATTTTGCTAATACACAAATAAGCATAACTAAATTGGTAGGTAAAAATATAAATATACTAATAGAAGTTACAGAACGACCTGTACTAAGTGATTACAGATTTGAAGGAGTAAAAAAATCGCAAAAAGAAGACCTTGAACCAAAATTAGGATTAATAAGAAAAAGGGTAATTACCGAAAATATGAGGCGTAATGCGGTGGAAGTAATTTCAAAATATTATTATGAAAAAGGTTACCCAAAAGTAACCGTAAAAGTATTACAAACTAAAGATCCTTCACTAACCAATAGCGATATAGTAACCTTTGTAGTAGACAAAGGTAGCAAGGTAAAAATAAACGAACTATCATTTTACGGCAACGAAACCGTAGAGGAATATAAGCTGAAAAAGAAAATGAAAGGCACTAAGGAAATGGCAAAGTTTACGCTTTTTCCCGATAAACCGGTAAGTATATACGGCACCAAAACGTATAAAACATTTAAGGATTATGTAAACGAAGTGGGTTTTTTGAGTGTAAGCAAAACCAAAGAATTGTTAGACCCTTACTTACGATTAAAATTATTTAGCAATGCTAAATTTAACCAAAAAAAGTTTGGCGAAGACAAAGAAGCCGTACTTGATTATTACAATGCCTTAGGCTACCGAGATGCCCAAATAGTGTCTGACACTAACTATTACGCTACTAATGGCAATATGAATATTGATATTAAAGTAAGCGAGGGTCGCAAATACCGCTTTGGCAATATAGTATGGAAAGGTGCAACAAAGTATAAAGACTCTATACTTAACCTAATATTAGGTATTAAAAAAGGCGATGTATATAACCTCGATTTGTTAGAAAAAAGGGTAGGAAAAAAACTTAGTCTCGATGGTGGTGCCGATGTAAGTAGCTTGTATGTTGATGATGGTTATTTGTTTTTTAGAGCCGAACCAACCGAAACAGCTGTGTATAATGATACCATAGATTATGAAATAAAAATAACGGAAGGTCCAGAAGCTAGAATAGGTAATATAACTATAAAAGGTAACGATAAAACTAAAGAGTATGTAATAAGACGAATACTAAGAACTGTGCCGGGTAACAAATTTAGCCGAAATGACCTTGTACGGAGCCAACGTGAAATAGGTGCATTAGGATTTTTTGACCCAGAAAAAATAGGTGTAAATTACGAACCAAATCAAGATAAAGGAACGGTGGACTTAACCTATACTGTAGTTGAAAAAAGTAGCGATCAGTTGGAGCTATCAGCGGGCTTTGGTGGTGGTATTGGGCTTACTGGTACATTAGGTGTGGTGTTCAATAATTTTTCTATTAAAAATATATTAACCAAAAAAGCTTGGGACCCATTACCAGTAGGCGATGGTCAAAAATTGAGTGTGAGGTACCAAGCAAATGGACGTTTTTTTCATAGTTACAACTTCTCCTTTACTGAGCCTTGGTTGGGTGGCAAAAAACAAAATTCGTTTACCATAAGTACATACAATACAGTGTACCGTAATGCACAAAGTGCTTTTGGCGGTATTGATAGGCAACGAGGCGATACATCTTTCCTTAAAACATTTGGTGTGAGTGTAGCCTTAGGCAAACAATTAAAATGGCCCGATGACTTTTTCTCACTAGTATATTCGCTTAACTATACAAGGTACAAATTGAGCAATTACGATAATTTATTTAGGTTAAATAATGGGCAATCGTTAAGTAACGAAACCTCTAATAACATTAATTTAAAAATTGCTTTAAACCGCTCATCGGTTAACCAACCAACATTCCCTAGTAGCGGTAGCAACTTTGCATTAAGCGGACAATTTACCCCACCCTACTCATTGTTAGGGTTAAATAATACGGCAAGTCCATTTAAGTTGGTGGAGTACCACAAGTTCAGATTTAATGGTGAATGGTACATGCCTATAGGTCGTAAAAAGGGTGAAGATGGCAAACAATTAGTATTGAAGTTAGCTGCCAAATATGGATTTATAGGGCGTTACAGCAAAAAGAACGAAATATCGCCATTTGAAAGATTTCAGGTGGGTGATGCTGGCTTAACCAACAACTTTGGTATATTAGGATACGATATAATAGCCCACCGTGGCTACCCAATATACGAAACGAGTAACCCTCGTAACAACCCCGATGTAAGCCAAGCTAGCCAGTTTTTTACCATATTTAACAAGTATCAAATGGAGTTAAGGTATCCATTTAGCACTAACCCTAATAGTACAATTTACGGTTTGGCTTTTTTAGAAGCTGCCAATGGTTGGTACAGTGCTAAGGAGTATAATCCTTTCCAACTTCGCCGGTCGGTAGGTGTTGGTATGCGATTCTTTTTACCTATGTTTGGGCTTATTGGGTTTGATTATGGTATAGGCCTCGACCGCTACACAGGTGGACAAAAAGGATTTAAAGATGCAGCCAAATTTACATTTTTGCTAGGGTTTGAACCAGAGTAAGTAATTGATAATTGATAATTGATAATTGATAATTGATAATTGATAATTGATAATTGATAATTGATAATTGATAATTGATAATTAATAATTAAAAATTAAAAATTAAAAATTAATAATTAAAAATTAAAAATTAAAAATTAAAAATAATTTAAAAAATAATACTAATAACTAAAAAAAATTAACAATAATTTTTAAATTTATTAAAGCAATTTTAAGTCTATAGATTGGTATAAAAATTGTATATTAGAAATTGTTACTTATTAATTGTTACTTAAAGTTAGTACCTATGTTTATAAAAAAAATAAAAATGATAAAAAAAATTACTTACTTAATTGTATTTGCAATAGCATTTACCCAAATAGCTACTGCACAAAAATTTGCTGTAGTTGATACAAAGTACATACTTGATAAAATGCCCGACTACAAAGCAGCACAAACTAAACTTGACCAATTTAGCGAATTGTGGCAAAGAGAAATTGATGTAAAAAATACAGAAGTAGAAAAAATGTACAGAGATTTTGATGCGGAGCAAGTAATGCTTAGCGATGAGCTGAAAAAGAAAAGAGAAGATCAACTATTTAACAAAGAAAAAGAATTAAGAGACCTACAAAAGCAACGGTTTGGATATGAAGGCGACTTATTTAAAAAACGACAAGAGCTAGTAAAACCCATACAGGACAAAGTATATAACGCCATACAAAAAATAGCACAACAACGTGGCTATGATTTAATATTGGATAAAAGTGAAGGAATAACCGTTATATTTGCCGACCCAAAACTCGATAGAAGTGATGATATATTGAGAGATTTGGGTGTAAAATAAATATTTTACCCAAAAAAAAATAAAATACCTGTACCGACAGTATCGGCAATTAATAAAACAATAAAACAACAATTAAAAAAAAAGAGTAATGAAAAAAGTAAGTACCCTAATAGTAGCAGCAATTATAATGGCTACCACCACTTTACAAGCACAAAAAATAGGCGTAGTAAGCCCCGACGAAGTATTTGCAGCAATGCCCGAAGTAAAAAAAGCAGACAGTGTATTAACACAATACCAAAATGCAGTGGCTCAAAACTACCAAGACCAACAAGATGAGTTGAACGATGCCTACACAAAATTTGTAAAAGATTCAATAAAAATGCTACCAGCAGTAAAAGAAGTAAAAAGAAAAGAATTACAAAAAAAGATTAATGATTTGCAAGGCAAGGACCAAGAAATACAAAAAGACCTTGAAGCTAAAAAAGATGAAATACTAAAACCTATACGTGAAAAAATGCTTAAAGCCATAAAGGATGTAGCAGCCGAAACGGGTTACACTTACGTATTTTACAAAGAGCAAACAATTGTATCGCCAGATGCGGACGATATTACCGATAAGGTAAAAGCAAAGTTGGGGATTAAGAAAAAATAAATTTTTTCAAAATATTAATTATATAAAAAAGCTTACAATTTATTTGTAGGCTTTTTTTTGTAAAATGTGTTGCTGGTAATAGCAAAAAAATGAGTTAATTTTACCCTACATTAAAAAAAATATACTAAAAAGTGATAGCTATAGAAAACGTATTATTAAGCGATGATATAATAACTGAGCAGTTTGTATGCGACCTTAACAAATGCAAAGGAGCCTGCTGTGTAGATGGTGATGCTGGTGCTCCACTTGCCAAAAAAGAATTAAAAATAATAGATAAATTAGTACATAAAGTAAAGCCATACCTAACCCCCGAAGCCCTAGCAGTAATAGCTGAGCAGGGCAATTATGTACCCGACGATGAGTTTACGTGGGTAACCCCAACCATAGGCAATGGCATATGTGTATATGGCATTACCGACGTTAGTGGTACAGTTAAATGCTCTTTTGAACATGTATATAATACGGAGCAAACCGAGTGGAAAAAGCCCATTAGCTGCCACCTGTACCCTATAATAGCAACCAAAGGCAAAGTGTATGAACGAGCCAATTATGAACCAAGAGAAACTCATTGTGCACCAGCTTGTGTATTGGGTAAAAAACTAAAAGTACCGGTATATCAATTTTTAAAAGAACCTATAATTCGTAAATGGGGAGCTCAATTTTATGAAGCTATTGAGGCAGTAGCAGCACATAAAAAAAATGAAGTTAAGGGGTAAGTTTTTTTTGGTTACAGCATAGTTAACCATTTAAAACTTTTAGCAAATTTTTATTGCCTATTATTACCGCAACAGTTTGCTATATTTGGTTTTTAACCACTGCTGACTAGCCCCCATTTTCCAGGCAATTACAATTACTGTATTAGCTGCTTGTACACGTAACCAACTATTTTTTTCATACTTTCTGGCACTTACTTTTATAGTGTAAGGCAATATGGTAAAATTCAATCCCATTTTTTTGGCTCGTTTTACCAAATCAAAATCTTCCATTATTAACAGGCTATTATCAAAGCCATTAAGTGCCTCAAATTTTTCTTTAGTTATAAATAAGGTTTGGTCGCCACCACCTGCCCATACACTGTTGTACTTGGTCATATAACCATTAAATTTTAATAACTTATTGGTTGAGTCAAACTGGTAACGGTAGCAACCAAAGTGTTTGCCACTTTGTATTGCAGCTTTTATATGGCTACAAAAGTGGTGATGTACTGCTACATCGGCATGTACAAAATAAAGCACTGTACCAGTAGCTTTACTAGCACCTAAGTTCATTTGTATTGCCCTACTTTTATGTTCGGTTGTATATATTTTTACCTTATAATTATTGGCAAGTTCAACTGTGTTATCAGTACTATTGGCATCTACTATTATTACTTCACATTCGCCTACACAACTACAGTTACTCAGGTGTGTAAGCATTTTTTCAATGTTTGCAGCTTCATTATAGGTGGGTATTATTATACTTAATTTCATTAAGCTAATTGTGTTATGTAAGCAGCCAATACAGCACTTAACTTTACATCGGCACTGCCTGCTACGGCTATAATTTCGGCAATGTTTACAGGCTGCAATGTAGCAGGGTTACACTCATCGGTTATTACACTTATGGCAACACAAGGCAGCCCAATTTGGTTAGCCACTATTACTTCTGGCACGGTACTCATACCTACCATATCGGCACCGGCAGCGGCTAAGTATTTATATTCGGCTTTAGTTTCTAAGTAAGGGCCTTGTACAGCTACATACACACCTTGCTTTACAACTACATTTTGCGAAGCAGCAATAGCAATTATATTTTCATTAATGGCAGCATTGTAAGGGTTACAAAGGTCTACAAATCTGTCGCCAAATGCTGGTTCATGTACACCCCGTAACGGGCTTTCGGGTAGCATATTTATATGGTCTGTTAAGGCTACTAAATCGCCTTTTTTGAACTCCACA
>JAYWGN010000045.1:0-22782 GCA_043778255.1 Chitinophagaceae bacterium | reverse complement strand
ACCGAAATGATAAACAATATAGTCCAATTGCGGCTTCGCCTTATTGTACTATTTGTTTATTCAATCGGCATTTGATGTTAATTAACTAAAATACTTTTGGACTAAATACCATTTCACAATGTATTAAAGCGAAAAGCCGTATATGTGGTTGCATATTGGTACTATGCTGATAGCCCCTAATTAATAATGAATAATTAATAGCTAATAATTTATAGCGTAATTACTGGTGTGGCAATATCGTGATAAAATAAAAAGGTCCAATGCTCCTGCTGCCCTTGCTGCCACCATTGTTGGCGTAGCTGCATACAAAGTGTACCGTCGTAATCGTACTTGGCTACAAATTTAGTTTTCATTTGAGTAAGTTGTGGGGCTACATCGCCTCCAAAAAAAACAGTTTCGTTACCCTCTTTTATGGTTATACATTGGTGGTGTGGTGAGTGTGCACCTGTATGTTGGTAAGTTATATTATTACTAATAGTACCATTGGGCGGTGTAAATATTACTTTGTCGCTATTGGCTAATATACTAAACTCGTTAGGTGTAAAACTTGGTGCTCCTGTAAGCATTGCAAAGTCAAACTCAGCCTGACTTACATAGTGTGTGGCGTTGGGAAAACTAAAGGTTTTGGTGTTAAATATTTTATCTTCTCGGCTTATGCCGCCGCTGTGGTCTTTGTGGAGATGGCTCATTATAACCTTAGTAACATCGAGTGGGTTTATGTTGTTATTAATAAGGTTTTGGTGTATTTGCAAAGTGCCATCTGGGTTGCTAAAACCAAGGCCAGTATCGAGTAGTATTATATCGGTACTTGTTATTACTACAAAGGGTTGTATTTCTACCAATATAGAGCCGAGGCTTCGTTGTTGTAGGTTATCGGTTTGGAGGTTAAAGGGTACAAACTGCTTATCCTTACCTACGGTAAATGCTCCTTCGCTAAGTGGTATTATGGTCATAAGGGGAATGTGATTTGCTAATTTGATAATATGCTAATTTGATAATTTGATAATGTGCTAATTTGATAATTTGATAATGTGCTAATGTGCTAATTTGATAATTTGATAATTTGATAATATGATAATTTGATAATTTGATAATTTGATAAACTAATAAACAAAAAACAATTAAAAATTTAAACCCAATAAATCAAAAATCAAAAACCTAAAATTAACTCTTACCTCAATACCATTTGCCTATCGGCATCGAGCCGTATGAGTATAAATAGTAAAACGGTAAATGTAATTAAACTAGTACCACCATAACTTATGTAAGGTAAAGGTATGCCTATTACGGGTGCTAAGCCCATTGTCATGGCGAGGTTAATAAATATGTGAAAAAATATAATGGCTGCCACACCATAAGCATACACTCGGCTAAAGGTGCTTCGTTGCCGCTCCGCTACTACTGTAATACGCCACAATAATACAATGTAAATAAGGAGTAAAGTTAAGCTGCCTATAAAACCAAAACCTTCGGCTACACTACAAAATATAAAATCGGTGTGTTGCTCTGGCACAAAGTCGTAACGGGTTTGGGTATTGTTTAAAAAACCTTTGCCTACTATACCGCCACTGCCTATGGCTATTTTACTTTGCTTTACATTGTAGCTATCTTTATCGTCTTTAGCTTTTGCTTTTTTAGGGTCTATTTGTACTAATTTATCTTTGTATGGGTTGTCAACACCTAGGGCACTATATATACGTTCTACTTGGTAGCCTTTAAGCACTTGCTGAAACAGGTAAGGCACTGCAAACCTTTGTACAGCAATACTTATAGCTACTACTACTATTATTTGAGTTAGCAAATTTCGGTTTCGTTTCATACGTTTTCTTAGTACATATATGGCTAATATGCCTATACCAATAAGTATGTATGCCAACAAGTTTTTTTCTACTAATAATGTTGCTATTACTAATGCTGCTGTGCTAAAGCCTATTACCAAATAACTATCGGGCAAACCCTCACGGTACATTGCCAAAAACAAGGAGAAGTACACTAATGCCAAACCTGTTTCGCTTTGTGCTACGGTTATAATAGCTGGTAGCAATGTAATGGCAGCTGCTATTATATGGCTTTTAGTTTTTTTAAAATCGGTAGTTGATTGTGATAAATATTTGGCCAATGCTAACAAAGTAAATACTTTGCAAAGTTCGGCTGGTTGTAATTGAAACCCTGCCAATCGTATAATGGAGTTAGTGCCTTTAACACTGGCATGCAAAGGGAATACTAATAGCAATACTAGTATGCCTACACCATATTGTATATTGGCAGTTGCCGTAAAAAATTTGCTATCGGTTAGTAATATAAGTATGGCCAATACTAGGCAAATGGCTAACCACCTTACTTGCTTACCATAATCTTGTGTGCCTTTGAGTAGTATAGTGCTTATATTATCTGTTTCGCGGTATTGTACTGCAAATATGCTGAGCAAACCAATGCTTACCAGTATAATATATATACCAATTAACGACCAATCAACGCCTTTCCCTAAGTTAGTTTGTTTGTTCATTTATTTATCACCTAATTTTTTTTGCTTCGCTAAAAATATTTTTGGTTTGTATTTTAGTATCACAGAGTTTCGCTGAGTTTTCCATTTTAAATTCTCCATTTTACATTTTAATTAGCACATTATCATATTATCATATCATCAAATTACGGTATCGCTGAGTTACGCTGAGTTTTCGCTGAGTTTCGCAAAGTTTTCGCTGAGTTTTCCATTTTAAATTCTCCATTTTACATTTTACATTTTCATTAGCACATTATCATATTATCATATTATCAAATTATTGTATCGCAGAGTTACGCTGAGTTTTCGCTGAGTTACGCTGAGTTTCGCTGAGTTTCGCTGAGTTTCGCTGAGTTTTCGCTGAGTTTCGCTGAGTTTTCGCCGAGTTTCGCAAAGTTTTCGCTGAGTTTTCCATTTTAAATTCTTCTTTTTACATTTTACATTTTACATTCTTCATTTTACATTTTACATTCTTCATTTTACATTTTACATTTTACATTTTAATTAGCACATCAGCACATTATCATATTATCAAATTAATTGCATTAATTATCTAATCACCTCCTCTTCACACTATCTTTTTTATTGGGCAGTATTCCTGTTTCCTTTATGGTGTTGTTGGTAGCTTTTTTATCGGCATCTTTTTTTTGCTGGGCAGCTACCTTTTCAAGTTTTAATTTTTCGGCTTTAGCCACACTGTCTTTATTAATTATAATTACAGGTGGTGGTGGCGGTGGCAAATAAGCTGCTATAAAGCTACTATCACCCGACTCTTCAAATTTGTCATAAGCAATGGTACTATCCTGTATTCGTTTTTCTTCTTTTATATAAGGTGGTATTATTTTTTTATTGGCAAATTGATCCACAAATGGTTTTCTTTTTTTACTAATAGAATCATTCAAATATTGCTCCACCATAAGGCTAGCAATTGGTGCAGCAAACTGGGCACCTTGTCCTGCATTTTGTACTATTACAGCAATGGCTATTGTGGGGTTTTCTTTTGGTGCAAAGCACACAAACCAACTATGCTCCTCTTGCTTTTTGCCATTACGGTAATTTTCGGCAGTACCCGTTTTGCCACACATAGTAATGCCAGGTATTACCCATCTACGGGCAGTACCACCAGTTATTACTGCCTCCATACCATCGTATATGGCATTGTAGGTACTATCTGGTATATTAACGGTTACATGTTTTTTTCGGTACTTGTTAAGCATTGTATCCTCCTTGGTTTCGCCTTGTATGCTATCAATAAAGTGTGGTATATAGTAGTACCCTTTGTTAGCAATTATGCACATTGCATTAGCCATTTGCAAGGGTGTGGCCAACATCCTATCTTGCCCAATACCCATTGTCATAAGTGCACAGCTGTTCCAATTGGTGCTACCTATACTTTTATTTAGCTTAGCTGTGTCGGGTATATTACCTCTCATTTCGCCGGGTATATCCACATCTAACTTATGCCCTAAGCCAAACGATGTCATATACTCCCGCCACTTTACATAACCAGCTTGAGTGCTACCATAAGCAGGGTTATCCAATGCTTTACGAAATGCTGTAATAAAATAACTATTGCAACTATGAGCCATACCAGCCTCAAGGCTACCACCACCACCATGGCAAGCCACATGCTTACCACAACTGTTATAACCACCTGGGCAGCCCACTACTGAGCCGGGTGTAAGCACACCTTCATCTAACGCTACCAAGCCGCCTAGCGGCTTAAATGTAGAACCTGGCGGATACTGACCTTTAATAGCAAAGTTAAATAATGGACCAGTAGGGTCGGTTAAGAGGTAACCAATATTTTTTCTTTTATTTTGCCCTGTAAGTAAGTTTGGGTCAAATGTTGGGCCACTTGCCATAGCTAATATACCACCAGTTTTAGGGTCAATAGCTACTGCTGCTCCTAATTTATTGGCCATCAACTTTTCGGCAAGTTGTTGCAATTCTATATCCATATAAGTTTTCAAATTTCGCCCTGCTACAGGCAAAGTATCGTACTTACCATCCTTATATTTATCTACTATTTTTTGTTTGCTATCTCTTATAAATACTTCTACTCCTCTTTCGCCACGTAAGGTACGGTCGTAGTACCGTTCCAACCCAATAATACCTGCTTGGTCGCCACTTCGTAAGTAAGGCGACTTTCTAATCATGGCTGTATCTACTTCGTTAAGGTAGCCAAACACATTGCCACCAACATTAAACGGATAGGTTCTTTCGGTACGTTGTACCAAATCAAAACCTGGAAAGGCATACATTTTTTCTTCAATTTTGGCTTGCCTTTCGTAAGGTAATAAGGGTTCAAATATGGAGGGTTTAGTAATGCCACCTTTTTTTCTACATTCGTCTATTCGTTTGTGAAATGTAGCCGTATCAATATCCATTATTCTGCAAAATGTTGCCGTATCCATACCCTTAATTTGGCTTGGTGTTACTTGCAAGTCATATACCAATACATTTTTAACCATAGCCACTCCGTTACGGTCTATAAACAAGCCTCTTTCGGGCCACACTACTTTTTTGAGGTAGGCATTATCATCGGCTAATTGCGAAAAATCACCTCCAATTACCTGTAATTGAAATAACCTAAATATAAGTAAAGCAAAAGCTCCTACAAATATGAGCCTTATAATAGTACTACGAGATTGGTTAAATACTGACATGGTAATGGGTAATAAACGGTGGTTTTAATTAAGTGAGGCTCTTGTTTTTTTAGCTCGTACAAATATAATTTCGGTAATGGCTAATAGTAATAAACTTATTAATGTACTTAATATTATTTTTACAAAAAAATAACCAAAATGCCCTACTGATAACAATTGTAGAAAAAACAAAAAGCAATGGTGTACTAATGTAAGTATAATAATATAGATGGAATAGCTAGTAAAACCCATACTAGTAATTGAAGGTTCTTGGTAGTTCATTTGGTTAGCCTCTTTGGGTAATAATAGGCTTAATATAAATGGGCGTAAGTAGGCTATAAGCACACAAGCCGCTGCATTGAGCCCAGGCATAAGTGTAAGGTAACCTATAAATAATCCATAAGCAGCAGCCACAAGTAGCAACCAATTTTTACCAATATTAAAGGGCAACCACAATACAAAAGCATAATAAATATAAGGTGTAATATAACCACCCAAAGGCAACATACTACTCAATATATATTGTACTAGTATAAGCAATATTGCTCTTATTATATATTTTATATTTGGGTTCATTTAAGTGTATTATTTACAACCTTTTTTGCATTTTCAAGGGCAGTCCTAGTTTCTTTTTGCTTTATATTTTCTATAATTTGTACATAATTTATTTGGTTAAAGTTGGCCTTGGTTTTTACTTTTATTATATAATTACCATTTGCCTTATCGTCTTTAAAACTGGCAATTGTACCAATTAATAAATTTTCGGGGTATATATCTGTACCGTTGTTGGTTACTATACTATCCCCAACTTTTAAGGCAACCGAACTTGGAATTTTTTTGAGTATAACGGTTCTACTATTGCCACCATCCCAAGTAATAGAGCCATTTTCACCAGTATTTTTAAGCTTTGCCGATAGTATGGATTGGGTGTGTAGCAACGTCATAACTACGGCATACTGAGCATCTGCATATATTATTTTTCCAATTACGGCATTACTTTCGGCACCTAACACTGCCATATCTTTTGCTATACCATTGGCAGTACCACGGTTAAGGAGCATATAATTTTTTAAGTCGTCGTTGGTAGTATTATTATATATTACAGTAGCTGGTCTGTATATATATTGTACTATTTTTTTGGTGTTGCCTAAGGTATCTAATACTATATAATCGGCTACTTCGTGTACCGATGTATCAATTATAGCAAGGTTAGGAGTTTGTTGGTTAAGCAATTCGGCATTTCGTACTAGCAGAGAATCCACATTCTTTTTAGCATCAAAAAACAGGTTTATTTTACTGTACTTTTCGTTTATTTTTCCTGTAACGTTGCTAGCCATTGTCATACCTATGGCATTATGGTATTTGTTGTATTGAAATACAATGTACAAACAAAATATTTGCAGTATCAAAAAAATAAAAAAGGTGGAAAATCTTTTAACAAAGAGAAATATATTCCTCATGGTTTATCTCCTACTGGATGATAATTGGTTAGCAAATTTTTTTTATCTAATCACAAAAGGGTAACGGTCATAATGTTTTAAAGCAATGCCCGTACCACGTACTACACTTTTAAGTGGATCGTCGGCTACGTGTACCGGTAATTTTATTTTGTTACTCAGTCGCTTATCGAGCCCACGTAATAATGCACCACCACCAGTTATGTATATGCCACGGCGGTATATATCGGAGGCAAGTTCGGGTGGTGTAGTTTCTAATGCTTTTAGTATGGCTTCTTCTATTTTAAATATTGATTTGTCCAAAGCCTCGGCTACTTCGGTAAAGCTTACCATTATTTGTTTTGGAATACCTGTTACCAAATCACGTCCGTTTACGGGTATATCATCTGGCGGGTTTTCCAGGTCTTTCATAGCTGCACCTACTTGTATTTTTATTTGCTCAGCTGTACGTTCACCTATAAGCAAACTATGGTAACGCCTTAGTGACTCCATAATATCGGCTGTAAATTCGTCGCCGGCTATTCTAATACTTTGGTCGCATACTATACCAGCAAGGGCAATTACTGTAATGCCAGTAGTACCACCACCAATATCAACAATCATATTACCTACGGGTTCTTCCACATCTATACCAATACCCAAAGCTGCTGCCATAGGTTCGTGTATTAAATATACTTCTTTAGCACCTGCTTGTTCGGCACTGTCCTGTACGGCTCTTTTTTCTACTTCGGTTATGCTACTTGGTATGCAAATCATCATACGCCAACCTGGGCTAAATAATCTTTTTTTAGGGTAAATCATTTTTATCATTTCCCTAATCATTATTTCGGCTGCACTAAAGTCGGCAATTACGCCATCTTTTAACGGACGAACTGTTTTTATACTTTCGTGTGTTTTTTCGTGCATCATCAATGCTTTTTTACCAACAGCCAATACTGTTTTCGGATTATTTCTATCCAATGCTACAATAGAAGGTTCGTTTACTACTACTTCTTCGTTATGTATTATTAAGGTGTTAGCTGTGCCAAGGTCTATGGCAATTTCTTGAGTAAAAAAGTTGAAAAGTCCCATGTGTATAGTGGAGAATAAAAAGTTTTATTGTAATACTACAAAGGTGGTACAAATAAATGGTATTTACAAAAGCAAATCCTTTATTTATACAGGTTTTTCAAAAATAAATGTTAATTACCAAAATAGCTTCAAAATGAGTGATAGTAACATTTTTAGCAATGCGAAGCATTGGCTAAATACCTTAGTAAATTATAATTTTGGCAAATGCATTTCACCAAACAAAACTTATATATTAGGAACTCCAAAAAAGGCTATTTTTGTTAACTATGACGATGAAATTAAAAGCATTTTTACAATTGGTACGATGGCCTAATTTGGTGTTCATTATACTTACCCAAGTTGCATTTTATTACTTTGTAATGTTGGGTACGTATGGCAACGAAATGCAGTACTTGAAAGTAACCACACCCTTACTACTTATACTCATACTAGCCTCTGTTTGTATAGCAGCAGGTGGCAACATTATTAACGATTATTTTGATATTAATATTGATGTTATAAACAAACCTAGCAAAGTAATAATTGGTAATGGAATTAATAAAAGGTATGCTATTTTGCTTCATTTTATACTATCGTTTGTTGGTGTTAGTTTATCGTTTTATATTAGCTATGCTTTGCAGCAAAGCTTTTGGTGGTTAGGTTGGTGCAATTTAATTGCTGTATTTGTATTAATATTTTATTCTGCTTCGCTCAAAAAAAAATTGCTAACAGGCAATATTGTAATTGCAGTACTTACAGCTTGGGTTATAGTGGTATTACTGCTTAGCCAATTTAGGCTTAACTATACTAATGCTGTAGTAGCAAATATTGATAAACAAATAGCAGCCAATTACTATGCTAAGCTAGTACGTATTGGATTACTATATGCAGCATTTGCATTTATTATAACCCTTATACGAGAAGTAGTAAAAGATATGGAAGATGTAATAGGCGATACCAAACATGGTTGCCGTACAATGCCCATTGTGTGGGGCTTACAGGTGTGTAAAGTATTTGTAGCAGTATGGTCAATAGTGCTTGTGGCTATGCTATTACTTGTACAATTTTATGTATTACAGTATGCATGGTACTTTGCTATATTATATTGTTTAATTGCTGTAATAGTACCACTTATATTTACACTTACGGTACTCGCCAAATCATTTGAAAGTACACACTTTCATACGTTAAGTACTTTGTACAAATACATTATGCTAACAGGCATATTGTCCATGATATTTTTTAAAATATATGCTTAAACAAATTATACTTGCCTCACAATCGCCACGGCGAAAACAATTACTACAGCAAGCTGAAATAGACTTTGATGTAGTAGTAGCTAATACCGACGAAAGCTACCCAACCGAACTTGCTATTAGCGACGTTCCTAATTATATAGCTATGCAAAAAGCAACAGTAGTAGCTGCAATGCACCCTACACATACTATTATAGCAGCCGATACTGTAGTAGTACTAAATAATAATATAATTGGCAAGCCAAAAAATGAAGCAGATGCTATTGCAATATTGCAACAATTAAGTGGCCAACAACACCAAGTAATAACGGGAGTTACCATTATAAATGGCGCTACAATTTTAGAGTTTAGTAGCACAACCATAGTACAATTTAACCCACTTACAATAGCACAAATACTACACTATGTAACCCACTACAAACCTTACGACAAAGCAGGTGCTTACGCCATACAAGAGTGGATTGGTGCTATAGGTATTGCAAGTATTACTGGCGATTATTATAATGTAATGGGCTTACCAATACATAAAGTGGTAAAGGCTTTGGAGGAATTAATGAATAGTTAACAATTCATAATTAATACTTGACAATTTATAATGAATAATTAACATCGGCATTACTTATTTGGTATAATAGCATTATTCAAATTGATTTCCTACATTTGCTTTACATACAAACAGCAAAAATAATAATAAAATTATATGACCAAAATTAAAGTAACCAACCCTGTAGTAGAATTAGATGGTGATGAAATGACCCGAATAATATGGAAATTTATAAAAGATAAATTGATACTGCCTTACCTCGATTTGGATATACAATACTACGACCTTGGTATGGAGTACCGAGATGCTACTAACGACCAAGTAACTATAGATGCAGCCAATGCTATAAAGGCTTGTGGTGTTGGTATTAAGTGTGCCACCATTACACCCGATGAAGCAAGGGTTAAAGAATTTAGCCTTAAACAAATGTGGAAAAGCCCGAATGGCACTATACGTAATATATTGGATGGTACCGTATTTAGAGAGCCCATAGTAATGCAAAATGTACCAAGGTTGGTTACCAATTGGACCGCCCCAATTATAGTAGGCCGACATGCATTTGGCGACCAATACCGTGCTACCGATGCCGTAATAAAAGGGCAGGGTAAACTTACCATGACCTTTACTCCAGCCGATGGTACAGAGCCTCAAGTATTTGAAGTGTACAATTACAAAGGCGATGGTGTAGCCATGTGTATGTACAATATTGACGAAAGCATTTATGGCTTTGCCCGTAGCTGCTTTAATATGGCACTTACCAAGCAATGGCCATTGTACCTAAGTACAAAAAATACGATACTTAAAAAGTACGATGGACGGTTTAAAGATATATTTGAAGAAGTATATACCAATGAGTATAAAGCAAAATTTGCTGATGCTAATATAGTGTATGAACACCGATTGATAGATGATATGGTAGCAAGTGCCTTAAAATGGAATGGTAATTTTGTGTGGGCTTGCAAAAACTATGATGGCGATGTACAAAGCGATACAGTGGCACAAGGCTTTGGTAGCCTCGGGCTTATGACAAGTGTATTGGTAACCCCCGATGGTGAAACTATGGAAGCCGAAGCTGCACACGGCACTGTTACAAGGCATTACAGAGATCACCAAGCAGGCAAACCAACAAGCACCAACCCTATAGCATCTATATTTGCTTGGACAAGAGGCTTAGAATTTAGAGGTAAAAAGGATGGTAACCAAGCTCTCATTGACTTTTGTAATAACCTAGAGGCTGTATGTATTGAAACTGTGGAAAGTGGTAAAATGACCAAAGACCTTGCAGTATGCATACACGGCAATAAAGTAAACCACGGCGAACATTACCTATACACCGAAGAATTTTTAGATGCAATTGACGAAAACTTAAAAGCAAAAATGGGGATGTAGCAATATGCTAATAAGATAATGAGATAATATGCTAATGAGATAATATGCTAATAAGATAATATGCTAATTTGCTAATGAAAGAATTAATATAATAATTTTATGTTCTTCGCAAAAATTTTTCTAATATATTTAAGTTTATAAAATTTAACATAATACCCTGCTACAAACAGGGTATTTTTTTTAACTTTAAGGTATGAAATATAATTGTTTTACTTTTTTACTTGTAAAAAAATTATGAAAGAAATTAAAAACCTTATACCATATAACCCGATACTAGTTCACCGTTTTGTTGCTCTACTATAATTAAATCATGCAATGTTGTGCTTATATGCAGCCCCACATAATCACTATGTATTGGATAGTTTTTTTGTTGACGTTCTACCAATACTAAGGTTTGTATTTTGCTAGGGTGTTGGGCTAGTAAGGGTTGCAAGGCATAAGCCATCGTTTTGCCAGTCATACTTACATCGTCGGTTACTATTACAGTTTTATTATTTACTGTTATATTAGGTGTTATGGTTATTACATCGGGCTGCTTTTTATTGAGGGCTATTGTAAGTACTGTTATTTTTTTATTGGTTATTTGGGTTAAATGCTTTTGCAATTGTGTTGCTATTATTGCACCGTTAGGGTATATGCCTGCTAATATAATTTCGGTTTCGGTTACATTATTTTCCAATATTTCGTAAGCCAATCGTAATAATTTTTGTGCTATAGCATCTTGTGTAAGTATATAGTTTTTATGCTGCATAGTAGTGTAACTAATTGTACATTATTAAGTTAATTATTTTACCTTAGCAAGATAAATAATAATTTATGGCTTTAGCACAACAAATTTTGTTTGTTCTCCTATTTATTTTTTCGGTGTATTTATTTAGTAAAAATATAAGTCAAATACGCCGCAATATATTATTAGGCAAACCCGAAGATACAGGTGGCACTACAAAAGACAGAATACGAAGTTTGGTATTATTAGCTTTTGGGCAACGTAAAATGTTTGCAAATTGGCCAGTTGCTATTATGCATTTTATAATATATGCAGGGTTCATTATTATTAATATTGAAGTAATAGAAATTATACTCGATGGTACTATTGGCTCTCACAGGCTATTTGCCAATACACTTGGGGGGTTTTACACTTTCTTAATTAATGTATTTGAAATATTAGCAGCCTTAGTATTACTAGTTTGTGTGGCTTTTTTAATACGTAGAAATGTAATGAAAATTAGCCGATTTATGAAGGCCGAACTTGATGGTTGGCCAAGGTCAGATGCTAATTATATACTTATTGCCGAAATTACACTAATGAGTTTGTTTATAACAATGAATGCAATTGATAGCAATTTGCAACCAATAAATGAGCATTATACCAAAACAGATGGCTTTGTAATATCACAATATATTGCCCCATTATTTAACCATTTCAATAGCGGTACATTAGTAATATTTGAGCGGAGTTGTTGGTGGTTGCACATAATTGGCATATTTGCATTTTTAAATTACTTACCCTACTCCAAGCATTTACATGTAATGTTAGCGTTTCCTAATAGTTATTATGCAAGGTTAGCCAATACTGGCAAAATGGACAATATGCCCGTTATACAAAACGAGGTATTGTATGCCATGCAACCCGAATTAGCACCAGCAAATGCAGTAACACCCAACCAATTTGGAGCTAATGATGTAATGGATCTTACTTGGAAAAACTTAATGGATGCTTACAGCTGCACCGAGTGTGGGCGCTGTACCGATGCTTGCCCAGCCAACATTACAGGCAAGTTATTGAGCCCTCGCAAAATTATGATGGACACCCGAGATAGGTTACAAGTAGTAGGAAAAAATATAAACAAAAATGGAACTTTTGTACCCGATGGTAACACACTGCTCAACAACTATATTACTACTGAGGAGTTAAGGGCTTGCACTACATGCAATGCCTGTGTGGAGGCTTGCCCAGTTTCAATTAGTCCATTAAGTATAATAGTGGAGCTACGTAGGCATTTAATATTAGATGCAAGCAATGCACCTACGGAGTGGAATGCAATGTTTAGCAATGTGGAAAATAACTTTGCACCATGGAAATTTTCGCCAGACGATAGGGATGCCTGGGCCGTGGAAATGAATAATAATTAAGCTATATTTGGGCTAGTAAAGCAACGTTTGTTTACTTTTTTGGGTCTATTGTGTAAATCAATTATCTTTGCAACATATTTGTTATGTAGGATAATACTTTTTAATAATATATAATACAATCATATTATAACAAATATATAGGTACTTTTTCAACTCTTAATAATGAATAATTTCAAAATAGTTTTACTTTTTATAGTTACCCTATTGTGTTGCAATGCAGCTGCTCAAAAGCTTTCCACAGGGTTTGGTATTGGTACACAACTAAGCAAAGCAAGTTATACTGATACATTTAAAAACAAATTGCCCACCACCTACCGGCCAGGATTAAGGGTATATGCTTTAGGTCGTATTAATTTGGAGGGTAACATTTTCTTTTCGCCCGAAGTATCGTATACCATGAAAGGCTTTAAAATTGACAAACCAAATGTTGGTGTAGCACAACAAGAAATTACGGTACATTATATTGAGTTTAAATTATTGCAGGAATATACATTTATGCAAAAATATTTTGCTAAAATAGGACCTTCAATTGGTGGAGCAATTTATGGCAGAGATAAACAAATATCTACAGCAAACTTAAAGTCAAGCAAACCCTTAAATTTTGATTTTGCTGCTTGGAGCAGGTTTGAGGCAAGTATTGATATTAGTGTTGGTGCACACTTTGGTAGCGGTTGGATAGCCGAATTAAGGTACAGCAAAGGCACATCTAATATATATGATGGCGACGATGGGCCAAGAGTTAAAAACCAAGGAATTGGGATAAGTATTGCTAAATATTTGCATAATTAGTGTTAGCAAAAGTTCGTCCTACTAAGTTTGTAATTAACAAATGCACTACTAAGTACAACTTGTACTAAGTATTCTATATTATCAAAATATTGTATCGCATACTTTTGTAACAACAAAACGAGTTACGCAAAATTCTTTATTAATTATTAATTTTTAATTATTCATTATTTTAGCACATCAGCAAATTATCAAATTCTCTTTTTATCAAAATAATTTCTTAATTTAGTTGCCCAATCAACGGTACACTTTACAACATGGCAAAACAAAAAAAAGCTAAGCATATAGCAGTGGCAGGCAACATAGGTGCAGGCAAAACTACCCTCACACAGTTACTAAGCAAACATTACAAATGGATTCCACAGTTTGAAGATGTAGATCACAATCCCTACCTTAATGATTTTTATGAAGATATGCCAAGGTGGAGTTTCAACCTACAAATTTATTTTTTAAATAGTCGCCTCAATCAGTTGTTAGAAATACAACGTGGCACCGAAACCATAATACAAGACCGTACTATATATGAAGATGCCAATATATTTGCACCCAACCTACACGAAATGGGACTTATGGGCAAACGAGATTTTGATAACTATTATAAGTTTTTTCAAACCCTCAAATCAATGGTACAGCCACCCGATTTGTTAATATACCTCAAAGCAAGTGTACCAACTTTAGTAAGCCAAATACAAAAACGAGGTAGAGATTATGAAGAAAATATACGGCTCGATTATCTTAAAAAGTTAAATGAATTTTATAATAAATGGACCGATACCTATAACGAAGGTCCCATACTTATTATTAATTGTGATGAGAACAAATTTGCCGAAAATGACGAACATTTAGGCGAAATAATAGCCAAAATAGATTCGCAACTACACGGATTGTTCTAACAAACATTAGTTACGTTAAACTTTTTACAAATTAGGTGGTTATAAGCTAGTTAGTGTAACTTTGTATATATCAACAAACTTATAAATTATATGAGTACAAGTTTTAATTTCCCCAAGTTTCCCTCTGGTAAGCCTTCTTTACATACCGAATTAAGAGCAAGAATTCAACAATATTTCGATAAAAAGGGTATTCCCTCCACTGGTAATATCAAACTTTACAGCAAAGCAATAATATTAAGTGTAACGCTATTGGCTGTGTATACGCATTTGGTGTTTTTTACCCCACCCATTTATATAGCTATACCTGAGTGTGGTTTGCTTGGTATTATTATAGCCTCGGTAGGTTTTAATATAATGCACGACGGTGGGCATGGTAGTTTTAGTTCCAAAAAAGGTTGGAACAAATTTGCAGCTTGGACAATCAACTTTCTTGGTGCTAATAACTTTATGTGGAACATGAAGCACAATATAATACACCATAGCTACACCAATATACACGGTGTTGACGATGATATTGAAGTAGATGGAATGATGAGGTTTGCACCAACACAAGAGCATAAAAATATTCACAAATTTCAACACGTATATTTTTGGTTTTTATACTCCTTATTGTACATTTGGTGGGTATTTTTTACCGATTATAAAAAATATTTCAGACAAAAAGTAGGCGATGTACCACTAAAAAAAATGGAGTTAAAAAACCACATTGATTTTTGGGCTAGTAAACTTATGCATGCCGTTATGTTTATGGTAGTACCCATTATTGTATGTGGTCCACTAGCTTGGCTTATAGGCTTTTTGGTAATGGGTGCAGTAGCAGGTTTGGCGTTAAGCATAGTGTTTCAGTTAGCACATGCTGTACCCCATACCGACTTTTTAATGCCCGAAGATGAATCAAATAAAATGCCCGATGAGTTTGCTGTACACCAATTAAAAACTACCGCTAACTTTGCCATGAATAACAAGGTAATTGGTTGGTTAGTAGGTGGGCTTAACTACCAAGTAGAGCATCATTTGTTCCCCAAGGTATCGCATATACATTACCCTGCTATAAGCAAAATAGTACAGCAAGTATGTAAGGAGTATAACATACCTTACCTTAGTTACCCAACTATGAGAGAAGCAATAGTAGAGCATGTAAGGTTTTTAAAAGCTATGGGCAAGGCACCACAGTTGGCAATGGCTTAACCAAATTTTCATTACTTTTTACTTTCGAAAAAATATATATTTATTTATCAAACCTTCATTATATGGAGGTTTTTTTGTAGCCAAGTAAAAAATCTATTTTTACGATAGTGTAAAAAAATAACTTGAAACAATTACCACATTAATATAAAGTGATACACTAAATTTGTACAAATATTTTATACACAAATAATAATACCAAATGAAAAAAGTTTTTTTAACGATGTTGCTTTTTTGTAGTTTACTTAAAGCTACCGCCGATGAGGGAATGTGGTTACCCATGTTGCTAGGCCAACAAGTATATAACGATATGGTAAAGCGAGGCTTAAAGCTAACGGCTGAGCAGCTTTATAGTATTAATAAGTCAAGTATTAAAGATGCCATTATTATATTTGGTGGCGGTTGTACTGGCGAAATAGTAAGCGAAAAAGGACTAATATTTACCAACCACCATTGTGGTTACGATGCCATAGCAACAGCAAGTACTGTTGAAAACAATTATTTACGTGATGGTTTTTATGCAAAATCATTAGCCGAAGAAATACAAAGCAAATTAACAGTGCAGTTTTTGGTAAGTATAACCGATGTAACAAAGCAGGTAGAAGCTAGCCTAGGTACACTTACAGGGCAAGAAAGATTAACCAAACAACAAGTAGCCTACAAAGTAATTACCGATAAAATAATTGATGAAAAAAAAGGGCTAACAGGCCGTATGTACAGCATGTTCAAAGGCAATCAATTTTTATTATTTACCTACCAAACCTATACCGATGTTAGGTTAGTAGGAGCACCAGCCGAAAGTATTGGCAAGTATGGTGGCGATACCGACAATTGGGAGTGGCCAAGGCACACTGGCGACTTTAGTGTGTTTAGAGTATATATGGCAGCTGATGGTAACCCATCAAAATACAGCACAGCAAATGTGCCATATAAGCCCAAATATAGCCTACCAGTAAGTTTGAAAGGAATTAAAGATGGCGATTATGCAATGATATATGGTTACCCTGGCGGTACTAACCGATACGAGGTAAGCAATGGTGTAAAGCTAAAAACTGATATTAGCAACCCAACATTAGTAAGCCTTAGAGATATGAGATTGGCTAATATGTACACCGAAATGATTAAAGACCCAGCAGTAAAGTTAAAATTAGCCAGTAACTATGCTAGTGTAGCTAACTATTGGAAATTTTTTGATGGTGAAACAAAGCAATTACTCAAATTTAAAACCTATGAGCAAAAGCAAAATTATGAAATGGGCTTTGCTAATTGGGCAAAAAGTAAACCAGAATTTGAAAATGTATTGAGTAATTACACAGCAAATTATACAGCTTGGACACCCTACGAAAAACATAGAGTATATATGGCCGAAGGTATTTTTGGCACTAACATATTATCAAGGTCAGGTGGTTTAATACCCCTTAAAGATGGTATAGAAAAAAATGACTACGAAAAACAAATGAAAAGTGTAGAAGCAGCAAGAGCCGCATTAAAAGAAGAATTTGATGCACCAAGTGATAAAAGAATATTAGCCAAAGTAATGGAACTCTACTACAATAATGTAGATAAAAGCCAACAACCCGAAGGTTTTTATACAATGCTTGCAGCAAAATATGGTAGTTTAGATGATGAAGCTACCTACAAAAAATTTGCAACCGATGTATTTGCAACTAGCCTAATGCTTAATGATGATAAGTGGGCAGCATTTAAAGCCAACCCCACCGTAGATGGCCTAAAGGCTGACTGGGCTTATGTTACACTCGATGCCTTTAATAGCAATTGGAGCAAAAATTATTTGCCCAAGTTAGCAAAGTATAATGCTACCAATGCCGAATTAGGCCGATTATACTTAAAAGGCATAATGGCAAAAGACCCCATAGCAGCCAAAAAAATGTACCCCGATGCCAACTTTAGTATGAGAGTAAGCTATGGCAATGTAAAAAGCTATACACCAAGAGACGGAGCACTTTATGACTTTGTATGTACAAGTGACGGACTGTTACAAAAATATGTAAAAGGCGATTATGAATTTGACTTGCCCGAAAATGTAGTAACTGCCTTACGTAACAAAAACTATGGTCAGTATGAAGATAAAAGTAGAAAAAAATTAGTAGTAACCTTTATAACTACTAACGATATAACTGGTGGCAATAGTGGCTCACCAGTACTTAACGATAAAGGCGAATTAATAGGCTTAGCATTTGATGGTAACTACGAAGCCCTAAGCCACAAAATAGCCTTTGACAAAGACCTCAACCGCACTATATGTGTTGATATTAGGTACGTACTTTGGTGTATTGATGTAATAGGTGGTGCCAAAAATTTGGTAAACGAATTAAAGTTAAGTAAATAGTACTTACACAATTTAATTGTATAAAAAGCTACTGTAAAAGGTAGCTTTTTTTATTCAAATGTTATTGGTTTATATACTTATAAAGTGGTAATGCACAGTTCATAATTTTTCATTTTTCACCTTGTGCCAAGCCTTCGGAATTATTAATTAATTCGAGATTATCAACTACCAAATATCGCCTACAAAAAATTGAAGATTGGAAATTGAAAATTGAAAATTGAATATCGAATATCGAATATTGAATATTATTTTCAAAGTTCTCCCAATAAATAACTACCCAACCTTACCCCTAAAATCCTTAATTCTTTTTAATCAATTACTTAGTATCGGCAACAGAAAATTGCACATTGAAAATTGAATATTGAATATTATTTAACTTAATAAATTACATCAAAAATTGTCAATTATCAATTATCAATAATCAATTATTAATTATCAATTATCCATTGTCAATTATCAATTAACATTTAGGGGCTTTCCCCAATCGTATTTCAATGTAGCCACATATCCCTGCCCGGCTATTATCTTTTTTTTCGTCGCTCATAATTTGAAAACACTTAACTTCAAAAAAAAGGATAACCGCCTAAGCAGGGCAGCCCTTGGGCTTTTGTAGTCCTATTAGGCACTCCGCAACTACCCTACAAGTATTCAATAAAATGTTACATAAATAAACCTATAAGGTTTTTGAAAACCTTATAGGTTTTACTTCATTCAATTTAAAATTTATAAACTCCATAGTATGCGATTAGCACATTAACATACTAGCACAACTTGTCCCGAGTATTCGGGATTATCAATTATCAATTATCAATTGTCAATTATGAATTATCAATTGTCAATTATCCATTGTCAATTATCAATTATCAATTGTCAATTACAACACTACCATCGTTTTAGTAATAACCTCCTCACCATTTACTATAAGGCTGTATATGTATTTACCCGCTGCAAGTGTACCAGCATTTACCGTTACTTGGCTACTGCCTTTAGCAGCACTTAATGCAAACTGTTGTATAAGTGTACCATTAAGATTGAATATTACTAGTACTGCCTTATCGGTATTATTGGGTAGGCTATACCTAATAACCGTACTTTGGCTAAATGGATTAGGTACGTTTTGAGCCAACATATAGGTTTTGTTTGCTAGCAGTTGCTGCTCCTGTGGTGTTACGGTTTTGGCCGCTACATAAGTAGCTGATTTTGCCTCGGCAAGTTGTTTTTCCAATACCGTTACTTTTTCATTAAGCTCTTGTATAGCTTTGGTAAGTACAGGCACTAATCCTATGTAATTTAAAGCCTTATACTCTGTAAATGAAGTTATTAAATCGTTTTCATTTCTATTTGGTGTATTTATTCCTTTTACTAAATCGGGGAATATTTTTTCAACTTCTTGTGAAATAAAACCAATTTGTGGTTTTGTCGTAAGTTGTATGTCTTTATGTTTTTCAGTATCAAAATTATAGGATACTGTATTAAGTTGTAATACTTTATCTAGCATTGATGTTGCTTTAGTTATATTTTTCTTTAGCCCTGCATCGGAGAAAGAATAAAAACTACCTGTTGCAACAGCATCGCCATCAAAATAACCTGCTAAACCCCAAGAATTGCCTGGGTTAATAGCTCTACCATATAAACCCCATGTGCCATAAGTACCTGCTTCAGCATCTCCCGATACGCCTATTGCTAATCCCCCAAATTGCCCTTTACCACCTACGCCGTAATTATTTTTAAAACTACCACTACCAACCAAATTATCTTCGGCATAACCATATACCCCATAGTTATAACCATTGCTACCCGAAGCTACACCTACTACACCTTCAACTGTTTGCTGCGATAAATTACCAATTGAAGTAAACTGAGCACACTTTGTATTACTTGAAATAGCATTAATTGCACTTTGATTTGTTGTAAATATTCCCAAGCCAAGTTGGTTACCATTGGTGTTAATTTCCATTTTAGGGTTTATAAATTGTGAGCTTGTTGAAGTTCCTAAAATAGCATTACCAGTATTAGTAAGTTTTAAAATTTGTGTAATCTGATTGTTTTGATTATCACTAGCACTTTTAAAGTCTAAATCACCTGCTGTAGTTCCATTATTACCATTCCATTGTATAAGTGCATTACCCAATGTTGGTGCATTATTTAACTGCCCTGCACCACTATAACCCATAAAAATTTGCCTATTATTTCTTTGTATATTTTGACCATAATAAGTTAAGCCTGCAATATTATTACGACCTATTGATGCCCATTGATTATTATTCGCTGCAGCATCATTGAATATGCCATCTTGCAAATGCCCTATGTAGCCATTAAGGCTATAACTATTACCAGTAGTTGCACTTGATGGTTCCATTTTAAATATAGTTGCCCTTGCACCAGGGGTACCTGGAGTGCCAGGGTCAGTTGCAAAGTTAAAATCTAATACACCAGGTGTTGTAGGGTTATTACCAATCCACTCAATAAAAGCTGTGCCTAATGTAGGTGTTGTTCCTGGGTTTTGAAACACTCCCCTGTAACCCATAGTTAAACCTCTACCAGCCCTTTGTATTCGCAACCCATACAATGTTTGAGGTGACGAACTTATAGCTGATAAATCAACTTTGCCAAGTGCTGACCATTGTCCATCGTTACCAAATGGGTTGCCAAATGAGCCATCGCTTAATGAACCAATCAAACTCCTATTTGCAAAAACGGAATAATCAACCGACGATAAGCTACCACCAGTTGCTGTGCCACTAATAACAAGTTTTTGATCATTTGCATTTGTGCCTGGCGTATTATTTGAGCCAGTTGAAGAAACGGGAGTAAAAAAGAAATCAGGAACTGCTGAAGTACTACTAAACCATGATAGCCCATATTTATTGGCTTGTACAAACCCTAAATTAATTCCCAAATTTCCACTTCTAATTTTTAAGCCATAATCACCAGTAGAAAAATTTCCTAAAGTTGACCATCTTAATGGGTTAGTAATAGGTACATAAGGGTTGGTACTCGTATTACCTGTTAAAAAATTTGGACCTGGATTAGCATTTTCATTTTGTGAAAATGGCTTACCTCGTACTTCTAATTGGCTTAGCCCTGCAGGGTTTGTAACTGGTGCTGCACCTGTTAAATTTGTGCCAACATTTTGCTGTGAATTTACCTGTATAATACTTAAAAGCATTAATAATAATAAAATAATTTTACTTACATTTTTCATAAAAAATAATTTTTTGATTAAATAATAAGTAAATCTATTTTTTTTTTTTTCGTACTTTTATGGAATATTATGAAAAAAAGTTATCCACATATTTCTTTTTTAGCAAATAATTTAATTAAAAATAAATTATGTTTTTGTGTATGTATGCTATTTGTAATTTCAACTAATTGTCAACAATTTGATAATTGGTACTTTCATAGTAATAATGGTTTAAATTTTAATAATAATAGTCCTGCTTTTTTAGGTGGCTCACCTTTTAATGGAAATTATCTTTATACAACTGCAAATATTTCAAATAACAATGGTGCTTATTTATTTAGTACAAATGGAGGATTAGTTTGGGATAAAAATGGTAATCAAATGCCAAATGGATTTGGCTTACTTGGCTTAGGTGGAATTGTTAACTCTGCTCTTATTATTCCCTCACTTAATGATTCAACAAAATATTTTTTATTGATTTCTCAAGGAAATTTGAGTTTTGCTTCTTTACCTGATACTTGTAAATATTCTTATAACATAATTGATATGAGTTTGAATAATGGGTTAGGTGATATAACAGTCAAAAATAAGATTATTAAAAATAATGCAATAGAGAAAATGACAGCAATTCCAACCGCTAATGCTAGTGGAGTCTGGTGGGTTTGTAGAGATTGGACTAACCATTTTTACAGTTATAATATTTCTTGTAGTGGCATAGATACTAGCAAATATGTAATTAGTGTTATTGGCAATAATTTAAATTATAGTTTCGATCAAATTAGTTTTGGAGACATGAAAGCTAGCCCCAATGGAAAATTAATTGCTGCTGCATATCGTGATTATATTGAGATTTATAAATTTAATAATGCTACTGGTATGTTAAGTAACGCTATAAAGATACCAACTTTAGAATCTTATGGTGTTGAATTTAGTCCAAATTCCCAATATTTGTATATTAGTCAAATTTTTAATGAAGGAAATCCATACAATAGCCCAAGAATTATACAATATGATTTAAATATTTATGATAGTATTTCTATTCACAACTCTGCATTTAAAATTGACTCTTTAAATAGTATCGATTTTACATACATAACAGCCCCTGGATTGCAGTTAGGGCCAAATGGAAAAATTTATGTTTCTGGTGGTAGTGATTCAAGATTAAGTTCAATTGAAGCTCCAAATATGTCTAAATCTTTTTGTAATTTTATACCTTATTCAATCTTATTACCAAGTCCAGCATACAGCCGTTTCCCCTACGCTGCACCATTTACCTTTACCAACCCCAACACCCAAATAACTTACACTGTAGCAGCAGATTGCCGTACGGTAACCCTGCAAGGCAAAACCTATATAAAGGGCAACAACCTTACCTACAAGTGGCGCTTTGGCGATGGGGATAGT
>JAYWGN010000044.1:0-25395 GCA_043778255.1 Chitinophagaceae bacterium | reverse complement strand
AAAGCATAAGCAAAACCAACCTCGAAAATTTATTAAAATACATAGGTACCGATGCAGCAAAAGCAAGTACATTTGCTAATGATTTAGAAAAATACGCTTTACTCGATGATTTTGCAAAGGATGGGCAGTTGTTGGAAAATTATATTGCTGTACACAGTGGCAATTATGCGGGTTTTAAATATACATCGGATAAAGTTAGTAGCTTATATAAACAAATGTATAATTTTTTGAGTAATGAAGGTTATGCGAAAATGGCCGGTTCCTTCTTGATGAAAGAATATGGGCAAGCTCAGCAGTTAGCTAGGCAATTAGGAGGTGTTAAAATTTCAGGCGATATAGGAAGTTCTGCAACACAGGGAATTGAAGGAGTCATCACGTTAAGTAGCAATTCAACAAAAATTCCATATTCTCTAAAATATCTTGAAACTGCCGATTCAAGATCTCTTTTTGAAACAATAGCAACGAATGCAGATAAAATCAAGAAAGGATATGATAAAGGAGTAAAGGAAATAGTTGAGTACTGTGCTTTTAATAGTAACGCAAATACCTACTTAAGAATAAATACTGTAAATTTAACAAAGTTACAAATTGTAGCACAATATAATGCTAACATCAATTTGCCCAATGGTTTTGGTATCTTATTTGGACCTTCCGGTGTTTTTAAGCAAATTAAAATTATTGATAAGGTAGGAGAAGAAGTAATTTTTAATAACTATATTTTAGTAAATTAATTTATGACTGGACTTTTTTTCATATTACCAACAGAAAAGAAAAAACTTAGTATTAGCGAGTTGATTTCAGAGTTTTGGCTAACAAATGAAACTAAGTTAGATAATTATTTCAGCAAAAAAAATAAATATTTTTTTACTTTTTACGAATTTAATGCAGATATTTTCATATTCGATGAATTTAAACAAAAAAGTAATGCAGAAATATTTAGTGAGATTAATACTGATTCTTATCCGGTTAAGCCTTGGCCGGTTTGTATTGATTTTGTAGCAGGAACTGACGATATGCCAGCTTATTATTGGGTTAATGAAGCTTTAACAAAATTAAACACATTAAGCATAGATCAGATTTTGGATAGTACTTTAGCAGCTAAAATCAGAAATAACAATTCAAAAATTGTAGTTGATTTTTCAAAAAGCCCCACTTTAGCAGCAGAAGTAGCACTATTGTTTATATATCAAATTGCAAAGTCACTGAATGCTGTAATTAAAGTTGTTGACTTTTCGCCATCAGACTCACTATTATTTGATAGAGTATTTTTATGCGATAATTATCTTGAAGTTATTAAAAAAGAATTGGGAAAGTATAATCCAAATAAAACTTATGGATAGTTATAGGTAGCAATGCAGCGAGATTGCAACCCACTGGCTCTGGTCTATAAAAAGTGTAACATTAGTGCTGGGCTCTGCCCAGTTCTTTATAGTTACTTTTTTACCTGGTATTCGGGTAGTGTAGTTTTGGGGTATTATATCAAACTTTTATATAAATATCATAATAAAAAAAGTTCTTTGAAAAGCGATTACATTCTCTTAAATTGTGGTATTAAATATGGCAAAAAATTATAAAATTTTAATGTTACTTTTAATTTGGTTAATGACAGACATAGATAAATTATGAAGCATAGGGTAATGAAATTATTTTACATTAACTATATACTAGCAACAGATGAAAATTATGTAAAATTAAATAAGTTAATAGGTATTAAAAAAAGTACACTCTTAAAGCATTTTGCTTTATAAAAAGTCATAACACATTATAACAACTTGGTTGTATTAACTCGTTTTTTTTGATTATTTAATATGTAATGTATAGCCTTATGCTCTAACCAATGATGTAATGGCAGTAGTACTGCAATTAATATTATTTTAATTAGTAGTATTTGCAATGGGTCGCCATGTGTAATATGGTGTATTTGTTTATCGGCTAATAATATTATAAACTCAAATAAAAGTATGAACGAAAAAAAGCCTAAGGCTTTTATAAACCAAGGTTTTACCCTTAGCCTACCTAAGGTAGCTAATAATACAAATAATGATAGTATGCCAGCTGTAATACCCATGTACTGAAGGTTATGTTTTTTAGTCAGTTTTTCTTCTTTTACTATATTTTCACGTTCCATTCTTTTGTTTTCACTATCAATTTCTATACTTAATACTTCGTTGGCTTTTTGCTGTTTATCGAGGCTATCTCTTATTTTGTATAGGGCAAGTTTGTTGGCTACTTCCTTTTCTTTATTATTTGTTTTTACATAAAAGGAATCTAAATATGTTCTATAATCTCTTTGGTAAGTAAGGCTTCCTAAACTTTCGGATATTGCCAAATTGGTTTCCATTAGTTTACCTGCTGGCAGTATTTCATTATATCTGTCTAAATGGCTAGCATACGATTGGTTCCAATTCATTATTTTGTAAGGGCTTTCATTAGGCTTAAAACAAGCTTTTGCTTTTTGGTAAAAGAACTCAGCACTATCTTTATTTTTGTTAAGTGAGTACATAATTGCTCTACCTTGATAAGCATCTGAGGCGTAACCTAACTTTTCCATATCGTCAATTATTTTACTGTTTTCTTTTAAGTAGGCACCTGCTTTTTTTACATCTTCTTCAAACAATATATTTATTTCCAAAAGGGCACCATTATCAATTAAGTTTTTGTCGTTTATTGTTTTGGCTAATTCATTATATTTTTTTAAGTACTCTCTTGCTGTTGTAAAATCTTTAATATTTGCATAAAAAATAGCAATATTTGAATAAGCATCAAGTTCAAATTGGGCTTCTTTTATTTTTTTTGAGGTATTTATATACTTGGCATAGTAATCTTTTGCTTTTTCCACTTGGTTTATTTTAGCATAAAATGCTGCAATACTTCGATACAAATTTATTTGTAATTTTTCATTACCAATTGCTTCTGCTGTGTTTAAGGCGTTCATGTATTTTTTAAAAGCAGCGAGGTTTTCATCTTTTGCAATGAGGGTATTAGCAAATGAAATGGTAGTTATTATTTTAATGGAATCGCTGTTACAAAGTTGGCTATAGTTTTCTGCCTCTTCGTTATATTTTATGGCTTCTGTAAAGTTACCTTTTGTACGGTATATAGCTCCCTTTTTAGTTAATAGTAAGGCTGTCAAACCATTTAGCTGTGCCTCTTTGCCCATTGCAATGCCTTTATCGGCAATGCGTAAGGCATTATCATTTCTTTCTGCTAATGCAATCATTGTGTTTTGTATATCTACATAATCCAAACAAGAAGTTACAATAAACTCTCTATCTCTTGTTTGCTCAGCTATAAACAAGGCTTTATTAAGGTAAGTGTTTTCTTTATTAGTGTTAACACCGGTAAATAGTCTTGCTAGTAATTTATATTGATTGTATTGTATTTTTTCGTTGGTACTTGTATTAATTATTTTTAAAAGGCTATCTTCTTTTTTTATTTGGTTTGGTGACTGAGCATTGCTTAAGGATGTAATAATTGATAAGAGTAGGAGTAATATAAAAAATCGCATAGTTAGTTTTTAGTAAAATTAAAACAAAAGGGGGTATTAAAAAAGAATATGATTATAGCTTAGGTAAGTTAGTTATAATAAGTTTTTTGGTTACAAATTTTGGTTGGTGGGGACACGAACCATGGGAAAAATTTATTACAATTAAATCTAACTTCTCACCTCTAACTTTTAACCTCTCACTTATAACTTTTAACCTCTCACCTCATACATAACAACATCACTTATGTTCCCCATATACTTCTCGTAATACATCGGCAATTTCGCCAAGGGTACTAAGTTGCTCTACTGCTGTAACCACGGTTGGCATTATGTTTTCGCCTTGTATTGCTTTATTTTTAAGTGTTGCTAAAGTGTTAGTTACATCAGTTTGGTTACGGTTATTGCGGAGGGTTTGTAGCTTTTCTGTTTGTGTTTGTTGTATGCTATCATCAACCTTAAATACTGGAGTATCATTATTTTCAGGTACTGTAAATTTATTAACCCCAACAATTATTTTTGTTTGGTTCTCTATATTTTTTTGGTACTGGTAGGCACTTTTAGCAATCTCATCTTGCATAAAGCCTTGCTCTATTGCTGTTACACTACCTCCCATTGCATCTATTTGGTCAATTATTTGCCAAGCTGCTTTTTCTACATCGTTAGTCAATGTTTCTACATAGTACGAACCTGCTAAGGGATCTACGGTATCGGCAATACCACTTTCGTAAGCCACTATTTGTTGGGTACGTAAGGCTATTTGTGCTGCAGTTTCGGTGGGTAGGCTTAAGGCTTCATCGTACCCATTGGTATGTAAGCTTTGTGTACCACCAAGTACTGCTGCTATTGATTGTATAGTTACTCGGCTTATATTGTTAAGTGGTTGCTGTGCAGTAAGGGTACTACCACCCACCTGTGTATGAAACCGTAGCATTTGAGCCTTTGGGTCAGTAGCACCTAAGCTTTTCATTATAGTTGCCCACATTCGCCTTGCTGCTCTAAATTTGGCTACCTCCTCAAACATATTATTGTGTGCATTAAAAAAAAATGAAAGCCGTTTGCCAAATACATTAATATCTAAGCCTTTGGCTAAAGCTGCCTGTACATAAGCCTTTCCGTTACTTAGGGTAAAGGCTATTTCTTGCACAGCTGTACTACCTGCCTCTCGTATATGGTAACCGCTTATGCTTATGGTATTCCACTTGGGTAGGGTAGTACTGCACCACTCAAATATATCGGTTATAATTTTCATACTTGGCTTTGGCGGATATATATAGGTGCCTCTTGCTGCATACTCTTTAAGTATATCGTTTTGTATAGTACCGTTTATATGGGTAAGGTTGGCTTGTTGCTGTTTGGCTAATGCCGTATAAAATGCAAGGAGTATAAAGCCTGTAGCATTAATGGTCATGCTGGTACTTACCTGCTCTAGGGTTATGCCTTTAAATAAGCTTTGCATATCGTGTAAACTATCAATGGCTACACCTACTTTTCCTACTTCACCATCGGCTAATTCGTGGTCGCTATTGTACCCAATTTGTGTTGGCAAATCAAATGCTACACTCAGGCCACTTACACCTTGGTTGAGTAAATAATGGTAACGTTTGTTGCTTTCTTCGGCGGTGCTAAAGCCTGCATATTGCCTCATTGTCCATAGTTTGCCACGGTACATACTGGGCTGTACACCTCGGGTGTACGGGTACTCACCTGCATTGGGTATTGGCGCTGTATGTGGCAAGTCAGCTGCTGTATATATTTTTTGTATGGTAATGCCTGAGTCATTTATTAGTGGTGTTTCGTCAGTGTTTTTTTGCATAAATTATTATTTAAAATACTTTTTTAATTGTTATTGTCCATTATCCATTATTCTTATCCATTATATCTGCTAAGGTTCTTTTTTCTAATACTTTTAAGGTGGCATCTCTTGCCTCGGCCATTATAGGGTTTATGCAACAGGTTTCGTATACACAATTATCGCAGGGCTTAAAAAAATTTAAACTCACACAACTTAACATTGCTATTGGGCCATCAATAATTCGTATAATAGTTGCAAGGTTTGTTTTGTTGGGTTTGTTAGTAAGTTTATAGCCACCTGTACGGCCTCGGTAGCTAGTAAGTATAGTATGTTTTTTTAATTGTAATAATATGGCTTCCAAAAATTTGGTGGGGATACTCTTTTCCTTAGCAATAGTTTGTATTAATATGGCATCGCCATCGGCATATTTGCTACTTAAGTAAGCCAAAGCTTGTAATGCATATTTTGCTTTTTGTGATAACATAATTTAAAATTACAAAATTTTTACAAAACAATATACTCTACTAATTTAATATAGTATTACATTTGCAGTATAAAATACTATATACTATGAGTTTACAACTAGGCGATACCGCACCAAACTTTACTGCAAATAGCACAATAGGTACTATTAATTTACACGAATACTTAGGCAATAGTTGGGGGGTTTTATTTAGCCATCCGGCTGATTATACACCAGTATGTACTACAGAGCTTGGGCGTACAGCCCAATTGCAGCCACAGTTTGAAGCTAAAAATGTAAAAGTATTAGCACTAAGTGTAGATGGGGTAGAGAGCCACCAAAGCTGGGTAAACGATATAAATGAAACACAACAAACTACCGTTAACTTTCCTATAATAGCCGATGAAGATAAGGTAATTAGTAACCTATATGGTATGCTACACCCCAATGCTAGTGCTACCCTTACGGTGAGGAGTTTGTTTGTAATTGGTCCCGATAAACTAATAAAACTAATGATTGTATACCCTGCAAGTACGGGTAGAAATTTTGTAGAAATACTGAGAGTAATTGATAGCCTACAACTAACAGCAAATTATAAAGTAGCCACACCAGCCGATTGGCAACACGGCGACAAGGTAATAGTAGTACCTGCTGTAAGTACCGAAGATGCTATTGCAAGGTTTCCTAAGGGTGTAGATATTGTAAAGCCCTATTTACGTTATACACCACAGCCTAATATATAAGTAAACATTTTTTTTTTCACATATGGCAAGCAATCGTAAACAGAGCGGCATTTCAATGCTGCTTTTTTTTATTTTGCCGTAGGCTAAATGTGTATGTTGGCTGCATGGCGACTGCAAAACTTTACAAAAACTTAGGAATTGAGTATATTTGCTATATGAATGAAAAAGTTCCAAAAATATATTTAGACACTTCAGTTTTTGGTGGTTATTATGACACTGACTTTGAGGAGGTAACTCAAATTTTATTTGAAAAAATAAAGTTGGGACAATTCCTCGTTGTTTATTCCACCACTACCGAGGACGAATTACTTGGAGCACCAGAAAGAGTTCAACAACTTCTTCCAAATCTTTCAGAATCACTAAAAAGACGAGTTGAACTAACAGAAGAGGCTGTAAATTTAGCCGATACTTACCTTAGAGAAAATGTAGTTGGAAGGAGAAGTAGGTCTGACTGTTTTCATATTGCTTTGGCGACAATAAATGAAGTAGATATTTTAGTGAGTTGGAACTTTAAACATATAGTAAATGTAAAAAGAATTAGAGGTTACAACGCTGTAAATATGAAACTCGGTTATAAAATAATTGACATTCGTTCACCAAAAGAAATTATATACAATGAAGACTAAAGAAATTGTAAAAAAAGATTTTGACGCTGTAAAATTTATGCGAGACACAAGAGACAAAATTAGTCTTGAAATTCAAAATATGAATTTCGAGGAGTTGAAAAAATATTACTCAGACCGTAGATTAAAACTTGTAAAATAGAATGCCTAGCAGCCAATATTGGGTTATATACAAGTGTGGCTTTACAATGCAACAATGAGCAGCAGTTCTTTACTCGACTTAAGTTTCTGCTTAACTTTCCCTGATGTTCTTTGGTAATAAATTTGAACCCTGCCGGCAAGTCTGTTTTTTATTCATTAGTACTATACTTACGGGGGGCATACGAATTTTAAATTCCAAACTTTACAAAGCCATATTTGTAAGTAAAAAATAATAAATGCTAAGCTACTACCAATTCGGGTGTAGATATTGTAAATAATTCGGTAATGTTAATGCTTTGTAGCAAAGCATCTTCAAGCATAGTAGCAAAGGTTTCAAAGTATAATATTACATGTTCTTTATTGTTTTTTTGCAACCATTGAAAGCCGTTGGGCAACAGCTCCAATACTTTACGATTATCCAAATATTCGAGGTTATGTATATCCGACGGGGTAAGCCCTATAGCTTGTAACTTATGCATTACCATACTTATGGGTGCATTGGTAACACCACAATATTCGGTGGCTAACTCCGTCCATTCGCCAATGCCTTGGTGTGCATATTGTAGTATTTCTGCCTTTGGCAAATGACATACTACTTGTACCAAGTTGCCACAGTTACAACTACCATGGTTGCCCCATGCATAAGTAGCGCCGTTTTTTAATTGGGTTGCTGTATCACGTAAGGCTTGTATTAATGTAGGGTTGGGTGTTGCCATTGTATTTAATATTTGTAGTTATTTAACATTTAAGGTATAATATTTGTTGCATCTTTAACATTAATTATTTTATACACAATATGTACCGTCTTTTTATTTTATTTGTTAGTATTATTTGTAGCCATTATGCAATAACGGCACAACAAATTACAGGCAATTGGAAAGGTACAATTGGCAATTCGCCATTTGCCAAAAAAGTAGCCCTTAAGCTTGTATTAAAAGGCGATAGTATAGTAGGTACAAGCTATTATTATACTAGCAAAAATAATTATAAACGGTATAGTGTAAGAGGGTATTTTAATGCCAACACAAATGCCGTTATTTGGTACGATGATGTATTGATAGCTAGTAAACAACCTAAATTAAAAATAGTAGAACAAGGTGAAGTTTCGTATTACAGCGAAGCAAATTTTAATTGCCCCGGTGGTGGAGTTATGATGTTAGATGGTGTAGTTAAGCAAACTGAAAAGGATAAAACTTCGGCATTACATTTAACCAAAACTAACGAAACTATATTTGATGATGAGTGGAATGTAGTAATTGATAATTGGTTAGTTGGTGGCAACAGTAGGGTACTTATTGATAGTGTACAACAAATTGCTTACAGCCAACCTGAGTTAGAAAAATCAGTACCAATAGCAACGGAAAAAATACCCGAAGTAGTATTGGAGTTGCCTGTAAAAAGAGCAGTAGCTCAAACAGTAGCTACACAAACACCTATGGAATTTTTAAACCTTAACAAACCCAATAAAAAAGATACCCTAAGTGTACATAATTATAATAACAATCAATTAGAATTGGACACTGGATTTCATTATAACCCTGGTACAATTGGTGTTACTATTAGTAACTTTAAAAACGATAGTAGTAAGGTAGAACTCCCAATAGTAAAGGCTGTAGCAGTTAAGCCAATAGCAATTGCAATAGCCGATACTACTGCTAAAGTGGCAAATAGTAAACCTTTGGTGTTGGAAAAGCCAACCTTAAATATGGTGCAAATAGAAAAACCAAAACCAATAGAAAAATTATATACTACAAGGCAAAAGTTACTACTACAAACCATACCCATAGAGGCTGATAGCATTATATTACACTTTTACGATAATGCCCAAGTAGATGGTGATAGTATTGCTTTATTTATAAATGATACTTTGTTACAGCAACATATATTACTAACCGATAAGCCGTATATAATAGTGTTGCATAAGGAACAATTATTGGCAACTATGGAGTTAACTATGGTTGCCGAAAACCTTGGCTCTATACCGCCTAATACAAGTTATATGGTAGCATTTGTAGGTGCTAAGCGGTATGAAGCAACCTTGAGTAGTACTGAACAATCAAGTGCGGTAATACAGTTTGTAATGCCACAAAAAAAAGAGCCACTTAAAAAAGCAGCTCTTTAAATAGTTGTAACAATACTTAATTTATAAAGCCACTTCTTTCAACTCTCTTGGAAATGAAATGATAGTTTGTGTTATTTTATCTTTACGTTTGTAAACAAAAATATTGGGTTTGCTTTTATTGTTTCGCAGTGCATCCTTAATAGCTTTTACATCATTTACTTCAATTTCATTAACAGTAATTACTACATCACCTTTTTGTAAACCAGCTTTTTCGGCAACGCTATTTTTTTCAATATCTGTTACTGTTAAGCCTACACCATTCTCGGTTTCTTTAAGTGTAGCACCAAGTTTGGGTTGGTTGTTAGTGTTACCAAACCCTTTAAACATACCTACATTTGGCATATCGCCATCTATTTTAAACTCAAAATTTTCATTTTCTGGCATTTCAAAAACTCGACCATATTTTGGAAAACCAGTACCATCAAATTCGCCATTAAAATTGAAATTCACCTCTTCTTTTCGCTTTTGTAATGTAGCTATGGTTGTGTTTCTTTTATCGTTACGAGTATAGTCAATAGTTACTTTATCATCAACTTTGCTATCGTTTATTAATTTACTTATATCTAATTCGGTAGTTATAGCAGTGCCATTTAGTTTGGTAATTATATCGCCTTTTTGTAACCCAGCTTTTGCAGCTGCAGTACCTTCATTAACATCAGTTATTTTTACACCAGTGGCAACTTTTTCCATAGCTATACCAAGTAGTGGTTTGTTGTTCATAGTATTTATTTTATTGTTCAATTCTCCAAATTTTCGTTGCATTTTTTCTCTTGCTATATCCATTTTTTCTCTACCTCTGTTCATGCCTTCTATTTGTAGTTCTAAACCTCTTAATTTATCTATAGGAAAGTTTGGGATTTCCATTACTCTACCTCTTCCGTTATTGAACATAATTTTATTTTCGCCAATAGTTACGTTTACATCGTCCATGTTTATTACATCTTTACCATTTAGCATTATTTTATTACCATCTATTTGTAGGGTCATTTTTTGCTCAGTTGCTTTATCACCTTTAAGTTGTACTGTTATAATTTTTTGGTTACTTCGGCTACCTTTACGTGGTGTGCTGTCTGTTACTATTATACTTTTTTCTACTAGTATTTCTTTTTGGGCGTAGCCAAATGCTATAGTTAAGGCTAATGCTAGGGTTGCTACTATCTTTTTCATATTTTTAATTTATTGTTTTAAAATGCTAAAGTACGAAAGTTTTCTTACATACGAAATATTTCGTTGTTGATTATTTTACAAAGTAAAAAAAGTTGGGTTAATTTAACTTAGGGTTTATGGGTGCATGGGCTAATAGGGCATAATCGCCACCCATGGCAAGTAATGTATTTTTCCAAAGTGTGGTTGGGTTAGCTGCAAATGTAATAGGTGTACTAGCTTGGTGAGGTATCCAACTCCCTTCGGCTATTTCGGTTTCTAATTGGTTAGCTTCCCAACCACTGTAGCCAACAAATAATTTTATTTGATTTGGTTCTATTAAGTTATCATTTATAGCCATTACAGCAGTGTTAAAGTTGCCACCCCAATATATGTTATCAATAACCAATTTGCCCTCGGGTATTATATCGGGTCGGGTGTGTATAAAGTGTAGGGTATCTAACTTTACAGGGCCACCATAATATAAGGGTAGTGGCGTAGCATGGCTAAATTCTATTAAGTCGTTCAGTTTTTGTTTTAATTTTTTGTTGAGTACAAAGCCCAAAGCCCCATCGGTATTATGTTCGGCTATTAATAATACGGTACGGGTAAAGTTAGCATCTTGCAAACTTGGGTCGCTTATAAGTAGGGTAGGGTTTGGCATAAAGTGCTGTAAGTTATTGTAGTAATGGGGTTATGGCTAGGGCTATTGCTTTTACAACTTTTTGCATTGTTACAAAATCTAGTGTACCTATTTCATCATCAAACTTATGATAATACCTATCAGTAGGTGATGTAAGCATTATGGTAACGGCGTTAACTCCTTTTTTATTAAATGAATAATTATCGCTTCTTGAGTCTAAATTTTCGGTTGAATATGGGTCACTAATAAAAAATTTATTTCCATAAGTACTATCAGATTGTAACAAGTTTGTATTAAGTGAAGCTATAAATTTTTTTGAAGCTGCAGTTACAAACGGTTTTAGTTTTCGTGTACTTAACCTACCTAACATTTCAAAATTAAATACTTGATGTATATCCTTTTTATCCATTTTATTTGCCATATAATTAGAACCAACTAATCCTTCTTCTTCACCAGTAAATGCTACAAATAAAAGGGTGTAATTATTACTATCTAACACTTTAAAATATTCTGCTAAGGCAAGTACTGTGGCTGTGCCACTTGCATTATCATTAGCTCCATTATATATTTGATCTACTGGTGTTTTATACCCTAATCTTTCAATACTTTCCGAAGTACCTATGTGGTCATAATGTGCACTAAGTATAATAACCTTATTTTTTTTAATACTATCTTTTCCTAATATTGCACCAATAACATTATAGCCGTAAAATTGAGTATTGGCAATTACTTCATCAAAGTAATTAGGGTAATCTGTTATTTCTTTTAAGCCTATATTATAATATTGGTTACGTATATAATTACCTGCATCAACATTAGTTTGGCTACCACTATACCTGCCTTTCATACTATCGTTAGCTAATGCACTAATATGTTTATACAATAATTCTTTAGTAATAATTGAATCAATTATTTTAGTTTGCGAAAGCAAACAACAATTACTAATGTGTATAACAATTAAAATTAAAAAACCTTGTTTCATAGCTTATTCAAAAATAGTACTTTTGCACAATGAAACAACAGGATGCTGAGTACGATGTAGTAGTTGGGTTGGAGGTATATAAAATTCGATATAATTTTACAATTTGTGTATTACAAACTTTAAATCTTTTGTTAAACAACAATTTTATTTCCAAAATAAATCAGATTCCCAATTTTGAATAAAACCCATTTCTTTTTCAGTAGCTTTAGATTGAAATTTTAATAATTCTTTTAAACTAGTTTTAAATGTCTCAATTATATTAAGTGTATATATGATTGAATTTATATATGAAAAAATTTTATTTGGATATATATTATTATTTTGAAAAAAGTATTTTTTGTCTTTCTTGGCAGTATTATTTCTGGGAATCTTCTATTCCATACTCTTCCATGATGTGCACAGGTATTCCTTAATATACTAAAGCAGAATATCCAATTTTTAAGTATGTCAGCATCAATTAGGCCAAAGTAATTTGTGATATCTTTTTTACAGTTATCTTTTTTCAAATTTGCAAAAATTTTGGATAAAAGACCTAAACTAGAAACCTCTAAACTCATCCAACAAGGAGGCTCAATGGGAGTTGTATATTTTTTAGAATAGTGTTTTATAAAAATTTCATTACTTCTTTGTACTTCTTTATTTAAAGTAATAATGTGTTCTTTGTAATAATCTAAATTATTAAAGAAGTTTGGCTCTAAATGCCAATGACTTCCATACTTTATGGCATAATTATAAATGAGCTGAGTTCGCAATGCAATTTCAATTTTTTCAATTGCCTCAAATAAAAGTGATCTTAGCCTACTATCAAAAATATACAAATCTACAATTTCTTCAAAAGTTATATTGTTTAAAAAATTGTGATTTGGTAAGCTATTGTTTTGAAATGGGAAAGTATAAGCTCTAAATCTATAATAACTAACATTTGATAAAAAACTAAAAGCATTACTTTTATCAATTATTATTAACCCTCTATTTTGTAACAATTCAATTTGTTCAATTACTGAAATTGGCTGTTTATTAAAATGCATTTATTGCTTAGAAATTGTTATAAAAATCGAAAACCCACCAAAGTGTGCATTATTAAGAGGCATGGTAGGTATTATTACTGCAAATATAGTAATTATTATCTAATTCTTAATTTACCTATTTAAAAAACCTTGTTTCATAGCTTATTCAAAAATAGTACTTTTGCACAATGAAACAACAGGATGCTGAGTACGATGTAGTAGTTGGGTTGGAGGTACATATACAGTTAAATACAAATAGTAAACTTTTTTGTAGCGATGCTGCTTTGTATGGTGCTGCTCCTAATTATAATACAAGTGCTATTACACTTGGGCACCCAGGTACTATGCCAAGGGTTAACCAAATAGCTATTGAAAAAGCTGTAACACTCGGTTTGGTATTGGGTTGTAGCATTACTACTACCAACTATTTTAGTCGCAAACATTACCTCTACCCCGATTTGCCAAAGGGCTTTCAAACTACTCAACATATTGACCCAATTTGTGTGGGTGGTAGCTTGGCAATAGCATCTGCCAACGGCAATAAAAATATAGCCATACACCATATACACTTAGAGGAAGATGCAGGTAAAAGCATACACGATGCTGACCCTAATAATACAGCTTTGGATTATAACCGTGCCGGTACTCCACTTTGCGAATTGGTAACCGAACCTTGTATTAATAGTAGCGAAGAAGCCTATAACTTTTTAACCCAATTACGTAAGCTAGTACGTTGGGTAGGCATAAGTGATGGTAATATGGAAGAGGGCAGTTTGCGATGCGATGTAAATGTAAGCCTGAAGCCAAAAGGGAGTACTGTACTAGGTACTAGGGTAGAAGTGAAAAATGTAAACAGTATAAAATTTGCAAAAAAAGCAATTGAAATTGAAGTAGCTAGACTTGCCGCAATATTAAATAATGGCGAAAAAGTGCATCAAGAAACTCGATCATTTGATGCTGTAAACGAAACTACATTCAGCCTACGTAGTAAGGAAGATGCAAATGATTACCGCTACTTTATAGAGCCTGACCTTAGCCCAACTATAATTAGCCAAACTACTATTAAACAACTGCAACATGCCCTACCAGCATTGCCTCAGCAAATAATAATAAACCTGCAAACCCAATATGGGCTTAGCTTATACGATGCTACAAGTGTAGTAGATGATTATGAGACCTACCAATATTTTAGCGAAGCTATACTAACCTGTACTAATGCCAAAGGCATTATTAACTTTATAAACGGACCCATAAAGCAATACAGTAAGGAGCAAAATATTAGTATAAAGCAATGCCCAATAGTTGCTGCAACTACAGCCAACATTGTAAATTTGATAGACGCTAATACCATAACATTTGGTACGGCAAGTAGTAAATTATTTGCTGCATTACTTAAGCAAACCAACCACACTCCACTACAATTAATTGATAGTATGCAATTAACATTGCAAATAAATACCGACGAATTAGATAATTGGGTAACTACTGTATTGCAAAAAAATGAAGCTAAAGTAGCCGAGTATAAAAAAGGCAAAAAAGGACTGATAGGGTACTTTGTAGGCGAAGTAGTAAAGCTAAGCAAAGGTAAGGCTGCACCCAAAGAAACACAAGAAATATTGCAAACAAAATTAATGGCATAGCCATGTATAAAGCTTTTGGTATAGTAGGGTTGGTAATTATATTTGCTTGTAGCAACAGCAGCAAACAGCCTGATAGTAAGGCATTGGTTATGTTGGGCAAACAATTGTTTTACGATGTAAACTTAAGCTACAACCAAACCAAAAGTTGTGCTACTTGCCACGACCCAAAGTTTGCATTTACCGATAGTTACAAACGTAGCATTGGGCTTTACGGCGACTTACACCAACGGAATAGCAAACCCTTATTTAACCTACAACAGCAATATTACTTTACAGCTGCCGATAGTACCTTACATACATTGGAGCAGCAAATGAATAAGCCACTGTACACTAACCACCCACCTGAGTTGGGTTGGTATCACCGCCAAACCCAGCTTGTGCAACGGTTACAGCAAATAGAAGTGTATAATACATTGTACAATAATGCCTACAAACAACCTATAGCTAATATGCAATTGCCACAAATAAATACTGCAATTGCAGCATTTATACTTACCATAAAAAGTTACAGTACTGCCTATGATAGCTATATTGGCGGCAATACAAATGCCTTAACGGCAAATGAAATTGCAGGGTTACAATTGTTTACAAGTAGCAAAACAAATTGCAGCCAATGCCACGGTGGTAGCAACTTTAACCAACCTACAGTTAGGGATAATAATGGTAATACACTTAACTATTACAATACTGGCTTATATAATATTGATGGTATGGGTAGCTACCCAACTTACGATATTGGGTTACTGCAGCTTACTAATAATGCCATGGATATGGGTAAATATAAAGTGCCAACCTTACGTAATTTGCAATACACTGCACCTTACTACCACGACGGTAGCGAACCAACACTTACTCAAGTAATTGCTAACTATAACCAAGGTGGTAGGGTAATAGCTAAGGGAATTAACAAAGGTAATGGCACTACAAATAAGCATAAACATTTGCTTATAAAACCATTGTATTTAACCCAATTGGAGCAACAACAATTAGTAGCTTTTTTATACACCTTAACGGATAGTACTTTGGTTAATAATAAAGAGTATGCAAAGTAACTATACCATTACCCCATCTTGCATATAAAGTACTCTATTGCCTTTGGCAGCAAGGGTTTCGTTGTGGGTTACTATCAAAAAAGTTTGCTTTAATTCGTCTCTTAATTGCACAAATAGTTGGTGCAATTCCTCCGCATTTTTACTATCCAAATTCCCAGTTGGTTCATCGGCAAATATAATATCGGGGTTATTAATTAATGCCCTTGCTACGGCCACTCTTTGCTGTTCGCCACCGCTAAGTTGTTGGGGTTTGTTTTGGGTTTTGTGCTGCAGCCCAAGTTTGGTTAATAATGCAATAGCACTTGCCTCTAATTCTTTTTTATTTCTCTTAGCTATCCAACCGGGTATGCACACATTTTCGAGGGCAGTAAATTCGGGTAACAAGTGGTGAAACTGAAATACAAATCCCATGTGCTTATTGCGGTAGTCATTATAATTTGTTTTTGGGGTAAATGTAGTGCCATTCATTATAATAGTGCCAGCATCGGCTTTATCCAATGTGCCCAATATATGTAATAGAGTGCTTTTGCCTGCACCACTTGAGCCTACAATACTTACTATTTCGCCTTTATTTATGCTAATATCTACACCTTTAAGTATCTCCAAATTGTCGTATTTTTTTCTAATATTTTTTGCTTCTAACATAATCATAACACTTATTTATTAAGGCTTTACAACCAAAATTTACTTTTTTACGTTTACTTATTGTAATATAAAATTAAGCCATTAAAATAATATATTTTGAAATTTGAATAATACAATTACATTTGCAAAAAAAAGAGCAAAATATTTAACCTAATTAATAACAATAAAAATATAAAAATATGTTTTGGACTTTAGAACTAGCCTCTTATTTGGAAGATGCTCCTTGGCCTGCAAGCCGAGATGAATTAATTGACTTTTGTATAAGAAGCGGTGCACCAATTGAAGTAATTGAAAACCTACAAGAGCTTGAAGAAGATGGCGAAATATACGAAGGTGTTGAGGACATTTGGAGTGATTACCCCACACAAGATGACTTCTTTTTTAACGAAGAAGAATATTAGTAAGTTAATTAGTAACAACATTGTAAATAACCCTGTAAGTATTACTCACAGGGTTTTTCAGTATTATATTACTTAGTTATTATTCTTTTTAGCACTCCTTTTTGGTAACTACCAAGCCTATAACTATTTACAGTTGGGTTGTCCTCATCTTTACCACCTGAGGTACTAATTGCATTCTGGTTGTGGCTTATAAATTCTATGTGTAACTCATCGTTTTGTAACCAATAGTTATCTACAATCATATTGCCACTAACGCTAAATGCACCAATAAATCGGTTGCCGAGCCAATAGCTATCAAGCACTATACCGTTAACTTCATCAATAAGCCAATGGTTACCTGTGGTATCTTTTTTTTTAAGTAAGTAGGGTCTATTATCCTGCAAAGCTGCTCCATATATTATTTGCCAAGTATATTCGTTTTTTGTGCTAGTTGGTTTTATAATGAGTTGAGTTTCCACTTGCTTTGCTTCACCACCATTGGGGTACCAATTAAGTGTGCCTTTCCAATGCCCTATAAAACTTTCGGGGAAGCTTATACTTTTGGTTTTAGTTGCCATAGTAGTTTTTTGCTGAGCAAAAGCATATACACTAACTAGCAAAAAAAATGGAACAAATTTTAATTTCATTCCATAAAGGTAATATTATTTACAATTTTATTACATCCAAAAACCACCTTCTCTATTATAATGTTTTTTGTTGCCTTGGCAATCACGTTTGGTAGCACAGCTTGTAACGAGTAGCAGTAATATAGTTACACTTAAAAAAGCCAATTTGTATGATGCAAATAATTTCATAATTTTTTTTGTAGAGTTAATTGTTTGTATAATTACGTTTGCAAAATAGTACACAATTTACTAATGAACAATAGTAAACTTACGAATAGTCTATTTTTTTTTAATGTAAAATGCATTTGTTAACTACATCCAAAAACCACCTGATTTATTGTAGTACATTTTTTTACCATTACAATCTTTTTTGGCTGCACATGATGTTAGGGTTGCTATGGCTAGTACTATAGCTATTGAGTATAATATTTTTTTATACATAATAAAAAATTAAAGTTGTAAAAATTAAAAATGTATAAAAGGAAAATAGGCTAGTGTTTGTTGGTAATGTTACAATATTTGTGCCAATGTAAATGCACATTTATTTTTTTGTATAAACTATCAATTGCTTTAAAAAATTGTGTTGGTCTTCAGTTTTATTTTATTACACCTAACTGAGTTCCTACTTTTATAAATGCAGCTATGGCAACATCTAAATGTTGCTGTTGGTGTGCTGCACTCAATTGTACTCTTATACGGGCTTGCCCTTTGGCCACTACCGGAAAGAAAAATCCAATTACATATATTCCTTCATTTAATAACTCTGCTGCAAATTTTTGGGCTATTACAGCATCGTAAAGCATAATAGGAACTATGGGGTGATCTCCTGGTTTTATATCAAAGCCTGCTGCTGTCATTTTGGTTCTAAAGTATTGGGTATTAGCTTCCAAAGTATCTCTAAGTTCTGTTGTTTGGCTTAGCATATCAAGTACTGCAATGCTAGCACCTACTATACTTGGGGCTACTGTGTTGCTAAATAAGTAAGGTCGGCTACGTTGCCTAAGGATAGCTATTACCTCTTTACTACCACTGGTAAAGCCACCACTTGCTCCACCCAAAGCCTTTCCTAGTGTACCTGTTATAATATCTATTTGCCCTACTACACCTCTATATTCATGTGTGCCTCTACCTGTAGCACCCAAAAAACCCGATGAGTGGCATTCATCAATCATTATTGCTGCATTGTATTGTTTGGCAAGGGCTACTATTTTATCGAGTTGTGCTATGGTACCATCCATACTAAAGCTACCATCGGTTACTATTATTCTATTACGCAAATGTGCCGATGCTTGTAATTGTACCTCCAAATCGGCCATATCATTATGTAAGTATCGGTACCGTTGGGCTTTGCAAAGCCTTACACCATCTATTATACTTGCATGGTTGAGGGCATCACTTATAATAGCATCTTGCTCATTGTAAAGCGGTTCAAATAGTCCACCATTTGCATCAAATGCTGCAGCATACAATATGGTATCTTCGGTACCCAAAAAGGCACTGAGTTTGGCTTCTAGCTCCTTATGTATATCCTGTGTGCCGCATATAAAACGTACACTGCTTAAGCCGTAGCCACGTTCATCTATATATTTTTTTGCTGCTGCCACTACAGTTTGGTGGCTACTTAAGCCTAAGTAATTGTTAGCACAAAAATTTAAAACTTGTTTACCACCTACCATTATTGTAGCTCCTTGTTCACTCTCAATTATTCTTTCTTTTTTGTATAGGCCTTGGCTTTCTATTTCTTGTAACTCTACTTGCAATCTATTTATTAAACTTGTATCCATAGCAATTGTATTTTTTTTATGTAAAAATAATGTAAAGATTAAACTTTAACATTTGTAAACAAATGTTTTTTGAAATTATAAGGTATATTTACTACACAAACATTAACAAATGCTCCATATTACGAGCATACAAACATAATAAATATTATGAAACAAAAATTTACTTTGTTACTCATAGCAGTAGCAACATTACTATTTGCATCATGTGAAAAAGAAAAAAACGATGACGTGAAAAATGTAGATTTGAATGTAACTGTTCAAGCTAATGCTACTTACACCCTCAATTTGAGTACCTACGGCGATGCAGATGATAATGCAACTATTACAAAGCAAGGTGCTGCTTACAATATAAGCGAAATTGCAAAAGCCACTGGTACTATAGGTACATACAGTTATCAAGCTAATACCGCCAAAGGTGCTACTACAGATGTTGTAGAATTAACCGTTGCCGAAGGCAAAAATTCACGTTGTGGTAATGGAAATAATAGCGAAAAGCAACATGGAGATAAAACTATTATTACTATACATTTTACTATACAATAGTTAAATTAGTTTGTTATAAAAAAAGCTACCCATTTTTAAGTGTGTAGCTTTTTTATTTGTAAAAACTTATAAATTAATTAGGCTTGTACTTAGCCTCTGTATATATTATTTTATTATTTGTTTGTAGTAGTTGTGGTAATGTAATGTTAGCATGGTTATCCATATATTGTTGTACTATACGCCACCCTACAAATGCACCAATATTACCCGGACTATCCATACCAAATGCTTTGGTGTAAGGGCTTTCGCCAACATACTCTTTTATAATTGTTGCTTCGTTGGTAAATAAATTATTGGCATTTACAAAGTGGCTCCATATTTCTTTTTCGTTGGTATAGCATTGTTTTAGTTGCTGTGGTGTATAACCCAAGGCAACAGCTTCAGTTTCGGTTGGCATTACTTTATTAAGTATATAAGTAAGTTTGCCAACTTGCACCATTGCTTCTATTAAGGTATTGCCATTATTAGGTGTATTAGGTAAGGGTATATTTAAAGTGTCTTTAGCAATTGTATTATTTACTTTTTTATTTTCTATTTTGGTTTGCAATAGTGTAGTAAATATATTTTTTACAATATAATTTTTTGTAAATTTTTCTTTAAGGTAATCAAAATAAAACTCAGGGTTATAGCCACTAAAATTTTTACCCAAAAACATTTGCAAACTTACCACCAAAGTGTCTTTACCATCGTACTCAACGCCATAATAGCTCTGTGGGTTATCGGTATAAAAGCCATCAACAATAGTAAATATTTGAGGTATATTATAATTTGGAAAATAATATTTATAGTATTTAAAATCTTTTTGTAGGGTAGTTTGTAGCCAACCCAAATCTTTATAAAGCAGTTGAGTGCTGTCATACAAAGGTTTGTACCCACTTATAAAGCCATCCATTGCATTGGCAGGGCTTACCCCATTTTGTAGGTTGTCGGTTATAAATGTTTTAGATAAATAATAGTCAAATAGGTTACCATATTTTAGCTGCATTGCAGGCAGTTTTTCAACCGAGGGTATAGTTGTATCAAAAAAATCATTATCAAATCGGTGTATAGTAACCGCCACTTTTATGTTGGATACATCGGGTAACTTTTTATTGCCTGTACACGAATAACAAAAGGCTATTACAATAAGTACAATTAATTTTTTTTGCATTTTATGCTAAATAATATTTGTACAAAAGTAAAATATATTTGCACAATAATTATCACCCTATTTTTTTTGATAAATGCAGTACCTTTATTATTATTTTAGTTTTTTTACAAAAAAAAATTAATTGTCTTACACTCTTATGAAAATATTTTTAGCACAACAAAACTACCATATAGGCAACTTTGAAGCCAATACACTTAAAATAATTGCAGCCATTAACCAAGCCAAAGCTGAGCAAGCTGACCTCATTGTTTTTTCGGAGTTATGTATATGTGGTTATCCTCCAAGAGATTTTTTGGAGTTCGATGACTTTATAAATAAATGCTACCAAGCTATTGATACCATTAAAGTACATACCAATAATATAGCCGTGCTTATTGGTGCACCCGACCGTAACCCAGTTAAGGAAGGGAAAGATTTATTTAACGCTGCTTATTTTATTTATAACAATGCAATACAAAGCATACACCATAAAACCTTGCTGCCTACTTACGATGTGTTTGATGAATACCGCTACTTTGAGCCAGCATACGAGTGGAATGTAGTACATTATAAAGGCCTAAAATTAGCCATTACAATATGTGAAGATATTTGGAACCTAGGCGACAATCCACTATACCGTGTATGCCCTATGGATATACTTATTAAGCAGCAGCCCGATATAATGATTAACCTTTCTGCATCGCCATTTGACTATACACATAGTGAAGATAGGCGAGCCATTATAAAAGCTAATGTACTCAAGTACAAAATACCCTTAGTATATGTAAATGCTGTAGGTTCACAAACCGAAATTGTATTTGATGGTGATAGCTTGGTGTTTGATAAACATGCAAACCTTATAACAGCCTTGCCATTATTTAGCGAAGCTAATACCACAGTTACAATTAATAATGACGGTACTTGCCTTGAGCCAATACTGCAACCTGCCAATACTATTGATGATAAAGAACTCAACCCCGAATTATTAAATTACACCTTGCATATTAATAGAATATACGATGCTTTGGTATTAGGCATTAAGGATTATTTTGGTAAAATGGGTTTTTCAAAAGCTATACTAGGAAGTAGTGGCGGTATTGATAGTGCAGTTACTCTAGCTTTAGCTTGTGCTGCATTGGGTAGTGAAAATGTAACAGCGGTGCTTATGCCATCGCCCTATAGTACAGGGCATAGTGTAAGTGATGCAGAGCAGTTAAGCAAAAATTTACACAATCCTTATCACATTATTCCTATCAAAAGTATTTATGAAAACTTTTTAGAAACCTTACAACCATTGTTTCAACAATTGCCTTTTGGCATAGCCGAAGAAAACATACAAAGCCGTACACGGGGCAATTTGCTAATGGCCATTGCTAATAAGTTCAATTACATACTACTTAATACAAGCAATAAAAGTGAGTTAGCCACAGGCTATGGCACACTCTATGGCGATATGGCAGGGGGCATTGGTGTACTCGGCGATTTGTATAAAATGCAAATAGTAGCACTTGCAAAATACATAAATAACGTTACAGAAATAATACCCAACCATATAATTACCAAACCACCAAGTGCTGAGTTGCGACCCAACCAAATGGATAGTGATAGCCTACCCCAATACAATATACTCGATGCTATACTGTACCAATATATAGAACGGAGGCAAGGCCCAACCGAAATAAAAGCAATGGGATTTGATACAGCTTTAGTAGATAGAATATTGAAATTGGTAAACCAAAATGAATACAAACGAAATCAATTTTGCCCAATTATTAGAGTATCACCAAAGGCATTTGGCGTAGGTAGACGTATGCCAATAGTGGGACGTTATTAAGCCCCCCAACCCCCCAAGGGGGGCTTTGTAATATAATTAGAAAATTCAACAGCCTAAAAAGATATTATTAAAACAATTTATAAAAACTATTTTTAATGCACTATTAAAAAGATTTAAAATAAAACACCTTGAAATAACACCTTAAAAAACAACTTGAAAAAAAATAAATTAAATATTACAAAAGCTGCTGCACATAATCCCTCCCGCCTAATGCGGGATGAGGGGTCTGTTAGGGGGGCTATTGGAGGTATAGCTAGAGTGTACAAATCAACTGGCAGTTGGTACAGTATTAAAACTAACGAAGGTGAATTTATAAAAGCAAGGCTGAAAGGTAAATTTAAAATAGATGGACGAACAAGCACAAACCCAGTGGCAGTAGGCGATTGGGTAGAGTTTGAATTAGAAACCGACGAACATCAAAATGGTATAATACATACCATTGCCGATAGGCAAAATTATATAAACAGGCAGTCGCCACACAACAAACATGCACACCATATAATAGCCAGTAACCTCAACCAAACTTTATTATTTGCCACCCTCAAAGACCCCAAAACAAGCCTAGGCTTTATCGATAGGTTTTTAATAACAGCCGAAGCCTTTCATATACCCGCCATTATAATATTTAACAAAGCCGATATATATGGTAGTAAAGAAATGGAATTGTATAACCATATTAAAAGTATATACACCAATTGCGGTTATAAAGTAATGCTACTAAGCCTCGAAACTGGATTGGGTGTAGTAGAATTGGAGCAGGAATTAGCCAATAAAACAACCCTAATAAGTGGGCATAGTGGTGTAGGTAAAAGCACATTTATTAATAAAATATTTCCTAACATGGCCGACTTACGAACTCAAGTAGTAAGCGATTGGAGTGGTAAAGGTTTGCATACCACTACCTTTGCCGAAATGTTTGATTTGCCCCAAGGTGGTAGCTTAATTGATACGCCAGGTATAAGGGAGTTGGGGTTGGTAGATATTAAAAAAGTAGAACTGAGCCACTATTTCCCCGAAATGAAAAAGGTACTAAACCTTTGCCAGTACAACAATTGCTTACATTATAACGAAGCTGTATGTGGCGTAAAAGAAGCACTTAATAATAATGAAATAAGTGAGGAAAGGTATGTAAGTTACCTTACCTTATTAGAAGGCATAGTAGAAAAAAAATTTTAGTAAGCCATACTATGCAAGTAGTTTCCTAGCTCCCTACTCACAAGGTTTTGTTGGCTTTTTTCAATATTTTCTTGTATGCTTACACCACCATATATATCAAAGTGTAAGGTTAAAAATTTCTTTTTGTAACTAAAGTCCCAATTTAATAACTCTACATCATCTACTTGGTTCAAAAAACTAATATGCAAATCATGCTCCAATAAATTTGCAATAGCATAAAATTTGCTAATACCACAATTGTCATCAATTACCACTTCGGCATTAGTTGGGTGTAATAGTAAGTAACTCATTGTTGTTATACTTTTAATGTTTAATTAAATAAAGCAAAATCAAAAAAAATAATCAAAAGCAAAACTTACTACTTACAATTTATCACCTATATTTTAGCTTTTAAATCGCTTTGCTTTTCTAGCAGCTTTTCTATCTTCTGCACTTTGCTTTTTATCTTTGTTTTCGCTTAGTAGCCTTTCTGCTCCTACACTTTTGCCATCACTTTTGCAGCCATACTTTGGAGGAAATACTTTTTCCCACACCCTACAACTACTTACCGCAAACAGTAAAAGTATAAAAATAGCAAGTTTGATTTTTTTTAAATTCTGCATTTTAAGTACTAACGTTTAAATGGTTATAAATATTTTATTGTATTAAGTATTTTTAAAATCATTGCCGTACCAACTGGCATACATCAAGTAGTTTTCGGCTATTCTATTTATTTCACCCTCTATCAATTCTTGGCTTATATCTTTTATCTTTTTTGCAGGTACACCTGCATATATCACTCCACTTTCCACCACCGTATTTTCAAGCACCACAGCACCAGCAGCTATTATAGTATTACTCCCAATTACTACATTGTCCATTATTATAGCTCCCATACCTACTAGCACATTGGCATGTATAGTACAGCCATGCACCATTGCATTGTGGCCTATACTTACGTTATCGCCAATTATAGTTTTAGTTTTAAGGTAGGTACAATGTATTACAGCACCGTCTTGTATATTTACTTTGTTGCCAATAGTTATACTATTTACATCGCCACGTAGTACTGCATTAAACCATACACTACAATTGTTACCCATTACTACACTACCCACTATAGTAGCATTAGGTGCTAGTTTGCAATTGCTACCAAAAGTAGGCGTAGCTTGGTTTACAGTAAGTATAAGTGCCATAGTAAGTAATAGGTTTTGTGTACATCCCACTTCATAAAGTTAAGTATTTTTTTTATGAACCAAGCTATTTACCTCTATTAAGTAGCATTGGTAGCCTGTTCGGCTAGTAGTGAGGGATTGCACTCTTTTATAATATAGTATTAGTCCGCATTTGCAAGCATACCTATAATACCGAAATGATAAACAATATAGTCCAATTGCGGCTTCGCCTTATTGTACTACCTGCCTGCCGGTAGGCAAGTTTGTTTATTCAACCTGCCTGCCG
>JAYWGN010000043.1:0-26074 GCA_043778255.1 Chitinophagaceae bacterium | reverse complement strand
AGCATTGTAGCGGTTGCGGTGGTGTATGCCTAGTGTGGGCATTAGGCCTGCTACTACTATGGCTCGGGCTGTAATGGCTCGTAGTATAGCATAACCGTAGTTGAGTAGGTTGTTGGGTGGGTCGCCGTCGCGGCGTCGGTAGAAGTTCCAGGCTGGGTTAAATAAGTGTTGCCAATAGTAGGCTGCTGCATTGCCTTCGCAATTGGCAGTATCGCCACTTTTTACTTTGGCTGCATAGTGTAGTAGGCTTGGTGCACCGCTATGGTACTTGGCTAGTACGGCTGCTTGGTTGGTTATTTTGGCTATTATTATTTGTTGCCATAGTTGTTTTTTTAGTGGCTCGGAGGCATTTATTTGATCCTTAAATTTTTCGGACTGTATGGTATTGCTATCCAAATTGAGCAGCATACCTGTGGGCATGTGGCTGGTGTTGGTGCATATTAGTGCTATGTTGTGGTACATGCACTTATCTATAAGGTAGTGGGTGAGGCTTATTTGTTGGTGGTCGAGTAGTAGTATGCCTACATCTTGTAAGGGTACGGTACGGTCGGGCATAGCCTCTTGCCCTTTTATATGCTTGTAGCTTATTACTAGCTGCTCTAGGTTGCACTTAAGGTGGCAAGGGGTTTGTATGGCTATGGTTCGGGTTAGCATTAGCTTTTATTAGTATTAAGCTAACGTTATAGTATTGGTTTTTATTGTAATGCTGTAGGTGTATGTGCTTTGCTACTGCTATTGGCTTATTGGCAATAGTGCCAATATAAGTTAGTTGCTTGTAGTATAGCTGCTTTGCTTTGCAACAAAGTTGTACTGTTTGGTGCAATTTTATATATAGTATGTAATTGCTATACATGTATTTTTAGCAAAGGGTATTCGGCTATTATATATATAGTGGCGATGCAGTCGCCACGATATATAGGGGTGATTATAGTTGTAGGGGTTAGGGGTAATTTTATTTAACTAAATTTATTTTTATTTAAAATAGCCAGGTTACTGTGCCGTCTAAATTAATGGTGAAATGCTTGTCCTCAATGGCCGCTTTGAACTTCGAGGAGTTCAAAAATACCCTTGATTGAAAAATATTAACATCTAAGTCTTTATTACCATTTCCAAGTATATCATTATCTCTAGCTTCAATATGATTTTGAAAATACACATAAACAGTAGCTGGTGCTGGTTCATTAAACTTATATATACGGAATACTCTTTGCAATAATTCTTTAGTTGGTAATTCCTTTAATTCTTCTAATTGTTCTTTATAAAATATGGCTTTAGTTCCTACTTTTAAAATATTGCATAAAGGTAATTTTTTTATTATTTCACCTTTTCCTATTACCATATTATTGTAATAGTTGTCGTTATATATTTCATATTCTTTTTTAATAGCAAGTTTTGCTAATTCAAATAAGCTAACAATTCTAAATGCTCTTTCTATTTTATTTTCGGTTTCTAATTCATAATACAGGCAATATGTATTGGTGTCATTTTGGGCATATATATATTGCTTATAGTTGTGTTTAGATGCAAAGTTATGTTTTTGTATTTCTATTGCTTTTTGTGGTGTTAAGTAGCCTCTACCCGCTGCTACTTTGCATCGTACTTTTTTTATTACTTCTTTTCCATTAGGAAAAGGTATTGGTTCTAATTTTGCTTTGTCAAATGTTAAACCTTCTGCCATTCTGGTTTCCAAGGTATCTTTTACTATTTGCCTAACTGTATCATCAACTATATGTTTGCAATCATTTATACTTGTAAAGGTTGCTATTGGGTATCTTTCTACTAAGTTTAATTCTCCCTTATTCATAATAGCACCATAAAAACTTTCTTTATGCAATTGTCCTCTTATGCTATCTCCGTTAGCTATCAAAGGAATTCTATTACCTTCTACATCTAACTTATATTGCCATTTGCCATTATTTAATTTCTCCTTTACGAATTGCACTTTCCCACGTTTTCTTACTGTTTTACAAGTAGGTTTTAGGGTTCTATGTTGGGCTTGGTAGTTTATTAGCACTTCACGTTCAATACCAATTATATGGGTTTGATGAAAATTATTGTATTGCCTCGGCTTTTCGTGGTAGGCTTGTTTATTGTCATTAGCCTCATTATACCTTGCCAATATTTTATCTCTTATACTTGCAGCAGGTATTAAGGTTAATACCGCAGCATCTATAGCATGGTGGCTGTGCTTGGTTCTATCCTTTTTCTCAAACCGTGGTTGTACTTCGTATATCTTTCTAAAATCTGCTGTTATATTGCCTTTTTGTACTTCTACTTTTGCAAATACAGTTTTTAAATAGGGTAAGGCATATTTAGTAATGGTTTGGGTATCTCGTAGTTGGCTATTTCGCCAACCTGCTTTGTATTCATTTATGGTAAAGCTTTGTAGTTTACTACGCCAATATTCTAATTCCATCCTTATTTGGTGTCTTCTTACTACTATGTTATCTTTTATTTGCTTATCGTCCGATGTTTTGGCTTTCCATTCTTGCAAATCTTTTTCTAGCCGTTCTATTTTTTCAAATTTTCTTAGTGTTATAATTTTACGCTTATCATTAACATCTACTTCTGTCATTTTGCCAAACATTGTTTGCATGCTATCTATTATTGCTGGGTACAGTATACCATCTATAGTTATTGCTTCATTATAATTGGCACACTCGGTTGGTAATCTTTTTTGTTTTATTTGTTGGTTATATGTTTTGTCAGCAATAGTTAAGTTCTTCATTTCATTATCAAAACTCATACTTGCAGGTATGGTATGTTCATAATCATACTTTGTACCATTCAATACTTCGGTCAGGTTTATTGTTTTACCTGTATATATACATACTCTTTTTTGTTCTTCCCATAGTCTTATTTTATCAATAAGGGCTTTGTCTTTTACATTGTAATTTGTGCTGTAAGTGGCATTTATTTCTTCAATTTGTGCTGTATATATTTTATTTTCTGCTTCTCTATTTTTTTGCCAATTCTCATAAGCTTTTCTTTTGTTAGCATCGTTCAATTCTCTTGCTATTTCAATTACAACTCTTGTATCAGCATCAATTTTGCCCACTTCAATTAAATAGTTTATTAATCGTTTTAGTTTGTGCAAAGTTTTTAACGCCATTGGGTTTTTAAACCCTTTGCTTATAGGCTCAGGGCTACCTAGGTAAAGCTTGCCATCTTTTTCAATTGCTTTTTTGTAGGTTTCTTGCTCCGAAGGGTGCCATAAATATTTTATATTTTCTTCGGGGACTCCATAAGTATCTTTTATCCAATCAAAAATTTTATTGTGCAACCTTTCTGTTTTTTCGTAAGCTCCTTTAGTATTAATTTTCTTTTGCAAAAAGGCTAAGTATTTTTCTGTAATAAAATCGATTGCATTTTTCTTTTCGTCCTTATTTTTATCCTCCCAACTCTTTACCCCAAAAACTTCTTTAATTTTCTTTTCTATATCATTATAATCGTCTTGGTCTAGCTTATAATTTTCATCCATGCCAAATCGTTCACTTTGCTTTGCATTTAATTGGTCGTTTATTAGTTCATTAATAACTTGAATGCACTTTTTTTCAAAACTGTTTTGCGTTATTATTTTTTCTATTTGTTCTTTAAAATGAACAACAATATCTTCAGTTACACTACTTACTCCCATTACTTTTGGCAAATTTGCTAAGTAAATTGCTTCGCTATATAACATACCTTTTTGTATGTAGGGTAATATTTTTTTTATTGCATTTACACTAAGTGTAGCATAGCCTTGTTGTATTCTTATTTTAGCAAATTTTTCTGCTTTTTCTAAGTCAAGGTTTAATTTCTGTGTAGCAAATCTTTTTAAGTATTCAAACGCTGTTTCGCCAGTTTCTTTATTATCTTTTTTTGTAAAATGCAAATGCCATAAATCTTCAATATCATATTTTACATTTTTGGGGCTTCCTTTTTGCAAATTCTCCCAGCTAGTTTTTAATCCCCAATCATCACCAAAGATGTCTTTCATTTTATACAAAAATGATAAACTGTTTACATTAGTATCTTTTGGGAATCGAGCAGTTATTTCAAATCCAACTTTTGTTAACTCTTTTATTATACTGGTTAGTTTAAAATCAGGTGCGGCTTTAAAAAACTGGGGATATACAAAATTGGTTAATGCTTCCTCTTTTGTTATTTTATTTATTGCAATCTCATTTTCAATAATCGGTCTTATTTTAAGGTTATTTATAAATACCCAAGTTTTATACTCTTCATATAATGGGTGGCTTATTGGGCACCTTCTTTTATTTTGTTCAAATGTACAAACACCTACTAATCCCTTTTGGCTCCGTAAAGGACGTTGCCAAATAATAGCTGAACATATTGGTTTAAGCAAATGTTGTAAGCCTTGTACACGGCATATTTCTTCAATCTCTTTTTTAAAATCGCTTCTTAAATTGTAACGCTTTCTTATTCGTACATTCTGCTCTTTTTGAATGTTGTATAATGCAGCACCTAATGTTTTGTACTTATTAATGAATGGCTGAATTTTATTTTTGTCTTCTTCTTTTAATTTTGTTAACTTCTTTTCTTCTTCTTCAATATTATCACCATCATTATACCCTCTACGTTGTACCATTTGGTATAGCACTCTGCCAATAATGTGCGGCTCTTGTTTAAATATTTCTACTTTGCTTTCATCAATTATAAGCTCTCTAAACAAATAATAACTTTCATGTTTGCTATAACCTAATCTTTCAAAATCAGGTTTTCCATCCCCATCAAAGTCAAACCTTAACCAATCTATAAATTCTTTACGTTGTGGGTATTTTCTGCCAACACCTTTTTTGTATTCTCTCCATTCATCTAATTCTTCAATAGATAATGGGCACATTTTTTCATTAATCAAACATTTTAGCAATTCCCATTTTCTATATTTTTCTGCTTGGTAGTTTCTACGTTTACCTCTTGCCTCAGTACGTTTTTGTACCATAGGGCTTTCAATGTTTTTTTCTTCTGCTACACCTTTATCAAATGTTAATACACCTTTATCAATTATTTGATTTTCTAATTCATTATTTACAAGTCTAATTGCCCAACCAATTGAGTTTGTTCCTAAGTCAATTCCTAATATTTTTTCCATAATAGTTATTTATATAAAAATAGTAATTATATTTGACTTTGAAAGCTTATCACAATAAGGCTATAAGCCGAAGATTTTTCTTAAACCCTGCATCGTTTACGCTCTGTGGGGTTTCTTTTTTTTAGGGGTACTTATTCCCCCTCCCTACTTTCTCCCTTTCATTTAATTATTAAGTTTTATTTTTGCAACCTATGGCAACTTTACAACAAACTGCAACACAAATTAGGAGAGATATAGTACGAATGGTACACGGTGCACAAAGTGGGCATCCTGGTGGTAGCCTTGGCTGTACCGATTTTATAACGGCACTATACTTTGAGGTTATGCAGCACCATACCAACTTTAATATGGATGGCACTAACGAAGATTTATTTTTCCTCAGCAACGGCCATATATCGCCAGTATATTATGCAGCTTTGGCTCGTAGTGGTTACTTTAATGTGGCGGAGTTGGCTACCTTTCGTAAGCTCAACACTAGGCTGCAAGGGCATCCTACCACACATGAGCATTTGCCCGGTATACGTATAGCCTCGGGGTCGTTAGGGCAAGGTATGAGTGTAGCAGCTGGTGCGGCTTACGCCAAAATGCTTAATAACGATACCAATATTGTATATAGCCTCCACGGCGATGGCGAACTGCAAGAGGGTCAAATATGGGAAGCCGTATTGTTTGCAGCACACCATAAGTTAGATAATTATATAGCCACTGTAGATTGGAACGGCCAACAAATAGACGGCCCAACAGCCAAGGTAATGAACCTCGGCAACCTTAAAGCTAAGTTTGAAGCATTTGATTGGCAGGTGGTGGAATTGGCCAATGGCAATAATATGGATGCAGTACTAGCAGCTTTGGCTACCGCCAAAAGTTTTGTAGGTAAGGGCAAGCCCATAGTAATACTTATGAAAACCGAAATGGGTAGTGGCATTAGCTTTATGCAGGGTACACATGAGTGGCACGGCATAGCACCTAACGATGCACAGTTAGCCCAAGCCCTCAGCGAACTGCCCTCCACACTAGCCGATTATTAATTTGATGTAGTATGGCCAGCATTTACCCAATCGGTAATTTTAGCTTTGTCGGCCATAGTTAGTGGGCCACTTTGTGGCATCACACTAGGTATATTGTCCACTGCTCTAGCTTTTATTCTATCCCAATTGGCTACTATACTAGCATCGGTGTCATAGTTTCGGCCACCACTCATACCACCATTAAGGTGGCAAGGGCCACAGTAGCCCAATATTATGTTTTTTACCAAGTAATATTTAGGGCCATAGCCCGTTATAGTGGCTGTAGCAGTGCCTTTGCAGCCAGCGGCTGTTTTTACAGTAATGGTGTATGTACCAGCACCTAAGCTGTTAAAGTTGGTTGATGATTGAAACAAAGTGCCATCAATACTATACGTAATACCGCTACCTACAGGGCTAGTTACAGTTACGGAGCCATTGGTTTGCCCCGTTATAGCATCTACCTTAGTTAGGGCTACACTTGTGGTTACACCTAAGCAAGGGTCGGTAGGTGGGGGTGGTGGCGGTGGTGTGGTATCCCCACCTTTTTTACAACTTATTATAAGTATAGTTAGTAGGGTTATTAAGGTTATATATTTTTTCATTTTTATTGTTTGTAAGCATAAATATACATTATTTTTTTTGGGTAAAAAAAACTAACCCAATTCTATTTGCATAGTACCTTTATACCATGTTAGAAATGACAATTAATACCCCAGCACTTTTATTCCCTGCAATTAGTTTAATGATGTTGGCATACACCAACCGTTTTTTTGCCATTGCCAATAGGGTACGTAGCCTACACGACGATTATGCAAAAGCCACTAATAAGGATATAATATTTAAGCAAATAAAAAACTTACGTAAACGTTTAAATTTAATACGGTACATGCAAGCCTTAGCGGTAAGTAGTTTTTTGGGGTGTATGTTCTGTATGTATTTTACTATAAAAAACCTAAAGGAAACTGCTCTTGCCCTATTTGGTATTAGTCTTATTTGTTTAATTATTTCATTACTATTTTCACTAGTAGAAATATTTATAAGCACCAAAGCCGTTGAGCTTGAACTAAGCGATATGGAAGGCTTAGAAAAAGAAACCTTGCTTAATATTTTTAAAAAATAAAAGGGGATAGTGAATAACAAAAAAAAACTACTCCATATTACAGCAGTAGTTTTCCCTTTATATGTAAAACTTGAAACTAAACTATTAGTTTTTGTAAAATGCACCACTTACCAAAGTAGTTGGTGTTTGTATTACCAATGAGTATATGCCTATTGGCAGTGTACTGCAATCGGTACTAAAGTTATTGTAGCCAATATTCATATATCTTGTAAAACTTTTTACGAGTACGCCATAGGTATTAAATATTTTAACTTGTGCCAACTCATTAGCAAATGAGTAGTAGGTTACGTACAATACTGTATGTACAGGGTTGGGTGCTAAGTGTAATATTTGTATGGTATTGGCGGTTATTATTTTTTGTTTGCATCGTGTAAATTGGCAGCCATTTGCCGTTGTTATTTTTAAGCATACGGTATAGTTGCCTGGTGCTGCATATTCGTGTATTACATTTTGCCCTGTGGCTGTAGTGCCATCGCCAAATGTCCACTGCCAGGCAGTTACAGGGTTGGTACTGTTGCTGCTGGAGTTGCCTTTATATTTAACTTTAAAGGCACTCATCATACTATCGGTAAAGTTGGCTTCGCAAGGTGCTGTGTTTGGTGTAAATACATAAGCATTGCATTTATCGGCTATACAGCCACCGTCATAGTATATTTTTACACATACGGTGTAAGTACCAAAGTTGTTGTAATGGTGGTACACAGGGTATTGTGGTTGTGCAGTGGTGTAAGTAATACATGTATCAGTACCATCTCCAAATGTCCAACATATTTTTGTTGGTATTTTGCCGTGGTTATGGTAAGGCAACGCATTAAAGTAACGGTTGAGTATGCCACTAGTTGGTGTATTAAGTAGTACAAAGTTAGCCTTGCAACTATCGGGGGTAGGTGGTGGTGTGGGGTTAAGTACTACTACTGGGTTACATTTATCGGCTATACAGCCACCGTCATAATATATTTTTACACATACGGTGTAAGTACCATAGTTGTTGTAATGGTGGTATACAGGGTATTGTGTTAATAAAGTGGTGTAGTTAATACAAGTATCGGCACCGTCGCCAAACGTCCAACATATTTTAGTTGGTTTTTTATTGTTATTATGTTGTGGTAAAGCATTAAAGTATTTATTTAATCCGCTATTAGTACCTGTACCAACTACTACAAAGTTAGCTGCACAAGTATCGGGGGTTGGTGGTGGTATTGGGTTAAGTACTACTACAGGGTTACATTTGTAACTAAAGCAACCACCATCGTAAGTTATTTTTACACATACTGTGTAAGTACCATAATTGGCAAATGTATGGTTAATGGTATAATTGGTAGCGTTGGGTGTATAAGTAATACAACTATCGGGTGTGCCATCGCCAAATGTCCAACAAATTTGAGTAGGTTTTTTGTAATGATTGTGTGAGGGTAAAGCTGTAAATGTTTTGTTTAAAAAGTTGGTAGCAGTTAATTGGGTAACCACAAAGTTAGCACCACAACTATCGGGGGTTGGCGGTGGTGTAGGGTTAAGTACTGCTACTGGGTTGCATTTATCGGCTATGCAGCCACCGTCGTAATATATTTTTACACATACAGTATAAGTTGCATAGTTGGTATAAGTATGGTTAATATTGTAGTTTGATGCAGTTGAATTGTACAACACACAGCTATCGGTACCATCGCCAAATGTCCAGCATATTTTTGTAGGTTTTTTTAAATGGTTATGTATAGGTGTAGGGGTAAATGTTTTTGCTAATGGGTTAGCAGGGTTCAGTTGGGGAGAGGCCACAAAGTTAGCACCACAACTATCGGGGGTTGGCGGTGGTGTAGGGTTGAGTACTGCTACTGGGTTACATTTATCGGCTATACAGCCACCATCATAATATATTTTTACACATACCGTATATGTAGCATAATTAGCATAAGTATGGTTAATACTATAGTTAGTTACATTGGGTGTATATAGTATGCAGCTATCGGTACCATCGCCAAAGGTCCAGCATATTTTTGTAGGTTTTTTAAAATGGTTATGGGCTGGTAAGGCAGTAAACGTTTTGCTAAGTGCTACTGCTCCGGGTGTGGTGGTTACGGCAAAGTTAGCCCCACAGCTATCGGGTGTGGTAAACTGTGCATTGCTATTGATAAACATAAACAATAGCGAAAACAGAAAAGTTAAGTGTAAAATTTTTTGCATGATGTTGATTTGTATAGAGTACGATGTTAACAATACCAAGGTTGGTAATGTGTGTAAATATATTAATTAATTTTCATTTTTGTAAACACATTAATTTTTTATGATTATTTTTTTATTGTAAATCAATGGTTTATACAAGTACTGGGTAAATAATAGTTGCACAAAAGGCATTTTACCCAAATAATACACTTACTTTTACACTCCCAAATATAAAATGTGGGTAAATAGCTGAAGGATGGTTTAGCTATGGATATTTTAAACCTTCTGTTTTGAAAAAAAAATAAAACGGAAAAAAAATTTAAAAAAATGAGCAAATTACATTTTGTAACAAAACATGCCAATGCGGCTACCGTAACACGTAATTGGTACGTGGTTGATGGTACCAATCAAACCGTAGGTCGTATGTGTGCCCGTATAGCTTTAATGCTACGTGGTAAACATAAGCCTTCGTTTACACCACATGTGGATTGTGGTGATAATATTATTATTATAAATGCCGAGAAAGTGGTGTTTACAGGTAATAAGTTAGAGCAAAAAATCTACATTAACTTTAGTGGTTACCCTGGCGGTAAAAAAGAGGAAACTGCAGGTCGCCTTTTAGGCCGTAGGCCCGATGCCATATTAGAAAGAGCAGTAAAAGGTATGTTGCCAAAAAATAAATTAGGACGCCAAATGGTGAAAAAATTATTTGTATATGCAGGTGGCGAACATCCGCATAGTGCACAAAATCCTAAGGAGTTAAAATTTTAATAAATAATAAAAAAAAATTTTTGCCGAAAGGCAACATAGTATAAAATAATAAATAATGGAAAAGCAAAAAAATGCAGTTGGTCGCCGTAAAGAAGCCGTAACTAGAGTGTTTATGAGCAAAGGTACTGGTACCATTACTGTAAATAATAAAGATTATAAGGTATATTTTCCTCTTGTGTACTTACAGAACCAAGTAGAAAAACCATTTAAAACACTGGAAATACCAGCACAATACGATGTAAAGGTAAATGCAACTGGTGGTGGTGTAAAAGGCCAAGCCGAAGCTACAATGCTAGGAATTAGCAGAGCCTTATTAGAGTTTAACCCTGAGTATAGGCCAGCACTTAAAGCAGCAGGTTTGCTTAAAAGAGATCCACGTGGCGTACAACGTAAAATGTTTGGACATAAGAAAGCCCGTAGAAGCTTCCAGTTTAGCAAACGTTAATTGCAACTTCAATCTCCTAAAGAGGAATTTGAAAGGCAATGTAAAATATATATTTATACACTTTTTAAAACAATGGTTCCAAACGTTTTTCGCTAAATGCGGATAGGTGAAGACCAAAAAAGAAAATACAAATGGACAATACATCACTACAACAACAGCTATTAGAGGCAGGAGTACATTTTGGTCATTTAAAAAAGAAATGGAACCCTAAAATGTTGCCTTATATATTTGCCGAAAAAAAAGGCATACATATAATAGACCTTAACAAAACCGTAGAAGGCTTACAAGAAACTGCTGCTGCACTTAAAAGTATAGCAAAAAGTGGTAAAAAAATATTGTTTGTAGGTACTAAAAAACAAGCAAAAGAAATAGTAACCGAATGTGCTCAACGAGTAAATATGCCTTACACAACCGAACGTTGGTTGGGTGGTATGCTTACCAACTTTAACACGGTACGTAAAAGTGTAAAGAAAATGCAAAGCACCGAAAAGTTATTAGCCGACGGTAGCCTTGATAGCATTACTAAAAAAGAAAGATTAGAGCTTACAAGAGATAAAGATAAAAAAGAAAAAGTATTGGGCGGTATTGCACAATTAGGTAGAGTACCCGCTGCACTATTTATAATTGATATTGGACATGAGCATATTGCACTTGCCGAAGCTAAAAAATTGGGTATTCAAACATTTGGTATTGTTGATACCAACTGCGACCCTAACAAAGTGGACTTTGCCATACCAGGCAATGATGATGCTACCAAATCAATAGCTATACTTACCAACTATATAGTAGCTGCCATAGCCGAAGGCCTTGCCGAAAGACAAGCCGCAAAAGATGAAGATGGCGATAGCGATGTAGAAGAAAGTGGCGAAGAAAAAGCTCGACGATTTGAAGCACAAGGCGAAGGTGAAGGCGGTGGACGTAGAGGTAGAGGCGAAGCAGGTGGTGGCGATGGTCCAAAACGTAGAACACCTAACAGTGGTGGTGGTGGACGTAAACCAGCAATGAAAAGATAATATTAGGTAAGAAGTTAGAGGTGGGAAATTAGAAGTTAGAAGTGGGAAGTTAGAAGTTAGAGGTTAGAAATATGAAGTTAGAAGTGGGAAGTTAGAAGTTAGAGATTAGAAATATGAAGTTAAAAGTATTTAACTATTAAATAATAATGAAGCCATAAATTTTAAATAATTAGAATTTATGGCTTTAACTTAAACTAAAAAAAATGGCAATTACAGCACAAGACATAAATAAATTACGCCAAGAAACTGGCGCTGCAATGATGGATTGCAAAAAAGCATTAACCGAAAGCAATGGCGACCACGAAGCTGCTATTGATTGGTTACGAAAACAAGGACAAAAAATAGCTGCAAAACGTAGCGACCGTGAAGCTAAAGAAGGGGTAGTATTGGCCAAAACAACCGCCGATAACAAAACTGGTATTACCATTTGTGTAAGTTGCGAAACTGACTTTGTAAGCCGTAACCCCGAGTTTGTAGCATTTGGACAATCAATACTAGATGCTGCTATTGCTAATAACGTAAAATCGAAAGATGAGTTAGCAGCTGTAGTGCTTAATGGTAGCACCATTGCTGACCAAATAAATGAAAAACTAGCAAGTATTGGCGAAAAAATAGGCGTTACCAAATTTGAAAGAATTGATGCAGAATTTGTATCGAGCTATATACATGGTGCTAACCGTATGGGTGTACTTGTAGGCTTTAACAAAGCATATAACGACGAAGCAGGTAGAGATGTAGCTATGCAAATAGCCGCTATGAACCCAGTAGCTGTAGATGCTGATAGTGTACCCGCCGAAGTAGTAGAAAGGGAAAGAGCCATTATAATAGATGTAATGAAACAAGACCCAAAAATGGAAGGCAAACCAGAAGAAATGATAAGCAAAATAGCTGAAGGGAAAATAAATGCATTTTTTAAAGAAAATACATTAGCAGCCCAAGCATTTGTAAAAGATAATAGCAAAACTGTAGCCGAATACATTAAAAGTATTGATGCCGATGCTAAAGTAACCTCGTTTTACAGAGTAGCATTAGGATAATATTATTTGTATAAAAAATATAAAAAAACTCTTCAATTATTTGGAGAGTTTTTTTGTGCTGAGTAAGCAATATGGTATTCAAATATAATTTTCAGTAGTGGTTTTTTTAGGATTATTATCATGGGAAGGGCTATGCAAAAACTGATTTTATGCAAGTAGTTTAATAAATGCTTATTAAAATATTGTTGCCTATTTTATGTAAAAAATGTTGGTATTTTTTTTGGAAGGTTTCGCCATTCCAACAAAGGCAAGGTTTATTTATTAGTTAAACTTTGTTTGCTATTGTATTTAAAAATGTTGGCATTTTTGTTGGAAGGTTTCGCCATTGCAACAAAGGCGAGGTTGTAATTATTATTATAAGTCAATTTACATTAATTTTTGTTAACAAATTAGCAAAAAAATTAAATCAAAATTTAACTAATTGGTTTTTTTTTGCTTTGCTTAAGCCTACTATATCTTTTATTGTAATATCATTTAAGAAAAAATTAAAGAGAGATATCAGCAAACAACAATAGCTTTGCTAGTGGACAGTTTACCGTATATTTGCAGCCCGAAAACAATGTATATGTTAGACCAATTGGAAGCTATAAAAGCTAAATACGACAATATAGGTGTAAGCCTTACCAACCCCGAAGTAATAGCCGATAATAAAAAATTTAGTGCACTGAGCAAAGAATATCGTAGCCTCGAAAAAATAGTAACCGCCTACAACACTTACACTAAACTTATTGATGACATAGCATTTAACAAAGAAGTACTTAACGATGATGATGCTGAAATGAGGGATATGGCAAAACTGGAACTGCCTCCATTAGAAGAAAAAAAAGAATTATTGGAAGCCGCTATTAGGCAATTGCTAATACCCAAAGACCCCCAAGATGAAAAAAATGGAATTCTTGAAATAAGGGCAGGTACTGGTGGCGATGAAGCAAGTTTGTTTGCAGGTGACCTGCTAAGAATGTATATAAGATACTGCGAAAAAAGAGGATTTAAAACAACCATACTAAGCGAAAGTGAAGGTACAGCTGGCGGTTACAAAGAGGTACAGGTAGAAATAACTGGTGAAGATGTGTATGGTACCCTCAAATTTGAAAGTGGTGTACACCGTGTACAACGTGTACCTAATACCGAAAGCCAAGGTAGGGTGCATACTAGTGCTGCTACTGTGGCTATAATGCCCGAAGCTGATGAGGTGGATTTTGAACTTAAGGAAAGTGACCTTAAAATGGAAACAGCCCGTAGTGGGGGTGCTGGCGGACAAAATGTAAACAAAGTAGAAACAAAAGTAATACTTACCCATATACCTACTGGTACTGTAATAACCTGCCAAACTGATAGAACCCAGCTAGGCAACCGACTTAGAGCCACCGAAATGATGCGAACTAAACTGTATGAAGAGGAAGTAAGAAAGTATGAAGAAAAAATAGCTAGCCGACGTAAAACATTGGTAAGCACTGGCGACCGAAGTGCTAAAATACGAACCTACAATTGGCCTCAAGGTAGGGTAACCGACCACCGCATAAACCATACCTCGTATAACTTAGATAGTGTAGTAAATGGCGATATACAAGAGTTTATTGACAAATTACAATTTGCTGAAAATGCCGAAAAAATAGCAGAGGAAAATAAAGTGCAATAACTTACAACCATTTAACACAAATACTAATCTACATTGGTACAAACCAAATAAATAATGAAAAAATTATTACCTGCTATATTACTTTGTAGCATAGTTACACTAACTGTTAATGCTCAAAAAGTAAATACCAACGCCCAAACTACTACTAAAATTTTTAAAAAGGAAAATGCTTTTGTAGGTGGCAATGTTACGCTACCTGTACTAGCTTTGCTACAAGGCCAAAAAGATGTACAAATAAGCCTTAACCCACACTTTGGTTACAAAATAAATAAATCGGTAGATATTGCTGCCGTATTAAATATACAAAGTAATAAATTTGATAACACCCCCGATAATTATAACAATATACTTAATACAGGTGCAGTGGCAAAAATTAATATGTTGGGTGTAGGTGTGTTTGCTAGGGTTTTTCCTATTGATTTTATATTTTTTCAATTGCAACCAGAAGTAAATATGGTTACCAAAAAAGAAACAAAGTATAGTTTTAATACCGCTAACTTATCAATAACTACTACTGAACTTAGTAAAACATCGAAACTGAAACCCTCATTATTGTTAAGTGCAGGTTATAAGCAAGGATTTAGCCGAGGCACTACATTTGCCTATGCCTCTATAGTGTATGATGTAATTACAAAAAATTCGCCATACAGTAATGCCATAGTGCAAACTGCAACTGGTAGCAATAATAGTAGCCCTATTTTTTTTAGGGCAGGGTTTAACATTATGTTGGAGGACTTGAAAAGACGATAATATATATACTAATACAATTGAATATTATCCCATTACTTTTTTTAAAGTAGTGGGTTTTTTTTATGTATGGTAAATCTATTCTACCCCCAACCTTTCTTCTACTTTAGCCCAATTAACTACTACAAAAAATGATTTTATGTAATCGGCTCGTTTGTTTTGGTATTTTAAATAATAGGCGTGTTCCCATACATCTAACGCCAATATTGGTGTGCCTACTTTATCGGCTAGTTTTTTCATTAGTGGGTTATCTTGGTTGGGGGTGGAGGTTATAAACAAATCGCCATTTTTATCTTTACATAACCAAGCCCAACCACTGCCAAACCTGCTTAATGCTGCTTTGGTAAATTCATCTTTAAACTTATCATAATCGCCAAAAGCTTTATTAATGGCAGCCAAAGTTTTGGGGCCACAAATTTGAAATTTGGTAGCACTCATACTCTCCCAAAAAAAAGTATGGTTCCAATGCCCACCTGCATTGTTACGTATTGCTGGTAGTGATTTTTTATGAAGACCCTGCAATATTTCTTCAAGGCTATTCCAATTATTACTATTGCCTTCCACTGCTTTATTTAAGTTATCAACATAAGTTTTATGGTGTTTGTCGTGGTGTATTTCCATGGTTAGCTTATCTATATAATCTTCTAAAGCATCGTACCCATACGGCAATGGTGGCAGTACAAATTTACCGTCGTTCAGTAATTGGTTGGTATTAGTATAAGCAATATTTGCCTCTTCGGCATTTGTAGTTTTATAACCAAATAAGCTAGTAGCTACACTCAATAATCCTATGTTTTTTATAAATTGACGTTTGTTCATGTTTATACTTTTTATTTTTTTTTATAATGGTAAAATGAAGTTACACAATTATTATAGTTCCAGTTTTTTTTAACGAAAGGTTTACACTACACTAATTCATTTTCTATTTCGGCAAATGCATCAAAGGCATCTTTTTGTTGCCATAGTATTTGGTATATATTACTAGCAATAGGCATAGTAGCTTTTATGGTTTGGTTAATGGTGTATATGCCGCTACTGGCATTATAACCCTCGGCTACCATATTCATTTCGAGCTGTGCAGCTTGTACCGTGTAGCCTTTGCCAAGGTAGTTGCCAAACCTACGGTTACGGCTATGTAAGCTGTAGCAGGTTACTAACAAATCGCCAAGGTATACCGATGCTGCATAATTAGCCCTTGTATATTCACTATTAGTACCCGTAATAGTGCGTAAAAAAGTGGCCATTTCGTTAGCGGCATTTGCAATAAATACACTCATAAAATTATCGCCATAATCTAACCCATGTGCAATGCCTGCACCAACGGCATATATATTTTTAAGTACTGCTGCATACTGCACCCCCGTTACATCGGTAGTTACTATTGTTTTTATATATGCAGTGGCAAAATGTTTGCTGTAATCAGTTGCATCGTCAATTGAGGAACTAGCAAAGGTAAGGTAGCTTAATTTTTCGGCGGCTACTTCCTCGGCATGGCATGGCCCAGCTACTATACCATATTGGCTTTGGATAATGCCAAATTTGTTTTCCAAGTAGGTATTTAGTAAGCAATTTAATGGTGGTATAATGCCTTTAATGGCCGATATAATTTTTTTGTTTTCAAAGCAGTTATTGGGAAGCTGCTCCAAGCATTGCACTACATAAGCCGACGGTACAGCAATTAGTATTATACTACTTTGCTCAATTACTTGTTGTACATTATCATTAAAGTGTATAAGTGCCGTATCAAACATAATACTACTTACATAATGTGGGTTGTGTTTACGTTTTCGGAATGTGGCAATATTTTTTTCATCACGTATCCACCAGTTAATTGTATGGTTGTTGTCAGTTAATATTTTTGCCAATGCTGTAGCCCAACTACCACCACCAAGTATGCCGTAGGTTGTAGCCATAGTTATTGTTTTGGTTGGTATAATTCGGTTGTGGTTACTAGCTTTATTTTGTCACCGTTTTTCAATAATTTATCAATAGCTTCAAATGGTTCTACTATTATACTTTCCCCTTTGGTTAGGCCTTTTATTATTTCAATAGCTTCGGTACTTTGTATGCCTGTAGTTACCGTTTTTTGGGTTACTATATTATTAGTTACGGTAAATACAACAATATCATTTTTGGTAGTTGCTACAGCTTTTACAGTATCAGTTTTGTACCGTGTAGTTATGGCTTTTAAAGGTACAGTGAGTATATTTTTTTTGGTAGCGGTAGCTATTTTTACACTAGCATTCATACCATTACGTAGTGTATAGTGTCGGCTTTGGGAGCTATCATTAAGTGAGGCTAAGCTTGTACTATTTATTTTAATATACACTTTATAATTAGCCGCATCGGGCATAAGGTTAGCACCAATACCTGCAATACCATTGGCAGCATTATTGTTAGCAATTTTATATACTTTACCTACAAATTCTCGGTCGCCTACGGCTTCTATTTTAAGGGTTACACTGTCGCCTTCTTTTATTTTTACAATGTCCATTTCACCTATATCGGTACGTACTTCCCAATCGGTAGTAGCACTAATTTTTGCAAATTCGTTAGTGAGTATTCGTTCCCCTTGTTTGGCTGCTATATTGGTTATAATACCTGTAATAGGAGCATACAGGGTTGTGTATTTTGTTTGTCGTTTGGTAGTTGGTGCAGTTGGTTGTGCTTGTTGCATAGCTTGTGCTATCGCTGCGGGGTTAAGCCCACCACTCATCAATTTTTGCATATTGGGTGCAGTAGCAGCACTACCACCAACTAGGCTAGTTTGCTCAGTTTTTAGTGTTGCTATTGCAGTTCCTTTTTGTACGGTATCGCCATCTTTTACAAATACTTGATCTACCGTTGCTCCAGCATCTGTTATTATTTTTTGTTCATTTATAGGGTATATTTTCCCAGCTGCATCTACTGTTTCTATTATAGTATTTTCGGTTACGGTATTGGTTACTACTTTAATAGTAGCAGCTTTACTACACCCTTTTTTGTATAGTACTATTAGTAGTATAACCAATACTATACAAGTTATTATTTTTGTATTTTTATTTTGGAAAAATGCCATTGCTATAGTTTTCTTTTTTTATCCGCCATGGCGGATGCATTTATCAAAGTTAAGGAATAATGTTTGCTGTATATTTAATTATAAGTGAGTTTATTTTATTTACTATTTCATTATACTCATAAACTAATTTTTTTATTATTTGTATTAAAATGGCAACGGCTTAGTAGAAAATTTTTATTTCAATTAACAAATTTTTAAAAATCAATGTTGTAACTTTAATTATTATTTTAACACATTTTTTTTATATGAAAAATATATACCTAGCCTTAATTACATTAGTAACCTTAGCATCATACACAGTTGTTGCTTTACAATGGAAATATGTACCAGAAAATGCAGTGGTTAAGTTTACCCTTTACGAAAAAGAAGGTGTAGAGGAAGGCGTATTTACTGGACTAACGGGTTCGGTTGATTTTAATGAAAATGACTTAAAAACATCTACCTTAAATGCTACTATTAAAGTAGCCACTGTAAATAGTGGAATTGAAATGCGGGACGAGTCGTTACGTTCAAAAGATTTTTTTGAAACTGACAAATATCCAACCATACAATTTATAAGTACAAGTTTTATAAAAACTGATACAGGCTATTGTGCCATGGGCAACCTCAAAATAAAAGCTGTAACCAAGCAAATAGAGTTACCATTTACCTACAAAAAAATTACTGATAGCACTGCTGCTTTTAAAGGGCATTTTACTATAAACCGTTATGAGTATGGTATTGGCACTAAAGGCGATGGAGTAGGTAATATAGTAAGGCTCGACTTGAATATACCAATTAGGCGGTAAGGAAGAGGGTTGTTATTTTTGATTTTAGATTTTTTCATGTTAATGTACTCAAATAAATTATTAGTAAAAAATTTTTCTTAATTCAAATGAGTGTTTACGCCATCAGGAAAATAGCATATTATCACATTTTTTACTACATTATTAATTTTCCTTACTTATTTTCTTCTTCAATTCTTCCATTTCTTTTTGCAAAGCAATGATAGCTTGATTGCTTTCGGTTAATGCTTTATCTTTTTCTAGTATAACCTGATTTTTTTCTGCTAATGCAATATTTTGTTGTGCTACTTTGTCTCTTAAATTGCCAGTCAAAGCATCAACAGTTCGCCAAGCCTCTTGCTCCATGGCTATTTTCTTTTTCTCTTCGGGGTTTGTACCTGAGTAGTGTAATAAGTCGGTGGTTAGTTTCATATCTTCAAAGTCAACTATGTGGGTAAACTCTTTGGTAATTTTATCGTCATCTACAAAATTAGATTGTTCAAATATACTCAGCAATTTATCCAACTTTGTTTGATACCTGTCGGTTATTCTTTCTACTTGTACTATATAGCTATCATGAGTTAGTTTTTCTACAAAATCGCTTTTGGTATTAAGGCTTGTATTGTTTGTAGGGTCTATGTAGCTTCGGATTACTTTTAAGCAAGGTATTTCAACCCCACTCAATTTAAAACCTAATATATAAATTGTAGTTATGGGCAATTCTACTTTTGCACCATCTACAATATCTTCTTTTTTATATTGCTCTGCTAAATAGTTTCTAAATCGCATTAAATCAATTTCATTCTTCGCCTTTTGAATTTCTATGAGTACTTTTTTTAACTCTCCAGTTGTGGTTTTTATGGTAGCAATAAAATCCATACGATATACCCAAATATTATAGCGCTTTTTTATTCGCTCTTCTATAATTTCATATTTTTTTGGGTCGTTATCTTCAAATTCACCTTCGTAAGTATATTCCTGTGGCTTTACTGCAATTGTTTCTATGGTTTGCTCCAATAGAGTACCTATAAAGAATTTGGCAACTTTTTCATTTTCCATCATTCGTTTAAATACCACATCGTATATAGGATTTGCAATAATCATTTTGTGTATAAATTGTACTACAAATATACATTATTTACTTAGCTATACTATACAATTGAGTGTTGGGTATTGTAATATAAATTGCTAAATTAAAGGTCTCTTTTTCTACTCATCATTTAATACTTTAACCTCTCACTTATAACCTCTCACTTCATACTTCGTACTTATCATTTCTAACCTCTAACCTCTAACTTCTAAGTTCTAACCTCTGACCTCGTACTTCTAACCTCTCACCTCTCACCTCTCACCTCTCACCTCGTACTTCTCACTTCTAACTTCATACTTCTAACCTCTTACTTTTCACTTCTTAATTAATTCCTTTTTCTTGTTAAAAAAAACAAACAGTTCTTACATTATTTATTTTATCTTTATTGCTCAATAAATAAACGATTGTTATATGATAAAAAGTATAGTTGCATTTGTATTACTTGTAATTTCAGCAAATGCATTTTGCCAAAAAAATACCTACCAACTTGCCTCACCCGATAAACAAATTGGAGTAACGGTGAGCTTTAAAAATGATAAATTATATTATCAAGTTGCTTACAAAAAAGCAGGAATTATTAACCCATCGCAATTGGGTATTATTTATAAAAATGAGGTAGTAAATAACAACAATATTAAAAGTATTACCACTACAAAACTCACCACATTTAACGAAACTTGGAAAACAGTATGGGGTTATAACGCTACTGTTAAAAATAATTACAACCAACTTACCGTAAACTGTGCTACTACCAAAGGTACTATGGCAGTAGTGTTTAGAGCATTTAACGAAGGTATAGGCTTTAGGTACGAGGTACAAAATAAAGTGAACAATAATGATAACTCAGAATATGCTACAGAAATAATGGGTGAGCATACTGAGTTTGCTATAGCACAAGATGGAAAATGTTTTTGGCAACCACTCATGCAAAAACAAATGGAACACTTTGAAAATTTGCACAAAACAACAAACCTTGCTGCTATTGATAGTTGCAATACGCCATTTACTATGAAGCTTAAAAGTGGCGTACATATAAGCATACACGAAGCAGCCTTAATTAATTACTCCAGTACCATATTAGTTAACAAAAATAAAGGCAATACCTTATCCTCTTTTTTGGCCCCATGGGCCGATGGAAAAGGTGTAGCTGTAAGGCTAAAAACTACCACCTTTAATTCCCCTTGGCGAACTATACAAATAAGCCCCGATGCTGCTGGATTAATAAACGGTGCTCAAATGATAATGAACCTTAACGAACCTTGCAAAATTGAAAATACAAGTTGGATAAAGCCTATGAAATTTAACGGAGTATGGTGGGAAATGCACCTTAACTTACGCAATTGGGCTAACACAAAATACCATGGTGCTACTACCGAAAATGTAAAAAAGTATATTGATTTTGCTGCTGACAATAACTTACAAGGTACACTTGTAGAAGGTTGGAATACTGGCTGGGAAAGCTTTATAGGCAAAGAAGAATTTAGTTACACTCAACCCTACCCTGATTTTGATTTAAAATATTTGGCCGAATATGCCAAAGCTCGTGGTGTACAATTGATGAGCCACCACGAAACTGGAAATAATATACCTGACTATGAAAAACAAATGGTAGCAGCTTATAGCCAAATGCAAACACTTGGGCAAAATGCCGTAAAAAGTGGCTATGTTGGTAACAGTATGATAATGGGTAAAAATTATTGGCACCAAAGCCAACGTATGGTAGAGCATATACAACTAAGCACCGAAACAGCCGCTAAATATGAAGTGAGTATTGACCCTCATGAAACTATAAAACCTACAGGCATTTGCCGTACTTACCCTAACCTTATGAGTGGCGAAGGTGTACGTGGCAATGAGTACAATGCATGGAGTGAAGGCAACCCACCTGAGCATGAAATAATATTAGCATTTACAAGAGGCTTGGCCGGCCCTATGGATTATACACCTGGTATATTTGATGTGTTATACAAAGAGGGTAAAAGGCGTAGAGCAACAGGAGCAGAGGCCGATAAAAGCGAATTAACTACCAGAGTACACACTACATTGAGCAAACAATTGGCCTTATATGTAACACTGTATAGCCCGTTGCAAATGGCTGCCGATTTAATTGAAAATTATGAAGGCAATAAGGCTTTTCAATTTATAAAAGATGTACCTGTTACCTTTGATGAAACAAAAGTGTTGGCAGCCGAAATAGGTGATTACTACACCGTAGCTCGCCGAAATGGCAACGATTGGTTTGTAGGTGGTATTACCGACGAAAATGCAAGAAAACTTACTATTAATTGTAACTTTTTAACACCTGGCAAAAAGTATAAGGCCATTATATATGGCGATAGTAAAGCAACTGACTTATATAAAAACCCAAGTGAATTTGAAATAAAAACCCAAGAGGTAACCAATAAAACCATACTTACTTGGAATGTAGCAAAGAGTGGTGGTGTGGCTATTACAATATTTGAAGTTATACCAAAGTGATATGACTTATGGGCAAAAATGTTTTTTAATTAATGAATCATAATTTCCGATTTGCCAGTTGGTAGGTTGAATATACAAGCATTCTTACCCGTAGTTAGTTAGTACAATAAGACGAAGCCTTAATTGGATAATATTGTTAGGCATGTAGCTAATAAATGAATTAGCAACTATTTTATATGGTTTGAAACAAAATAGAAAAGGCAAATGGAGTTAAAGTTATTTTCAAAACTAACCCTAAGTCTATAATAGCTAAAGTTAGTATATATAAGTGTTAATTATGTAGTTAAAGATACTAGTAATTAGGGTATAAGTATGGTCTATATTTTTTTGATTGATATGGCTAACTTAAAATGTAGTAAAGTTATTAACTTAAATAAAAAACATCCGCTTAAACTGTAGCAAATGGTACAACTAAAGTGACTGAGAAGTTGCTTATTTAAAGGGTAGAATTATACATAAAAAAGCTGCAAATGATCCCCTTAATTCAAATACTTATATAGCTTTATAATTTAGAAATTTAGAAACCGATAATAAGTTTGCTACCATGCCTATAATGCAAGTATACCAATAATACACCCTTGTATATACTACCATTGTTCACTACCTGGTTACATAAGGCCTTGAGTTATTAAATGTACAAAAAAAATCCACCCTTTGAAGAGTGGATTTTTTTATTTTTTATGTAGTACTTTATTACTTAAATAACTTCTACATCCGCACCTGCTTCTTTTAACTTTGCAGCTACATCTTCAGCTTCGGCTTTGCTTACATTTTCTTTAATGTTTTTTGGAGCACTATCTACCATTTCTTTAGCTTCTTTTAAGCCAAGTCCTGTTAGGTCTTTAACCACTTTAACCACGGTTAATTTAGATGCACCACCGCTTTTTAATACTACTGTAAACTCAGTTTTTTCTGCAACAGCAGCTGGACCATCGCCACTTGCCATTACAACTGCAGCAGCAGCTGGTTCAATGCCATAATCAGCTTTTAATACATCAGCTAATTCTTGTACTTCTTTTACTGTTAAGCTTACTAATGTTTCAGCTAGTTGTTTTACGTCTGCCATAATTTTTAATTTTTGTAACCGCTTTCATTTTCTTACGAATCCAGCGGAATGGTTTATAATAATTTGCCCTCTTTATCCTTTGGGCATTGGGGTTTTAATTCTTAATTAACAATTGATAATTGACAATTGGTAATGTTGCTTACGCATTTGGTGTTTCTGGTGTTGTATCAGCTGTTGGTGTTTCAGGAGCTGCTGTATCTGCTACTGGAGCTGCTTCTGCTACTGGTGCTGCTTCTGCTACTGGTGTTGCTTCTGCTACTGGTGTTGCTTCTGCTACTGGTGTTGCTTCTGCTACTGGTGTAGCTTCTGCTACTGGTGTTGCTTCTGCTACTGGTGCAGCTTCGGCTGTTGCTACCACAGGTTCTGCTGGTACTTCTGCTACTGGCGTGGCTGCCTTTTCAGCATTATGTAGTAATGCTGCTATTACTCGTTTAGCAGGGCTTTGTAGTAAGCCTATTACATCACCTATTAACTCATTTTTAGTTTTAATTTCGGTTAATGCTTTAAGTTTATCATCGCCTAAGTATATATCGCCATTTATAAATGCTGCTTTCAATAATGGTTTTTCGCCTTTTGATTTTTTTCTAAAATCAGCCATTATTAATGCAGGCTCTTTTGGGTTGTCGCTAAACATTAATGCCGTTACATTATTTAATGCATCAAACACGCCACTATATTTGTCAGCATCAATACCTTCTAATGCTTTACGTATTAGGGTGTTTTTGGCCACTTTCATTTCCACTTGTTTGCTAAAGCAATGACGGCGTAATGTGCCTACCTGAGCCACTGTTAGGCTTTCGGTATCGGTTATGTAAAAGTTATTATATTGTCCAAATTTCTCTTTCAAAATTCCTATAACTTCATTTTTTTGATCTTTTGTCATTTTAATTTTTTTAAATTGGGGTAGTTAAATACTTACCAAACACTACTCTGTAGTAGGTTTAGTTCATTAATGGTTTTGGGTCAAGTGCTATACCAGGGCTCATAGTACTAGCAATACTTACGCTACGTATGTAAGTGCCTTTACTTGTGGTTGGTTTAGCCTTTATTAAAGCATTAATTAATTCAGTAGCATTTTCTGCAATTTTTTCGGGGCTAAAGCTTACACGACCTACAGAGGCATGTATAATACCAGCTTTATCTACCTTAAAAGCAATTTTACCACCTTTTACATCGTTTACAGCAGCTGCCACATCGTTAGTTACTGTACCAGTTTTTGGGTTTGGCATTAAGTTACGGGGCCCAAGTACTTTACCTAATTTACCTATTTTAGGCATTACACTTGGTGTAGCTATTATCACATCTACATCTACCCAACCGCCCTCTATTTTAGTAATAAATTCATCGAGCCCTACATAGTCAGCACCTGCTGCTATGGCATCTGCCTCTTTATCGGGTGTACAAAGTACCAATACTTTTTTTGTTTTACCAGTACCATGTGGCAAACTTACGGTTCCACGTATAGCTTGGTCAGCTTTTTTAGGGTCAACTCCTAACTTTACGTGTACATCTACCGAACTATCAAATTTAGTACAGTTTATTTCTTTCACTAATTGTGCTGCTTCCTTAAGGGTGTACATTTTATTAGCATCCACCTTTGTATTGGCAACTTTTCTTTTTTTAGTAATCATTGTTTTTTATTTTTAAGGTGTAAGTAATTAATTTTCCCAAGGGGCTTTACCTTCAATTGGTAATCCCATACTACGTGCTGTACCAGCTACCATTTTCATGGCACTTTCTATTGTAAAGCAGTTAAAGTCGGGCATTTTATCTTCGGCTACGGCTTTTACTTGGTCCCAAGTTACTTTACCGTTTTTAATACGGTTAGGTTCTTTACTACCTTTTGCAATTTTTGCATGCTCTAGCAACTGTATAGCTGCTGGTGGTGTTTTAATTACAAAATCAAAGCTTTTGTCGGTATACACGGTAATTAATACGGGGAGTATTTTACCTGGTTTATCCTGAGTTCGAGCATTAAATTGCTTACAGAACTCCATAATGTTTACACCCTTACTACCAAGGGCCGGACCAATTGGTGGAGCAGGGTTTGCCTGTCCGCCTTTGCATTGTAGCTTTACGTAGCCACTTACTTCTTTTGCCATATTTATATGTTTTTTTGGTGTTAACGTTCCGTGTAGTTAATAAGTAACAACATAGAACTCCCAATTAAAAATACCGTAAACGGATTTTTGGGATTGCAAAGATAGTAATTTTAATTGACAATTGATAATTGACAATTGATAATTGACAATGGATAATTGACAATTGACAATTGATACTTGAAAATTGATTATTAATTCCTTAATTCCTTCATTCCTTAATTAGCATAATAGCACATTATCCCATTAGCACATTACTGCACTACCTTGCCACCACCACTGTTCCCTTGCCTGTAACTTGTTGGCCGTTGTAGGTTGTGCCTTGGTAGGTGTATATGTAAGTGCCTGTGGGTTGGGCTTTGCCGAGGTAAGTGCCGTTCCATTGGCTGTTGTTGTTGCAGTTGGTTTGTAAGTGTATAAGCTGCCCGTAGCGGTTGTATATAGCAAACCGTTGGAGGTTGCTTAAGCCATTGCAAGTTATTTGCAAT
>JAYWGN010000042.1:0-2271 GCA_043778255.1 Chitinophagaceae bacterium | reverse complement strand
AAAATTAAGAAATTTAGGCAAACTAAAATTACCTAATTTTTTGTATGGGTTTGATGCTTGATTTTTTTGAAATTTTCAACATAAAAAAACTGTATATTTGTTTTTTTTGAGATAAAAAAAAATTTGGGGAATTAGCTCAGTTGGTAGAGTACTTGCATGGCATGCAAGGGGTCAGCGGTTCGAACCCGCTATTCTCCACAAACTATAAAAATACGGAGTACTTGCATAGTTCCGTAAGCATACGGAAAAGGGGTCAGCGGTTCGAACCCGCTATTCTCCACAAACTATAAAAATACGGAGTACTTGCATAGTTCCGTAAGCATACGCAAAAGGGGTCAGCGGTTCGAACCCGCTATTCTCCACAAACTATTTATTTAAGCTTTGATTAAAGATTATTTTGTTTATAGTTAAGGTAATCAAATTATGGCTATTTAACGCTTATCAAATTTTTAATTATTACAACCCTAGTAACAGAATAAGAAGTTTTACTTAGTTTTTTTTGCCCAAAATTATTCATAATTAAGTACTCAACTCGCCTTCCATTTTGCTTACTACAGCTGTTGCTATGCTGTTGCCTACTACGTTGGTGGCACTACGGCCCATATCGAGTAATGGATCAATGCCGAGTAATAAGGCTAACCCTGCTTCGGGTATATTAAAGCTGGCTAATGTACCAGCTATAACTACCAACGATGCCCTTGGTACACCTGCAATGCCTTTGCTAGTAAGCATTAGCACTAGTAACATGGTTAGTTGGGTACTTATATCTAAGTGTATACCGTAGCTTTGAGCTATAAATAAACTGGCGAAGGTCATGTACATCATACTGCCATCTAAATTAAAACTATAGCCTAACGGTAGCACAAAACTTACAATTTTATTGCTGCATCCAAACCTCTCCAACTCTGTCATTGTTTTAGGAAATGCTGCTTCGCTACTTGCTGTACTAAAGGCTAATAATATGGGTTCTTTCATACGCTTTACTAAATTAAACACTCGTTTATTTAAAAATAAATAGCCTACAAATATGAGTACTAGCCATAGTATAAATAACCCTAAATAAAATTCGCCAATAAATATGGAATAGGTTTGTAATATGCCAATACCTTGCTTGGCTATAATGGCAGCCATTGCTCCAAATACCGCAACAGGGGCAAATTGCATTACATATCCTGTTATTTTTAAAATAATATGTGCTGCAGCATCTAAAGCTTTTACTATAGGTTTGGCTACATCGCCTAATGCACCACATGCCACCCCAAAAAATATAGAGAATACTACAATTTGGAGTATCTCATTTTTGGCCATAGCATCAATAAAACTTGCAGGAAATACATGGTAAAAAAAGTCTTTAATAGTTAAGGCTGTTTTATCGATACCGGTAACTGTATTGGCTTCGGGTACGGGCAAATGCATTGCTGTGCCTGGTGCAAACCAATTAACCAATACCATACCTAGCAGCAAACTCATAAGGCTAGCACTTATGAACCAAAGCATTGTTTTGCCACCTATACGCCCTACTGCTTTACCATCGCCCAATTTGGCAACACCTACTGCAAGTGTTGTAAATACCAATGGGGCTACTATCATTTTAATTAATCGTAAAAATATATCGGCCAGTAAGCTAAACCAATCTAGTTTTTTATCTCTTACTTTGGTAATATCTAATTTTTGTGCAGTTATAATACTTAATTGTGCTTTAGCACTTTTATAAGGCTGTGTGGTGGAGTCGCATAGCAAGGCTAGTTGTGCATCGAGGGTTTTTATACTATCCTTACTTAGGTTAATTAGTGCAAGTGCAGTAGTTGCATTAGTTGTGTTTAAAATACTCTTTTCAAGTGTACTTTTTTGGGTTTCAATATTTTTTTTAGCAGCTATTAATGCTTTATAAATTGCACTATCTTTTGGAGTTTCGTAGGCTTTTATTTGTGCTTTATAATTAGTGGTTAATACTTCGGCATTTTCAATTTTTTTATTTTCGTTACCCACATAATTTTTATTTAATACAAAGCCAACAATAATACCAGCAATAAGGGCAATAGCAATATAGAGTGTTAATTTATTTTTCATAATACGAGTAGCAATATTTTTTTTGTTAATGTAGCAAATTAAGTAAAAAGATTTATGGTTTCACAAAAATTCCTTATTTTACGTTTTTATTAAAATTTTTAAACCAAATTAAAAATATAGAATATGAGTTTATTTGTAAAAAAGCCTATTAGTCAGTTAATGGGTGAAGCTGATGGTGGTGATAAGGGAATGAAACGTACC
>JAYWGN010000041.1:0-2300 GCA_043778255.1 Chitinophagaceae bacterium | reverse complement strand
AAACAAACCACTAACATTAGCACACCATTTTGGCGAAGCCTTAATACAAAAAATAAAAAATTTAAAAGTTGAAGCACATAGTGAATACAACTATTGGGCAAATAATTTATGTTGGCGGAAGGCTGTAGCCATTCCGCCAACGGCGGAGGTAAAAAAATAAAAATACATTTTCAAAATTATTATTGGCAAAAGCATTTTACCTAAAAAAACAAATATGGATTACAAAGCTATGCTTTTGTTGGAGTGGCGATAGCCCTCCAACTAACAAACCACCAAAATTAGCCACACCATTTTGGCGAAGCCTAAATACAAAAATAATAAATTTATAAGTTGCAGTAAATAGTGAATACAGCTTGCAGAGACTACTTAAACCGAACTTAGGTTATTAGTATGGCTGCCTATTGCAAAAGTATGTACAAATACAAAAGTGTTATAAAACCTGACGGCCCCTCAAAATTATACGGAATAGCCCCCCTTTATATATTGGAGGAGAACAAGAACATGGATTTAAAAACCTTAGGCGAACTAAACAACATTTATACTTTCATTTTACAAACCGTAAAATTCACATTGTTAAAAATGTGTAAATCTACTCGTTCTATGCAACTTGTTAAGTACAATTAGCTACTATACATAAAATTGTTTAACAAACTAGTAGTTGCAATTTTAAAAAAAACCTTTTAAAAAAAACCTTTTAAAAAAAATAATTAACCTCATTTCATAAGATATAAAATAATAACAATGAAAACTTACTTTTTACTTTTAATAGCTTACTTTTTTAGTGCTAACGTTAATGCACAAACTTGCACACCCGCTACGGCTCCAAATTTAGTATTAAAAAATCCTACCTATATAGCAGGGTCGGGTACTGGCGGTGGTACGCTTAATGCTCAATATCGTTTTGCAAATGTAACTAATTTAACACCTGCCACTACTGATGTAATAGTAACACTTACAGAAATAAGTAATGCTACATTAACAAATATTGATGACGATATTTCAAATCCGGCAACTGCCAACAATTTTCAACCTGTAGTAACTATAAATGCTAATTCAACTGGGTTTATTAAATTTAGTTTTCAATTTGTAACCGTAGGTACAACCACTCCCTTTAATCAAAATTGTATAAACTTTACGGCTATGGATATTGACGGTGGCCCAGGAGTGCAAGAGCAAGTAATGATAGAAAACTCAACCGCTACTGTATTGGGTAGCCCAACAAATCTAACTTCCTCTACTAATGGAAACACTAGTACAATAACCGCTAATAATGTTGGTTGTAATGGAATTTGTACCAATCCAGAGAATGTGGCTAATTTTGGAAAAGTAAATTCTAATATTGTAGTATTTACATTTGGGGCTGTTGTAACAGGCGCTACAAGTCCGACTAGGTATGGCAGTTTTCAATTTGCACCTTATACACAGGCTACTTCATTAACCAATACTTTACCTATTAGGTTTGGTACGATTAACATTAACAGAATAGTTACTGGTATTCAGGTTAGTTGGTCTACTTTGTTAGAAATAAACATTAAAGGATTTTTTATAGAAAGAAGTATTAATGGTGTAGATTTTGTCGCTGTTGACTATACTAATGCCTATACTAATCAAAATGGTGCTAACTACTCAAGACTAGACAATTCTGCCCTTGCTACTCAAACTTATTATTACAGAATTAAAATTGTAAATAATGACCAAAAGATAGCTTACTCTGGTATTATAAAAAGTCAGAATTTGGGAAATACCGCTAATCAATTAGAATTATATCCCAATCCTGTAAAATCATCGGCAGTAATAGCGTTTGCACTTAACCAAACAGCTAATAGCAAAATTGAATTATATGACAATAGTGGTAGACTAATACAAAATTATACATTGAATGCTAAAAAAGGAAACAATGTATTTAATCTTACTAACCTAGAAAACATTAATAGTGGTAATTATATAATTAAATTAACTACACAAGATGGCATAATTAAAACAAAAAGTTTTGTAAAGTATTAAGTTGACCTTTTTAAAATAAACAGTATCATACAATAGCAAATAGCTACTTTCAAATTAGCAAAAAAAACTTAACTAAAAGTATAAATTAGGCTTAAATCAAATTATGTACGCATAATTGGTTTAAGCCTTTTTTTTAGGAAACAATTTTTTTTAAAAAAATAGTGCAAAAATATGGTGCTGTATTTAAAAATAGCCTCTATGCCTTTGTTGGAGTGGCGATAGCCTCCAACAAACAAACCACTAACATTAGCACACCATTTTGGCGAAGCCTTAATACAAAAAATAAAAAATTTAAA
>JAYWGN010000040.1:0-94853 GCA_043778255.1 Chitinophagaceae bacterium | reverse complement strand
TCTTCGCTCAATTGCAAAATGGTGCGCTGTAAATTTTGTATGCTCGTATCGGCCACCGCTACTTTCTTTTCCGCATCAAAACGGTTTAATTGTATGGCCTGGTTTTCTTTGCGCAGCAAATCAATGGCACTGCGCTTATCATCAAAAATTCTGCGCTTATCTTCTACTGCTTCTTTTAAATCTTCTACCTTTTCTTCCAGCTCATTTACCTTTTGCTCCTCTTCTATTATTTGATTGCCGGTAAATGTTATGCTTTCCTGCAGACCCAATAATTGTCCGGATGCTTTCTTTAAAAACTCATCAAGGTTTGACTTTGTCTCTTTTAGATATTGTACTTTTTGGCTGCTAAGGTTTTTTTCGTTTTCCTTACTACGAACCTTATCCAACATTTCGTTGTAAGCATGTTGCATCAATTGCAATGCTTTTTCTTTTTCTACAAAAGCTAATTTTTCCTGCTCCAATGCTGCATCTTCGCCGGCAATGGCTACTTCTAATTCAATACGTTTATCAACTTCCTGCTGTTGTTGCGCATTTAAATCTCGGTAAGTAATATTAAAACCTTCCAATGCAGCTTTCGCCAATTCAATAGAAACCTCTTTATATTCCTTTTTTATTTCAAAATATTTTTCTGCTTTTTTAGCCTGATTTTCTAAGCTTTTAAGCTGGTTGTTTATTTCAAATAATAAATCTTCTATACGGGCAAGATCCTGCTCGGTGGCATCCAACTTTAATTTAGCTTCCTTTTTACGGGTTTTGTAAATAGTAATTCCTGCAGCCTGCTCCAGCATTTTACGCCTGCTGTTTTCCTTGTCTTTAATAATATCATCAACCATTCCCAGTTCAATAATGGCATAACTATCTGTGCTAATACCGGTATCCATAAACAAATTATGAATATCTTTTAGGCGACAGGCCACATCATTAAGTCTATACTCACTTTCACCACTTTTATAATATTTACGGGTAACAGTAACTGTATTAAACTCAGTAGGAAGGAGGTTTTTGGTATTCTCAAAAGTGAGACTTACTTCTGCCAAGCCACTAGCATTACGGGTTTTGCTACCGTTAAAAACAAGGCTCTCCAAATTTTCACTACGCAGATTGCTGATTTTATGCTCACCAATTACCCAACGGATGCTGTCAATAATATTGCTTTTGCCACAGCCATTTGGACCAATAACACCGGTGATACCTTCATCAAAATTGAGTACCGTTTTATCAGCAAAACTTTTAAATCCTTTTATTTCTAAACTCTTTAATTGCACTATCGTAATATTTGTTGGTTAAAACCTTATAATTATAATACTCAACCAAGGCATTTATACTGTTGTATTGTAAGTACACACTTAAGCTAGGCTATGGTTGGGCGACAAATATAATACAACCGCCAAACATAAACCGTGCAAAGTGGCTCTAGTAATGTTAATAGTATAGTTAGTTATACACAAATAGTGTGGATAATTGTAATTGTATGGTGTATTACTAGTGTATAATTGTAAGGCAGTATGAATTTATTGCCACCTACATATTTGCACATTTAGTATATTTTTTTTGATAAAATAATAGAACCAAAACGTAATAATTGTACAGTTAACCCATTAAAGCAAACTAGTTATACCGTGCCAAAATAGGGTAAAAAAGATAGGTTTTGGCACGGTATAGCCGAACTAAAAAAATGTGATAGTGTGCCAAAACTAGGTAAAAAAGTAATAATTTGGCACGGTATAGTTAAAAAGTGTATATTTGTATAGCGTGCCAAAACAGGGTAAAAATGATAGGTTTTGGCACGGTATAAATTATTGTTATGAGTACAAAAATATTAGCAAGAGATGAAGAAAAAGCAATACTAGAAAAGCTATTAGCATCAGCACAATCGGAATTTGTAGCCGTACATGGTAGGCGAAGAGTAGGCAAAACGTACTTAATACGACAACAGTTTGAAGCACAAATAGTGATAGAGATATGTGGAGATCATAACAAAAATACTGGTGAGCAATTAGAGAATTTTAAAAATGCTATGAACAGCCATTTTAAAAAAACAATACATGTAAAAGCAAAGCATTGGTCCGAAGCATTTGTTCAGTTGGGCGATGCCGTTGCTAAAGTAAAAAGCAAACAAAAAAAAGTAATATTCTTTGATGAATTACCTTGGTTGGATTCACCAAAATCAGGTTTTTTGAGTAGCCTTGGTTACTTTTGGAATACTTGGGCAACAAAGCGCAATGATATAGTGTTAGTAGTATGTGGCTCAGCAGCAAGTTGGATGATAAAAAACATTATTAACAATACTGGAGGGTTACACAACCGTATAACCCAACAAATAAATTTACAACCATTAACCCTAAAGGAAACCTCCGATTATCTTGCTGCAAACAATGTAAAACTCAATAACTATCAACTTGTACAATTATATATGGCTATTGGTGGCATACCAGAGTACCTTAACTATATACAACCTGGGCACAGCGCTACACAAAGTATAGAGCAATTATACTTTAAAAAAAATGGAAGACTAACCTACGAGTTTGAAAATTTGTACTCCGCCTTATTTGAAAACAGCGAATTACATGTAGCAATAATACTATTACTAGCCAAGCATAAGTATGGCTTAAGCCGTACTGCAATAATTACTAAATTAGCACTCAAAAGCGGCAAACGAATTACCAAAGTACTATTTGAGTTAGAGCAATCTGGCTTTATAGCTGCTAAAATACCGTACAACAAAACTAGTTATAGCACTATATACCAACTTATTGATGAGTTTAGTTTGTTTTATTTAAAATTTATATATCAAAAAAAAATGGCTACTACCAGTTGGATGTTATTGGCTAATACACCATCATATAAAAGTTGGTGTGGATTTGCCTTTGAGGCATTATGCACAAAGCATATAGCCCAAATAAAAAATGCCTTGCAAATTGGTGGCATACATAGCTACGAAAGTACTTGGCAAGGCGGTACACTTAATGCTACCGCACAGGTTGATTTGCTACTCGATAGAAACGATAATACCATTAACCTATTTGAAATAAAATACTATAACAAACCATTTGAAATAACTAAAAATTATGCAACAGAACTGCAACAAAAAATCAATATTTTTAGAGCTGAAACAAAAACAAAAAAAGTAATATTTTGTACGGCTATAAGTACCTACGGATTTGCTACAAACCAATATAGCATTGGCTTAATAGATAATCAATTGCTAATTGATGACTTATTTAGTAGCTAACTTAGTATAAGTATAGCGTGCCAAAATGGGGTAAAAAGAGCCTATTTTGGCACGCTATAAAATAATGTTTAGATTTTGGATAGCGTGCCAAAACCATATAAAAAAGGTTGAATTTGGCACGGTATAACTAAATACAAATTAATTATCGGTTAGCTTTTTTCCATAGTATGGTATGCTTACCCACACTATATTTGACAAAGCCAATACCCATACATATATGTATAAATAAAAAATAAAAAGGGAAATAAAATAACTTAGTAGGCTTATTAAACTGCTGTAATATATACCCAACTGCTGCCAAACAAAAATATATAATAGGTATGTAAATATATGGCTGAATAAGCATACAAAAGATAGTAAAAATAAGCAGGGCTATTGGTGCTACTACCCACCTGCATATACGATGAGAAAACAACTGCCATTGAACCCTAATAGGATACTTAAAAAAAGATACCAACCCATAATTACACAGCCATTGCATAGCACCACTTGCTATACGTACACGGCGGTTATACTCATCGTATAAATGTAAAGATGGCGCTTCGGTGGCAATAGCAAGTGGTGTATAATTGATAGTGTAGCCTTGTTGTATTACCTGCATGGCTATATAAAAATCATCGAGGATAACGTTGGCTGGCAAAGGTTGTAGCAACTTACGCCTTACAACAAATAGCTCACCTGCTGCACCAACTACAGTATTATAATTAGCTTCTAATTGCTTTAGCTTTGCTTCTAAGCTCCAATATATATTCTCGGCTAGTAAAGCTTTATTTATTTGGTTAAATGTTTTTTCGCCAGATACTGCACCTGTGGTAGCATTAGCAAATAAAGGTAATACAGCCTGTATAGCACCTACATTAAGTATAGTATTAGCATCGGTTAATAGTACAATTTGCCCAGTTGCTATTAGTAAAGCTTGGTTTATGGCGGAGGGTTTGCCCAACCTTTCAGGACCACTTATATGTGTAATATTAGGGTGTGTGTAGTGCTGTGTACCATCTGTACTGCCTGTACTTACTAATACTATTTGTGTGGTTACACCATTGGTTATAGCTAGGGTATTCTCTATTTTTTGCTGTATTAGATGCACTTCGTTAAATGCAGGTATTATTACTGTAATACTTTGTGGTATTGGGCTTACTATAAATGTTTTTTTGCTAGTTGTTGATAAAAAAAACAATATAACAGGATAAAGTATATAGGTATATACTACCACTAATAAACTTATATATAACACAACTTGCATAACGGCTGTAAGGTACAGCAATAATAAATATTACAATTGTATGACCTTGCAAAACTTGTATTTACATTGGTATGACGTTTTGTTTTTTTTAACAAAATACTTTTGCATTATGAAAAACGTAGTTGTATTTATTTTACTAATTAGTACCCACAATAGCATTTTTGCCCAAATAAAAAAAGATACTACAATTGTAAACCAATACGATGAAGTAGTAGTAACTGCAACCCGAACAGAAAGAAAATTAGGGAATATTGCTGTGCCTGTTACTATTGTAAAACAACAGCAAATACAGCAAAGTGGAAGCTTGAGGTTACAAGATATATTGCAAGAACAAAGTGGCTTATATATAACCAATAGCTTTGGTAGTGGCATACAAATGCAAGGCCTTAGCCCCGATTATACATTGATACTAATAGATGGTGAACCTATTGTAGGCCGCAACGGTGGTGTACTCGACCTTAACAGAATAACTGTAAATAATATAAAAAAAATAGAAATTGTAAAAGGACCTTCGAGCAGCTTGTACGGCAGTGAGGCACTTGCAGGTGTTATAAATATAATAACCAATAGCCCAACTAGCAACACTTTAACAACACAGTTGAGAGCAGCAAGGTTTAATACTACCGATGCTAATATTAGTGCCGCAACAGTATTTAAAAATGGCAACATTACTGTATTTGGCAACCGCTACCATACCGATGGGTATGACTTTAACCCTAATACAGTGGGCAAAACAACTGAGCCTTACACCAACTATACAGGACAAATAAAAGTAAACTACCAACCATTTGCACATTCAAAAATAACCTATAGCAATAAGCTATACCAAGAAAAACAAAATGGACAAAATCAAATAGATAACTTGACTATAACCAATGGTAAAAATGATATTACAGAATATAACCATAGCCTAAATATATACTCTACCATAAAGAAAACATTAAAAAATCAGCTAAGGCTTTACAGCACACAATACCGAGCCGAAACTATTGAAACTAAAAACACAGACGGCAGTATATACTACTACGATTATTTTAAACAAAATTATTATAGAGTAGAAAACCAAACTGATTATAACCTTACTAAAAATAATACTACCACACTTGGTATAGGCTTACTAGAAGAGCGGTTAAATACAAACCGATACAGTGGCATAAGAAAAAATACACAGCTATATAGTTACCTACAAAACGACTGGAGTGTAACCAATAAATTAAATATAATAGCAGGTGTTAGATACGATGATAACAAAACTTACCAAGCCAAAGTAAGCCCTAAAGTAGCTGCTAGTTATGCTTTTACAAAAAAATGGCGAGTTAATATAAGCTATGGTGCTGGTTATAAAGCACCTGATTACCGACAGCAGTTTTTAAACTTTACTAACAATGTAGCAGGTGGTTATATAGTATATGGTGCTAACGAAATAAGTTATGCCCAGCTACTACTACAACAACAACAAGGCAAATTAAATAGCCTTACGGCAGATGCTGCTAACCTTACACTACTTAAACCCGAAACTTCAACAGGTGTTAATATTGGTTTGCAGTATAATAATAACGCTAATTTTTCAGCAAAGCTAAATGTATTTAAAAACGATATTACCAACCAAATTGTAAATAAAGTAGTTGCCTTTACTAATAATTTTGCCCCTGTATTTTCTTATTTTAATGTAAAAAATGCACTAACACAAGGTGTAGAAATGGAAGGTAACTATACCCTTAATAAATATATACAAGTACAAGTAGGCTACCAATACTTACAAACCGCCGATAAAGATATACTTAATGAAATAAAGGCTGGTAAAGTATTTGGCAAAAAAGAAGGTAGCTTAACTTCTGTTCAATTGGCCCGTAGTGATTATGGTGGACTAAATAATACAGCTACACACTTGGGTAATATAAAACTATATTACAATAATGAAAAGTTAGGCTGGTTTGGCAACATTAGGTTGCTAACACGTAGCAAATGGGGAGTGCAAGATAAAGATGGCAACCTTATACTTAACCGCAACGATGAATATGCTAAAGGCTATGCACAAGTAAATATGAGTGCCGGTAAAATTTTTAAAAAAGGGTTGCAATTACAAACTGGTGTAGATAATGTAACCAACTACAAGGATACCCGTTGGCTACTTAATAACCCAGGCATAAACTATTACGTAACAGTAAAATATAAAATTACACAACAAAAAAAATAACCCCACAATGAAAAAAATGAACAACAAACTTACCCTAATTGCACTTTGCACATTATTATTTGCAGCATGCAAAAAAGATGAAACAAAAATGGACGAAAACACGGTACAAAGTAAAAGCCAAAGTAACCTAGTTGCCGATGCTAGTATTACTGGTGGGCATTTTGCCTTTTATAGTTTAGCTAATAATGAGGCTGTTCCCTTTACTGACTCAGCAACAACCAAATGGGATATTGCATTTAGAGGCACTACAATACTTGCTAATGCTGGTAGTAGTGGTCCTGGTGTTGGTGGTGCATTTGTACAAACGGCTGTAAGCTACAGCAACTATGCCACTATAAGTGCCGATAGTACATTTAAAGTAGATGCAGCACCAGTATATGCAATAACAGGTGGCAGTGGCAAAGGTTGGTACAATTATGATGCTACTACTAATATAATAGCCCCAATACCTGGCCGAATATTAATAATACGTACCGCTACTGGCAAGTATGCAAAGTTAGAAATATTGAGTTATTATAAAGATGCACCGGCTAGCCCAACAGGATTAGAAGCCACTCGTTACTACACATTCCGTTATCAATACCAAGCAAACGGAAGCAAAAATTTCTAGTAAGTAGTAACCTATTAAGTTTATACAAAAAGCCATTTCAAAAAAATGGCTTTTTGTATATCTACTTATTTTTTTATAACAAAGGTTATTATTTACGTTTGCCAATTAGCATTGCAATGTAAGCTCCAAAGAAAAATTGGCGTTCCTTGAGTGCAAACATTTGTCTAATTTTTTTGCTATAAAATTCGGCAGTAATACCTACATCAACCGCACTTACAGCTTCGTTAAGGCGACCATAGTCAAACCGTAAACCAGTTTTTACAAATATGCCCGGTTTAATTTTTGTTTTATTTAAACCGTAGGTTACACCACTTGCACCTGTAATGGTGTATTGCACTGTATCATCAGTATCAAAAGTTACTTTGTTAGGCTTACCCATATTGTCCACAACGTTGTAATAGTAAGGCTTTTCGAGGCCAAGGCTAAGCCCACCTACACCCACAGCCGATACTTCAATACCATTTTTGTTGCCCTTACTACCTATTAAGTATTGCAAACCATACCCAAATTTGAGTTGGTAAAAATTATTGAGTTTTGCATAAACTGCTGAATTTATTTGCCCCAAATTATTAGCCGATACAGCAGTTTTATATTCTTTTATATGTTTTTTTTCAAACAATTCAATACGTAGCAAAGTTGTTTTTTTCTTATCTTGTTTTATACCTTTTTCAAAAAAACCACCGTACCCGTCTGTAGTTATACTGCCACCATATATTGTATGTTTTTTATAAATAAGTACGCCTTCTTCTTCTTGTTTTATAAGTGCACTTATTTTTTCGGACCTTATGGCTTTTCTTTCTTTTTTGGTTTGTGCTGCTAATTGTAGTGTAGTACACACTATACTTATTACTATTAATAATTTATTCATTTCGGTAACGTTTTACAATGTAAATTTATGCAAAAAAAACTATGACAGCAACAATCATTTATACAGGAAATTTGAGATGTACAGCTACACATATACAAAGTGGTACTGTAATAGATACCGATGCCCCAACCGATAACCGTGGCAAAGGTGAAAGATTTAGCCCTACCGATTTGCTATGTGTAAGCCTTGCTACCTGCATTGTAACTACTATTGCTATGAAGGCTACCGATATGGAAATTAATATTGATAACACCACATTTGATGTTACCAAATATATGATTACCGACCCTCGGCGAATTGGCAAAATTGCAGTAACCATAAACTTTACTGCTATCGTTGATGATAAATTAAAAACTATATTAGAAAGAGTAGGGCATACCTGCCCTGTACACCGTAGCCTCCACCCCGATGTGGAATTGGATATAGTGTATAATTGGTTATAGTAATTTATTGAAAAAAGCAGCACATTTTTTGCGATAGCAATTAAAACAAAAAACTACAGTATAAGGCTACCTTATAAGTAGCGCATTGCCTTTGAGTGTATATACTTTACCTAAATAATCGGTAGCTTTTATTACCCATATATAATTGGTAACAGGCTGTGGAGTGCCTTTGTACAGGGCATTCCAACCCTTTGTAAGGTTATTGGTACTAAATATCAATTGCCCCCAACGGTTGTATATATTAAAGTAACTCAACTCTTTAATGCCTATATAAAGGGGTATTAAAATATCGTTTTTACCATCGGCATTTGGGGTAAATACATTGGGTACGTATATAGCCGAACCTGTAAACACTTTTACCAATACAGTACTAGTACCTATACAACCTTGTGCAGTAGTGGTAGTTAGTGTAAATAATTGATCGGCTGCTAATATACCTGTAGGGTTAAGTAGTGTATTATTATTGAGGTAAATGGCAGGTTGCCAGCTGTTAGTAATACCATTGCTACTACCATTAAGCAAAAAGGGTTGATTTTGAACTACTGTAGTATCATTACCTGCAAAAGCAAAGGCTTTAGTAACGGTAAAAGGCACTATTATAGTATCACTATTGCAAGTGCCATTATTAGTAGTGTAAAGCTTTACAGCAGAGGCTATTGGGTTGGCAAATGTTTTTGAAATTGATTGCCCAACCAAGGTTGTACCATCGGCAAATAACCAATTGTATTGTATAGTTGCAAATGGCGGATTAAGTAAATTAGCTGTAAATATAGTAGGCTGATTAATACAAACTGCCGTGGCTGTGCCACTTATAATTGGCTTGTTGTATATAGTAAATGTTTGGCTGCTGCTATTACTACATTTACCAAAGTTAGTAATAATTAATTGTGCAGTATGTGTACCTATTGTGTAGCTGGAGCTAGTATAAGTTTGTGTAGTTGCTACAGGCACACCATCTACAAGCCACTTATAGCTTATGTTAGGGCTATTAGTATTGGTACTTAAAGTTACGGGGCGGCCTATACAAGTATCGTTATATAGTATAGCTGCATTTGGTATTGCATATACATTAAATGTACCATAGCCGGTATCGCTTACACAATCATCGGTACTTGTAGCGTAATGCTTTACGGTATGTGTGCCTACTGCATAAATGTTGGTAATGGTAGTTGCATTAGCAATAAAAGTACCATCAATATACCAACTATATTGTAATGTTGCATTACTATTAATAGTTTGTAAAATAGTTGGTTTGCCTTCACAAGTATCGTTAACGGTAAAGGCTGTAGTAGGCTTAGGATATACTACAAAACTGCCATAAGCAGTATCACTTACACAACCAACACTGCTTGTTACAAAGTGCTTTACAGTATGGCTACCTACACTCATTGTGGATGTATTAATTTGTTGTTGGTTGGCTAGTACCTGCCCATCAACCAGCCAACCATAGTTAGCAATAGTGGTAGTGGCAGTAATTGTAGCGGTGGAATTTAATATTACGGAGTTACTTTGGCAGGCATTATTTACAGTAAATGTAGCTGTAGGATATGCCCCAATTATTACAGTTTGGTATGCAGTATCACTAGTACAACCATCTATTGCATTAATAGCAAACTTAACATTGTAAGTACCAGCAGTAGTATAATTATGTGGAGGAGGGTTTTGTTGAGTAGCAGTGGTATTATCGCCAAAGTCCCAGTAGTAGCTGCTTATAGGTATAAAAGCATCAACCATACCAACAAATGTAACAGGCTGCCCAAGGCAAGTAGCATTGTTTACAATAGTATTATTGATAGTGCCGTTGAGTCGAGTACAAAATTTTTGAACATTATTAAGCCCACCTGTACTTGCACTAAAGCCCCAATATACATTTGGGTTACCGCCAAATATGGTGTTAGTCATATCCAATGTAGTTTGCACCCTTAGCACACCGTCAACATAAGCTGCAAGGTTTAGTGTAGTAGGTTCCCACACTATCTTTACTACATGCCAAGCACAATCTTCGGCATTATCGTTACCATCTATAATAGTAACTGGCCCTGCCAAATTAGTAGCCGTTGTATGGCTTACATTACCATTGGTATTAATGCTTATATGGTCGTAAGTTGGGTCGCCCTCCGATGTATTTTGGTAGGTATCCATAAGTACACCAACCGATGGTGTAATGCCACTAAAGCCTAAGCCACCGCCAGTACTACCTATACTAGTGCTTACTGGTTGTAGTATAAAGGAAATGCCATCGGCACCGTTAGCATCGGCACAACCATAATATACATCAAAGCTATAATTAAAGGGTTGGGTTAAGTTTATTTTATTACTATTCCATACACTACCTGCTTGGTTATTTGCGGCATCGGTAAGTTGGTAGCAATGACAATTAATAGTAGTAGCATTGGCATTAGTAATATACTGTGCTATTGCATTTTGCAATAATAATGATAAAAAGATGCTACAAATTAACTGCCTTAACATGCCATAAAGTTAAACTTAAATATTGAAATTAATTATGTTAAATAGTAGCATTAAATAGTTGCTTTTAATAATACATTACTCTTCCTTTTCTTGCAACCATTTTGCTTTGCCATAGCCAGGTATTACATGCTTGGCACTACGGTAGCTACTACGTACTAGTGGGCCACTCTCTACATAGTCTAACCCAATGCTGTAGCCTATTTGGCGGTACTCTTCAAACTCGGTAGGGTGTACAAAGCGTTGCACCGGCAGGTGCTTTTTTGTAGGTTGTAAGTACTGGCCTATAGTTACTACATCTACACCATTATCGTATAGGTTTTGTAGGGTTTGTATTACTTCCTCTTTTGTTTCGCCAAGGCCAAGCATTATGCCACTTTTAACTCGCATTCCACCTTTTTTAAGTGTACGCAATACTTCCATACTCCGCCAATATTTTGCTTGTATTCGTACTTTGCGAGTGAGGGTTTCTACGGTTTCTATATTGTGGCTTACTACCTCGGGTGCTGCATCTATTATACGTTGTATGTTTTCTGTTTCGCCCTTAAAGTCGGGTATTAGTGTTTCAAGTGTAGTGCCAGGGCTAAGGCTACGTACGGCTTTTATAGTATTGTACCATATTATTGAGCCACCGTCTTTCACTTCATCACGGTCAACGGAGGTTATAACGGCATGTTTTACTTTCATTAAATGTATAGCTTCGGCTACACGTTGTGGTTCGTCCCAATCTATGGCTGCGGGTCGGCCAGTAGCTACTGCACAAAAGCCACAACTACGGGTACATACATTACCGAGTATCATAAATGTGGCGGTGCCTTCGCCCCAACATTCGCCCATATTAGGGCAGTTGCCACTTTCGCATATAGTGTGTAGCTTATGAGTATCTACCAAGCCTCGTACATGTTTGTAACTTTCTCCTATAGGCAGTTTAACTCGTAACCAATCGGGTTTTTTTATTTTTGTATCAGTAGTATTTGCAGCTATTGTAGGTAACTCAGTCATAACTTTATGTGCTTTACATTTATATGTAAAATTAATACATTTTTACGCTTTAATTGTTTACTCTTTTTTGGGTAGGGTAAATGCATTTGCTTTAAACTTTTATTTTTGCTTTGCAAAAAAAAATAATTAATTTTATTACTTAAATAAAAATTATATGAACACAGTAGGCATTTACCTCAACTTTTTAGGAAATACTGAAACCGTATTTGAATTTTATAAATCTATATTTGGTGGCGAATTTAAAATGTTGCAACGGTTTGATAGCATACCCGATGCTGACAAAATGAGTGCAGACGATAGAAATAAGATAATGCATATATGCTTACCCTTAACAGAACATGTAGAACTTATGGGAACCGATGCTTTGCAAAACCAAGGACATACCATAACTATGGGCAACAATATAAATATTAGTATAAATGCAATAAGTGAAGCCGAAGCCGATAAATTATATAATGGACTTGCAGTAAATGGTGTGGTAGAAATGCCTTTGCAAAAAACATTTTGGAATGCTTACTTTGGGATGTTAACTGACCAATACGGCATTAAATGGATGGTTAATTACGATTACCCAACTGAATAATATTTTTTGGCGTAGCCTAAATAAAAGCACTTGTAACTTTTACTCTCCATATATTGCTGTAATATAATGGTGGCAGCTATTTCATCAATAAATAAAGACCTAAAATTATTGCTACCACAATCCTTGCAAACAAAAATAGGGGCACTCAAAAATGGACGAACAACAACAAAAACTTATGGATATTGTAGGTAGAAATTTCTGGGGTGTCCCAAATCTTAAAACGAGAAAGGTATTACAAAGCCTTGTAGCCGAAATAAAAGCACTTGATTAGGTTCTATTTTTTGCTTTTCAATTATATAAAAAAAAATGTAGCTCAAAATAAATTATCGAGTACTAACTGCTGTTGCACTGCCTCACTGCTCCACATGTTATGATGCAAACCCATAGCCGTTACTAGGGTTACAAATATTGGTTTTTGGGTTTTAGTTCTTTCTATAAATATACCCTTTTTATTGCGCAATTCCGTGGCATAATTTTTTGTAATTGTATATGGCTTACTCGAAAATTTCATTTCGCAAAGGTTTATTATTCCATCTCGCCTTTCAATTAGCACATCTATTTGTACACCATTGTAAGTACTGTTAGCTTTGGCAGTGTAGCTACATACGTTGGTATGTACACCTGCTATACCTAGTGTTTTTTTTATTTGGGGTAAATGCTTTATACACAAGTTTTCAAAGGCATAGCCACACCAGGTTTTCCATATAGGTGTATCGGCAAATTGTTGCCAATTGATCTGCTTTTTTTTGTACATAAATTTTAAATAAAATAGGGTAAACTCATCGGTAAGGCGGTACAGTGTGTCTTTTTTGAGGTTGCCATACGGGCTGCAGGTTTGTATAAAGTCACACCACTCTAACTCCTGTAATATATCGGTAAATGAGCCCCCATCCTGTAGTTTAGTAAGTTGCAATACCTCTTGCCTTGTTAGGCCCTTTGCCTTGCTGCCCAATGCCTTTACTATAGCAATATGTGTAGTAGCGTTGGCAAATAATGCCCTATACAAATTATCAAACTCCGTAGTAAGTAACCCATTGTGTGCAAAGCAAATACGTTGTATAGCCTGTGTTGTACTTTCGCCCTTTGTTACCTCATTTAAGTAATAGGGTACACCACCAAATGCCATATATAGTTCGGCAATATTGTAGTTAGATAACACTATATTTTTATGCCGTAGTAAGGCTTTGGTTTCACTTAACGTAAATGGTTGTAAGTGTATGCGGCTTGTAACTCTGTTGTGTAAGCCACCGTTGTTGTTTAGTATTTTTTTAATCATCCAACTTGTAGCACTGCCACATATTATTACTACTATATTTTGGGTACTAGCCCAAGTGTTCCAAAACCAATCAAAGGCCATCATAAACATTGATTTTGGGGTGTCTATCCAAGGCATTTCATCAATAAATACAACTAATTTTTTTTTTGTTTTTATTTTTGCCAATTGCTTTTGTAGTAGCATAAATGCATCTAACCATGTACTCGGTGTAGGTATTGTTTTTAATTGGGGGTTTTTATAGGCATTTAATTTTAGTGCAAAAGTACTTAAATGAAACTCCATATCGCCATTAAAAGTACCCGAATAATCAAAGTCATAATCCTCCTTAAAAAATGATTTTATGAGGTACGTTTTGCCAATTCTTCGCCTACCTGTAATAGCCACTAGTGCTGCACTACGTTCTTCTACAATGCTTTGTAGTACTGCTTTTTCGTTATCTCTACCTATTATTAATCGTTCCATATTTATTATTTATAATTAGCGGAATGTATACAAATGTACATACATTCCGCTGATTATACTTTTTTAATTTTCGATTTTGTACTTAGCGGAATGTGCCTTTAATATACCACATTCCGCTAGTTATAGGTTTTTGTAGTAAGTGTATTATATGGTGTATATTTGTTGTACACTATTACCATTATGCAATTATTATCTCAATTATTACAATCGTTACAAGGCACTGAGGGTTATAATGAAGCTGCATTTGTAGCTGCCCACCAACAGCCTAATAATGTTACTAGTATTAGGCTTAACCCTACCAAACTAATAGATCCGCAAAAGCATTTTGCCCCAAATACAATAACGGCAATACCATGGGCTAACCAAGGGTATTATTTGGGCCAAAGGCCTAAGTTTACCTTAGATCCGCTGCTACACGGTGGTTGCTACTATGTACAAGAAGCTAGCAGTATGTTGCTAGAGCAAGTACTGCTACAAACCAATAGCACTACTACGCCACTTAAAGTGCTTGACTTATGTGCTGCACCTGGTGGCAAAAGTACACATTTGCAAAGTGTATTGCATAGGGATAGTATGCTAGTAAGTAACGAAACTATTGGCACTCGTAATGCCATACTGGAAGAAAACATGATAAAGTGGAGTGCTGCTAATGTAGTAATAACTCAAAACGATGCGAAGGATTTTGCGAAGCTTCACCAATACTTTGATGTAATTGTAATAGATGCACCTTGTAGTGGTAGTGGGCTTATAAGGAAAGATGCTTATGCAATGGAACATTGGAGTATTGATAATGTGAACCTTTGTAACCAACGCCAACAAAGAATTATAGCCGATGTGTTGCCAGCACTTAAGCCTAATGGGTTGCTTATATATAGTACTTGCTCCTACTCTTATTTGGAGAACGAAGCCATAGCAGATTGGGCTTGTACTGAGTTGGGTATGCAAACCGTAAGCATTGCTACCGACCCTACTTGGGGTATTACAACCACTACTACTCCGTTAGGAAATTATGGTTACCGCTGCTGGCCTTACTTAGCTAATGGCGAAGGTTTTTTTATAAGTGCATTTACCCATACAGGGTGTACACCGCAAAAACATTTTGCAAAGCAACATGACAAACGTACCACCAAAATAACAGCTACCACTTTGGAATTGGCTATAATACAACCTTGGCTTATACCCAACCACAACTTACACTTAGTAACACACCAACAACAATTATACGCCATTAATATTATGCTACTACAGGAGCTAAGCCAATTGCAACAATGCTTATATATAAAACTAATAGGCATACAAATAGGTAGTATAGCACAGCAAAAGTTAGTGCCTAACCATGCATTGGCTGTAAGTGTACTTTGTAATGCCAACCTACCACATATTCAAGTACACTTGTACGATGCCATTAATTATTTGAAAAAAGAAAACTTACAATTAGACATAGTGGATAAAGGTTGGGTATTAGTTAAGTACAATAATGTAGGCTTAGGTTGGCTTAAAAATATGGGTAATAGAATAAATAATTACTATCCCAAAAACTGGCGAATACTTATGCCTAATACGGTGTAATAAAAATAAAAAGTTTACACACAACTAATGGCATAATTTTTTCATCTTTGCAACCATAACTATAGAAAAATATGAAAATTATAATATTAGTACTCATTAGTACATTGAGTATAACTATACAGGCACAATTACTAACCTTACAAGGCATAGCACCCAAATTATACCTGCAGCACAAGGTAGCTGCTAAAGAAAACATGTACAGCATAGGAAGGCTGTACAATGTAAATGCAAGAGAGTTAGCAACCTATAACAATATAAACCTAGAAAAACTACTTGTAATAAACCAACAATTAAAAGTACCCTTAACCATTGCTAACTTTGCATACGATGCTACTACAACAGCTGAAATAGCTAATGTGCCAGTACACCATATAGTAGAAAAAAGCGAGGGGTTGTACAGGCTATCGTTAAATGCTGGTACTACTATGCAAATGGTACGCCAATTGAATGGTATTACCAACGATGCTATTAATACTGGTACTGTATTAATTGTTGGCTACCTTAAAGTAAAAAAAACCGAAAGTAGCTTGGTTGGTATAGCTGTAACTAGCCCAACTATAAAACCAGATGATGCCATAGTGGTAAAGCCAGTAGATGCACCAATAGTAACCCCTAAAGAAACTCCCAAACCCAAAGAACCTGTAGTAATAGTAAAAGAACAGCCCAAAGCTCCAGTTAAAGAAACAGTAGAAATGCCGAGTAAAATAAATAATGCGGAAAGTTATTTTAAAAAAGAATACACTGCCAAGCAAAAAGAAACGATTGGAACATCGGCAACATTTAAAACTATAGCTGGCTGGGCCGATAATAAATATTATGCTTTAATGGATGGCGTAACACCGGGTAGCATAATACAAATTACAAGCAGTAAAACCAACAAAACTGTATATGCCAAAGTATTAGGCGAAATGCAAGAATTAAAGCAAAATAATGGGCTTATACTTAGAATATCTAATGCTACTGCAGCAGCACTTGATGTAAGCGACGAAACCTTTGATGTAATTGTTAAATATTAAGAGAAATTAACCCCAGCTTAATAGATAACAAAAAAAAACAGGTCGAGTAAAAACAAGACCTGTACTAATCAAAAACCATTAAACCTAATCCTATGAAAAAACATAGGTTAGACGTCAAAGTTGCAACATTGGTTGCACTTAGCCAAATAAATTATTTTTAATTTTAATAACTGTTTAATTATCAATGCAATAGGTTAAGTTAATATTAATTTATTTTTAGAAAATCAAAATATTTTTTTAATATTAATAAAATAAACAATACTAAAAATATTGTAAATATGTACATTTTATTAAAACTATATAACTAATAACTTGTAATTACTAAATGAAAATTGTAGTAGCAGTAACAGGTGCAAGTGGTGCTATATATGCACAAAGATTGTTATATAAGTTGCAAAATATACCTCAGCAAATAACGGAAGTTGGCATAGTAATGAGCACTAACGCCAAAGCAGTATGGGAAACCGAATTAGGTAATAATGACTACTCCAAATTGCCCTTCACTATATATGGCTCTATGGACTTTAATGCACCCTTTGCATCGGGTTCGGCTAGGTATGGCACTATGGTAATTATACCTTGTAGTATGGGTACATTAGGGCGTATAGCAGGTGGTATATCCAACGACCTTACAACCAGGGCAGCCGATGTAATACTTAAGGAAAAACGTAAATTAATATGTGTAGCTAGAGAAACACCTTACAACCTTATACATATTAAAAATATGGAAACCATTACACTAGCTGGTGGTATTATATGCCCTGCCACTCCTTCGTTTTACCACCAACCTACTACTATTGAGCAAGTGGTGGATACTGTGGTGGATAGGGTGTTGGATTTAGCTGGTTTGCAAATAGAAACTAAACGTTGGAATACCGATAATTAAAATTGTTATTCTTTTGAATCAACCCTCGAAAACTTAAATAATTTTACAAACCAATTGGGTAAGTTTTTTTTGCTATCTCTGTTTTTGAGGTTAAAATAAATACCTAGTTTTTTTGCAATAGGTACTTTATATGTTTCTACATATTCAATTAAGGTACCGTCGGGGTCTTCGGTATAACAAAAATGCCCCGCTGCATTACCCATACCAAAGCTATTAATACTGTTTACAGTAAAGCCATAGCCCAATGCCTTGTTATTAATGCCAAGCTGTTCCATACCATTTACATCGTAACATATATGTATAAAGCCTGCATCGCCCCAATAGCGATTGGCAAATATTTTGTTGGGTATAGTTTCTATAGCTTGTATTAATTCTATTTGTGTAGGGCCTAGTAAGTTGCCAAATGCACCCGTACTATTTATTGTTTTTTTTAACAATACTCGCCTATGTAAAGCTTTGCCATTGGGCAAATTATAGAGGTCTTTAAAAGTTGCTATTTGATCGTATAAGAGCACATTGTACCCCAATACATTTTTGTAAAATGGCAAAGCAGTATCCATATTACTTACACCAATAGTAGCACCTACAACGCCACCTGTTGGTTTGTTAGTGTTAGCAAACCAATGATTATCCTCTACTATTTCAAATATATTGCCATACAAATCGGTACAATAGAAATGTAAATTACCTTGGGGATTTTGAATAGGAGTTTGTAATATAGTTACCTCATTTTGCATTAAAAAATTGTAACATTTTTCAATATTTTTTGCTTTTATTTTTATTGCAAATATTCCTGTATCGCCCAATTGTATAGGCTTATTAGGTTGCTGCGCAATGCGGTTCGTATTTTGCCATATTTCTAACCCACCACCACTTTGCATATTCATAGCAAGTACTGCATGCCTTTGCTGTGGTATATTGCCTGTGTATTGTACCATTAGGTTTGCTGTGGCTATATCTTCAAACACTAATATATTAAACCCAAACATTTTGCTATACCAATTATAGGCCTCTTTTACATTGGTAACGCCAATACCTATTTGTTGTATACCATTTATTTGTGCAGTCATAGTTAGTACTAAATACGAAGAAGGAAGTTTTTTTGTTTTTTTTTCAATAAAAATATTTTAAAAATAACTCCTCATTAAGTAGTAAGAAATTTATATAAATAATTGTTTAATTTTTCTTTCTACTGCTTGTACCCTTTTCTCTGTTAAGGTTTCGTGGTTTACTATCCTTTTTTGGCGAAGCCTTAGCATGTTGATGTAAGTCGGTTACCCATTCAAAATCCAACTGTCTTTTTTCTAAATTAGCCGCTACTACAGTTACTTTAATAGCATCGCCTATGGCAAATTTAGTATTGGTACGTTTGCCTATTAAGCAATAGTCAGCATCTACATGTTCAAACTCATCGTAGTACATAAGTTGGTTCATACTTATTAGTCCCTCGCATTTATGCTCTACTGTTTCGGCCCAAAACCCAAATGATGCTACACCACTTATTACAGCATCAAAGGTTTCGCCAATATGATCCTGCAAAAATTCTACTTGCTTATATTTATTAGCTGCTCTTTCCGTTTCCATTGCACTTCGTTCTCGGTCGCTGCAGTGTTTACATTTTTCTTCGGCATCGTTATCGGCTTTATATTTACCGTCTAAGCAATCTTGCAATACACGGTGTACCATTACATCGGGGTAGCGGCGTATAGGCGATGTAAAGTGGCAGTAGTAAGTAAAGCCTAAGCCATAATGCCCAATATTGTGAGTAGTATAAGCAGCCTTAGCCATTGTACGTATGCCTAACGACTCCAATACATTTTGCTCAGGTGTGCCTTTGGCAGCTGTTAACATGGCATTAAATGAGCTGGCTATACTGTTGGGTGTTGCCATATTAAACTGGTAACCATACCGCTTTGCAAAGGTTACAAATAAGTCTAATTTTTCTTGGTTGGGCTTGTCGTGTATGCGGTAAGCAAATGGTACGGGTTCGCCGTTTTTCATTTTTATAGCTGCTACATAAGTTGCCACAGTTTTATTGGCTAATAGCATAAATTCTTCGACCAGTTGATGGCTCTCTTTACTTTCTTTTACTACAATGCCAATTGGTTTACCTGTTTCATCTAACTTAAACCTTACCTCTTGGCTATTAAAGTTAATAGCACCTGTTTTAAACCTTTCGGCTCTATACAGTTTGGCTATATCATTTAATAGTAATATTTCTGTTTTGTATTCGCCATTACCTCCTTCTATTATAGCCTGAGCATCTTCGTAAGTAAAGCGGTGGTTGCTATGTATTACAGTACGGCCTATCCATTGGTTTTTTATTTCGCCATTGGCGGCTATTTCAAATATGGTACTAAAGGTAAGTTTATCTTCATTAGGGCGTAGGCTGCACAATTCGTTACTAATTTTTTCGGGCAACATTGGGCTTACCCTATCGGGTAAATATACTGATGTAGCCTTTTGGTAAGCAGCGCTGTTAAGTACTGTATTAGGTACTACATAATGGCTTACGTCGGCTATATGTACACCAATTTCGTAATTGCCATTTTTAAGTTGTTTTATACTTATGGCGTCATCAAAGTCCTTAGCATCTACAGGGTCTATAGTAAAGGTTAGGGTGTCTCTAATATCTTTTCTATTTTTTATTTCGGCTTTGGTTATTGTAGTAGGCAATGCATTGGCTTCTTGCATTACAGCATCATCAAAGCCTATAGCAAATCCGTTTTCGAGTAGTAGCGTTTTCATTGCTGCATCGCCCTCTTTTTCTTTACTAAGTACATCTATTACTTTACCAATAGGGCTTTTGTTAGCTTTTTTCCAACTTACTATGGTTACTATTACTTTATCTTTATCCACCGCACCGCCCATACTATCTAACGGTATATAAAAATCGGGCATTGGTTTATCCGTACTAATTACACAAAATGCAAAGTTGGTACCCATTTGTAAAGTGCCTATAAATTCAGTTTGCTTACGAGCTATTACTGCTGTTATTTTACCTTCTTTTCTTTTGTTGGGGTTGTTTTTGTTACTATTATTTTTATCCTCCTTTAAGGCTACTATTACTGTATCGCCGTGTAGGCCTGTGTTGTAGTCGCCATGGCGTATTATAATATCCTTATCGAGCCCTTCTACTATTACATAGCCCATGCCACTACGTGTAATATCGAGTGTGCCTGTATATTCCTTATTATTCATACTGTAAAGATACTATGCTTTTGTGGTTTGTAGTGTTGTAAGCATTTTGCCCTATTGCAAGTGCATTCATTTTATTTTTTTTGTAACATAATTGCTGCTTCAACATTTGCCATAAATATAGTATTGGCATTAAATAAAAATTCAATTGTAATAGGTAAAATATAAATGGGCAAATGTGCAATTGCCGTACCAAATTTTTGTAACCTCATGGCATCTTTTTGGGTAGTCAATATTATTTTGTGATCACATTTTAAAGCTTCAAATTGTTTATTTATTTCCTTCACGTCATCAATATCAAATATATGGTGATCAGGGTATTGTATTTTTTCGTACAGTTGTACTTGTTGCTCAAGTAGCGCTTCAATTGGTTGTGGGTTAGCTATGCCAGTTACCAATAATACTTGCATTGTAACGTCCAAATTAGTGGTAGCATTAGTATGTATGTTATACAAACTGCCATATATAATTGTAGTAAAATATAAAGGAATATGACTGGGCAATTGTAGCTTATTAGCAATAGCAGTACTTTCGGCAATACTTAGGTTAGCAGGGCATTTGGTTACTATTACGGTGTTGGCTCGGGTTATGCTTTTTCGTTCATCTCGTAAGTCGCCAGTGGGTACAAAAAAGTCGTGGATGTAGAGGTTACTATAATCAGTAAGTACAATATTATAAGTAGCAGTAATAGCTCGGTGTTGTAGGGCATCGTCCAGTATTATAAGTTGTGTAGTGGGTACATCGTGCAGCAATTGTGGTACTGCTAATATGCGTTGTTCGCCTACGGCTACGGCTACGTTTTTAAATTGTTGGCTGTACATAAGTGGCTCGTCACCAATTTCTAAAGCAGTACTATTTTGGCTTGCCAATACATAGCCTTTTGTTTTGCGCCTATACCCTCGGCTAAGTATGGCTATAGTGTATTGCTGTTGCAGTTGCATAACCAAATAGGCTACCATTGGCGATTTGCCCGTACCACCTACAGCTAAGTTGCCAACATTTATAATGGGTAAGTTAAAAACTACACTTTTTTTATACCCTCTGTTGTATAACCAATTACGGCATTTTACAACAATACCGTATAGTACGGCAAACGGAAATAATAAAATACGAAACGATTTTAAAAAAAAATTAGCATTCATACACTACATCGGGTGTTAAGCAATAAGTTAAAGGTACATCAAATTGTTGCAGGTCGGTTATAGTGGCTACAGGGTCAAAGTAACATAGGCCAATAGTTATAACTGTATGGTTGCATTGTGTTAGGTACTTATCGTAAAAGCCTTTGCCATAGCCAACTCTATGGCCTTTATAATTGCAACAGAGTGTAGGTACTATTATTAATTCAATTGTATTGGGTTGCATTATTTCACCTTCGGTGAGTTCATTTATGCCATGTTCATTTTCGGCATATTCACTATCGGGTGTGGCTATTACCATGTGCATACTGCCATTATCTAATACTTTTGGGTAGGCAATTTGTATTTGCGGATTTTGAAAACTTAAGTATCGGGTTAGCAAAAATGTATCGGGTTCGTTATAACTTTCAAGGGGATAGTAAGATGCAACTTGGCTTACATAAGGCAGTTCCATTTGTTGAAATTGTAGTAACATTAAGTCATTATATAGGGCTAACTGTTTGTCGGTTAAGCTGTTTCTTTTTTGCTTATACAAGTGCCTTAACTCCTGTTTTGTCATGCTACGTTTATTAATTATTTTTTTTTTAAGGTATAAAAATACTATTAAGTTGGTAACAATTAATTGTTTACTAAATTTGTTATTAAAAAAAATTAAATGTACCACAAAGAGCAACATCTTAAAAGTTCTGATTTTATTACCGATATTGTAATAGGCATGAGTGATGGGCTAACTGTACCCTTTGCCTTAGCAGCAGGGCTTAGTGGAGCAGTACTGCAAAACAGTATAATACTAACAGCTGGCATAGCCGAGGTAGTGGCAGGTTGTATAGCTATGGGTTTGGGTGGCTACCTAGCTGGCAAAACAGAGCAGGAACATTACGAAAGTGAACTAAAAAGAGAGTACGAAGAAGTAGAAAATTATAGAGAAAAAGAAATAGAAGAAGTAAAAGAAATATTTGCTGATTATGGTATAGATGCCCAAGGGCAAACACTTATAGCCAACCAACTTGCACTCAACAAAACCAAATGGGTAGAGTTTATGATGCGCTTTGAACTAGGGCTAGAAAAGCCAAATGTAAACCGAGCTCGTAATAGTGCATTAACCATAGGTACTGCTTATATTGTAGGTGGGTTGTTGCCTTTATCGGCTTATGTAGTTACGGCTACGCCTAAAAATGGATTAGTTTTATCGAGCATTATTACCATTATTAGCTTGTTTATATTCGGGTATTTTAAAAGTAAACTAACCGGGCAACCACCATTGAAAGGTGCATTAAAAGTAACCGCAATTGGTGTAATAGCTGCAGCTGCAGCATTTAGCGTAGCAAAATTGTTGGTGTAAAAAAATATTTAGCCATAGCCAAAAAAATAAAAATAAATACATGAAAATTGCCATTATAAACGGACCAAACTTGAACATGCTAGGGCAACGTGAACCTCAAATATATGGTAGCCAAAGCTTTGAATCCTACTTTGAAACTTTACAAAATAGTTATAGTAACCATACTTTAACTTACTACCAAAGTAATATTGAGGGCGAATTGGTAACCGCTATACAAACCTATGGTAGTACCACCGAAGCCATAATAATAAACCCCGCTGCCTACAGCCACACATCAATTGCCATAGCCGATGCTATAGCCGCTGTACCCTGCAAAGTGGTAGAGGTACATATTAGCAATATATTTGCCCGTGAGGAGTATCGTAAACACAGTTATGTATCGAGCCGAGTAAGTGGAGTTATTACTGGGCTTGGGTTGTACGGTTATAATGCAGCCATTAATTACTTACAACAACCCTAAAAACAAAAAACCGCCAATTGCTTGGCGGTGTGTTATACATACTTGAAGAGAAAAACAATATTTTATTTTAATAGTAACATCGGGTTTGTCTTCTTGCCCTTCTGTATTCGCTTCTATCTTCGGAGCCTAATCGCCAACCTAACTTTAATGCAAGGCTGTAATAGCCATCGTTTTGTTTGGAGTCGCCCCTTATTTTGCCAACATTATTGGGCAGCAACGGGTCGCTGTAAGTGCCTGATAGGCTGCGGTTAGCCAAATCTCTTGCCATAGCAGCTTGTGATGCTGTTAAGTTTACTGCAAACAAATTAGGATCAATATATTTGGTACTTACATCATCAATATAATCGGTAGTGGTAAACCTGTGTATAGCTTCGCCACCCAGTGTAAAGGTTTCATTTATGTAGTATTTAAAGCCAACGCCTACTGGCAAACAAAAGGCGTAATTTTTGTAAGGCTTTCTATCGGGGTATTGGGCAAAGCCTTGACCCTCGGTACGTAAGGGTCGCAAATCAACCCAATTACCATTATACTTGGTTTGTGGGTTAAATTTGAAAGCACCAATACCTAATATTACTAGGGGTCTAAATTTGCCTGAAAGGTAATCATCACTTTCAAAAAATACAGTAGGCAAAAACTCAGCAGCTAAATACAACTCTCCAATGTTAGAGCGAAAATTCAAATTTCTATTTGCCCTGTTTTCTTCGGCTGTACCTTGCCTTTGTATTACGGCATCGTTACCTTCTATTTTGGTGTAATGGCCAGATAGCCTAAAGCCTAGCCACTCCTTAGGGTAGTAAGTTATAAAGCCACCCGATATTATTTTGGTAAGTTCAACGTTATTATCTTTCAAAAACGTTTTGCCAACACCACGGTTGCCACCCAAATCGCCTAAAAAGTTTGAAGGACCCAAATTGAGACCAATTTCTAACTTTCTGTTAAATGCTGTAACGTACTGTGCAGCTGCTTTAATGGCTATTATTGTTAACAATAAAGGCACAAGAAAGACTTTAAGTAATACTCTCTTCATAAAAATAGATTTTAAAAAAACACTTAGTTCAAATAATGTAGAATAACACTACTATAAACTGAGATAGTCTATTTTTATTATGTACAATTGTACATATTTTTATACTTAGTAATTGTCAAAATTTTGTACAGTAATTGTACTAAGTAGTTACCATTTTAATATGTTCAATACCATCTTCATCATATACTTGGCTGCAAGTAACAAAGCCAAAACTTTGGTAAAATGCTTGTAAGTATAATTGTGCTCCAATTTTTATGTGGTGCTGTGGGTATAGTATTTTGCACTGCTCCATAGCATACTTTACTATAAGTTTGCCATAGCCTAACTGCCTGTAGGCTTGGCTTGTAAGCACTCTGCCTATACTACACTCAGTATATACTACACTTGGTGGTATTAGCCTTGCATACGCCATTATATGTGCATTAGTATTGGTTATGCTCAAGTGGTGGCATTGGTTATCTATACCATCGGCATCTGCATATACACAGTGCTGCTCCACTACAAACACTTGGCTACGTACTTGTAATATGTTGTACAATGCTGAGGTGGATAATGCATCAAATTGTTGAATGTTATACTTCATATTTATAGTGTTGGCTCAATTAAAAATGCCCCACTTTTTAAAGGTGAGACATTTCATTAACTTTAAGTTGATACCGTAATGTACTCTTTTTTCATAAACAATAAACCGAGGATACTGGAAAAAAAAGGAAGTTGATGTTTACATTATTTTTAGTAATTATGTTAAAGTTATGTAAAGTAACTTATTTATAATTAAAGTTGTAACATTAATTACAACTATTTTTTACCTATTATTATATTATCAAATAACTACTGCTGTAAATCTACCTCTTATTTTTTTATATCCAAGTACAGTTCTTGCAGCTGTTTTGCATCTATAGTACTTGGTGCATCTAACATTACATCTCGGCCACTATTGTTTTTGGGGAACGCTATAAAATCCCTTATGCTTTCGCTACCACCAAGTATGGCACACAACCTATCAAACCCAAATGCTAACCCACCATGTGGCGGAGCACCATACTCAAATGCGCCTAGCAAAAAGCCAAATTTGTGGTTGGCTTCTTCCGGTGTAAGCCCTAGGGCTGCAAACATTTTTTCCTGTAAGGCACGTTGGTATATTCTTATGCTACCACCACCTATTTCGTTGCCATTAAGTACCATATCGTAAGCATTTGCTTTTATGTTGGCGTAGGGGTGTTCTAAGTATTTGGTAAGGTCAGCTACCTGTGGCGTATTGCTTTCCATTATACTTATATGGTCGGGCTTAGGGCTAGTAAATGGGTGATGCCTTGCTACCCAACGGCCAGCACCGCCACCATCATCATCAGTATGTGCAAATTCAAACAACGGGAAGTCAACCACCCACAATAATTTGAATACATCTTTTTTGCGTAAGCCCAATTTTTCGGCCATGTACATACGTAAATCACTGGCTGCTTTTCTTGTTTTTTCTTCATCACCAGCTAGTATTAGTATAAGGTCGCCTTGGTTGGCATTGCTATTAATAGCTAGGTATTTTAATTCATTTTCATTATAAAATTTATCTACGCTGCTTTTGTAAGTACCATCCGTATTACACTTCACAAATGCTAAACCCTTCATACCTATTTGCGGTCGCTTTACCCATTCTGTCAATTCGTCGGTTTGCTTACGGGTATAGTCGCTACAGCCAGGTATAGCTATTGCTATTACCGTTTCCGCATCTTTAAATACAGGGAAATTATGTAGCCACTCCAATTCTACGTCCACTTCTGTAAAAATTGAGTATCTATTTTCCGTATCGGGGAAAGCATGCCTCGGGAACTTAAAATTATTCAAGCACAGGCCAAAGCGTATATCGGGCTTATCGTTACCATACTGCCACATAGCTTGCTCCCATGTAATCCTTTCTACCACATCGTTGTAGTCAATATTTTTTACCTCTTTAAATATATATTTTATCATACCCTCAAACATTTGCAGTATATCCTCTTGTTCTACAAAGGCCATTTCGCAATCTATTTGTGTAAATTCGGGCTGCCTATCGGCTCGTAAATCCTCGTCTCTAAAGCATTTTACTATTTGGTAATACCTATCGTACCCACTTACCATAAGTAGCTGCTTAAATGTTTGTGGGCTTTGTGGCAAGGCATAAAATTCGTTTTGGTTCATACGGCTAGGTACTACAAAATCTCTAGCACCTTCCGGAGTCGATTTTATAAGAAACGGAGTTTCAATATCCATAAATTGATGGCTGTGTAAGTAGTTTCGTGTAGCTCTATTTACGGCATAGCGAAGTTCCAATTTTTGTTTTAGTTCATTGCGCCTAAGGTCGAGGTAGCGGTATTTCATACGGAGGTCATCGCCACCGTCGGTATCGTCCTGTATGGTAAATGGTGGGGTGAGTGATTTGTTGAGTATGGTAAATGTGGCCACTAGTATTTCAATATCGCCAGTGGCAATTTTCAGGTTTTTATTGCTACGTTCATTTACTATACCATTTACTTGTAGTACATATTCACGCCCTATTGCATTGTTCATAAGCTCATTATTTAAGCTTTCGCTAAATAATAATTGGGTTATGCCATACCTATCTCTAAGGTCAATAAAGGTTATACTTCCAAATTTTTTTACGCTTTGCACCCAACCTGCAAGGGTTACGGTAGTACTAATATCGGTTATTCGCAAGGCGCCACAGGTGTGAGTTCTATACATAGTTGTAATTTATAACAGTGAGAGTACAAAGGTACAATAAGCGGTTGTGGTATCAAAAAGTAAGTGCAACCAAGTTGTTTTTTTTTAATTGGCAATAGCAGCAGTACACCTTTGTGCAGCAGTAGTAGCGGCTACTTCAGGCTTCGCTTCGCTACGGCTCTGTGCCTACGGCACAGGAGCTACCCTTACGTATCCGCCATTGCTTGGGCTTTTTGTAATGCTATTGAGCTATGCAGGTTTGGGTGGTTGTGGTATATACAACTATAATTAGTAATGGCATGTATATCGCCTATGTTAGTGTTTGCTATCATTCAGCCACCTATTAAAAACTTGAAATCTCAAAATGCGACATTAAGTTGAGGTGGTAGTAGAATATTGCCAAATGCATATAGGGAGCCAGGTGTTGCTATGTTATGCAGTATCTTAAATAGTGCTATTGCAATTTAAGTAAATATCAGTAGTATAGGAGTGTTTAACAAAATGAGAGAATATGCCTTAATGGGTATGAAAATGGATTACAACATGTTGCCAACTTAGTTTTGATATGAAATTTTGAGGTGTCATTTTACCATTAAGCCAACAATATTATTATATAACAATTGCTTAAAAAAAAACTTTATAGCTATGTTAATTGTCAATTATCAATTTTTCTTTATTACTTAGCTTTACTAAATAACTTACGCCCCAAGCTGCCTGTTAATGACCCAAAGCCTCCTACCAAGCCACCAATAAATGCAGTAACTGCAATAAGAATAGTTGTATTGCCTTTGAGTGGTAGTATATTGGCTATTTGATTGCTCATAAGTTGGCTACCATTAGCATTGGCATATATAGCCAAACCTGCCCATAGTAAAAATAGTGCTATAAACCCTACTAACCAGCTTTTAAAAGCTTTTTGAGGTACGGCAAATGCTACTATACAAGCTGCTATGCTTATAGCCCACCACGGCAATTGCAACCCTACTGCAAATGATAATAATGCAGTTAGTAGTATTGATATTATAAATTTCATGTGTTGTAAGTTTTATACTTTTTAAATAATATGCGGTGACTTAATTTACAGTTTACTAAAATTTAAGGTAAAGAATATATCACTACTTTTTGTTTCATTGGTTTGCATTAGCCATAGTTTGTAATATTGCCCACTTGCCCAAGTGCTTATAAAATTATCGTAGTAAGCGCTACCGGGGTTACCACTTTGCCCACCAGGATATATTCCATAAGCCTCCACTTTGTCGGTCATGTGTACTATCATTTTCCAACTTGGCCCATGGTTTTTGCTTGTAGCATTGAGCATGTGTACACCACCACCTATAGTTTGGTTAAATCGGCTCAATGCCATATTATTATCCTTATCTAACAAATGCTTTACCATAGTAGTTTTGTAATTGCTCCAAGTAAGTTGGTTGCTTTGCTTTAAAGCCTTTATGACAGGGAGTATACTATTAAATGCATCGGTAGCTACCTGAGTTAAATTTTCCCTTTTGGGAGTATTAATATTGTCAACAAATGCCATTGCAGTATCTCTATGCAGGGCGTCATATAATGTGGTTTCTTGGGGTAGTATATAATTTTTAGTTTTGGCAAACTCATCTTTCCATATTGACTCTTCTAATTGGTTATGCCAAAGGTAAAAGAGTGTTTGCCCTACCGAACCTGTATCGCCTCTAAAGTTCCAATTTTTTAGCGCAGCTATATACTGCTTTGCATCAGCATTTAAAGAGGCTTCATTTATATGTTGTAGCAATACTGGCAACATCATTTTAGCGTAGCTATTATAATTACTGTTTTGTAACGTTTGCATATCCTGTGGGGTTATGCTACTCATCAATTCCAATTGTTGGTTTATATAGTAGCCTCTTGGCGTCATGTAAGTACCACCTAAGTAGTATGGGTATGTAGCCGTGTTGTAGGGGTATTGGTTGGCACTACTTACAAAGCCTCGGTCGGGGTTTTTTATTAGGTAATTTTCGTTTTCGGGTATCATACCTTGCCACATATAACTGCTATCAAACCCTGGCATGGGAAAGTCGCCCTGCCTGTACCACTTTGCAGGAAACTTACCTTGTTGTTTTATGCCAATATCGCCACTGTTACAAGCAAATATCATATTTTGCCCAGGGCAAATAAAAGTACTTATTGCAGTTTGGTAATCATTAAAGTTTTTACTACGGTTGAGTAGCATAAAGGTGAGTAACTCATTGCTAGGGTCGTGGGCTATCCAACGTACTGCATAATTTTTGCCATTGGTACGGTTGGGCATTGTATCGCCAATGCCTATACCTCGGTAGCTAGCATCGTACATTACAGGCCCAAACTCTTTTACATAAGCAATTGTATCAATATAATCGGGTGAACCCTTGCACTTTATAGTATCGTAAGTAAGGGTTGTTTTTTGCCAAGTATTGCTAAACCAATATTCGGCTTTTGTGTTGTTCTTAAATTTTATTTCATAGTAATCTCTTACATCTCTCATGGCATTGGTAAAGCCAAAGCTGCAGCTATCATTAAACCCTATAATAATTGCAGGAGTGCCAGGTAGTGAGGCTCCATAAGTGTTATAGGTTGGTGTGTGTATTTGCATTTCGTACCAAAGGCTTGGTAGGTTGAGGGCTAGGTGAGGGTCGTTGCATAGTATGGGTTTACCACTTTTTGTTTTGCTACCACTTACAGCCCAATTATTACTTCCATTATTTTTATCGGGTTTTGTGGCATCTTTTATATCGGTTGTAGCATTGTTATTTTTATAATTAAAATATACACTATCCACATTGGCAGGTATTTTTAATGCTATGCCTGGTTTGTTAAATGTGGTGCTGTTGGGTGCTATTGCGCTAAGGCTATCATTGCCATATTGGTAGGCAGTTTCGTACAATATTTTTGATAAGATGGCTTTCGTATTTTCTTTTTCAAAATCATCCTCATAACCACTCAAATCGTAACTCATATATTTTAACAACAACGATGTTTTGAGGTTAGTCCAGTGTTCGGGTTGGTAATTAAGCAGCTTATACTCCAATGGCAAATCGTTAGGTTGCAATTGGTCAATGTATGCATTTACACCAGCTGTGTAATTGTCGTAAGCCATTTTGGTAAGTGGGTTTTTCTCGGTTTCTTTTACTGAGTTTTGGGCAGCATATACCATACCTAATCGCCTAAATTTACGGTCGAGTGGTAGCGCTTTTTCGCCTACTATTTCGCAAAGTCGACCAGCTGCATAATGGGTTTGAAATTCCATTTGCCATAGCCTATATTTGGCATGTATATAGCCTTGTACAAATAGGGCATCTTCCTCCTTATCGGCAAATATATGTGGCACTAACCTTTTATCCATATACACCTGTACATTGCCTTTGAGGTTAGCAAATTTTAAATTAGCATCTTTAAAATCGGCGGGGTTGTCACCATTTTTCCAAAAGCCATGTTGCGGACTTAAAAACTTTCCAAAAGGCGGAGCAGCACCAAACTGTGTGTTTAAGGCTATTACAAGCATTAGGGTACAAGCTAAAGCTGCTATAAATTTTATGTATTTCATTTCTTTTAAATAATAAATAATTGATAATGGACAATTGATAATTGATAATGGACAATTGACAATTGACAATGACTAATTTGACTATTTGACTCTTTTGACTCCTTTTGACTCTTTTGACTCCTTTGACTCCTTTTGACTCTTTTGACTCCTTTGACTCCTTTTGACTTCTTTTGACTATTTGACTCTTTTGACTTCTTTTGACTATTTGACTTCTTTTGACTCCTTTTGACTCTTTTGACTCCTTTTGACTCTTTTGACTCCTTTGACTCTCTGACTCCTTACATTGCAGCATCGGCACTTGGGCCAAATGAACTTGGAACAGGTATATTGAGCAACCTATAATATACACCTAACTGAGCACGATGGTGTACAGTATGGTTCATTGCAAATGCTCTAATAGTAGCAATTTTGGGCATAGTAAATATAATATTTTCACCCGACCTCAAAGTCCAAGGCTCTCTCATTTGTTCGTCGGTTACAGTTTCCAAATCGGCTAATGCTTTGGAGGCTAATTGGTTATAATGTGCTAACAAATTTTCAATAGTATCAGTAGGTACGGTTACCATTTTATGTGTAGCAAAGTCAAGCTCCGATTGTGTAATGGTGTAACTTACCCAACCAATAAGCTCAGCTACATGTTGTGTAAGTTGCTTAATAGTCATCGATTTTTCGTGTGGTTTATAATCGGGGTTATCCAATGGATAAGCAGCTAAAAACTTACGAGTAGTAGCAATTTCGTGTTGTAACTCACTAATAAAAGGTGTGTTAAGTGGCATAGCAATTTGTTTGTTGTAGCCATAAAGATAGTTTGTATTAAGCAATTAACAAATAGTAAATTAATTGTAATAGATACTTTTGAAAAAGTAAAATTGGTTATGTTTTTAATTGTCCTAATTGTGTAATTAGTGCATTAATTTGTACTGGTTGTTTGGTACTTATGAGTAATGTTTTTTTACCCTTCATTTCTAATTGCAAACCTACATTGCCACTAACTATATAGCCTTTGCCTTTGCCCATAATACCGTACCTAATACCCCAACCTCCAAAGTCGCCAATTGGCGAAAAATTTCGTACATAGCATTTGCTTATTTGCTCCCATTGGTAATATTTGTAGCCAAGGTGAAACGGCGAAAATTTTACTAAAATACTAGTGGCAGTTATTTTGGTATGTAGCTTAGCAGTAATAAGCATTATTGTAAAAGCTAAAAATATAACTTCAGTTATAATTAGTCCAATTGTGGGCATTGGCTTATCGCCAAATGGTGTGCCAGTAGCGGTTTGTTGTACTATGGCATAAATAAATAAACCATTAACTAGAGCCAATATAAGCCATAACCAAGGAAGGTAGAGTTGTTGTTTTTCGTAAAATAATGTATTATTGTCCATTTGTAAATGCAAAAAAATACCTTTATTTACGTGTAGCTAATTTAATAATTACAATTGTAACAGCAACCAAAAACATAAGTATTGATATACGGTTCATGCCATGCATATAACCTTCCCATTTGGTAATAGTACGGTTAGGGTCTTTCTTTTTAAGGTACAGGTATTCGGCAATTTGGTTAAGTACTCCCATTGAATTTTTTTTTGATAACATCCAAAATTAATAAATGTTTTTGTGTTGTAGGTTTATTATTAATAGGTTTATTAGTATAAGTAATATTACCTAAACGGTTGTAACTGGTTATACCAATATTAATTAAATAATAACGACAAAAATGAATAAGTTAACGTTACAAAAAAGGAACTTATAGTAATGCTTATGATTTATTTTAGTAAGTTTATATTATAACTAGAAAAGACAACTTTTATTAAAAAAAATTGTTGGATAAAAAATTAACCAAGCTGTAAATATATTTAGCATTATGCATTTTGTATAACGCAAATTGAATAAGTTGTTTTTTTAGTAGTTTTACATTAAAAGAAATTATACCTACTTTTATACAACTGAGCAATATAACTAACTAAGTCGCTTATGAAATATATTAAATACCTCAATCCCATTGTGTTTTATATACTTGCTTACATTTCATTTACCCAACAGGGTATTTATTGTTGGTTAGTACCTATATATTCATTTGGTGTAGTTCCATTATTAGAACTTGTACTACCCCAAAACGAATTGAATATGAGTGCTGCAGAAGAGGAATTAGCAAAGCAAGATAAAACTTATGATTACCTTTTGTACATTATAGTGTTACTACAATTTCCAACTTTATTTTTTTTCTTACAATCATTTAGCGCCACTGCATTAACTATTACTGATGTTAGCGGTCGTATAATATCGATGGGTATATTGTGTGGTACATTTGGTATTAATGTAGGGCATGAGTTGGGCCATCGAAAAAACAAATTAGAACAAACCTTAGCTAAAATAACTTTATTAAGTTCGTTATATATGCACTTTTTTATAGAGCATAATAAAGGGCATCACAAAAATGTAGCTACTCCCAACGACCCTAGTAGTGCTAGGTACAACGAAATACTTTACCTTTTCTTTTTTCGTACCATTGGGCTATCGTACATTAGTGCTTGGCATATTGCTAATAATGATGTTAAAAAATTAGGTAAGCCTACACTAAGCATTTATAATGAAATGCTACAAGCACATATTATTCAACTGGTGTTAGTAGGTAGTATATACTTTGTATTTGGTGGTATAGTTACACTATACTTTTTAGGTGCAGCCTTATTTGGCATATTATTATTAGAAACCGTTAACTATATAGAACACTACGGTTTGCAACGTAAGCAGCAAGCTAATGGAAACTATGAAAGAACAATGCCACAACATAGTTGGAATAGCAATCATACCTTTGGGAGGTTACTATTGTTTGAACTTACACGCCACAGCGACCACCACTACTTAGCTAGTAGAAAATACCAAATACTACGCCACCACAACGATGCACCACAACTACCTACAGGCTACCCTGGTAGTATGTTATTAGCTACTGTACCGCCTTTATGGTTTTACGTAATGAACAAAAGGGTGAAGCGGATTGAGGAAACTAGTACAATATAAATTATGAGTACAGTTCAAAGAGTAAAAAGGCTATAAGAGTAACTAATCTCTTATAGCCTTTACATTAAAAACTATTTAAAAAACTTAGCTTCAGTGAATTATTTTATTGTATTAAAGGTAGATTAATACAATTAGGTGCTGCTGCTCCACAAAGAGTGAGATTAATTTGGGAGGATACTTCAATATTATTACCACAAGTAGAGTTACTTGGGTCAGCGGTTGGTACAGTTAATGTCAAAGTCCATACACCTACATTACTTGGTACCCCTCTATCAACTAACAAGTAATTACCTGTAAAAACTTGCCCACTTGGACCTGTCCAAGTAAATAAAGCACCTGTAACTTGACAACTTGCATAAAGGCTTGCATTACAAGTATTAGGGTTATTGGCGTTAACGTCGGTAATACTAAAAGTAGATGCATTAATTAACTCGGCTAATGTAAAACAATAAAAGCTTTGTGGATATAAGCCAGTTAATGTAGGTGTAGCAAATACCCAAATCATATCATAATTACTATTTGCTTGAAAAGTAAATACCCTATTTTGCCAAGGTGTTAATTGTAAACTTGCGGCATAATTTGTTTCACAAAATATACGTTGAGAACTTTGTGGCACTGCTGGTAATGTATTACCATTTACATTAAAGTTTTGATAGTCGGTACAATTTATTAAGTAAATTTCTACTTTTGCCATACTATTTAAAAAGAAGAATGAAGCATTTTTTTCAAAAAATCTCATCAAATAATTTTGCCCTGCCTGTAATGGGGCAATTTTTTGTACTATCCCACTACTCAAATTTGCACCGCCTTGATTAGAGTAAGGCATAAGTGCAAAGTTAGAAGCACCTGGAGGTACTACAATTCCTAAAAAGGGATCGGCTAACCTAGGCATGTCATGTGAGTTGTTCCAAAATGGAATATCGTTATTACCAAAAGGATTATTGATACTTGGGTTAGGGTTAGTACCATACACATTGTTTAGTATATAGGTACATATAGGTTGTGCGATGGGAGGGTTACAACTTACTAACTTGTAATTACGAATAATATTAGGAAAATAAGTAGCATTAAATTGTAGTAATTGTTGGGATGCTGAACCCCTTTGTGCTATTAAGTTTACACCATTAGTTAAAATTATAAGTAGGAATATTATTATTTTTAATGTTTTCATAAATTTCACTTTAGTTTTTAATAAATTTTTTATTTAGTATTTTTCCTTCACTTGTATATATTTTTAAAAAATACTGACCATTAATTAAATCACTTACATCAATAGCTGCACCTAGCTTAGTGTATGAAAAGCTTTTAGCCTTTAACACTACACCATTTACACTGCAAATTGCTACTTTCAATATTGGTATATTACTTTGTAAAAATATTGCTTTAGTTGTTGGATTTGGGTAAAATATGACTTCTGGTTTATTTGTGCTTACATCTTCTATATTTACATTTCCTATTTGATTAACAGCTCCATCAATTGAATTATTTTTTGATTGAGATGTTTTTAATGTACCATCATCTGTTGTAAATAATGAATAAGGTGTTGTTTTTACCTTATAGCCCACTAACCCATTGAGGCTAGTATTTTTGTCCATTAAATTAAATGAATAACCCATTCTTACAACAGAGGGAAATGAATTAATACTATATCCGTAGCTCAAACTTGAGGAAAAAGAATTTTTACTTAAATCTGAATTTAAATAAATAAAGGGTGTACTAATAGGAATAGGAGGATTAGAAGCATGCCAATTTATCCGTTTGGTAATAGCTTGTATTGTACAAACATCGCTACCATTACAAAAAACTTGCTGCCACACAACTTCAAATATAAAATAACCATGCACATCTTCTTGTATCAATTTAATTTGAGGAAAGCCAGTATACTTATAATTTAAGTTATTAGTACAATTTTGTTCTAATTCATTGTTTAAATTTTGTGGAATCATACCAAAAAAATTACAAAATGTGCTACAATTATGTACAAATATAATGTTTGACTTTTTGTTAACATTGTCTAATACGTTTATTGCAACCATAACGCCATATGCATGACTTACACTTACTGTACGTATAGTATTACTACTTGCATACATTTGAATTTGAGCCCCAGTGTTAAAACTATTTACATTAACAACATTGCTATTAATTGAAGAAATGTAACAATCACTCGTACTTGAATAATACATCATGCCTACATCTGGTTTCACTCCAATTGTAATAAATTGGTTGGTTTGCAAGTTAGTTAATGTACCGTTAGCAAAGTTAACAATACCTTTAGATGCGTATATACTACCACTTTTACTCCAAGTAAATGCTATGTTAGCATTAAGGGCAGGATTAGGTGGTGTTAAATTGTAATTGGGTTTGGTACAATCTATTTTTACCGCATCAAACACATCAGCAGTCGTAGGCCTTGTATCTTGTAAGGTTAATATATAAGGTAAAAATTGAAAAGCATATGAAGTAGGCACCCATCTAAAAGCACATAAATGAATTTCTGTAATGTTGCTACTTAACAATACTCGGCAGGTTATATAGGCATATACATCGCCAGTATTATTTATAGTTAAGGCAATATCATCGGCATATACTGTAGCAGTAATTGGAAAGTTTGCTTGTGTTGCTATATTTATGCTGGATTTGTGACCATTATTATCGTCCCAATATAAAGTAGGGGTAGGCGTCGTAGCTACTATAGCTTGTAGTGCATTGCCATTAAGTATTACCACATCAGTTGCAGTAGGTAATAGAAAAGCAGCGTAGCTTAACGGTGTGTGGTAACTGTTGGGTGTAGTAGGGTTTATTTGGGCAAGTAAGGAATTGGGTGCTAATAAAAATTTGGCAAATATAAAAATACCAACTAACTTACATAAATAATAATAATTTATCGATGCCCGATGCCCGATGCCCGATGCCCGATGTACTATGGTACAACAGCATTAAAAAGTTTTGATTTGTTTTCATATATTTTAATTTTATGTAAAGTACCATTATTTTACAACTATTCAAACAAATTAATATTAATTGTTTTTTATATTTTTTTAAACTCCCCATTAACTGCACAATACTGTACCAATTATAGCACTACTATTAATAAGCAAATAGTAACCGTTTGTGGTAACAACTGTACTAATATAAAACTAACTTTACCGCATATAAAAAACACAGGTGATTATAAAGTAAAAACTAAAGCCTACACACCATTTCCATTTGTAACAAATGTTGGTTTTGAAATACCCACAATTTATTTAGAAGCATTTACAGAAGTAATAAATTTGCCTTTCAAATTTTGTTTTTATGACTCAATTTATAATAAATTAGTAGCTAATTGTTATAGTGTTATAAGCTTCGACACTACAAATGCGTCTATACCACCTACTTATTGTGGTAGTGGTTTTCAAAACTTACCCTTACCCAACATAATTGGAGTACAGTGTAGTGGCAATAATTATTCGCCAAAAGCTAGTATATATACCGCACATTCAGGTTTTGACCCTCGTACTGGAGGACTTTACCCTAGCCCACCTAATAGAAAAATAGAATTTAGAACGGAAGGTACAGCACCCTGCCGTAGGTTTATAGTAAGCTATTATAAGTTGGGTACATTTGGTACTTATGCCGATGCTAATTGTAGTGCCGATTCGAGTAAAAGTATTTTTCAAACCGTGCTATATGAAAGTACAGGAATTATAGAAATGTATATTGAGAAGTTTGTATGCCCACCTATATATAGTAGTGGTGGTAAATCAACACTTGGTTTACAAAACTGGAATAGGGATAAAGCAATATGTGCACCCGGCAAAAATGCCCAAGTATGGACTGCCGTAAAAGAAGCTTATCAGTTTATACCAAGTGCTGAGGCAAGTAGGTATATAAGCAGTAGCATATACTCCATAAATGGCAACTTTATTGCCAATGCCGATACTACAAGCAACAGCGATGGCACATTTAATTTGAATTATAGTAATATATGTACAGGAGCTACAGATACTACAAAGCTACTGGTACGTACTAGCTTTAAAACAAACCCAAATAATGATACTATTACCTACCAAGACACGGTACTATTGGTAAAAAAAGCAGGTATAGCTGCTACGTTAATAGCACCAATAAGTTGTAGTGGCGACACTAGCAAAACATTAACCGTAAATGCTACTGGCGATAATTTTACCTATGCATTAAATGGTGGTTTACCTCAAACCACCAATACATTTACCAATGTACCCAATGGCTTAAATCAAATAGTATTGAATGGGGTTAACTCTGGTTGTACCGCAACATTTATTAGTTTTATAGGTACTGTTGGCTTACCTATAATAAGTATAAAAGATACTGCTATATGTATAGGTTCGGCTATACCATTAACTACTACAAGCACTGCATTAAGTATTAGTTGGCAACCTACTACAGGGTTAACTAATGCCAATATACTAAACCCAATAGCAACACCCACTATAAGTACACAATATATAGTAACAGGTACTAGTGGTAATTGTGTAGCAAAAGATACGGTAAACATTACCATATTGCCAAACCCACAAGTAATAGCAGGTACAAACTTAACTGTACTTAGTGGTGCAGATGCTCAATTAAATGGTACTGTAATAGGCGCTACAAATTACAGTTGGAGTCCTTCTACTTATTTAAGCAACCCAACTATACTAAACCCTGTAGTACTTAAACCAACTGTAAGTACATTATACAAATTAACTGCAACCACTACCAACGGCTGTATGGCATCTAATGATGTACAAGTAACCATAATACCAAGTTGTATTAACATTAAAGAGGCATTTAGCCCAAATGGTGATGGTATTAATGATGAGTGGAAAGTGTATAACTCTTTCAACTGCTTGAGTAAAGTAGCAGTACAAGTAGTAAATAGATATGGTGGTATAGTATATGAAAACGCTAATTATACCAACAATTGGAATGGAACTTACAAGGGAAAAAATATAGCCGATGGTACTTATTATTATAACATTACTTATTCTTTAATAACAGGTAGAAACTATAATGTGGTTGGGAATATAACTATATTAAGGTAGTAAAACTTAACTTTATTATCCTTCATTACAAAACATAAAAATCCCCTGCACTACTGCAAGGGATTTATTATTTCAATGCTATTATACTAGTTTATGTTAGTACCCTAATTTTAATTCTACTCTTCTGTTTTTGGCTTTGCCAGCTGTAGTTGCATTATCGGCTACTGGTTGGTCTTGGCCATAGCCAGTTGCAGTCATTCGGCTTTCGCTTACTCCTTTTTTAGCTAAGTATGCTTTTACTGCATCGGCTCTGCTTTGGCTTAGTGTTGTATTCTTTTCGGCAGTTCCAGTATTATCAGTATGGCCATCAATGTTAAGTAATACATCGGGGTTTTCTGCTAATATTTTTACTACATCATTCAATCCACCGTTAGAGCTTGACTTTAATTTAGCACTACCTGTTTCAAACAATATGTTTTTGGCAGCATAGTCAATTTTTTTCTGTACAGCTTCAGCTATTGCAGGGCAACCTTGGTTAGCAGCAGTTCCTACTACATCTTTACATTTATCTTCTTCATCGTTTACGCCATCGCCATCTGCATCGGGTACAGGGCAACCTTGGAAACTAGCCACACCTGCTTGGTTTACACATTTATCTTCCTCATCGTTAATACCATCACCATCACTATCAGGTACTGGGCAACCATTATATTTAGCTGTACCAGCTTTATCAGGGCAATTGTCGTTTTTATCTGCTATACCATCACCATCTTTATCGGGGCAGCCTTTAAGTGCTACTGTACCAGCTTCACTAGGACACTCATCGTTATCATCGGTAATGCCGTCGCCATCTGTATCTTTTTTGGCAATTATAGGAGCTATTACTTCTTTTAATGTTGGCATTGCCTTTGGAGAACCTATATTAGCTACTACACCTATTGAGTGGAATAAATGATTAGTTGCATTATCATTAAGGCCAATGCGGTATTGTGATTGCAGCTCAATTAGGGCGTCGTTAAATAGGTTAAATTGTAACCCTAAACCCACTGGAGCAATACCACCAATATAACCTTTGTAAAATGAACCACCCACACCCAAATTGATGTAAGGTATTACAATATGCTTATCATTTACAGCTTTTAAGTTTGCAGAAACATCAAATTCGCCTAAAAAGTCATTTACACCAAATTGTGTTCGCTTTTTAAATAAATAATCTTCAAAAGATGCTGCAAACGTACCTCGTACATCTATTTTAGGTGTAATACCTTTAGCATAAGATATAGCAAAACCAGGACTTAAACGGCTTGGTTTGTACCAATCACCAACATCTTTTACAGTTTTAATACTAGCACCAGTATCAAGTGAGTATCCCGATGCAAAATCTTGCAAGAAGAAATGAACACCTATTGTTTTTTTTCTGGTTAATGGGTTTTTTTGAGCAAATGCTGCACCAAACATACATATAGCTACAAGAGACAATACAATTCTTTTCATGTGTGTATAAATTTAATAATAATGTAAAGATATAATAATGCTGCAATATAGAATAAAATGTTAAAAGAAAGTTTATTTTTTTTTATAGTTGTTAAAGTAGTATTCAAATAGATATTTACAAATAAAGCCCCATAAAAATGGGGCTTTATTAAATATTTTTAAATACTGAGGAGTTTAAAAACTTCTTAGCTTCAATTCTACTCTTCTGTTTTTTTGTTTGCCAGCTGCAGTTTTATTATCTGCCACTGGTTGCTCTTGTCCAAAACCTGTTGCAGTTAACCTATCTTCGGTTATGCCTTTTGCTTTTAAGTAAGCCAATACAGCATTAGCTCTACTTTGCGATAAGGTGAGGTTTTTGTCGGCTTTGCCTGAGTTATCAGTATGGCCTTCAATATCTAACATTAAGTCTTTGTTATCATTTAATATTTTTACCACTTCGTTAAGCGATTTGTTAGAGCTAACTTTTAGCTTAGCACTACCAGTTTCAAACAATACATTTTTTGCAGCAAATTCCATTTTCTTTATTATGGCTTCGGCTATTACAGGGCAACCTTGGTTTGCGGCTGTACCTACTACATCTTTACATTTATCTTCTTCATCGTTTACTCCATCGCCATCGGTATCGGGTACAGGGCAACCATTATAACGAGCCACACCAGCTTGGCTTACACATTTATCCTCATCATCGTTTACTCCATCGCCATCGGTATCGGGTATTGGGCAGCCTTGGTATTTGGCTACACCTGCTTCGTTTATACATTTATCTAATTCATCGTTAATGCCATCACCATCGGTATCAGGTACTGGGCAGCCTTGGTATTTGGCTACACCTGCCACCGATATACATTTGTCATCTTTATCAAATATACCATCGCCATCGGTATCTTTTGGCATTTCAATTGGTGCTATAGGCTTTACAACAGCTACTTCCATAGGTTTGGCTATATTACCAGCAAATCCAATACTATAAAAAAAGTGGTAGTTATTAGCAGCAGCAGTATATAATCTGTATTGTGCATTAAGCAATAAATAGGCTTCGTTATAAAAGTTAACTTGTATACCAGCACCTACAGGTATAAATGCTCCAAACTTTGAACCTTTGTACAATGAAGCGCCAATACCGGCACTTATATAAGGCGAAACCCAATTTTTGTCATTCACCATTTTTAACAACAAACTTACATCTGACTCTGCAAAGAAAAAGTCATTGTTATTGATAGGTTTACCTTGTACTGGCAAATCTAAAAATGAACCTGCAAGCCTGGCTTGTACATCTACATGGTTGCTAAGGCCTTGCATATAACTAATAGCCATACCGGGTGTCATTTGCTTGGGTTTACTATTTAGCTTATTAAGCACCACAGAGCTTAATGAGGAGTTACGTATTAAATCGGCTGTTTTAAAATCGGTAAGCGTAAAATGAACCCCAAGTGCAGGTTTTTTTACATACATTTTATTTACTTTTTGGGCTTGTACGGTTGCTATTAACAATAGCATTATACTTAAGAAATGAACTTTCTTCATAAACATGTTAATTATAAGTTTTAACAAAAGTAAGGACTTCAACCAAAAGCGAAAAATAAATTATTATTAACTAATAAAGTAATAGGCTTATTGCAAAGGTTTTTTTTTGCCGAGTATGGTTACTTTTACTTTAGTGGTACCGCTGGTTATAAAGTTGAGTTTTTCGGCGGCAGCACGGGTAAGGTCAACTACCCTACCTTTACGAGCCATACTTGGTGCCATACGGTCGTTTATTTTTACCGTTACTGTTTTATTGTTTTTTACATTCGTTACTTTTACCCAAGTGCCTAAGGGTATATTATTACTAGCTGCTGTGTAGCCATTTTGTCTAAATATTTCGCCAGTGGCAGTTTTTTTACCATCAAAACTATTGCTGTAAAATGTAGCAATGCCGTATAGTACTTTTGGGTCTTTTTTTGGCTTTGTAGTATCCTGTGCAGCTAGTAAGTTTGTTGTACTAAGTAGTACTAGCAATACAATGTATTTAAGCATATTTTTTTATTTTTTTGAAAAATATTGGTCTATCACCGATTTGTCTTCATTGTACACATCATCAAAAAACACTACTTTTCCATCCTGTGCTTCACAACCATAATAGCGTATAAAAATGGGTATTTTTTTTTGCATTAGCAAAGCCATATTTTTTTTCTTAGCCATATACCTATGCAACGAGTCGGCTATTATAAAACTACTATCACGTAATATGCTTTGGGTGTAAGTTATAGTATCGTTGGTTGGGGTTATGCTATCTTTTTTTAAAAAATCGTAATTAGGGTAATAGGCATGTGATTGGGTAATTAAATACCGAGCCACACTATCCCACAAATGTACCCTTACACAACCATGGCTTAATGCCCTAAAATCTCGTTCAAACATATACCGTTGGTTTGTATCATGCAAGTACACGGAGTAAGGGTTTTCAAAGTTAAATTTAATAACACCTAATGCATTTCCACCTCCTTCATTTTGCCTAAAGTTAAATGGTACACTTTTGCTATACCTACTCCAATTTACACTGTATGGGTCTACCTGCTTGCCCCTATTATTGAATACTTTAAAGCCCCTTCGGGCAAAATAACCAGGGTTACGCTTTGCAATAGGCAACATCTCTTTCATAGCTATACTATAAGGCACACTCCAAGTAGGGTATAGCACTATATTCGATATTTCGCTATTCAATTCGGGTGTACGGTTAGTGGTTTTGCCTATTATTACTTTGCTTGTCATTACCACAGTATCGTGGTTTACAACTTTCAGTTTATATGAAGGTAAGTTAACCCACACATAAGTTTCGGGTAGGGTTGTGGTTAATGTTTTGTATTTATCTAAGGTTGCTGCTATCCTTTTAAATCTGTACCAATCACTCGTATTCAACGACTTTGCCATTTCATTATTTACCTTGCCCGTAGGTTTCAATCCTTTGGCTTTTTGGTATTTTGTTACGGTATTTACATAAGTTATACTATCGGGCTTGGGGCTGTTGGTAGTAGCTACACCTGCCTCGTACAGCCGTTTCATTACACTTTTTACTAACTGCAAACTATCTTTATTAGGGTACACTACGTAGGTATATTTATTCAAATCCATAGTGGCCAAAAAACTAGGCAAGGCCGTTCGTAAGGCTTTATAATCCTTAAGGGTAGGTTCGAGGCTTTGTAAAGTTTCTACTAATTTTTTATTGTCAATTACGGTGTTTAATACAGTTACAAAGTAGCTAGTTTTGAGGCTCGAGTCGGCACTTATGGTTATGCTATCTTTTGCTAATCTTCCTTTTTTTAAGTGAGTAGCTAATTGCAAAAAAGCGTCGGTGTATAATATATCGCCTTGTGCAAGTATAGTACTGGCATTAGCATTTTGCAATAGCAATTGATTACGTAATTTTTTGAGGTTGGTTATATGGTAATCTTCGGGGAATAGGCCATACTCCATACTATGCTCTATAAACAATTGTAGGCTGTTGGCTAGTGCCGTAAACTCACTTTTTTTACTCCATACGGTACGGTTATTTTTACTATTGTAAAATGCTTGTACATCAGCCACATTTGTTACAAAGTTAGAATCGTTGAGCTTACCATTATTGGTTTGTACATATTGCAATATATCGGCAATATTCAAATCTTTTGTTTGGTCTATTTCCGTATTGGGGTTTATAGTTGTACTACTAGTTTGTACACTATTTTTATTGCCACATTGGGCAAATGCATTTGCCAAAATAATTAAAATGACTACCCGTTTATAAATTTCCATATACTCCCATACATTTAGTTATAGCAAATATAAATAATAATAACAACAACACTTAATGTTGTGGATAAGTACACATAAGTTTAACTAAAAGTTTTACATTTGCCCTATGCTTACCATAGGATTAATAAACGAAGGCAAAACCCCTTTGGACACTAGAGTTGCCCTTACCCCTGCACAATGCAAATGGATGGTAAAAAATGTACCCCATGTTATCCTTGTAGTAGAACAGTCAGCCCACCGATGCTTTAGTAATACGGAGTATGAAAAAGCTGGCATTACAGTTGTTACTAATTTGGAGCAATGCGATATTATATTGGGCATTAAAGAAGTGCCTTACCATAATTTAATTGCCCATAAAACCTATTTATTTTTTAGCCACACCATAAAAAAACAACCCTACAATAAAAAGTTATTGCAAACCATATTGCAAAAAAATATTACCCTTATTGATTACGAATGTTTGAAACACGACGATGGGCAACGAGTGTTGGGCTTTGGTTTTTTTGCGGGTATAGTGGGTGCACATAATGGTATGCTGTATTATGGTAATAGAACTAATACATTTACCCTGCCAAGGGTGTACCAACAAAAAGATTATAGAAGCCTTATACACAGCTACTTTGGGTTAAAGTTACCTAACATTAAAATAGCTGTAACAGGCAGTGGCAGGGTGGCACACGGCATTATAGAGGTAATGAACCTTATGGGCATACACGAATTAGAACCCGATGATTATATAGAAAGAGCCTATACTTACCCTGTATATACGGTGCTTAAAGGTGCCGATTTGTATGAGCATAAAGTTACTAAAACCTACAACCGCAAACAGTTTCATGAGGATGCGGCTGCCTATAACTGCAAGTTTGAAAAGTATATACCACATACCGATATACTAATGAATGGTGTATATTGGGATGCCGATGTACCCCCACTATTTACTGCCGAAATGCTTACTAGCAAAGCATTTAACATAAAAACAATAAGTGATATAACCGACGATGCACACGGTAGCATACCCATAAACCTTGGCGACCAAACCATTGAAAACCCTGTGTATGGCGTAGATAAAGTAACCCAACAAAAAACCGAACCCTACCTTGAAAATAGTATAGACATAATAGCAGTAGGCAACCTACCCAACGAGCTACCCCGAGATGCTAGTAGGTACTTTGGAGAACAGCTAATTAAGTATGTGTTGGAGTATGTAATAAGCGGCAGCTCCACCTTAATTACCAATGCTACCATTGCCACTAAAGGTAAGCTAACAAAGGATTATGAGTACTTGGGGGAGTGGGTAGGCTTAATTAATAAAATAGAAATGTGATAATATGATAATATGATAATTTGCTAATTATTAAATTATTTTTAGATTGTAGAGCTTTTGCAAATTCAACTTTTGATAAACCCCTTAAATGTAATTATGACCCATATAAAAATATTTGGAATTAGTGTTTACTTAGTTTTGCTTTTTAGCAATACAAAAGCTCAAACTCTAGCAAATACACTTCAAACATTTAAACTTAAAAAACAAGTTGAAATAAAATCGAAGGATTCATTATTTTCAAACCTCAAACCATTACGTGTTAGTAAGTCGTTGAATTATATAAACGATGTTAAGGCTATGGCTTCATTTGATATGAAATTAAGTGATTCAATTGTAAAAAATATGTACTATGAATATATAGGAACACTACTTTCATTTATAGGGGAAGATAAAAATGCATTAGATTGTTTTGACAGTGCAGAGAATTATAAAGAATATATAAATTCAAATGTTACAGAGTTTAATAGTTATTCATTAATTGAGTATAAAGAGCAATTAAAAGCAAAAGCAAGTAAAAGTAAAATTGTACTTATAAACGAAATGCACCATAGACCAGTATGCAGAATTTTTACTTTTGAAATGTTAGCTGATTTTAGAAAGCAGGGTTATAATTATTTAGCACTAGAAACTTTATCAAGTAGAATTGATGCAAGTACAGAAAAAACTATACATAAGAATTTAGGATTTTATACACAAGAGCCAAATTTTGCTAACCTTGTACGCTATGCAAAGTTTCTAAAATTCAAATTAGTTGCTTATGATACAACTGTTTCAGATTCTAATAAAAGAGATAGTTTAGCAGCTATAAATATTATGAAAGTATTAGATAAAGACCCAAATGCAAAAATGATAATCCATTGTGGTTATGGGCATGCAAATACGGTAGATTTGGGATTTCACTCCATAGGTGTATGGCTCAAAGATAAATATAAATTTGTAAAATCTATTAATCAAACCTACTTTAACACATACGGCAATTTGCAATTTTGTAATAATTTTTATGCTTATTTAGACCCAAAAAAAACTATAAAATACCCTAAGTTACTTTTAAATAAAAATATCAATTTTAACCCTGGTTATGACTTTACGTTATTTGAAAACTTTAATGCCGACGATTATAAAAAAAGTTTAATAAAAAACAAGCTATTTTTTGAACGTACATTATTAATTCCAAAAAATATTAAAAACAAATCCTTTTTATTACAATACTACCCAGCTAATGAAATTCGCAATATTACCGACTATGATTTGGTTGTACCTGCATCCAATCAAATTATAAAATCAAATACGGTTACTACATATTTACCAGTATTTATAAAAAAATATTTAATTATAATTAGAGATTTGGATAATAAAATAATTTACAAAACTTCATTTACTATAAAACAGTATTTAACAATAATAGCCTCTCGGCTACCGCCGAAATAGTAACCAACAACAAACGACTACTTCAAATAATTTTTGACGAAGCCTTACCTACATTTTAATAATTTGGTAACTATCACATAATTAGTATTTAGTAAATTTTGTTTGCTTTTATAATAATCAGGGCATTAGAAATTAAGGTATTTATTTTGGGAAAGAGTGATTTTTTACTATAATTTGTTTTCAAAAGGGTTACAATATGAACCCATTAGAAACTTAAATAAAATGTAGCCCTATTTTGCACCCAAAGTTAAAAACGTATATTTGTGTTAAACTTATACAATGTTAGAAGCTATAACAGGCACATACAACAACGGTGTTATTATATTTGATGAGCTACCTACCTTAAATAAAGCAAAAGTAGTAGTAACCATTATGGAAGAATTGATAGAAGATATAAAGGAGGAAAGATTATTTGGAACGATTAAAGGTAAAATTAAAATGGCTCCTGATTTTGATACACCGCTAGACGAGTTAAAAGAATATATGTAATGCAGTATTTATTAGACACACATATTATACTTTGGATTTTAGGAAATGAAGAAAAACTAACATTAAGAGTAAAAAATGTAATAAAAAACTATGATAACAAATGTTATGTAAGTATAGTAAGCTTATTTGAAATAGCTATAAAAAAAACAATTGGTAAACTAGAAATACCTCTTAATAGTATAGAATTAGAAAAGACAATTATAGATTCAGGGTTTAATATATTGCCTACCAAGGCAATACACCTGTTAGCATATGAAAAACTAATAATTCAAAAAAGAACACAAAGACCCATTTGATAGGTTACTAGTTGCTACTGCAATTGCAGAAAATATGGCATTTATCAGCAATGACAGTAATATAAATCTATATACACCAACACTAAAAATATTTATTTAAAATTTACTAATTTAAAAAATATTACATACACAGAACATAAATTATCAAATCCTAAGTTCAATTCTCAAGTGCGACATTCTTAACCCTTTTCATTTTTAATAGCCTCATAAGCCAACCTATTACCATTATAAAAGTAGCAGATACCTTGGGTAATGCAGTTGCTACTGCCACTGTAATTACCAACGATACAATACGTGGCGTTACCAATAACGATGGTATTTTTATATATAATGGCGTTACATTGAATAACCTACGTGTTACATGTATTGGTTACAAAATGTATGTAAAAACAATAAGTAAAGTTTTTGATACACTATTTATAACTTTAAAAAACAATGTATATACCCAACAATCAATTACTATATTGGCTAATATCAAAAAGTTAAAAGCTAAAAATTATGGATATAAACTAGGCATAGTAAATAGTACCCACCATTTATTACCCGATATGGCTTGGGTTACAAAAGTTGATTTGTCAAATGTTGACGTTAGTACAATTAAAGCTATAAACTACTACTTAAAACAAGGTAAAAATGAAAATGTGGCTGCCCCATTTAAAGTGCTACTGCTAAGCCACGATACTAGCTGCAATTGCCCTGGGCAAAGCTTATTACAAGATTATGTGGTAAGTGGAGCAGAAAACAAAACTTGGTTTAACGTTGATATTTCCATAGAAAATATTATGGTAAGTAACCAAATAATATATATTGGGTTGCAAACAATGCCAACTAACTTTTACGATAATCCAATAACTACAAAGTATAATAAAAAAAATTATGTGGAAGAATATAAAATGCCTTCAATAGCTTTTTTACAAAAAAAATCACTTTACAGTTATATAGGTTGGGCAAACTTTAACCCTATTAAATGGAGCAATAATCAATTTAAGTTAGTGTGTACAGCTACTATTATAAATAATTAAAATGACCAATTTCACCTCTCGGCTACCGCCGAAATAGTAACCAACAACAAACGACTACTGCAAATAATTTTTGGCGAAGCCTTACCTACATTTTAATAATTTGGTAAATTATTTTGTTCTAGTTTTTAATTATTCATTATTATTTATAAATTGATTTATCCTATTAACTTTGTAGCATTATGAAAGAAAAAGTAGTGAGTGGTATTAGACCCACAGGATATTTGCACCTTGGCAATTACTTTGGTGCTATGCGTAATTATGTAAAAATGCAAGATGATTTTGATTGTTATTTTTTTGTGGCCGATTGGCATAGCCTTACCACACACCCCGATACCAAAACCCTTAAAGATAGTGTACACCGTGTAATAGCCGAAAACATAGCCTGTGGCCTCGACCCCAAAAAAATTACCCTTTATGTACAAAGCGATGTGCCAGAAATAGCTGAACTGTACCTATACTTTAATATGTTGGCTTACAAAGGTGAGTTGGAAAAAACAACTACATTTAAAGATAAAGTACGCCTACAACCCGACAATATAAATGCTGGGCTACTTACTTACCCTGTACTACAAGCTGCCGATATAGTAATACACCGTGCTACCAAAGTGCCTGTAGGTAAGGATCAGGAGCAGCATTTGGAAATGGCTCGAACTTTTGTACAACGCTTTAATTATAGGTATGGCAACCTACTGCCCGAACCTGCAGCATTTAACTATGGTGGTGCATTAACCAAAATATTGAGCCTTGATGGCGAAGGTAAAATGAGTAAAAGCGAAAACCAAATGAACACTATTTACTTAGCAGATAGTGATGCTGAAATACGTAAAAAAATAATGAAAGCCAAAACAGACCAAGGACCAGCCGAACCTAATGCTGTACAACCTGCTTACATTGAAAACCTATTTACACTAATCCAATTGTGTAGCCAACCCGATGTAGTACAAAAATATACCGATGATTATAACAATAGCAGTACAGGTAATTGTATAATTAGGTATGGCGATTTTAAAAAACAATTGGCAGAGGATTTGGCAAATTTTATACAACCTATACGAGAAAAAGCAGATGATTTGTTAAGTAATACTGCTGCTATAAATTCTATAATGCAACAAGGCAAACATAAAGCAAGGGAAAGTGCAATAGCTACTATTAAAATTGTAAGAGATGCTGTTGGTGTGGGGTATTAATTAGTTTTATTTATAAATTATTTAACCCCAATAAAAATCCCCTAAAGACAAGCCTAGAGGGGATTTGATGTTCAATTGGATTAGTACTTATAATGTAATATTATTAAAAACCAGTACCTACCGTAAAACCTTTTACAGCGGTAGTTAATGTACCCATTGATGTGGTGGCACCACTAGTTAAATTAACACTATATATTCTGTTGGCACCACCTACAGTGGCTACCAAATAAGCTTTGCCTGTGGTTGACCCTATATCGAAACCATTGCTACCATCAATATTAATGCCTAATGGCCCAATATCGGTAATGGTACTTGTAGCAGGTGATTGGGTATAAAGCCTATCGGTATTATGATCGAGTACATAAAAGACGGTAGTGGTAGCCCCTGCAAAGTTGTTAGCATAAGCAGCACTACTTACCATTGGCAAACCAGGGTTTATCATTGGCGATACTGAGGCAACTGTACCATCCATTGGGTTAAGTACCATACTTTGCCCTAAGTTACTTACTACTCTTATTCTATCAACTGTTGGGTTAAAATCGAAACCAAAATCGGTACCATTAAGCATAGTTGAAAATGTGCCTGTACCTACTTGTACGGCTGCACCACTTGTTGCATTTATAGTATATACTCTACTTGTACTGCCTAAGGCATATAGCTGTCCGTTAAGTGGCCTAAAGTCAATGCCTTGTATTGTTTCGGCAGGCTGTAACCCTGTAATAGCCTTACTTGTAACACTTGGTGTAGTAGCTTCGGGGTTGTATATTAATAAGTTGTTAGCAGCATCAACACTATAAGCTACGGCTTCGGTAGGTATTGCTATGTCAATTAATTCTTCTTTAGTAGTGGCTATTTTGGTGGCTACTGCAGTTGCTACATCTAGCAAATAAAGTGTGTTTACACCATTAACTTTGGCGGCTATTAAAGCAGCCGTATTATCTCCACTTATATCAAATGCTGCTTGCCCTGTAAAGGTAATACCAAGGTTTCCTTTTTCAACCAACACACCATTATTTGGCGGATTAACCTCATACAACTTTGCGGTAGTTTGATCTATTGCATAAAATACTGTAGTTGCAGCACCTGCTTTGCTATTGCTATAAGCCAAACCACTTATGGCAGGAGAGCTACCACCATTAATTGGAATATCAGTTGCTGCTACAGCTCCTGTTTCGGGGTTTAATCTCAAATTTTGTCCGTTGTTAGATACCAACCTTAAACGGTCAACTGTTGGGTTAAAGTCAATGGATACTACAGTACCACTTATGGCTGGTGCAAATGCAGCAGTACCTACAACACGAGCTGCATAAGTTGTAGTATTAACAATGTACAGTTTACTTGCACTTGACAATGCATACAATTCGCCAGTTGATGGTCTAAAATCGATACTTAGTAAAGTTTCGCCGGCTACTAAACCAGTTATTGCATTTTTAGTACTTGTACCTGGTGTACTTGCATTAAACGCTACCAATTCGTTAGTTTTGGTAATGCCAAACAAGTTAAGGTTTGGTCCTGCTACGGTAGTTTCTTTTGGAGCTGGATCTTCCTTGTGTCGCTTACATGATGCTGTTACTAGCATTGTAGCCAATAATAAAAAAGCTGCTACATTCAATAATTTTGTGTTCATAATAATTTATTTATGTTATGGTAGCACTTACGAAATTGTATAAAAAAAAGTTTTTCAAAAAAATAAAATGCCCATTCAATACTGTAGAAATTGAAATAAAAAACCCCAATGTTAAAACATCGGGGGATAAAAATCAACTATGCTATACTTGCTTAAAAACTTATAATAATATATAGACAAATAGCAATGATAAAACGCTGCTTATATTTTAAATTAAAATGTTGGGATTAACCCTTTGGGCGTAAAAACAAAGAAAATCAAGTGATTGTTAACAAAGTTTTGTGAAATTCTTTTTTTTTGTGGGAAGGGTAATGTTAAAGTAAGCTACAAACCTCATTTTTTTGAATAATAACCAATTGTACTTGTTTCAAACTCTCTAATTAACAATGTTGTACCTAAACATATTATTACTTTACCTACAAGTTTATTATTTTTATAAATATGTTGACCAACTAAATTGTAAGTAATATGATCAAACGAAATAAAATCTCCAATATAACCACCTTTGCTATATTTCCACTGTTGGCTCTTTATAAATAAATTGAAATTTAGAACTAGTATTAAAATTAAAAATATTGAAGTAAGTATTACTATAATTTTTTTCATATTTATGTTGTTTTAATGTTTGGTTTATGGAATAAATACAAAAGCGTAGTACATTAATAGTTCATTAAACTTTTTTAATCAACTAACTTTTTTTACTAGTATTTAATTAACTTTTGTTAAGAAAAGAATCTTTTATATTTTTTTTTAAAATGAATACCTGGATATTATTAAAAATAAAAAAATAAAAATGCAACAGCTTATATTAAAAACAGATTTGGACGAAACTAAAATAAAAACTTTACTTAGTCTATTAAAGTCGTGGAATATTGAAGCACAATTTAAAAACAAAACAGTTGTAAATAAGAAAAAGCAAACTGATTTTACACTTTCTTCAGGTATTTGGAAGAATTATAATATTGAAGCAACTACATTACGAAATCAAGCATGGAATAAAAAATATGATACTTTGTGATACAAACATTTTAACACAAATATTTTATTATAGATTTCTTAAAACTTAAAGTTTAAGGTAACACTTGGTATAATGGGAAACAATGAAACTTTTTTGCCTTGTACTTGCAAAGTACCATTGTATGGGCTTCCTGTTTGGTCAAAGTATATAAAGTAAGGGTTGGCACGGCTGTATACATTGTATATACCAAATGCCCAATTGGTTTTTATTTTTCGTTCTTTTTTAGGTTTTGGCGTATAATTAGCCGACAAATCCATACGGTGGTAAGCCTGTAATCGGTAGCTATTAAGATCACTATACTCCTGTGTAAGTACCCCGTTAATTATATAAAAACTTTTGGGTACAGTAGTGGCATTACCTGTGCCATATACAAATACACCGCTGAGTTTCCATTTTTTGTTAAGCTCATAAGTGGCTACTACACTGAGGTCGTGGCGACGATCATACTTTGCAAAAAACTTTTTACCAGCATTTAAAGCATCAAACTTACGAAAGGTGTAACTTAAAGTATAGCCCACCCAACCGGTTAATCGGCCACGTACTTTATTTACAAAAAATTCGCTACCATAACTCCACCCTTTACCAAATACAAATTCGTTTTCTACATCGCCAATGCCTGGTGTATAGCCTTCTTTATACTCTATTTGGTTTTGCATATTTTTATAGTATAGCTCTACCGAAGTTTCGTAGGTATTGTCCTTAAAATTTTTAAATAAGCCTGCTGCATACAACCAACTTTTTTGAGGCTCTACTAAGTAGGTACTAGGCACCCAAAGGTCGGTAGGTAAGGTAGTGCCTGCATTACTTACTAAGTGTACATATTGCAAATTTCGGGTTACCGATGCCTTAAGTGATGTTTCCTCATTAAGTGCATACCGTGCTGTGAGCCGAGGTTCTAGCCCACCATAATTTTTCACCTTTTGCAAATTGCCAAATACTGTGCTATCTATTCGGTTGCCATTTACATCGGTTTTATATAATTTGTAGGGGCCAGTTTGTTGAAATAAGCTGTACCGCAACCCTGCATTTATACCTAACTTATCGTTTACTTCCCACTCATCTTGTATGTACAATGCAGCTTCGTGGCCGTACTTAATACTGGAATTATTGGGGTTAAATGTAGTACCTCCTTGTTCGCCATTTACTATACTTGGCTTAAACCTATGGTAGGTATAAGCAGCACCATACTTTACTTTGTGGTTGGTTATTGGGTAATAATCAAAGTCTATTTTGGCATTCAAATCTCTAATACCGGAGGCTAGTTTTATTTTAAAATCATTTTGCGAAGCACCAAAAGTAAAATTATAATCGTTGTACACTAATGATGTATTGGAAAACAATTTGGAGTTATATACATGGTTCCACCTAAATGTAGCGGTGCTGTTACCCCAAGGTATATTGGCTTTAAATGATTGTTTGGCATTGCTAAATTTGAATTTGTCTTCGCCAAAATAACCACTTATAAATATTTTATCTTTATTACTTATTTTATAATTCATTTTGGCATTTACATCGTAAAAATAATACCCCGAACCAAAAAAAGCGGAGCTTGGTTTTACAAATGCTTTTGCCAAAGCATCTATATAAGTTCGCCTTGCCGATATTATAAATGAGGCCTTCTCTTTTACCAACGGCCCTTGTATAGAAAGGCGGCTTGCAATAGCACCTATACCACCCTCTACTTCAAATTTTTTACTGTTACCATCTTTCATACTTATATCCAATACGCTACTTAGCCTACCACCGTATTGTGCTGGCATACCACCTTTTATAAGCACGGTATTTTTAATAGCATCGGCATTAAATATTGAAAAAAAGCCGAACAAGTGCCCACTGTTGTACACCACAGCATCGTCCAGTATAATTAGGTTTTGGTCAGGCCCACCACCACGTACATAAAAGCCCGAATTGCCCTCGCCACTATTACGAACTCCGGGCAGTAGTTGAATAGTTCGCAATATATCAACCTCACCAAGTAGGCTTGGTAGCAATTTAATTTTTTCGGTACTTAGTTCTATTTTGCCCATTTGGGCAGTTTTTACATTAGCATCACGCCTTTTGCTCACTACTGTAATGGCTTCATTTGTCGATTTTTTTTGTACCAAAGCAATAGTTAAATCTACATTTTGAGTAAGGTCAACGGCAAGTAATTTGGTTTTGTAGCCTGTAAAACTTATGGTTATAATTTGCTCACCCTCGGCTAATGTAAGCGAAAAAAACCCATAAGCATTAGTAGTAACTCCTTTAGGCAAACCCCTCACTGTAAGGTTTGCACTAATTAGGGTTTCGTTACTGGCACTATCTTTTACATAGCCACTTATGGTATATTTTTTTTGGGCATTTATATTGCTTCGCAAAAAAATACATGTAGTGAGTAGCAAAAAGTATTTTAAAAATTTCATGTTTTAGGTTACTTATTTTTTTTACACAAAGTGTAAATAATATTACTTAGCTATAGCTAATGAGTCTGTTACCTCGCCACAGTCAAGCATTTGTTTTGGGTAGTATGGGTTTTTTATTTCGGCCACGTTACTTACCCAATAAGCTCCTTTGTTGTTGTATGCCATAGGGCAATGTTGCACATATAATTTGGTAGTGGTAGTACCGCTAATTATTTGCTGCAAAGGCTTTGCCATGTCTTTAAATACAAATCGTTTATCTTTAAGTGTGGTAGCAGCAGCTAATTGTACAGCTTGTTGTAGTAGCATTACTTGCTGTGTAACTATGGTAGTACCAATTGTAATTACTAGGTTGGTATTAGCTGCATCAACCAAGGGTAAACTATCACTTACAAAGGCATCTTTAAGCATTAAGTAAGCATTGGCTATGCTATCGGCTTTGTTGGTTGCCACAGCATATTCAATTTTTAATGGTGTTGTAAGTGTTGTTGTATCGGTTGCTGTATTTGCTTTATGTGTACAGCTAGTTACTACTATAATTAGGGTGGCTATGTATATTAACTTCATAGTTACAAAGGTAGCGTATTAATGAATAATTGATAATTAACAATTTATAAACTTACGAGTTACATATAAGTAATTGGTTGTAGTACTTACAAGCCTAACATGTATTTGTACAATGTAGCAAATAATACTAGTATCAATTGTTTCAAGTTTTTGTGTTTATATTATAAGTTGCATTTGTACAAAGCTTAGGTTACACCTTCAACTGTTGCACTATATAAGTACACTATTAAGTAACAATAACACAAATTCAAATAAAGATATTATATGCCTATTTATAGAAAAACTGCAAATATTTATTGTTATACAATAAATATTACTATATTTGAATAAATAATTAAAATGAGCAAATGGATAACTAAATACTGGGGATTTGGAATTTTCATCCTTTTAAACTTTGTAGTAATGTATAATAGTTGCAACCAAAAGAAATACAATACTCATCCCAAAGATTTATTGCATTTAACAAAAGATATAAGATTAAATGATACGGTTAGTTATAAAGTCGGCAATCATTTAATTGATAGCATAAAATCTCAACAAGAGTTTGAAGAAAAAATGAATTTAGGTGATTATTTTAACTCTACAAAAGTTGGACTTATTGGCTTTAGTGATATGGATACTTCAAATAAATGGGGAACATATAATTGGGAATACTTTGATCCTATACACCCTTACTACGTTGATATTTATGGTTATAGTTTAGATGCACATTTTCAATTTCATTATAACGGGAAAAATGGTTGGTTATTTAGACTTTTTTCAAATGATACGCCCAAATTAGTTACAGTAAAATACAAATGGAATGAAAATAAACAAGCAGTACAAATACCTATTACTTTAAAACAATATAACACTTACAATATAAGTATAAACCTATTATACTATTGTCTTGTGGGTTCAATTTTACTTTGGTGTTTTGCAAAAGTATATATTATTTTAGTATTAATTGGTCGTAAGTTAGCATTTGATGCGGTTACAGTAAAACATACCAATCAATTGTATAAATTAATATGCATTTTTCCATTTACAACACTACTTTATCATGCCATAATACGGTTATACTTTAATAAATATTTTTCAACTCATTTACAATTTAATTGGGAAAGCTTTTGGGACGATAATAAGTATTATTATTTGGTGAGTATGTTAGTATATTCTATTTATACAGTATTTAAAAGAGGAATGGAATTGGAACAAGAAGCTGACTTAACAATTTAAATATAAAATAAATTACTATGAACCAACTATTTAAAAAATTATTTATTGGCGAAAACAAATACAAAAATTACGACTTAAGATTAGTTAAGAAAATGCAGTATTTGCCACTCTACTTTATGGGTATGAATTTATTTTTTTTTCTGTTAAATTTTAGTGATGATGAGAATGGAGGTTGGTTAGTAAATAGTTATGATAGTAAAAAATTTGCTCCGTTGCAAGGAGGTACTGTATTAGGTTATTTGCCTACTACTAATTTAATTGATAAAATATTTTTTAGCTATACCAATATTTATACCCCAATACTTACAGCTACTACAATAGATACTATAATAGTAACTGCATTACTCATTTATTTTTATTTATTTATTCGTTCGGTTATTGGATCAACCGTATTTAGTAATAAGTCAATTTATATTTTAAAAAAAATTGGGTATGTTTCATTTTTTGCTTTTCCAATTAAAACTCTTTGGTTTATAATGGCAATAAAACGATATGCTCATGTAAAAAATGTAAATTACATATTAAGTAACCAGTACCAAAATGCAATGAATTATCTTTTCTTATCAGCCCTTATTTTTTTTATAATCAACTTACTTTTGCATGGCAAGCAATACAAAGAAGAAACCGACCTAACCATATAATGCAATGCCTATAGTAGTAAACCTCGATGTAATGATGGCTCGTCGCAAAATGAGCCTAACGGAACTCAGCAACCGTATGGGCATTACTATGGCTAACCTTAGCATACTCAAAACCAACAAAGCCAAAGCCATACGGTTTGAAACCCTCGATTTAATATGCCAAATATTAGAATGCCAACCTGCAGATATATTAGAGTTTGTTACCGATGAGGCTTACAAAAAATTAGAGTTGGGAGGTTAGTGCAAATTCATAAAAACTTTTTGGAGAAAGGATTTTAGTACCTTCAAATTTATATAATGTAAAGTCGTTACTATTTCCAGTTATAATGTAATCAGCATTGGCTTCTAATGCTAATTCTAAAAACATATTATCTTTTTTGTCCTTTAATAAATCAATTTTTATTGAAGGGCTATAAAAAGTGCTTAAATCTAAAAGTTTATTTATAAAAATTTCTGCATTAGTTTGAAAATGTGCATTCTTTTTAAACTTATCTCTATTAACTACCTCAAGCCACTCTTCAAATATTGGACTAGATAAACAAAGATTTACTTTTCTGGCAAATACAATTTCGATTAGTATTTGCTGAGGATAACCTTTAGTAATTAATGCAGAGATAATAATATTTGTATCAATTATTACTTTTACCACTTCTTACAGCATTTATTTCATCATTAATTTCTGCTAATGTTAAAGTGTCTAATCCATTATTAATAGCAATAGTATTACAGTTTTGCAATGCTTTTTTTGCATATTCAATTGTAATTAATTCTTCTAATTCATTAAATGTGATGTTTCCATTTTGCATCAAATTATATTTGTTGTAATCGGCTTCACTTATATTTACTGCTAATTGTCTCATTTTATTGTTTATATAAAGTTAGCAATTTATTTCATTACTACAACTATATTTTTACTATTTACCACCTTACGCAAATACAACTCGGGGTTTATTACCTTGTTGTTTTTAAATAACATTAACTCCACCAATCCTTTACTTTTATCCATTTCGTTAACAGCAATATCGCCTATGGTAGTTCCCATAGTTATACATTGCCCAATGGCAACTTTGGTGTTTTTTAAGTTGGCCAATACAATTATATAATTATGTTTTCGCAAAAATATTATGGAGGTACCCTCATCATTTAATATACTTGTAACCGTTGCTGTGTCCACATTACAATATACTTTCGAATTTTTTGCAGTGCTTATTGTAGTGCTTTCGTTATTGTAATACGTGGTACTATTTTTGGCATAGCCAAAGTGTGTACTTATATAACTAGTAATGGGGTTTACAGGGTATTCCATTACAAACTCTAGTGTATTGGCAAGTACCATTGGTTTGGTTTGGGCTATGCTTATGTAGGTACATAGCAATAGCAGTGTAGTGTGTATCACTTTCATAAGTAAGGCTCTTTTTAAGGGGTTATATTACTTTGTTGTACTATTCGTGTATAGCTTTGTCTGTAACGGTTGTAGTATGTTTAAAGTAGGTGTTTAAGCCATTTACAATTTGTATTGCTACTTGCTTTTGGTTAGCAGTTTGGCTTATATAATTGTTATCATTGGCATTAGTAATGTAACCACACTCTAGCAGTACTGCTGGTATAGCTTTGGTAGTACTAAGTACATATATGCCAGTGTTACGTTGTAGCGGTGTAGTAGTTACTTGCAATCCTTTTAAGTTAGCAAGGCTAGTCATTATGGTAGTTCCCATTTCGGTGGATGAGGTAATATTATTAGTTGCAACAGTATTACTTACATAATAAGTAGCACCATTAAGCATTGCATCTTTATCACTAGCATTTAAGTGTACACTTATAAATGCATTGGCTTTGGCAGTAGCAATTATAGTTGCCCTATCTTTAAGGGCAATTAGGGTATCGGTAGTTCTTGTCATTACTACATTATAACCAGCTGTTATAGCTTGTTGTTGTAGTTCCAAAGCCAGTTGTAGGCTTATAGTTTTTTCATTAGTATTACTACCAATTGCACCAGCATCAGTACCGCCGTGGCCAGCATCTATTACAATAGTGAGTGGTTGTTTGTTGTTTACAAACTTATTTACAGTATTAAAACTAATGTTGCCATAAGCCATTAGCAAACCTGCTACTACAGGTACTATAAGTAAAAAACTTAATTTTTTCATAGGGTATGTTTTTGGGTTAAATATCATTTTGAGTCGGGTTAATAAGGGTTGTGTACTAAAGGTGTTTATTAAGGTGTTATTGTTTGTACTGGCAATGGTTACTAGCAGCTCGGCGTAGCTTACTTCATTATACATTTTGGTCATTTCGGCATCTACTTCAAATTCGTGTACTTCTTGCAAACTTTTTTTGTACCAATACACAAATGGGTTAAACCATAATATTATTTTCAACAATTCGCAGTACAACACATCAAGGGTATGTAGTTTTTCATTATGCTGCATTTCGTGGTATATTATTTTTTGTATATCAATACCATTTTTTGTTTTTTCATTTAAAAAAATGTATTGAAAAAACGAAGAGTGTGGCACTTTATCTGTAGTATGTACTACACTCAAGTTAGCTGTCCAAGTGCTTTTGGCTGCTCTTATAAGCATTTTAATACTCCACAACCCTTTACCTAATTTTAATAGTAGCAAGGCTACTACTATGCTATATATTATGGTTAGTACCAATAGCCAATTTATAGTAGTGGTAGTAATTGTGTTGGGTATATATGCATTTGCCAAACCATCATTTGGCACATTTGTATTTGGTATAATTTGCTGTACGGGTTGTGGTGCAATTGTTATAATTTGTTCGGTTACAATATTATAATGTACTAGTGGTAATATAAAACTTACTAAGGCAATGCTTAATAAATAATATCGGTTCCAAGCAAAAAACGTAAACCGTTTGTACAATACAATATAAAGTAAATACAAGGGTACTAACCAGGCCGATACTTGCAATAAATAATTAAAAAAAGGTAACATAAGTTTATTTTTTATGTTGTTTTATTAATGCCTTCAATGCCTCTAATTCCTTACTAGTAAGGCTTTTATCCTGCACCATATACGATAGTACTTGTGAGGGCTTCCCCTCAAAATAATTATTAAGTAAATCTTTAAAGCTCTTTTGTCGGTACTCGTTTTTACTAATTACAGGAAAGTATTGGTGTGTTTTACCGTAAGCAATATAATTAACAAATCCCTTTTGTTCTAGTATTCTTATAATAGTACTTATGGTAGTGTAGGCAGGCTTGGGGTCATCGTCCAATGCCTCTACTATATCTTTTACAAAAGCTTTTTGTAACCTCCACAATATTTGCATTACTTTTTCTTCGGTACGGGTAAGTTCCATTGGTAATTATTATTTTACCAAAGGTATAACTAAATATTTAGTTATACAACTATTTTTATAGTTATTATTTTATTTAACATAATTTTGGTGTAGCCTAAATAGTAGCCTAAGCATTTTACTACTTAATAAAAAAATAAGCTGTAAAGTGTAAATGCTGTACTATATTATCTGTGTATATATAAGTACTAGCATTATTATACCCGCAATTATACGGTATATACCAAAGGGTTTAAAGCCAAATTTTTTTACAATATTCACCATTAGTTGCATACTTAATAGTGCTACTACAAATGCTACCACACTGCCTATTACAAGGCTTGTAAGGTTGCTATTTACAAATACATTATGGTTGTGGGAGTAGGCATCGTAGCCGCTTTTAACACTAGCTGCAAACATAGTGGGTACGGCTAAAAAAAAAGAAAATTCGGCTGCTACACTTCTAGTTAACTTCTGACTCATACCACCGATAATGGTAGCAGCACTACGGCTAAGGCCGGGCAGTACAAATGCTAGTACTTGGAAAAAGCCAATTTTTACGGCAGTGGTATTTGTTATTTCTTCCTCCTTGTTAATAGTAGGTTTAGTAAACCATTTATCTACAAACAGTAACACTACACCTCCCAATATCATTATAGCAGCTATAAAAGTTAAGTTACCCAAAGCCTTTTCTATAGGCTTTTTGAGCAACGAGCCTAATACTAATGCTGGCAACACAGCCAATACTAATTTTAAGTAAAAGCTAATGCTTTTAAAGTTGGTAAATTTTTTAAAATAATAAACCACCACCGCCAATATAGCTGCAAGTTGTATTACAATTTCAAACATCTCAACAAAAGCATCTTTACCATTAATACCAACTATGGGGTTTGCAAATTTCATATGAGCTGTTGATGATACTGGTAAAAACTCAGTAATACCTTCAACAATACCAATTATAATACTTTGTAAAGTAGTCATTATTTAAATTTACTAAATGCTAATATTTAAAAATTTTAGTTGGTAGTGTTTGATGTATCAGTACCATTTTTCATAATGGCATATACAAACAAACCTAAGCCACATAATATTAGTATTGGGGCAACAGTAATACGTAGGGTACTGTATACTTCGTCGGCATTAAACTTGGTTGGGTCGCTACTAACGCCACCACTCATAGTTATAAAACCCAATATAATTAATGCACCAGCTGCAGCCATCCATATACGGTTTTTTTTGGTAAATAATGTACCCGCCACTTGCTTAGTAGCTTTTGTTGATGTGGTTGCTTTTTGTGTAGTAGCCATTTTACTTATTTTTTTAAATTATCAAATTATTAATTCTTCAAATTGTCAATTATCAATTATTAATTGTCAATTAATAAAGGTCATCCAATTTCATTTTCAAATATTTAATTACACTTCGGTGTGTGCTAAGTAAGGTTATTATTATGCCCATTGCCAATATACCAACAAATAACCAAATAAACATTTTGGTATCTCTTAGTGGTCTCATATCGGGTATATTATGCTCTATTAGTGGTATTGCAGCACACAGCAATAATATGGTAATTAAGGCACTTATCAAACCATTTATAATGGCCTGCTTATCCATTGGCAATACTATAAAGTTACGTGTAGCACCTACCATTTGCATGGTTTTAATTAAAAATCTGTTACTATACATAGCAAGCCTAATGGTATTGTCAATAAGTATTACTACCAATATGCTTAGCAGTATTGCAAGGCCAATTAACCACCATTTAATACCATCAAAAAAACTACTCATATTCTCAATCACATCTTTAGGTATACGAACTTCACTTATAAGGCTATTGCTATTTAATAATTCACTTTTTATAGCATTTAAAGTATCAGGATTACCATATTGGTTTTTAACAGTAAACTCAATTTCATTGGGCAAAAAATTAAGCATACCATCAACTACGGTACTATCAAAATCAATGTTTTTATCGCCAGCAGCAGCTACAAATGCCTCTTCTTTACTTATAAATTTGAAGGTGTTTATGTAGGGCTTTTGCTTTATTATATTTTTTATAGCCTCTACATCTGTGCTTACAGCAGCATCGCTTATGCTTACTTCTACCAATACTTTTTCTCTAGTTACTTGATTATACTTTTTTACATATACCCATATTAATCCAAATATTCCCCATATAAATAGTACAATGGTAACTCCCAATATACTCATAAAGTAAGATGGTTTACCTTTTTTTGCTGCATTACTTTTTCCAACAACTGCCATTTAATCTAAATTTAGTAAGTAAGTATTTTGTTTCTGTTGTTGCAAATTTAAGGCATTTTACTGGCTTTGTGTTAACTTTGCAAAGAGGCTTAATTGCTGCAATGGTAAGGCTATTAATATTTAACAAATATTTGTAATTTACTACTGTTATCCTTATTATTTTTGGGCGTTACCACGCCAAAAAATACAGGGCGGTGTTAGGCTTTCCACTACAATTTGCTTACCGGTAGGCATGTCTTTTTTGCAAGAAAACGGCAAAAAAGGATTTTCGTGGAATAGTATCCCGCTTAGTGCGGGAATCCCAAATGCAATGAAATATTTAAATAAAATGGCCTAATTATTAAAACTATAAATACTAAAAAAAACCATTCACAAATCTACAATCAACAATGGATTACAACTTTACCCACATAGAAAAAAAATGGCAACAACATTGGGATGCTACAAATGCCTACAAAGTAGAAAATGATACCACCAAACCTAAGTGTTATGTACTCGATATGTTTCCTTACCCAAGTGGAGCCGGGCTACATGTAGGGCATCCATTAGGGTATATAGCCAGTGATATTTATAGCCGTTACAAACGGCTAAAAGGCTATAATGTATTACACCCAATGGGTTACGATGCCTTTGGCTTACCTGCCGAACAGTATGCAATAGAACACGGCATACACCCTGCCGAAAGTACAGCTAATAATATGGTAAATTTTAGAGCACAGCTTAATAATATTGGCTTTAGTTACGATTGGAGCAGGCAAGTAAATACAAGTGAACCACAATATTACAAATGGACACAATGGTTGTTTTTACAACTTTATAATAGCTACTATAATATTACTATTAATAAAGCCTATAGTGTAATAAATTTAATCACCCAATTTGAAAACCAAGGGTCAGCAACTACAGCTGTGCATAGCACAAAACACTTTACAGCAAACGATTGGGCAGCATATACCCATACAGAACAATTAGCCATACTAATGCAACATCGCCTAGCTTACTGTGGCTATGGCGAGGTTAATTGGTGCCAGGCATTAGGCACTGTACTAGCTAACGATGAGGTAGTAAATGGAGTAAGCGAAAGAGGCGGACACCCCGTAGAAAAAAAACGATTGCGCCAATGGTATTTACGTATAACCGATTATGCCGATAGGTTATTGCAAGGCCTAGAGCAAGTTCAATTTAGCGATGCTATGAAGGATATGCAACGTAACTGGATTGGTAAAAGTACTGGGGCAGAAATAAAGTTAAAAGTAATGCAAACATCAAAATCTTTAGAAAAAGAATTGGAAATAAATGCAACAATTAATAATTCCAATGAGGTTGTTACCAAAGTCCTCCCCAATGGGGAGGATTTAGGTGGGGCTTCAATTGACGTTTACACCACCCGACCCGATACCATATTTGGAGTGGACTTTGTAGTGTTAGCACCAGAGCATAATGCAGTACAGCAAATAACTACAGCCGAACAGCAACAGGCAGTAACTGATTATATAACCTACGTAAAAAGCCGTAGCGAAAGAGACCGAATGGTCGAGAAAAAAATAACAGGATGCTTTACTGGCGCTTATGCACTCAACCCATTTAACCAAACACCCATACCTATATATATAAGCGAATATGTACTAGCAGGCTATGGCACAGGAGCTATTATGGCAGTGCCTTGTGGCGACGAACGAGACTTTAAATTTGCCCAACATTTTAATATCCCTATTACCAATATTATAGGCAACCATTACAATGGTACAGCAGCCAACCCAACTAAAGATGCTGTATTAGAAAACAGTGATTTCCTTAATGGATTGGTAATGAAAGATGCTATGGCAGTAGCCATAGATAAAATGGAGGAATTAGGCTTTGGCAAACGAAAAGTAAACTACAAAATGCGGGATGCAGCCTTTAGCCGCCAACGGTATTGGGGCGAACCTTTCCCTATGGTATGGCAGGGCGAAACTGCCTATGACCTACCCGAAAGTATATTACCACTTGAACTGCCACACCTCACCGAAATAAAACCCGGCGATAATGCACAAGGACCTTTGGCAAACTTACCCGAGTGGGTGAATGATTGGCAAAAATATTTTGCTGAAAGCAATAAAAAAAATTCAAGTACCGAATCACCATCTGCTAGTGTAGCGTCTCATACAAATCCCCCTTTGAGGAGTGGGGGGGCTTTAGAAACCTCCACCATGCCTGGCTTTGCGGGTTCATCGTGGTATTTTTTAAGGTATATGGATCCGCATAATACCACCACATTTTGCGACAAAAGTAGTAGCGATTATTGGAACCAAGTAGATGTATATGTTGGTGGTACAGAGCATGCTGTAGGCCATTTGTTGTACAGCCGTATGTTTACCAAATTTATGTACGATAAAGGTTTAATAAGTTTTGACGAACCCTTTAAAAAACTCATAAACCAAGGTATGATAACGGGTAGCAGTAGGTTTGTGTATAGGGTTAATGGAACAAATACCTTTGTATCAAAAGAGTTTGTAGATGAGAATGAAATGTACAATGGCGAAAAATTAGATAAACTACATGTGGATGTAAATATTGTAGATGGCGATAAATTAGATATTGAAGCATTTAAAAAATGGCGAAATGGAGAATATGCAAATGCGGAGTTTATATTAGAAGATGGAAAATACATTTGCGGCAGCGAAACCGAAAAAATGTCCAAATCAAAATTTAATACCGTAAACCCCGACCAACTAGTAGCTAAGTATGGTGCGGATACGTTTAGGATGTATGAAATGTTTTTGGGCCCAGTGGAAATGAGTAAGCCTTGGGACACAAAGGGTATTGAGGGTGTTCACCGTTTTTTAAAAAAACTATGGCGGTTGTTTTATGCTGAGGGTACTATAATTAATATTAATGAAAAGAATAGCGAAAATAGTTTTAACTCTATTGTTTTAGAAGCTAATAACAGCAACACAACGATTCCTAACCCCTCTCCTTTGGAGAGGGGTAGGGGTGAAGCATTATGGAACAACCAACCACCTACACCAGCTGAACTTAAAGTACTGCACAAAACCATAAAAAAAATAGACGACGATACCGAAAAGTTTAGTTACAACACTGCCGTAAGTGCATTTATGATAGCCGTAAACGAACTCACCGAACTTAAGTGCCAAAGTGCAGCAATACTGGAGCAATTGCTAATTTTACTTCATCCGTATGCACCGCATATTACACAAGAGTTGTACCATAGTATGAACCCCAACAGCCGTGCAATGCCTTATGGTGAGGGGATTAACGGCGAAGCCATTTACCCAAAATACAATGCCCAATATACTACAGAAAGTACTAAAGAGTACCCAATAAGTGTAAATGGCAAAATGCGAACTACAATGAACTTTGCCATAGATGCCGAACAGCAAACAATAGAAGATGAGGTAAGTAAAAATGAAATTGTATTAAAATGGCTAGAAGGTAAAACACCCAAAAGAATAGTATTTGTAAAAAATAAAATGGTGAATGTAGTGGTATAAGGAAATTAATATTTTATAAAAAAAAAGCTAAACATGAGTAATAAAGATAAATGGGAAATGCCTATTAAAATAAATGTTGTAAAAAAGAATATGCAAAAAAAAGAAACTGGACAAAATAAAATTGCAAAAAATAAAACTGAAATAACCCAAAAACTTACAGCAAAACTAAACCTCTTGCAAAATCCCCCCTTGGGGGGTAGGGGGGCTTATGGGGGGGCTATAGCCATTATAGGTGGTGGCAACCTCGGCAAATCAATAGCATTAGGCTTGGTACAAAGCAACTATGCAAAACCAGAAAATATAATAGTAACCCGCCGCAATGTAGCTGCCATAAACGATTTGCAGCAAATGGGTATTGCCACCACAACCAACAATGTAGTAGCAGTACAACAAGCCAACATTGTACTACTCTGTGTAAAACCTTACCAAATAGCCGAAGTAATAAAAACGATACAAAAAGCAATAACCAACAACCACATTATTATATCGGTGGTTACTGGAGTTTCCTTAGTGGATTTGCAGTTGATGATTACTAAAAAAATTGCCCTCTTTAGAGCTATGCCCAACACCGCAATTGCAGTGCAGCAAAGCATGACCTGCATAAGCCATAGTAATGCCACTAATGAACATATAGAAACTGTAACCCAACTATTTGCCAATGTTGGCCGAGTGGCTATTATTGAAGATGCCCTTATGGATGCAGCCACTGTGCTAGGTGCCTGTGGTACTGCTTATGCAATGCGGTACATAAGAGCCAATATACAAGGCGGTATTGAAATAGGCTTTGATAGTAAAACTGCTACCTTAATAGCAGCACAAACGGTACTTGGAGCAGCCGATTTGCTACTACAAAAAAACACCCACCCCGAGGCCGAAATTGATAAAGTAACCACACCAAAAGGCTGCACCATAGCTGGCCTCAACGAAATGGAACACCAAGGCTTTAGCAGTAGTTTAATAAAAGGTATACAAACCAGTTATTACAAAATTGTGAAGGTTTAATTTCCCTCTCCTTGCTTACCCTCATTGTATGGGGAGATATAGTTTTTTAGAGCCATCAACTGTAAACCAGTGTGGTAGAGTAGCTACAGCAATATGGTACATGCCAAATTACTCAAGTCATTGTATTTTGTACAGATTTTTTAATACCCAATTGTATCAATTTATAACATACACAAATTCCATTAAAGTTTATTTACTTTACAATTAAATTATTGAAATGGACGAAGCTAAAGCATTTGAAAAATTAAGCATGACAGCCCTACAAAGGTTAACAACTACAGCATTTAAGGCAGCCACCAAAACCCCCATAGTAGTGGTATTGGATAATGTTCGGAGTATGCACAATGTTGGGTCGGTGTTTAGAACTTGTGATGGCTTTGCCATTGAAAAAATATACCTCTGTGGCTTTACACCCCAACCGCCCCATAGAGATATTCAAAAAACTGCACTCGGTGCTACCGAAACAGTAACTTGGCAATATGTAGAACACACCAAAAATATAGTACAACAATTAAAAAATGAAGGATACCTAATATATGCAGTAGAGCAAGTAACCAATAGTATAATGCTACAAAACTTGCCTATAAGTAATCAAAAAATTGGTGTGGTTTTTGGCAACGAGGTAGATGGTGTAAGTAACGATGTATTACCTTTGTGTAATGCTGCTATTGAAATACCACAGCTAGGCACTAAGCATAGCCTCAATGTATCGGTAGCAGCTGGTATTGTATTGTGGCAGTTATTTGAACAATACTTAAGCTCACAAAAAGTACAACCTTAATATGAAACGTATAGGAAATTACCTCAGCCTTATAAAATTTAGCCACAGCATATTTGCATTACCCTTTGCACTAATTGGATTTACATTGGGTGCAAAAACTCTGGAAACATTTATCAAATTATCAAATTATCGTATTATCACATTGGTATTACTTTGCATGATTTTTGCCCGTTCAGCCGCCATGGCTTTTAACCGATATTTGGATAGAGCCATTGATGCCAAAAACCCAAGAACCAAAATAAGAGAAATACCTAAGGGTATTATTACACCTAAAAATGCTTTACTTTTTACAATAGTTTGTTGTGTATTATTTGTGGTATGTTGTTGGTTTATTAATGCTTTATGTTTTTATTTATCATTTGTGGCATTAGCTGTAGTATTGGGTTACAGTTATACCAAACGGTTTACTCCACTATGCCATTTAGTATTGGGGCTAGGGCTAAGCCTTGCACCTATAGGGGCTTACATTGCTGTTACAGGGCAATTTGCAATGTTGCCAATTTTGTTTTCGGTGGTGGTTTTGTTTTGGGTTAGCGGGTTCGATGTTATGTATGCCCTGCAAGACGAAGCTTTTGATAAAGCCAATAATTTAAAATCGTTACCCGTATTATTAGGCGTTAAAAATGCATTACTCCTATCTCGTATATTTCACTTTGTAGCAGCTACTATTATAGTATTTATTGGTAGGTATTTTGGATTTGGCTATTGGTATTGGTTAGGTGCTTTAGTATTTTGTTTGTTATTAATTAGGCAACATAGTATTGTACAGCATAATAATTTAACAAAACTTAATTTGGCTTTTTTTACTCTTAATGGTATAGCTAGTATAGTATTTGCTGTTTTTGTAATTACCGATATTGTATTAGTCAAATAATTTAACATTCACAATTTAACATTCATAATTTTACATTTATAATTTTACATTCACAATTTAACATTATTCATGCCCCGTATTCTCTCTATAGACTTTGGCCTCAAACGTACCGGACTTGCCGTAACCGACCCTTTGCAAATAATTGCAACTGGCTTATGTACCGTACAAACAAAAAATTTGATGGACTGGCTCAAAAAATATTTTGCCGAAGAGCAAGTAGAATTAGTTATAATTGGTGACCCAAAAAATTTGGATGATACCGATACTCATGCCACTAAACTGGTTGCTTACTTTATAGAGGCTTTTCAAAAACAATTTCCTGCTATGCCTATACAAGGCGTAGATGAACGTAATACTAGCAAAATGGCCAAGCTAAGTATGTTAGAAATGGGAATGAAAAAAAAAGATAGACGTAACAAAGCATTTGTTGATGAAATAGCCGCCACAATTATATTACAGCAATATATGGAGAGTAAAAGTTACTAAACATTACGGTACTAAGCCTTTGATGTTGATATAGGTATTAACCGTTGGGACAGTAAACTAAATTTTATAAACTTTTCTCAGGACGACACACACTTGAAAATTGAACTTAGGTACTTGATAATTTGTTTTGAACTACATATTTTTTTATATAATTGAAAAGCAAAAAATAGGACCTAATCAAGTGCTTTTATTTCGGCTACCAGGCTTTGCAATACTTTTTTGGCATCGCCAAATAGCATACTAGTTTTAGGTTGAAAAAATAAATCATTTTCAATGCCAGCATAGCCTGGCTTCATACTTCGTTTGTTTACTATTACGTGTTTGGCAAGCTCTACATCTAATATGGGCATACCATATATGGGCGAATCTTTATCTGTTTTGGCAGCAGGGTTTACCACATCGTTAGCACCCAATACCATTACTACATCGGTATTAGCAAACTCATCGTTGGCTTGTTCCATTTCTAATAATTTTTCGTATGGTACATCGGCTTCGGCTAGTAGCACATTCATGTGGCCTGGCATACGCCCTGCCACAGGGTGTATGGCATAGCTTACGTTTACCCCTTTTTCTTCCAATAGTTTTTCTAGCTCGTGGCATATATGCTGTGCTTGAGCCACTGCAAGGCCATAACCGGGCACAATAAATACTTTGTTGGCATAGCTCAGTAGTACTGCAGTATCACTCAAGTTTATTTCTTTATAAGCACCTTGCTCTTTGGTAGTACCATTGCCACTGGTAGTTTTGCTACCACCAAACGAACCTATAAGTACGTTAACCAAACTACGGTTCATAGCCTTGCACATAAGTATAGTAAGTAGGGTACCTGCAGCACCAACTAATATACCACCTGTAAGCATTACTTTATTGCCATACAAAAAACCGCCACATGCTGCTGCTACACCTGTAAAGCTGTTGAGTAAACTTATAACCACTGGCATATCGGCACCGCCAATAGGAAACACAAAAAACACACCATATAGTAAGGATAAGGCTAATGTGCAATAAAATAAAATTGGGGCATTTGGTGGATACCAACCAATAATATATGTAGCTAAACCAAGTATAATAGCTAGTATAGCAATATTAAAAATATGCTGTCCGCTGAACGAAAAATCTTTGAGCTTACCATTAAGTTTGCCCCAAGCTATAACCGAACCCGCAAATGATATAGAGCCAATAATTAGGCCTACTAGTATTATAAGTATATGAGAAATATTTTCAGAGTTTACTGTATATAATAAATTATTGGCTCTTGTATTAGGATAAGGTAAAACAAAAAGATTTTGTGTAACTGAAATAATATGATTATAATGTTCAAACTCTACTATACCAATAAGCATAGCACAGGCCCCGCCCATACCATTAAATAGGCTTACCATTTCGGGCATGGCGGTCATCTTTACTTTTTTGGCGCTTAGCCAACCTACTATACTACCAATGGCAATACCACCAAATATAAAAGCATAGTTGCCTAGCTTTTTGCCTTCATTTTGGTACAAAAATATAGTACCTATTACGGCAATAGCCATACCAAAGGCAGCCACCAAATTGCCTCTACGGGCTGTTTTGGGGTTACTGAGCATTTTGAGCCCAAGTATGAATGTGATTGATGCGATAAGGTAAATACTGATAAGTATATTTAATTCCATAGTTATTGTAAAGCTCGAAGTTAAAATTTCGAAATACGAAATTAAGCCCCCGTAATTTTATTTAATAATTTTTTTAAGATGGCACCAAAAATATTTTCCAATTCAAAAGCCTCTTGTACTAATTCGTTTCTTTTAAGTTCCATTTCATTACTTTCATAAGCCAATATATGTTTTAACCACAACTTACTTTCTTTGGCTTCCTTTCTACAAAGTTTTATTCTATATCTCAAATCACCTTCGCCTAAATTTTCATTTGCTTCTATATAATTAGCAGCTACTGAACCTGCTGAACGTACAAACTGCTTTATATACTCAGTATTAATAACATCTTTTTTAGCTTTCACACAAAAATCTCTAACACTTAATGAAAATATTTCTGTTCTTTCAATTAAATCATATTTTTTACTTTCCATCTTAATGTTTTAAATTTTGAAATAACATAAGTTGCTTTAATTTTACAATAGAATAGTCAAAAATTTAGTTAGGGCAAAAGCTTCGAATTTCGATTTTTTATTTTTCGAATTTTACTTTTCTATCCTTTTTTTCCCTTTAAACATTTCCAGCATTCTATCTGTTACTACAAAGCCGCCTACTACATTAATAGTGCCTAGTATAACTGCAATAAAGCCTAAGCCAATGGCCAAATAATTAGTGGTAGCTGCACTGCCCATTACTATAATAGCACCTATTACTACCACACCGTGTATGGCATTGGCACCACTCATAAGTGGGGTATGCAGTACACTGGGTACTTTTTCTATTACCTCAATACCTACAAATATCATTAGTAGTACTATGTATATTATTTGTTGGTTAGTGGCTACAAAGTTTAATATTGAGTCCATATTTATATTTATTTTATTTTCTTTAATTACCCAGAACTACATTTACCTAGTACTTATGCACCAATTATATTGCTATAATTAGCAGAATAGCACATTATCATATTATCACATTTCAGTTCTACTTACACAGCACCCACTTACCAAATCATCCTCCCAGTTTAGGTGTATATTATTTTCTTTATCAAGCAACAATGCTAAAAAGTTTAATACATTTTTACCATATAATTTACTGGCATCCATAGGCATTTGGCTTGGCAAATAACTTTCGCCTACTATTTGTATGCCTTTGTATATAATGGTTTCATTGTTTTTAGTCAGTTCACAATTGCCACCAGTACTAGCAGCTAAGTCTATTATTACACTACCTGGTTTCATAGCATCTACCATAGTGGTGGGTATAAGTAACGGTGCTTTTTTGCCTGGTATTTGTGCTGTACTTATTACAATATCGGCCTTTGCAATGCTTTCGGCAATTTTTTGTTGTTGTTTTAGTTTGTACTCTTCGGTTTGCTCCACACCATAGCCACCTGCTTTGCTAGCATCGGCTGCACCTTCTACTTCTACAAACTTACCGCCAAGGCTTTGCACTTCTTCTTTTACTTGTGGCCTTGTGTCAAATACTTCTACTACTGCCCCCAACCGTTTAGCAGTTGCAATAGCCTGTAGGCCTGCAACACCTGCACCTAATATCAGCATTTTGGCAGGTGGTATGCTTCCTGCTGCTGTCATAAACATAGGAAAATATCGAGGAAAAATTTCGGCGGCTTTTAGTACTGCTTTATAACCTGCAATGTTAGCTTGGCTACTTAGTACATCCATACTTTGGGCTCTTGTAGTGCGGGGTAGCCTATCTAAACTAAAAATGGTGGCTTTTGCTGCAGTCCATTCTTGTATTTTCTCAGTATTACTCAACGCCATAAATGTACCAATATATATACCGTTTTCTTTAACAGCCTCATCAAATATATTTACTGCTAATATTACATTGGCCTTGCTGTGTATTTCACTATTAGTAACTATGGTAGCACCAGCAGCAATATAAGCTGCATCGGTGGCAAATGCTTTGCTACCAGCACTTTCGGCTACTAATACGGTAATGTTTTTTTTTGTTAGGGTGGCTACTGCATCGGGCAATAAGGCAACTCTATTTTCGTAATCGGGTTCTTTAAGTACACCAATAATCATAGTTATATATAAGGCTGTAAGGTAATTTAATTTCTATGTATTTTGCAAATTTATGAAATTATTTTTTGGGGCTAGGGGCTTTTACTGCTATGTGCAACTGAGGTTCCTGCCTTTGGTGGTACAAGCCTACCTACCGGCAGGCTGGGTACCACTGCCAGTCAGGCAGCCTTTGGGCTATTGTAATTTTATTGTACTATTGAGTGCTAATAGTTGCTCAGCACTTACTACATTATTATTAAAACTTTACAATAAAATGTTGCTTTGCTTTTTGCTCTTTTCTAAAAAAACAAATGCCAATAAAAAATAAATCTACCGTTTCACTCACTAATTCATGCTGTTTTATTTTGTGCCATGCAGCTTCCATTGGTTTGCTCCAATGTATATCGTCAAATATTATTATACTGTTTTGGTGTAAATAAGGCAATGCTTTTTCAAAGTAAGCTATAGTAGGTTCGTATTGGTGGTTGCCATCTATAAAGAGTATATCTATACTTTTACACTCTTGTAATGCTTTGCTGTAGCTAGTTTCAAACTCACCTTGCAATACTGTAATATTATTTAAGCAAAGCTTTGCAAAGTTTTTTTTTGCCTGTAAGGCAATACTAGTACTACCCTCACATGTAATAACCTTACCAAATTGGGCTGCCATAGCCATATAACTTGTGCTTATACCTAACGATGTTCCTAACTCTATTATAGTAGTAGCATTATAATATGCTACAATTCGGTATAGTAACTGAGCATACTTTTTTGGCTTTGCCGCATTACTACATATACTTGCAATACTCCGTTGGGCAGTAGCTTTGGTTACCGAACCTGCACCAAAATCTTCGACCTCTATTACTCTGTTATTAGCCAATAAATAACTACGAAGTTGCTCTACTTGTTGGTAGGCGGCATATTGTTTTTTATTGCTTAGTACATTAATTACAAAGTCATATACAAATGGTGGGTGTATGCCATGCCCTTTACCATTACTTGCCGTAAGGTAGTAGTGTATATATTTATGTGCTAACTGGAGTTTGGAATACAAGGAGAATGTAGAGTTTAAAATATTAAATGTAAAATGCTAAAATTATGAAATGATTTTTTTTTTGCTTAATTTCTTTATATAATTAATTCTTTATTTTTTATTACTATATTTTTCAAATGAGTAATCGAACTTATGTTTTTCATCTTTAGTGTAATTGTGTTGAGTTTCAAGTGTCCATTTGGTCAAATTTATTTCAGGGAAAAATGTATCGCCATCAATTACTGTATGTACTCTTGTTATATATATTACATCGGCAACGTCCATACTTTGCTTATATACTTCGCCACCACCTGCTATCATTATTTCGGTACAGTTAGTTAGGTTTGCTTTGGCTATGGCATCTTGTAAGCTGTATGCAGTAATAGTACCTGTTGCAATCCAATCTTTTTGGGTAGTTATTATAATATTTGTTCTACCATTGAGTGGTTTGCTACCCATACTTTCAAAAGTTTTTCGCCCCATTATTACTGGCATAGCCCAAGTGGTGGCTTTAAAAAATTTCATATCGTTTGGCAAGTGCCAAAGCAACTTATTGTTGTGCCCTATGGCATTGTTGGTGGAGGCTGCTACTATTATAGAGAGCATAATAAATATAAAATGTTAAATGTAAAATATAAAATGAAAAATGAAATAAAGAATGTAAAGTTATGAAAGTAAAATAAGAGAATTAATTCTTTAAACAAGGAATTTGTGTATTAAATTTTTTTTAAAATTGACTTCTTTGCAGTACTAATACTTGCTGAAAATATACCAATTAATTCATTACACTCTTGTAATGTTGTTATAACAGTTGTACCAGTTAGCAACGGTTTTTCAATTATTATTCTTAAACAAATTCTTGTTTCTCTCAATTCTTTTAAACAAATACTCATTTTGTGAATAAAATCTACTTTAGATTCAGCTGCCTGTGCTTCACCATAATTTAAAGCGGGAGATGTACCACTTTTTGACAGTTGATGTTCTAAATTAATACCTGCTTTTGTATGAGGCATATTTTCACAGACCTCCAATATTAAACAAGCAAATTTTACTAGTCTATCTTCTAAGTCATATTTTCTCTCCATTTAATAAATTTTTTTATATCATATTTTTAATTATTTACTTAAAGTATTATACCAAATGTTTTACATTCAGTATTTTACATTCAGCATTTTACATTCAGCATTTTACATTTTGCATTTTACTTTTCATTTCTTAATTTTCTTAATTTCTTCATTTTCAATCACACCGCTACTTTGCCTTTTATACTAGCATGGCTTTGGTAATTTAGGAGGGTAAAATCTTCGAACTTAAAATCAAATATATTAGTAACTGCTTTGTTCAATTGCATAGTTGGTAATGGGTATGGTGTTCGGCTTAATTGTAATTGTACTTGCTCGAGGTGGTTGTTATAAATATGTGCATCGCCAAATGTGTGTACAAAATAGCCACAATCCATATTGCAAACCTGTGCCAACATCATTGTAAGTAATGCGTAACTTGCTATATTAAAGGGTACGCCCAAAAACGTATCGGCACTACGTTGGTATAGTTGGCAGCTTAACTTTAAACGAGGCTCGGTAGTGTTAGCTAATGGGCTTTCAACTCCCTGCTTGGTGGGTGGCTTTACTTGGGGCGAAACATAAAATTGCATAAAACAATGGCAGGGGAGCAATGCCATATCTTTAAGTTCGGCTACATTCCATGCACTTATAATTATGCGGCGGCTATTAGGGTTGGTTTTAAGTTGGTGTATTACATCGCTTACTTGGTCATAAGTATGGCCATTAGCACCTGCCCAACTCCGCCATTGCTTACCATATACTGGGCCAAGTTCGCCTTGTTCATTGGCCCACTCATTCCATATAGTTACCCCATTATTGGTTAGGTATTTGGTATTGGTATTGCCTTGCAAAAACCAAAGTAATTCGTGTATTATCGATTTTAAGTGTACTTTTTTGGTGGTTACTAACGGAAAGCCCTCTTGTAAGTTGAACCTCATTTGGTAGCCAAATATACTGGTAGTGCCTGTACCTGTTCTATCATCTTTTACGGTGCCGTGTTGTAATATATGCTGTAGTAATTGTTGGTATTGTTGCATACTGCAAAATAACAATTATTCATTTTAATGTTATTAAATGTTTATGCACAGCAGTATAGAATTTATAAAATATGCCTCAATCTACTTCCTTTTTGTACTCCTTGCTACGCCAATTGATAGTACATTACTTTGGTAATTATTTTTTGATTTTACTATTAAACTGTTTGAGTTACTGTACTGCAAACTTACGGCGTAACGTTTGCCAATTTCGTAAGCTGCTTGTACTGCTACACTTGTAAAGTTGGTGCCATCGCCACGGGTAAAGTTGCTAGTTTGTTGCTGCTGGCCAAGGCTATTGAGTACATATATACGTGTACTTAACCATAACGAACTATTGAGCTTGTAGCCCAACTCAAATGCTGATTGAAATTGGTTTTTAAACTTTACGCCTTCAAATTTGGTACGGTAGTTATACGCCACATGAAACGATGTGTACATTGGTGTTGGGTAAAATGAATGTGATACTGCTACGGTTGTCCATACATTAAGTTCGCCATCGCCGGTTGGTATATTAATTTTTTCGTTTGGTGACTGTTTGTTTATTGCAAACAAATTTTTGGCACCTGTTGGCAGTTCGGGTGCTATGCTTATGGCTACTGGAAATTTTTTTTTGAGTAGGGCATATTTTAATTCTACTCGTAGGTCGCCAATATTAGCCACTGTGTTGGTAGTATGGTACATGTGTGCTTTTAGTATAGGTAAGGTTGTATTAATACCCCAGTTTTTGCCAAGCCCATATTCGTTGTATATAAATACTGAATTTTCGGTAAATGGTGAGGTTGTAACAACTTTGCCATCAATTGTATGAAATTTGTCGGCTTTGTAGCTCTGGTACTCTAACTTAAGATAATATTCATTTTTTGCTTTTACCCAACCGCTTTGTGCATTGGCACTTGCAAATAAAAATACTGCAATTGTTGGTAGTAATAATTTTTTCATAATAAGGTGTAAATACCAATTTTTTATATAATTACGTAAACTTTAAGTAAAACTTTCAAATGGGGTTAAAAATATTTGAGGTAATATACAAATATTAAAATTAAATATCACAATACTGTAACAACAGCTTAAAAATATAAGTAGCCTGTAGGTATGTGAATACCTTAATAGTAGTACAATTGATGATGGGCTGCCCTGCTTAGGCGGAACTCACCGCCGTAGGCGGTAGTGGGAGCCGGGCAGGGATATGTGGCTACATAGTAGTACTTAAGCTTAACAGCCCCAAATTATAAGAGGTAATAAAACTAAAATTATGATGGTGTTGGTGGGTTATACTATGCCTTCTTTTATAATGTCGTGGAGGTGTACCATGCCGAGGTATTGGTTGTGTTGGGTTACTACTAATTGCATTATGTTGAGCTGCTGCATTAGGTTTAGGGCTTCGGTAGCCATGGCGGAGGGTGCTATGGTTTTGGCATTGGTTTGGGTTATGTTGGCGGCAGTTATGTTGGTGAGGGTATTGGTGGTTTCGAGTAGGCGGCGTATATCGCCATCGGTTATAATGCCTACTAGTGTGCCGTTGTTGGTTACGGCTGTGGCACCCATTCGTTGCTTGGTTATTTCGGTTATTACTTGTTGCAATGTGGCGGTGCTTGGCACTTGTGGCTTGGGGTTGTTGGGGTACATATCGGCTACGGTAAGGTGTAGCTTACGGCCTAATGCTCCACCTGGGTGGTACTTGGCAAAGTTAGTGGGGGTAAAGCCTTTGAGTTGCATAAGGCATATTGCTAACACATCGCCCATTACCATTTGTGCTGTGGTGCTTGTGGTGGGTGCTAGGTTAATAGGGCAGGCTTCGGCTGCTATGGTAGTGTTAATGGTGTAATGGCTGTTGGTGGCTAAGTACGATTGCATGTTGCCTACCATGCCTATTACGGTGTTGCCAAAGTTTTTGAGTAGGGGTACTAGTGTTTTTATTTCGGGGCTATCGCCACTTTTGCTTATTACCAATAGGGTATCGGTGGGTTGTACCATACCGAGGTCGCCGTGTATGGCATCGGCTGCATGCATATATATGGCTGGTGTGCCTGTGGAGTTGAGGGTGGCTACTATTTTTTGGGCTATTATGGCACTTTTGCCTATGCCTGTGCATATAAGCCTGCCTGTAGTATTGTTAATTAGTTGTACCGTATTGGCAAACTGTGGTGTTATGTATTGTTGTAATTGTAGTATGGCATTGCCTTGGTTCTGCAGGGCTGTGGTGGCTATTTGCTGTAAGGTTTCGGTTGTCATTAGGCTTTATTATTTAGGCCTTTTTTTTAATAATGGTAGCTAGGTATTTATCTAAAGCGGCTATCATACTTGGTGCTTCGGGTGAGGGTGCTTTTATGGTAAGGGTAAGGCCTGCATCGGTTATTGTTTTGTTGGTATTGTTGCCAAATGCGCCAAATAGTGTTCCGTTCTGTTGGTAATCGGGTTTGTTTTCAAATAAACTTCGAATGCCACTTGGGGTAAAAAAACACATGATGTCAAATGTTGTTTTTTGTAATACTGCTTTTACATCGGCACTTATGGTGCGGTACATGTAGGCGGTACAATATTCGCATTTGTTGGTTTTGAGCCAATTTACTATTTCGCCATCTTGTTGGTTTTCGCTGCAAGGGTATATAAATAGTTCGTTTTCTTTGTGCTTATTTATGGCATCAAACATACTTTTATTGCTACCATCGGCACCATAAAAAACTTTTCGTTTACGGTAATGTATAAACTTTTGTAAGTACAATGCTACAGATGCTGAGGTGCAAAAATACTTTACATTGTCGCCTACGGTTACTTTCATTTCTTCACACACTCTAAAAAAATGGTCGATGGCATTTTTGCTGGTAAATATGGCTGCTGTGTAATCGGTAATATCAATTTTTTGTTTTCTAAACTCTCGGGCTATTATGCCTTCGAGTGTAATAAATGGGTGAAAATGTAGCACTACACCATACTTACGTTCCAACTCGTAATAGGGAGATTTAATACTCTCTGGTTGAGGTTGTGTAATTAGTATTTTTTTAGGAACTTTTGATGTAGATTTTTTCTGTTCTCCTTGCTTCACCATTGTAATTACTGTGTATTTTTTTATAATATTTTATTATAATTTACCATTATTGCTTTGCTTAGTAGCAACAAAGGCATAAGTTCCACAGCACAAAGGTACAAAAAAAAGTGTAATACATTCATTTGTACTGTTTTTTGCAAACTAATATAAGCCAATACGTACCTGTAAGCAATTAGTAATACTATAAATATACCTGCTATAGTAATAATAGTACCGTTAACAATAGGGCTAAGTAGCAAGTACAATACAAAGGGCAATAGCACAATGCCCAATACTTTGTTGAAATAAAATACTGTAAAACTATAAGAACTTGTAGCTGCCTTAACCTTAAATAACCAACCCAATATGGAAAGCCCCAAATACTTAATACAATATATAATACCTATTAGTAATATACAAATGGCTAGTAACTTATACTTGTTGGTAACTGGTGTGGTAGCATAATACTGCAAAGCTATATAGGTGTATAAACCAACTACAAATGCAAAAAAAACATTGAGGAGTAAGGAGGGGATTATATTACCGTCCAGCTGTTCCTTTATATGTTTGCTTTTGATGGTGCTTCGGTATAGGAGTGCAAACATATCGTCAACGTACTTAGGAAAAAATAACTTAAACAATGCAAAGTAAACTAATAAATACAATGCCATATAAAACCGCCAATCGTTACTTGCTTTGAGTATAGTATTGCCTTGTTTTAATGTAACTACTGGAGCTACCTTTATAGGTTGTATTACTGTATCAATTGTTGGTATAGTGGCAGGTACAGTAGGCGGTAAAGGCACTTGGGCAGTACTACTACTAAAGTAAAAAAGGGTAATAATTAACCCCACTATTAATTGCTTATACATTGTGTACAAAAGTAGTAATAATGTAAATACTGTAAATATATAAATACGGGTTAGCCAAATTTTATTTCGGTGGAGCCGTAGCCAAATGAAGGGTGAAACTGGTTTACAAACGAGGTTACTTCTTTTTTATACTTTACAAATTCGTGTACTTCGTTGCGTAATACACCATTGCCAATACCGTGTACTACTATAAAAAAAGGGAGGTTTTGTAGTACTGCAACATTGTACCATTTTTCAAATTCGTTCATTTGCACTTGCAATATTTCGGTGTTGGTTAGGTGTGCAGGGTCGTGTACCAATTTTTCTATATGCAGGTCTAATACGGTTCGTGCCATGGGCAAATTGTTTTTGTAGGTTCTAGCATCTTGTACTTTGTAGCCTGCATTGCTGAGTTTGCTACTATCAAATTTTTCCACCACGGTAGCATCGGGGTAAGTGTTGTAAAGCAAATGCCTAATGCTAGCTTCGCCTTTTTCTTTCATTTGTATAAATTGGTTAAATATTTGTTTGCCTGTAAGTTTATAATTGGTTTCGAGGTATTCTGCCTTTTTTTTGGTACCGTTTTTGAGGCTGAATATAAAATTAAATTTGGGGTTTTTGCTGCAATCTTCAATAGCTATATCATGCACATAAAAGTCGTGGAAGGGGAGCAGTTCGTTTTTAAATTGAAAGGCTTCGTTGCCTTGTAAGTAAAGTGTGTAGTCGAATAGCAGTAAATTTTCGGTTTCGTTAATGAGGTATATTTTAAAAAAATTAATAACATCGTCGCCAAAATCGTCGGTACTTAGTATAGGTATAAGTTGTATAAATACACCATTGCTAACCTTGGCTATTGGCTTTGGTTTTTCACGTTTTACATCGTCAATATATACTTTTTCAACTTTGGGTACTACTATTTTTTGTTTGCTAAATAAGTTAAAGTATGGAAAATCTATTTGATCCATATATGCCGGAAACTTAACACCTTTAACATCAATAAGTACTAGTTTTTCATTTATTATTTCTACTACTTTTCCCTCTTCGTTGGTCAATTTTATTATTATGTTATCGCCTATTTCGTATTTCATAGTTATTGGTAGTGTTTAATTATTTGTTTAGCAGTAATAAACATTTAGGCACATGTGCCGTACTGTATAGCACCAATTCGATTATAAACTTGAGTTATGCCATTATGAGTAGTAAGCAAACTATATGGAGTATCGCTATTGAAATAAATGGCATTATGCATTAGCCAATCTCTAAATTCGTAGTGAAACAAACTATTACCAGCAATAATTAATTTTTCTAATTCCATTATACGTTCAATTTGTAACCCATTAAATGTAGCATTTGATTTGGCATACCGCTGCAAAGTACGTTCACTTATATATAACAAATCAGCCCACTCGGCAAGGGTAAATGGTGATTTGTCCATTACAGTTACGAAGCTATTATAAGTGTATGAATGCTTTAGTGAAACTTTTTTTGTTTTAACTATTCCTAAACTATTTTTTTTGTCTAGTATAGTTGCTACATCAATTTTTGAAGTTTCAGTGTTTGACTTACATGATTTATAGTTGGGCTTTTTCTTCATCATATATTTATGTAAAATTAAGCCAAGTAATTTTGTGGCAAAAATCTATTTTTCATTTGCTAATTTACTTTTTTTGTAACCATAAAGGGCATATACCACTAGCCCAATGAGTAGCCAAGCCATAAACCATATCCAGTTGGCCAGTGTCATACCGGTAAGTAAATACAAACAGGTACTTACACCCAGTAAGGGTATTAAAGAGTATTTTTTTACAAATGCAAGTACGGCAAATACTATCATTAAGCCCCAAAATATTAGGGTGGAAATTTTTTGAGTTTTTCTCAAACTAGTGTCTTCGTTTGTTAAGTAAGAGGCTGCTACATTAAATTTATCGGTAGTAGTTTGCTTTACTGCTAATGTGTCGGCTACATCAGCAAAGTCAATATTGTTATTTTTTATATTGTTAAATTCGTTTGCCAATACTGTATTTAAAGCTACTGTATCAAAGCTTTTGGTTGGTATTATGGCTTGTAGTTTTTCAATGTTTTTTTCATCGGCAAAGCTTATTTTTTTGCTAAAATAATTTGGTACAAACATAGCCAAAGCTGCAACAGCAACAGCTATAATAATGGGAAATATAAACTGCCCATTAATGTAAGGCAAGTTAAATTTGCCTGGTTGTTTTTGTTTACGAGGTATTAATAATACACCACCACATACCAGTACAAAGGCAAATAGTGTAGCAATACTAGTAAAGTCGAGTACAAAAGTTTTGTCGGTAAATAATAATGGAATGCCAACAACCAAACCCGTTACAATAGTTGCAAATGAGGGAGTTTTATGCTTTGGGTGTATTTTTTCAAATACTTTTGGTAGGAGACCATCTCTACTCATACTCATCCATATACGAGGTTGCCCCATTTGGAATACTAGCAATACACTCGTCATAGCTATTACTGCACACACCGATACTAAAAATTGCATCCATGGTATATTCAAATTTTGAGGTTCAAATATAAAAGCTAATGGGTCGCCTACATCTTTAAAATTGAGGTAGTTGGTAGCACCTGTAAGTACAAGTGTAAGCAATATATAAATGACGGTACAAATAACCAAACTAGCTATCATACCACGAGGCAAATCTCGTTGAGGATTTTTACTTTCTTCGGCTAATACACTTACGGCATCAAACCCAATATAAGCAAAAAACACACCTGCCACAGCTTTCATAACACCACTGAAACCATTTGGCATAAAGGAGTGTACATTTTTTGGGTTCATTGGGGTCCAGTTAGCAGTAAGCCCATTGTGTAGTACCAAATAACCACCTACAAGTATAATTAATAGTACAACTGCTAACTTGAGTATAACCATTATGTTACTAAAATTTTTGCTTTCTTTTACACCTTTATACACTAAGTAAGTAATTAATATATTTATAATAAGTGCTGGCAAATCGAGTATAATTCTTAAACCACCAAGCTGCGGAGCATTGTTCCAAGCACTTAACAATTCGGTATTAGTTGTGCCAGCTGCAAAGGCATGTTTAGCTTCCATATAGCTAGTAGTTAGCCAATATTTCATATTCAAATTTATATGTAAGGCATCGCCAGCTTTGGCTAAAAAAGAAGTAAAATAATCACTCCAACTATATGCCACATATATATTACCAATGCTATATTCCATTATAAGTGCCCAACCAATTATCCAAGCAAATAACTCACCAAAGCTAGCATAGGCATAAGTATAAGCACTACCAGCTACTGGTATGCGGCTTGCAAACTCACTATAACAAAATGCTGTAAAAGCACATGCCACTGCCGTAATTAAAAATAATATTACTACGCCAGGCCCACCATTGTATACAGCACCACCGAGGCTACTAAAGCTACCAGCACCTAATATTGCTGCTATGCCAAAAAAAGTAAGGTCTCTTGCATTGAGGACTCTTTTTAATCCACCTTCACCATGTGAACCATCATTACCATCGGCAATTATGTTGTCAATATTTTTAGTTCTAAATAAGTTGTTCCACATAGTGTTTGATTTACAGTAATAAAAATGTTTTTTTTTGTAAATAAAACTAATGAAAATTTAATAGAAAATATATTTTTTTAAAAAACTGCTAAAATATGATGATTGGGGATATTGCTAAATAAATACACTGGGTAGTGAGTTGATAAGTTGAGTGGTAACAATACTAAAGCTGGAAACGAAAAATAAATAGTGATTAGTAAAGTTTATTAGTTGTATATAATTATACCAACATACTTAAATTAACGTTGTGGTACTTTTAAAATATAGGGAGATCATTTAGTACAACAACTATTGTAAATTGGCTGTGGCCTGAGAGCAGTAAAATTTAATATAAGGGTAAAAAATTTTGGCGTTAGCATATCCATATATTAAAACATATAAAACCAAATAATTGCAACAAATTACACTATTAATATAGTTGTTAAATTACTTGATAGAAGTACAAATAATTGTAAGGTTTAAAAAAGCTAAGCACACTAATAATCTAATTTTTTTTAAGCAATTTTTTTATACAATATTTCTTATTGGCTTTAAATATTATGGTTTTATGGTTACCTTAGTGCCTTGTGGTATAAGGTCGTACAACTCTTTCATATCGGTATACTTAACACTTATACAGCCATCGGTCCAGTTTATATAATTATCTACCGTCCACTCACTACCAGGCCTAGTACCGTGTATGGCAATGCCATTACCCAACTTTGCTTTTTTGGGCAATTGCCCACTTGCTTTACGTTGGTTAAATTGGTCAATATTTCGTTGCAATGGATAATCTAATAGTAACTCCAATCCCCATTGCTTGTTTGTTTTTTTTATGTAAATAGAAAATTCGCCATCGGGTGTTTTTTTGTCTCCCTCCATTTGCTTATCGGCCAAATCTTTACTTCCAAATACTACAGGGTAGGTAGCTAGCCAACCTGTATCGTCATATACTTGCAACTCATAATCGCTTTTATCAATTATAATATAGTAAGGGTTGGGTATAGTATCTTTTACTACCTTAAGCTTTACAGCCTTTGTGGGTTTAGCTTTGGGTACTTTGTACTTAACTACAGTTTTGGTTTGTGCAGGTAGTAGTGTACTTACAATAATAGTAATAAATAATATAAATAATTTGAGCATAGTTGTAAAGCAGTTTACTATTGTTATTCAAACGGTATGCCAACCGATATGTTAATATTGTAAAATTTTGTTATTTTGTTTCTCCAAAGCATTTTGCCGTATGTATTAAAAAATTACAGGAAATGCAGCCGTACTTTTATCCCAACTTACATTAATTGTGCAACCCGTTGTTGTTTTGTCGCAAAATATTGACAAGGTTTCCACTTCGGTTTCTAATTTTTTTACTGTTGCTTTAAATCTTACGATATCCTTTTTTTCGTCGTACTTAAATGCCCCCCAGCTGTCGGTATCTTTATTTATTATAAATGTCCAAGTGGTTTCAGTAGGTATGCAGTATAGGGTGTAACGTCCTTTCGCTACTTTTTTGCCATCAATTTTGGCATCTTTATATAATTCAATTTCAGTAGCTTCATTGGCACCTATTCGCCATATTTCTTTATACTTTATAAGGTCGCCAAATATGGTTCGCCCATCCTTTTGAGGTCGGCCGTATATAATACGTACACTTGGTGGTGTGGTTATTTTTCCTTGAAATTTTTGTAAGGGGTACTGGTCTGGGTAGTAGCTCATATCCATAGGCGACTTGTCGAGTGGTGGTGCTTTTGCATCCTGAGCATTAGCTGCTATTACCATTATAATACTGTAGAGTAACGCTATAAATTTTGTCATAATATATAATTTAAAAATTCACTATTACACTAACGAAAGTTATGCCAGTTTTAGTTTATGGTAAAATGTTATTATTTAATTTTTAATATCAATTGGTAAGGCTACCAATACTGTATCCCAACTCATTATCATATTGCATCCTGTTGTAGTTTTTTGAAAATAAATTAAAAAAGTTTCTAATGAAAAGCTAGTAGCTTTTACAGGTACATCTACTTTTACAAGATCATTTTTGGGGTCGTAGTTAAAATCGCCCCATGTAAACAATGCAGTGTTTAGCAATATACGCCAAGTTGTTTTATTAGGTATTGCAAATAGGGTATATCTTCCTGCATTTATTGTTTTGTTATTAATAATAACGGGTCGCAAAAATTCGACTTCGGTACTTTCATTAGCACCTAATCGCCAAAGCTTGCCATAAGGTACAGGTGCTGTGCTATCGCCAAATATTATGGTTCTATCACGTTTGTGAGGTCGGCTATAAGTTACTCTAGCTATAAGTTGTACGGGTTTTTGTTGTGCTTTATCCAATGCATAGTTGCTAGGGTAATAGCTCATATCCATGTGTGTTTTATCCTCTCTTTCCTCATCTTCTTTGGTGAGGGAGGTGTAGTCATCTTTTACGGCTATGTTAGGGTCAGGTTTGTTACGGTCAGTTATAGTATTGGGTATATTTTGTGTAGCAATTTTTGGAGGCTTTTGTTCAGTTTTAGTAGTACATGATGTAGCTAATATACATAATAAATGAAAAATATAGCGCTGTTTTAAATGCATTATAAGTAGTTATAAAAAAAATTTGCACTAAGGTAAAACAATTGCTTTATTATACACCACTATTATCCAACATTTCAAATTCATTTTTAGTGTAAGTATATAATTCGTTCCAAAATTGGTGAAAGCATTGTTCAAAAACACTATACTCGTTTTCAAATATTTGAAATGCTGTTTCAACTTCGGTTAAGTATTTGGCACGGTGTTGTAAGCCTTTAAAGCTTTTGAGCATAGCCCAATTAAACTGGTAATTGTACAACCAATTATGCTGTTGCATATAGGGTAGCATTTTGGCAAATGCTAGGGGCACTACATCTATTTGTTGCTGTAAAGTGTTGTAAGTATGTTGGCTAAAAGCCATTAAATCAATTTCAGTGTGTATTTTTTTTGCCAAATAATGATCAAATATAACATCAACAAATGCACCACTGTATAGCCTATAATGTGGTTGTAGTAATAGCTTAGCTTCTTTAACTATACTGTGGCTATCAGTGTAAGCATCAATTTTTCTATGTAATGTAATGCCCTGCTGCACTGTATTTGAGTAGTTGTATTTAGTTTTGCCTTTTACATAATCGCTTATCATATTACCTACCAATATATTAGTATTGTTAAATGACAAGTAGGCATGTGCTAAATAATTCAAGGTATATTTTATTTACTATTTAATTATACATTATAAATCACCTAATAAGGGTCGTAGTACAATATCTTCTACCACTGCCTGTGGCGATAATTGTGTAATAGCCAACACCATTTTAGCTATATCATTAGCTTCCATTATTCGGCTTTCGGCTACGCCACTACCTGCCCAACTATTAGTATATACTGCACCGGGTAGTATGGCACATACCTTTATGCCAAAGGGTTTTAGCTCTTCACGTAAGTTTTTGCTAAAGCCTAATAGTGCAAATTTGCTAATGCTATAACTGCCACCATTGCTATAAGCCTGTGTACTTGCTATACTACAAATATTAAAAATATGTCCCACTTTTTTTGCCATCATAGTTGGCAAAATGCCTCTTGTAATATAATAGGCACTGTACAAGTTGGTTTGTATCATTTGCTCTAGCATACCATCAGCTTCGTTATATATACTGCCCGGCAAAAACTGCCCTGCATTGTTAACCAATATATCAATATGTGGCACTATAGTTATACACCATTGTACAAATTGCTTACAGGCTGTTTCGTTACTTACATCTACAATTTTAGTATGTACTTTAGTGCTACTATTTATTATTTCTAATTCTTCTGCTACCGCATTTAACGCTACTTCATTGCGGCTACAGAGTAGTAATGTATGCCCATCTTGGGCAAATATTTTTGCTATTGCTAAGCCTATTCCTTTAGTTGCTCCAGTTATTACAATATTCATAGTAGCAAATTTAAGTAATAAAAATGTACAATTTTGTACCTAATTTTACTTATGATACAACATATTTTTTTTGACCTCGACCACACCCTTTGGGACTTTGAAACCAACGCCCATTCAGCATTACACGATTTGTACCTACAATTGCATCTAGCCCGTAAGGGCGTAACCTCATTTGACTTATTTATACAAAAGTACTTGCACCACAATGAACTTATGTGGAACAAATACCACCAAGGCAAAATTAGCAGCGATGAACTAAAATGGAAACGAATGTACGTAACGCTACTCGATTTTAAAATTGGGGATGAGCAATTAGCCAAACAAATGGCAACAACATTTTTAGAAATATTACCCGAAAAAAAGGCTGTATTTGTAGGTGCTTTTGAAACACTTGATTATTTACTTGCTAAAAAATATAAGCTATATTTAATTACCAATGGTTTTGAAAAAACACAACATCGTAAGTTAGCTAGTAGTGGTTTAGCAAAGTATTTTACTCATGTAATAACTAGTGAAGCTACAGGGTTTGTAAAGCCTAATAAAGAAATATTTGATTATGCATTGCAACAGGCAAATGCAACTACTACCAACAGTATAATGATTGGCGATAATATAGAGGCAGATATAAAAGGTGCTTACAATGCTGGCTGGCAAACAGTATTTGCCAATTATGTAGCAGCACCAATACCACAGGAAGCTAGCTATACAATAACAGCTTTAGTGCAATTACAACAAATTGTATAATACACTTACTGTAATACCTATACAAATAAATGGTATATAAAATACACCACGGCTGCCAATAAGCCGCTTACAGGTATGGTTAATATCCAAGCCCACAGCAAGTTGAGGGTTAAGCCCCACCTTACTGCACTTAACCGCTTAGTAGCACCTACACCTATTATACTACCGGTAATAGTGTGTGTAGTACTTACTGGTATGCCCATTTGGCCTGTAAAAAATAATGTGATAGCTCCAGCAGTTTCTGCTGCCACACCTTCTAGTGGTGTTACTTTAGTTATTTTGCTACCCATAGTTTTTACTATCTTCATACCGCCACTCATAGTACCAATACCTATGGCTAAGTAGCAGGCAATAGGTACCCATATTGGCAAATGCTCAAAGTCCTGTATGCTGCCACTTACTATAAGTGCTGCACCAATAATACCCATTACTTTTTGTGCATCGTTACCACCGTGGCCTACACTGAAAGCTGCACTGCTAAACAGTTGTAGCTTTTTAAACATGTTAGCCAATTTGAATGCTGTAGGTGTTCTAAACTTTTCAACATATATATATACCAACCCAAAAAATATAGCGGTAAATACCATACCCCATGCTATTGCACTGTTGTTGGCTTTTTCTATATCGTTTTCTAAAGTATTTTTTATGCTATAGGTTCTTATTTTTTCTTTTACACTTGCTATATGTTTTGGTTGTATTGGGTATATGCTATTGAGTGCAACAATTGTACTATCAATATATACAACTTTTAGTACACTATCCATACCCTTAGTGGTTGCCAAGTATTTTTTTAAAGGTTCTTTATATTTTTCTGTGGCATCTTTTGCAATGGCAAATTCATGCTTATCTTTTTCGTTAAGTATCGAGTTTGATTCCAGTATAAGGTAATCGTTAAGGTTACGTATATCATCTTTTAACCTACTAGCTTCTACATCATTCAAATAGCCTTTTTGGTAGGCAGTTTCTGCTATTGGAGCAGCACCGCCTTTGTCGTAATTAACTAATAACAATTTTATATTGTCGTAGTTGGGTAATGCTTTGGTTAGTTTTTCAGTAGCTGCATTGTTGGCCTCTATTAGTTTGGCATCGGTAGTATTTGCTTTTAATTTTTCTGCAGTTGTGGCTACTTCTTTTTTGTACTTATCAATTTTTAAAAACTTAGCTAGGTTTTCGTCCATTTTGCTTTGTTCAAACTTGCCAAACATTATAAATGTAAGCCATGTAGCAATAGCCATAATGCCTAGCCGTAGCCATACATTACGCATTATAGTTACTACCGTTATAAATATTGATATAACCATACCAATAATAGGGGCTAAAAATATAAATAAAACTGTGTTAATAATAATGCCTGACTCTACTACTTTGGCCCAACTTATAGTAATGCCTTTGGTAACTATTGCATGGCATATAGCAGCACCTGCAAAGCCACCAATTAATGTGTGAGATGATGATGAGGGAATACCATACCACCAAGTAAGTAAGTTCCAAAATATGGCAGCAATTAACCCCGAAAATATTACGGGTAAAGTTATAAATTCCTTATTCACCGTTTTGCTAATTGTGTTTGCCACAGCATGATCTTTAAATATAAAATAGGCAACACAATTAAATATGGCAGCCCATATAACGGCTTGTAATGGCGTAAGTACTTTGGTGCTTACTACAGTTGCTATTGAATTAGCAGCATCGTGAAACCCATTTATAAAGTCGAATAATAAAGCAAGTATGATAATTATAATTACAAGAGTCATAAATAATAAGCTAAGTTGATAATTTGATAATACGATAAAGTGATAATTTGATAATACGATAATTTGATTTCATAAAAGTTAGAACTTATTTTTTGTTTAGCACATTAGCTTATTAGCTAAATAGCATATTTCCTTCTTAGCATATTAGCTTATTAGCTAAATAGCTCATTTCCTTCTTAGCATATTAGCTTATTAGCTAAATAGCACATTCCCTACTTAGCACATTTCTCATTAAGCGTATTTCACTACTATTGATTCTATTACATTTGCAGCATCTTCACATTTGTCAGTTACCACTTCCATTATTTGGTATATTTCACGTTTTTTTATAACCTCTTTTACATCGTTTTCGGTATCAAATAATTTTTCAATACTAAGGTCAAATATATCGTCAGCCTGGTTTTCCAAGCTATTTACTTTTACAAGTGCATCGGTAATGTTACGCATATTTTTCATATTGCGTAATTCTAATACTGCATTTTTTACGGCTACGGCAGCTTCTAATATTATATCGGCCATTTTTTGAATGCCAGGGTCGTTAGGGTTTACTTTATAAAAATTTATTTTTTTGCCAGTGGCATATATATAATCACAAATATCGTCCAAAGCATTAGCTAGGCTGTGTATATCTTCACGGTCAAATGGTGTTATAAAATTTTTGCCCAACTCCGTAAAAACGCTATGAGTAAAGTCGTCATTGTCATGCTCCATATCTTCTAAATGCTTAATTAAAGTTGCCCTTTTATCAAAGTCTGACTCCGATACAATCTCCTTTAATTTGTTCCCCATTTGTTCTACCTTATTGGCAATTTGTTCAAATAAAGTATAAAACACTCTATCTTTTGGTAAAAAAATTTTTAGAATTGAATTGACACCCATAGTATTTGTTGATTTTATTTTACATACAAATGTAGGTTGGTACAATGTAATATTATAATAAATTAAAAAATAATAATAATTTAATAATATAAGCTTGTTAGTAATTAGTATAAGGGTAGTTTGTAAGGAGTAGTACAACACGGTTTTGGGGCTTTCAGCTTAGGTATATATATGTAACAACAGTTCGGTTTTTCACTATTACTCCTCACTCATTTCGGCTTCGCCTCATTCGCTGTGGGGTAACCGTTACAAACCGCAGCCCGTCAGCTATTGGTACTTTATTGGGCATTAGCAAAGCCACTACAGTAGTACAAATAGCTACTGGTTGCCAACCTTACAAGGGTAGTGCCATCACAAAGTTGGCTGCTGTTTAAATAACATTTTTAAAAGTAGTGGTATTTTGAAATACCCCTATATACTTTGCTGTTCCAGCATATATACTTACTTTTATAGCATCAACTTATTAACCACAATAAATATTTTATTTTTATGATTATCCTCTATGTATTATTAGCCATTATAGTATTATTAGCCATACTAAGTTATGTAATGCCCAACAGTTACAAAATAGAAAAAGTAATAACTATAGATGCCACACCCGAAAAAGTGTATAGCAACGTAGCCAACTTTAGCAGCTACAACCAATGGAATGCTTGGCAACAAGGCGACCCCACTGCTAAAAATGTAATAACCGGAACACCCTGTACCGTAGGGCATCACTACAGTTGGGAAGGCAAAAAAGTAGGCGTTGGTTCACTCACCCTCAAAAGCACTGTTGAAAATAAATCGGTGGAGTTTGATTTGCAATTTGTAAAGCCAATGCAATCCACAGCTTACGACAATTGGACATTTACTGCCAAAGGCAGCAACCAATGCAACGTAACTTGGACTAACGGTGGTATGCTACCCAACCCTGTAATGAAAGTACTTAGCCCATTATTTCGTCCCATGTTGAATAAGCAATTTGATAAGGGATTAAGTAATTTGAAAGCAATATGCGAAAGTAATTGACAATTAATAATTGACAATTAATAATTGACAATTAACAATTGATAATTGACAGTTAAATTTATAGTTAATAAATTTAGCCAAACTATTTTTAAGCGAAGCGTAATAAATAAAACAATATGTGTGGCATAGCAGGTATATACAACCAACAGCAAACCGTTACCCAGCCAAGCTTACAGCCAATGGCTACTGCCTTAGCACACCGTGGCCCCAATGGCGAAGGCTTTTATATTAATAGTAACAATACCCTTGGCTTAGCACATAGGCGACTTGCCGTAATAGACCTTAGCCAAGCAGCTGCACAGCCCTTACATTACGCTAACCGCTACACCATTATACACAACGGCGAAGTGTATAATTATATAGAACTAAAGCAACAATTGCAACAATTGGGCTTACCCTTTACTACCCTTACCGATACCGAAGTTATAGTAGCTGCTTACCACCAATACGGGGCCAATTGTTTGCAATTATTTGAAGGTATGTTTGCCTTTGCTATATACGATGAGCAGGAGCAACAACTGTTTATAGCCCGAGACAGATTTGGCGAAAAACCATTATACTACTACACCAACGATACCAGTTTTTACTTTGCAAGTGAAATGAAAGCCTTATGGGCAGCAGGTGTACAAAAGCTATTAAACCATAGTATGCTAGCTTTATACCTTGGCTTAGGCTACACCCAAATACCACTACAACCCGAAATAACATTTTACCAAAATATATATAGCCTACCACCTGCACATTACTTAACCCTACAACTAACCAACTTTACTGTAACCCAACACCAATATTGGGATATTGATAAGGAAACTAAAAGTACCCTTACCCAACCCGAAGCAATTGAACAATTTGATGCATTATTAACCAAAAGCATTAAGCAAACTTTACGAAGTGATATTGCTATAGGCACTAGCCTCAGTGGCGGTTTGGATAGTAGTAGTATAGTAGCTTATATGCACCAGTTGGGCATACAACATATTGCAACTTACTCGGCTGTATATAACAATTATGCTAACGATGAAAGTACTTATATACACCAAGTAAAACAACACTGTACTACCAATAGCCAATACACTTACCCTACGGCAAACGGTTTGGAACAGGATTTTGCTGCACTTATAGCCACACAGGAGCAGCCCTTTGTAAGTAGCAGTGTATATGCCCAATACCAAGTGTATGCACTAGCAAAGCAACACCATACACAGGTACTTATAGATGGGCAAGGTGCCGATGAAACAATGGGGGGCTATCAAAAATATTTGCATTGGTACTTACAAGAATTGTACTTGTACGACAAACAAAAATTTAAACAAGAGTATGCTGCTTTGCAGCAAAATAATGCAGTGGTTCATTGGGGTTTGCGTAACCGTATGGCCAGTTGGTTTCCGGGTGCTGCTGCTACACAGCTGCAAAAAAAAGCACATAACCAATTACAATGGCATAGTGGCTTGGCACAACCTTATATTGATGCACACTACACCAAACTATTTGTGTATAAGCCTTTGGTAAAAAAACTGAATGACTTACTTTACTTTAATACCATGCAATTTGGCTTACAGGATTTGCTACGCTATGCCGATAAAAATGCTATGGCTCATGGAGTAGAAGTAAGGTTGCCCTACCTTAACCACCAATTGGTGCAATATATATACAGCCTACCGAGCCATTATAAAATACATCAGGGATTTCAAAAATATATATTGCGTAAGGCGGTGGAACAAAAATTGCCCACATCAATAACTTGGCGTACCAACAAAATTGGATTTGAAACACCCCAACAAGATTGGTTAACCCATAATTATTTTACCGAAAAAATAAAAGCTGCCAAACAACTACTTATAAGTAAAGGCATTATGGACAAAAGCATTTTACAAAGTAATAAACCTGAACAAAATTGGCGTATAATGATAGCTGCGGAATACCTTGAAAATTAAGTTAGAAGGTAGAGGTGGAAGTACGAATTAAGAAATTAAGGAATTAAGAAATTAAGTAAGAAGGTAGGAGTTAGAGGTGAGAAGTGAGAAGTTAGAGGTGAGAAGTTAGAGGTGAGAAGTTAGAGGTGAGAAGTTATAAGTTAGCGGTAATTTACTTATGGTAATTATTTGCCTATTAAAATATAGGAATGGCTTCGCCAAAATTTTTTATGTGGTAAAGAGTATTGTGCATTGTAACAATTTTTTTTGCAAAGCTGCTGGTTATGTGGCAAAGACTGTGGCTGTGTTCAACAGATAAGTGCAACACTTACCCTGTCATCTTCAAAAATACTTCATTTGGGGTTAAGTAATTAAATTTTCTAACTGGTCTATTATTTA